>CANOVJ010000047.1 GCA_947570615.1 uncultured Lachnospiraceae bacterium
TACGACAAAATTCGAACATCCCACAGAAGTTCCGACATTTGAAGGACAGCGGAGGGCAAATGAATGATCTCCTTCACGGGATGACGGGATATCCGGTCGCTTTTCCCGATATTTCTGTGCAGGTTACGCATAATAAGAGTATAATAGAAATGAAAATAAAAGAACAGGAGAGTAAATCTATGCATTACAAAATAGCGGGAACCCCCATGCCGGCGCTCACCATCACGATGGATCAGGGAGAGAGTATTTATACCCAGTCAGGAGGTATGACCTGGATGTCGGAAGGGATTTCCATGGAGACCAACATGAAGGGAGGGCTGATGAAGGGGATCGGCAGGATGTTTTCGGGGGAGAGTCTTTTCATGGCCACCTATACCGCCCGGAGACCGGGGGCGGAGATTACTCTGGCCTCCGGCTTTCCGGGGGAGATCAGAGTGCTGGAGCCAGGACCTGGCAGAGAATACATAGCCCAGAAGAACGCTTTTCTGTGCGCTACCCCCGGCGTGACCTTAAGCGCCCATGTGACGGGGGTGAAATCCGGCCTGTTCGGCGGGGAGGGCTTTGTGCTTCAGAGATATTCGGGGCAGGGGCTGGCCTTTCTGGAGCTGGACGGAACCATCGTGGAGAAGGAGCTTGCCGCCGGGGAAAAGATAAAGGTGGATACGGGAAACATCGCCTTTTTTGAGGCCAGCGTGGGGTACTCCTCGGAGATGGTGAAGGGCTTTGCCAATATCCTCTTCGGAGGGGAGGGACTTTTCCTCTCCACTCTCACCGGGCCGGGAAAGGTGTGGATCCAGACCATGAGCGTATCGGAGCTTGCCAGGAGGATCATTCCTTTTATTCCCTCCGGGAAGTAAGCGAGGGCGGCGCGGGGCGCCGTCCCGACAGGATAAAAACGATGTAATCGGCGATTTTTTCCAGATCGCCGGTGATGGGGGAGGACGACTGGTCTTACTGCTCACAATGATCTCCATAAGTCATGGCAATACGGATGTCAGGACAGATTCAGAAAAAGATAATCAAACAAATGTTCACAAAACAGTTGCCATTTCCCGGGAAATGTGGTATCCTGGAACAAACATATGTTCATAAGCATGAGTTCCCAAAATGCGGATTGACAAGAGGTATGGGATGGAACAGTTGTCTCTTTTTTCGGAGGAAGTAAACATGAGCGCGCCCCTGGCAAGCAGGCTGCGCCCCCGGACGCTGGATGACTACATTGGTCAGGAGCATCTGGTAGGTCAGGGCAGAGTGCTGCGGCAGATCCTGGAGAGGGATATGATCAGCTCCATGATCTTCTGGGGGCCTCCCGGCGTGGGAAAAACCACGCTGGCACGTATCATTGCGCATATGACACGGGCGTCATTTATCGATTTCAGCGCTGTCACCAGCGGGATTAAGGAAATTAAGGATGTGATGAAACAGGCGGAGAGCATGAGGATGATGGGACAGAAGACCATCGTCTTTGTGGATGAAATCCACCGCTTTAATAAGGCCCAGCAGGACGCGTTCCTTCCATGGGTTGAGAAGGGGAGTATTATCCTGATCGGAGCCACCACGGAGAATCCTTCCTTTGAGATCAATTCCGCCCTTCTCTCGAGGTGTAAGGTGTTTGTGCTCAGGGCCCTGACCAGGCAGGATCTGCACAGGCTCCTCAAACATGCGCTTGCGGACAGCAGAGGGCTGGGGAACCAGGTGATTCATATAGAAGAACGCCTCCTGGGGGCGATCGCCGTGTTTGCGGACGGGGACGCCAGGACGGCGCTGAACACCCTGGATATGGCGGTGCTCAACGGCCGGATCGAGGCGGACGGCTCCATAACGGTGGGGGAGGAGATCCTGGAGCAGTGTACCGGGAAGAAGATGCTTCTCTATGACAGGGACGGGGAGGAGCATTACAACCTCATATCCGCCCTCCACAAGTCCATGCGCAACAGCGATCCGGACGCCGCCATCTACTGGCTGGCCCGGATGCTGGAGGCGGGGGAGGATCCCCTTTATATTGCCAGGCGTCTGATACGTTTCGCCAGCGAGGATGTGGGGATCGCCGATCCCGGGGCGCTTTCTCTGGCTGTGGCGGCTTATCAGGCCTGCCATTTTAACGGGATGCCGGAGTGCGATGTGAATCTGGCCCAGGCGGTGGTCTACCTCTCCATGGCGCCCAAATCCAACGCGCTGTATGTAGGGTATGGCCAGGCCAGGCAGGACGCCTCCAGGATGATGAACGAGCCGGTCCCTCTTCAGATCAGGAACGGCGTCACCGGCCTGATGAGGGAGCTCCATTACGGGGAGGGGTATCAGTACGCTCACGACAGGCAGGAGAAGCTGACGGAGATGGAATGCCTGCCGGACTCCCTGAAAGGAAGGGAATATTACATCCCCACCGCCCAGGGGGCGGAGGCGCAGGTGGGAGAGAAGCTGAAACAGGTGAAGGCCTTTAAGAAGGCTCTCCGGGAAGGAAAGGCGGATACGGACAGACCTCCGGAGAGTCTGACTTCGGAAGCGCCGGAGGGATAAGTCTATGGAAAGAACAGATTTGATTCCGGGCGACGCACGGAAGGCGGGGCCTGCGGCAGTCATGCAGGCGGAGGGCATGTCTTTGATGGAGAAGCTGGGAATCCTCTCGGACGCCGCCAAATATGACGTGTCCTGCTCCTCCAGCGGAGTGGAGAGAAGAGGAGACGGAACCGGCATCGGGAATACCTCCAGGGCCGGGATCTGCCACAGCTTCGGGGCGGACGGCAGATGTATCTCCCTTCTCAAGATCCTTTTTACCAACGAATGTATTTACGACTGCAAATACTGTATCAACCGCAGATCCAACGATGTCCCCCGGGCCAGCTTTACGCCGGATGAGATCTGTGAGCTGACCATCCAGTTTTACCGGCGCAATTATATAGAAGGGCTTTTTCTGAGCTCAGGCATTCTCGGCAGTCCGGACTATACCATGGAGCTGATCTGTGAGGCGGTGTATAAGCTGCGCACTCTCCACCGTTTTCAGGGGTATATCCACGTGAAGGCCATCCCGGGGGCCTCCCCCGAGCTGGTGCGGCGGCTGGGGCTTTTAGCCGACCGGATGAGCGTCAATTTAGAGCTCCCCACGGCGGCCGGGCTTAAAGCGCTTGCTCCCAACAAGCACCGGAAGAATATCCTCACTCCCATGCGCCAGATTCAGCAGGGAATTACGCAGAATAAGGAGGAGCTGACCCTTTATCGCCATGCGCCCTCCTTTGTCCCGGCGGGCCAGTCCACTCAGATGATTATAGGGGCCACGCCGGAGAGCGATTACCAGATCATGACGGTGGCGGAGAATCTTTATCAGAAGTTTGCCTTAAAGAGGGTGTACTATTCCGCATTTGTCAGCGTCAATGAGGATAAGGATCTGCCGGCCCTTCCCGGAGGGCCGCCCCTTCTGCGGGAGCACAGGCTCTACCAGGCGGACTGGCTGCTGCGGTTTTACGGTTTTGAGGCGGGGGAGCTCTTAAGCGAGGACAGACCCAACTTCAACGTGCTGCTGGATCCCAAGGCGGACTGGGCGCTGCGGCATCTGGATCAGTTTCCGGTGGAGATCAACCGGGCGGACTACCGCTCGATCCTGCGGGTGCCGGGGATCGGGGTTAAGAGCGCCCAGCGCATTGTAAGGGCAAGGCGCAGCGGGAATCTCACCTTTGACGACCTGAAAAAGATCGGCGTGACCTTAAAGCGGGCGCTGTATTTTATCACATGCAACGGAAGGATGATGTACCCCACGAAGCTGGAGGAGGACTATCTTGTCCGGAATCTGACAGGGGAGAAGGAAAGACTGCCCTTTGACAGGGACGGCATGACTTACCGGCAGCTTTCCCTCTTTGACGATCAGCAGGAGTTCGCTTTTCTGCAGGCGGCGGGAAGCTGAGAGCCCGGCGGGGGCGGCAGAGTCTGTCCGACGCCTGAGACGGGAGGATATTCGGGATAGCGATGGAAGAATATTATCTGATCTGTGAAGACTCCCTGGAGGGGGTTTTCACGGGGATTTATGACGCATATTTAAAGAAAAAGCCCCACGGGCAGGTACATCTGTGCGTAGGGCAGGAGGATAATTACCGTCTCTTTGCCGTGTACGAGGAGTGCAGGCCGGACGAGGGGAAGGCGGTGAAGGTCGCCAGAACCATCGGCAGGGAGCTCGGGCATGAGGCTTACATGTCCATCTGCCGGGCGCTGGCCTCCCCGCAGCCGGATAAGGGGGAGGCGGTGTACAAAACCGTGGTGGCCGGGCTGTCCATGAAAAACAGAAAGCGGGTCATGGGAAATCTGAAAAACCCCTATATCCACAGGGTATTCGAGCTGGCCAGGTTCACCGCCAACGAGGCCCACTACCATGTGGAGTTTTTGCGGTTCCGGGAGCTGGAGAACGGGATCCTCTACGCTCCCATGGGGCCGAAGAACAATGTGATCACCTTTGTGGTTCCCCACTTTGCGGACAGGCTTCCCCTGGAAAATTTTGTAATCCACGACACCCTGCGGGGGATCTATGCCCTTCACCCGGCCGGGAAGGACTGGTATCTGGTATCCGGCGCGCAGGGAGAGCCCGGAGGAAGAGACGGCCTGGAAAATCACGACAGCCTGCCCGGCGCGATATCCGGAAAGGATCATCGGGAGCCAGTCCCGGGCGCGCCGCCCATGCCCTTTTCGGAGGGGGAAGAAAAATACAGCGAACTGTTTACGCACTTTTTTCATACCATAGCTGTAAAGGAGCGAGGGAATTACGGCCTGCAGAGGAATATGCTTCCCTTAAGATATCGTAAGTACATGACGGAGTTTCAGGAAAAGTGACGAAAATTCAGAGGAAACAGAGGTATATTGTTCCTGCAAATGGGCAATAATGGATATTGTAAGAAAAAGGTTACTGCCCATGGCTGTGGATTCGCAGAATTATAGTGCATAACGCTGAAAACGATTTCCAAAGCTGCTTTCAGGGGCGGTTACCCGGCTCTTTGTATCAGAAAAAAGACTTTACAGGGCGGAAAGCAGGTGGTACTCTTTTTACAGACACTAGAAAACGTTTTCTACCCCGTTTTATGGAAAAGGAATGGTGATAATTATGGAGCAGCGGCAGATTAAGCTGAAGTTGGAGGAAGTAAAGGATTTCGTGACGGCAGCGTCGAGATGTGATTTTGATGTGGATGTATTCTATAACAGATTCACTGTGGACGCCAAGTCGATTGTCGGAGTGCTCGGTCTTGACCTGAACCGGATCCTCACGGTGTCTTACAATGGATATAATCCGGAATTCGAAAAAATGATGGACCGGCTTGCGATGGCAGGTTAAAACCAACAGATATAGCGGTTGTGGAATCCGATTCCGCGAAATGATTGACTCCCTGTAAAGGATAGCGTACTATCTTTACAGGGATTTTTTTAACATGGGGACAGTTCGCGGAGCGTGTTGTCCGCTGTTACAGGAAAACGGTGCGTGAGATGGAGATACGGATATCGGTCAGGAAGCTGGTGGAATTTATCCAGCGATCCGGAAACATAGATAACAGAAGATTTGCGTTCAGCGAGACCTCCATGCAGGAGGGCGGGAGGATCCACCGGATGATCCAGCGCAGGATGGGGCCGGATTACCGGGCGGAGGTGGCGCTGAAATACTTATATCATACGCCGGACTATGATATCTGCATCGAGGGAAGGGCGGACGGGATTTTTACCATTCGGGAGAAGTCCGCCGGGGAGCTGCCGCAGGTGGTGGACTGGTCCATGGTGGAAAAGCAGGATCAGCAGGCGGCGAGTGTCATAGACGAGATCAAGGGAACCTGGCGGGATGTGCGCAGGATGAGAGGGCCGGCGCCGGTGCATCTCTCCCAGGCTCAGTGCTACGCCTTTATCTATGGAAAGCAGAATGGTCTGACAGACATACAGGTGAGGCTCACCTACTGTAATATGGAGACGGAGGAGCTGCGGTATTTTCGTTTCGGGTATACCATGGAGGAGCTGGAGGAGTGGTTTGAAAATCTCATGGGGCAGTACCGGAAATGGGCGGATTTCCGGTTCCGATGGCAGAGGCTGCGCACAGAGTCCATCCGGGAGCTGGCGTTTCCCTTTTCCTACAGGGAGGGGCAGAAGGAGCTGGCGGCCTGTGTCTATCGGACGATTTATCACAGGAGAAAGCTGTTTCTGGAGGCCCCCACCGGTGTGGGAAAAACCATATCCACCCTCTTTCCCGCCCTCAAGGCCATGGGGGAGTCTCTGGCGGGGCGGATTTTTTATCTGACCGCCAGGACAATTACCCGTACCGTGGCTGAGAATACCCTTTCGCTGCTTCGGGAGAATGGGCTTAAGTGCAAGTCGGTTACGTTGACCGCCAGGGACAAAATATGCTTTATGCCGGAAACCGAGTGTAATCCGGATTATTGCCCCTACGCCAAAGGGCATTTCGATCGGGTGAACGACGCCATGTATGAGCTGTTGACTCATGCGGACAATCTCGACAGGGAGGTGATCGAGGCCTGCGCCATGACCCACCGGGTCTGTCCCTTTGAGTTCTGCCTGGATCTGAGCCTCTTTGCGGATGTGGTGATCGGGGATTACAATTATCTTTTCGATCCTCATGTGTACCTGAAGCGCTTCTTCTCGGAAAACGTGAAGGAGGATTATCTTTTTCTCATCGACGAGGCCCACAATCTGGTGGAGCGCGGCCGGGATATGTACAGCGCAATCCTTCGCAAGGAGGACTTCCAGGCCATGGGGAAGATGATGAAGGAGTACGACGGCGCGGTTTCGTATCAGCTGGAGCAGTGTAATAAGGCGCTTCTGGAGATGAAACGGGAATGTGAGGACTATGTTTACCTGGACCGGGAGGAGGCGGAGCCCTTTGCCCGGCTTCTGATCGGGCTCTCCAGGGCCATCGACGATTACCTGGAGGATCACGAGGACAGCCCCGTGAAAAAGGAGCTTCTGGAGTTTTACTTTGCGGTCTCCCATTTCCAGATGATCTTTGATAAGCTGGACCGGGCTTATGTGATCTACAGTCAGCTTGAGGAGGACGGCGGCTTTTTTATTAAGCTGCTGTGCGTGGATCCCTCAAAAAATCTTCGGGAGTGCATGGAACGGGGGCGGAGCACGATCCTCTTTTCGGCCACCCTTCTTCCCATTCAGTATTACAGGAGGCTGCTTGGGGCCTCCCCCGGGGACTATGAGGTGTATGCCCGCTCGGTGTTCGATCCCCGCAGGCAGGGGCTGTTTATAGCGGATGATGTGACCAGCAGATACACAAGGCGCTCCCGCCAGGAATACGGGAACATTGCCGCCTATATCCACCGGGTGGTGAGCCGCAGGGAGGGAAACTATATGGTATTCTTTCCTTCCCACGCCTTTATGCAGGAGGTCTGCCGGGTCTATTCGGCCATGTACCCGGACGAGGCCCGGGAGGAGTATCTGTTTCAGGAGCAGTCCATGGACGAGGAGAGCAGGGAGGCGTTTCTGGCCCGGTTTGAGGAGAGGGGAGTCTGGCAGGAGTGGGACGCGGCGGGCAGCGGATCCGGGAGCACCGGCTCTCCGGATCAGACGCCGGAGAGGACCCTGCTTGGCTTCTGCGTGCTGGGAGGGATTTTCAGCGAGGGGATCGATCTGAAAAGAGACCGGCTTATCGGAGTGATTATAGTGGGGACGGGTATTCCCATGGTGTGTACCGAGCGGGAGATCCTGAAGGACTATTTCCAGGCCCAGGGGGACGACGGCTTTGATTTTGCCTACCGGTATCCGGGAATGAACAAGGTGCTCCAGGCGGCGGGGAGAGTCATAAGGACGGTGGAGGACGTGGGGATCGTGGTGCTTCTGGACGAGCGGTTCTTCACGGCCCCTTATCTGAGGCTGTTCCCAAGAGAGTGGGCAGATTATGAGAGAGTGTCCCTCTCCCGGATCGAAAGGAGAGTGGAGCGGTTCTGGGATGAGTGGCTGTAGAGAGGAGCATGGTTATAAAAATGAGGCGCGCCGGCCGCCGGCGTGGCAGAAGAAGGTATGTGGATAACTCCCATGCCTTTTTTATTGTGGAAAAATGGCAGATGAAAGGGCCTGTCCCTGTTTTGGAGGAATTTTGCAGGAAAAATGGGCAAAAACAGCGAAAATTGTCAGATAATGAAGGATTCTGGAAAAAATGACGCCGGATTTGGCCGTAAAACATTCATAATGACACAGATGTCATTGTGGATAACTTTGTGGAAATTGGGGATTTCCCGCTTTTTTTCCCTTTTTTGCATGTGTGTTTTAAAGTTTAAATATGCAGGAGAGGCGATTCAGAAATGAAAAAATACTGAATCGGTCAATAAGGCGGGAGAAAAAATTGACCGGTTCAGTATTTTTCATCGGTGTATACAGGAAGGCTTCCATATGATAAAATATAAGAGTCGGATGGCGGAAATATGGCCCGGAGACAGAACGAAGAATGACCTGAGGAGGAGGAGCAGAGTATGTGGGCATATGAAAGCGTTTTTTATCAGATTTATCCCCTTGGATTTTGCGGAGCGCCCTTTGAGAACGACGGTGTGCCGGTGAGCAGGATCCGCAGGGTGGAGGAGTGGATCCCGCACATGAAAAGGCTGAATGTGAATGCGGTCTACTTTTCGCCGGTATTTGAGTCTGATACCCATGGATACAATACCAGAGATTACAAGAAGATCGACACCCGGCTGGGGACCAACGAGGATTTTAAGGAGGTTGTGGATCAGCTCCACGAGAACGGGATCCGGGTGGTGCTGGACGGCGTGTTCAACCATGTGGGCAGAGGCTTTTATCAGTTCCAGGACGTATTAAAGAACAGAGAGAAATCCCCGTTTCTTAACTGGTTCCACATCAACCTGGGAGGCAATTCCAACTACAACGACGGGCTGTGGTACGAGGGCTGGGAGGGAAACTACGACCTGGTGAAGCTGAACCTGCAAAATCCTGAGGTGGCGGATCATCTGCTGGATGCGGTGGGATACTGGGTGGAGGCCTTTGATATCGACGGGCTGCGCCTGGACGTGGCCTATTGTCTGGATGAGAATTTCCTGCGCAGACTGCGCAGCTTCACGCAGGAGCTCAAGCCGGAGTTTTATCTGCTGGGCGAGATGCTTCACGGAGATTATAACCGTCTTGTGAACGAGAGCATGCTTCATTCGGCTACGAATTACGAGTGCTACAAGGGGCTGTTTTCCAGCTTTAACAGCATGAACATGTTTGAGATCGTCCATTCCCTGATGCGCCAGTTTGGCCCGGAGAACTGGACTCTTTATAAAGGAAAGCATCTGCTCTCCTTTGTGGATAACCACGACGTCACCAGGGTGGCAAGCATCCTTACCAATGAAAGGCATCTGCCCCTTATCTATGCGCTCTGCTTCGGGATGCCGGGCATTCCCTGTATCTATTATGGAAGCGAGTGGGGAGCCAGGGCAGAAAAAAGCGAGGGGGATCCGGCCCTTCGGGCGAGCTTTGAGCAGCCGCAGTTCAACGAGCTCTCAGAGTGGATCAGCAGTCTGGCCAGGGCAAAGCGCCAGTCCAGGGCCTTAAATTATGGGGATTTCCGGTCGGTGGTCCTGACCAATAAGCAGTGTATTTTTGAGAGAAAGACCGACGGGGAGAGGGTGCTGGTGGCCATCAACGCGGACAGCGAGGCCTATACCGCCCATTTTGACGCGGGCTGCGGCCTGGCGGAGGATCTGATCTCCGGCAGGATTCACGATTTCGGCGGCGGAAGCGAGCTGCCTGCTTACAGTGCGTTTTTCTGGAAGATGGAGCGCTGAAAACCACAGAGATACAGAGGAAGAAAAAGTAGTTCGGAAATGGACACCGCGCGGAGCGAAATTCTGCGCGGTGTTTTTCTGATAAAATTGTAAAGCACACTTGACACATCATGTAAAGCATACTATACTAAAAATGTAAAGCGAGCTATACTTATGACGGATACGCAGAAGGGAGCGGATGTCATGCAGACCAGAATCGCACAGTACCGCAGGGAGAGGAAGGTCACCCAGGAGGAATTGGCCGATGCGGTCAATGTGACCAGACAGACGATTATCTCGCTGGAAGGCGGCAGATATAAGGCTTCGCTGGTGCTGGCCCACAAGATCGCCCAGTTTTTTCAGGTGACCATCGAGGAAATGTTTATTTTTGACAAGGAGGAGGAGAACTTATGAAATTCAGAGGGATTTTCTGCGCCACAACGGCGGCGAATAACGAGGAGTACAGGAAGGTGCTCAAAAGGAGGAATATCTGGCTGGGGGCCGTTGCCGGGATGGGGGCGCTGGTGGCTCTGGCCGCTTTGCTTGCAGAGAGGCGCTCAGATACCGGCCTGCCGGACTATATACTGGGGGTATACTGCGGATTCGGTACAGGGCTGATTCTGGGAATGGCGATTCTTTTTGTGAGGAATATGATTCTGCTGGGAAATGAGGAAAAGCTTAAGCAGAGCCGGCTGGAGAACTCCGACGAGAGGCTGGAGCAGATCGGAAGCAGAGCCAGTCAGAGCGCGCTCAAAGTCCTGATGCTGGTTGGCATTGCAGGGGCGATGATCGGCGGAATCCGGGAACCGGTTCTGATTAAGGCCCTGATCTTTGCGCTGGATGTGTTTGTGTTTTCTTATCTGGTTGCGCTTGCTTATTATAAGAAGAAAATGTGAGGGAAAGAATGAAAATACAGATAAGCGATAATTTAATCAAACACTATTTAAGAAACGTCTATTTCATTAACGGGCACAGCTATGCGGGAAAGTCTACCATGGTCAGGATGCTCTCCGAGCGGTATGATATGATTCATTGCGGAGAGAATTATCATGATGTGTTTCCACGGGAAAAGCTCTCCCGGTGGAAGCAGCCGGGGTTATGCTACTTTGACACGATGAGCGGTTGGGAGGAATGGCTGAGCATGACGCCCCAGGAGCATTGGAACTGGACGGAGCAGGTTGCCAGGGAATGTGTGGAGATTGAAATCCTGGAGCTGATTAAGCTGGCCGCATCCGGAAGGAAGATCATAGTTGATACCAATATACCGCCGGATGTGCTGCGGGAGATTTCCGAGTACCACCGCGTCGCTATTATGCTCTGTGACCCGCCGGACATCTGCGCTGCAAAATTTTTTGACCGGGAGGATGAGGACAAAAAGTTTATGATGGAGCAGATCAGGCTCTGCCCGGATCCCCAGGCGGCTTTGGATAACTTTAATTCCTGGGCACTGTACCATCCTCCGGAAGAGACTGACTGGGCCCACACCGGATTTTTTACCTGTACCCGTTCCGATTTTGATGCGGATACCCGCGAGTCAGTGCTCCTGGCCCTGGCGGCGCACTTTGGACTGGCGTAAATAAAGCTGCGGAGAAGAGAGGAAAAGTGGCTGAAAGGATTGCCGGAGAGGGAGCATCAGAAATATACTGTCACGAGTATGATGTGCCGTATCTGGGGATGCCTGCACTTACAGCTTTCTTTATGTGGATGAGGTGGACATTTACCGTTCCGGATTGACTTACATCGAAAAAGGGAATCTGGTATGCAATGGTTCAGGAAATATGGGTTCTTATTATGATTACGTGTATACGATTCAGGATGGGATCTGGAGGCAGATTATTCAGGAGGGAGAAACAGATATTTCCAACAGATATTTCTTTTTGGATCGGCGCCATGTGTGGGCAGGGGCAGGAAAACCATGGATTTCATTGCTTAGAGCCGGATGACGAGCCAGGCTACGACGGGCTGGCGGAGGACGGCGAAAAGGTGAGGGAAGGCTTTGTGATGATGCGTTACAGCAAGGATGACGGAAGATATTATTATTGGGATATGCCGAATGATGTTTTGGCTGCCAGAGAGTCCCTTACCGGAAAAATCGGATATATCTGTGAATTTGACGGCCGGCAGTAAATGGATATTTGCGGGTTTTGCATATTGCTGTGGACAAAGACACGCTCTGGTGACAGTCATATCCCACAAAGCCCGGAAATATAAGGAAACCTCCTGAGCAATCTTTAAGAATTATTTAAGATTTTCCTTCCTGTAAAAAATACGGATTTATGATACCATGGCAGTAATGCGAAAGAGGAGCGTATTGTCATGGTATTTTCATTTTACGAGATTTGCTGGTTCTTTTTTATCTATTCCTTTGCGGGCTGGTGCGGGGAGGTGGCGCTGGCCGCCGTCCGCAGGAAGAAATTCATCAACCGGGGCGTGGTGAACAGCCCGCTTTGCCCCATCTACGGCGTGGGGGCGGTCGCCTTCACCGTTTTTCTCCCCGAGCTGAAGGGCAATCTGTTTTTTCTGTTCCTGGGGGGAATGATCCTGGCGTCCTTTCTGGAGTTTGCCACGGGCGCTCTGCTGGAAAAGGCATTCCATCGCAAGTGGTGGGATTATTCCGGCATCTGCTTCAATTTTGAGGGCTTTATCTGCCTGCGGTATTCCCTTCTGTGGGGCCTGCTTGCGGTGCTTGTGATCTGGTTCGCGAATCCCTTTCTGGCCTCTCTGACTGCGCTGATCCCGCGTCTTGCGGGGATCATCCTGTTGTGGGCGCTTTCCGTTATCCTTGTTCTGGACGCGGCGGGGACAGCGCTGGCGATACGGGGAATGCAGAAGAAAATGGAACAGCTCTCCCAGGTTACGGAGGGGATGGCGGAGCTTTCGAGGGTCCTGGAGAACGCCATCACCAGAAGGATCACAAGACGGATGGAGGCGGCCTTCCCCACGCTGGATGCGAAGAGCTTAAAGGGAAAGGAGCGCGCAGCGGCTTCGGAGACGGTTTTTGCCCGGGGATGCAGCGCCTACAAGCTGATCAGCCTGTTTTTCCTGGGGGCGTTTCTGGGGGATTTGACGGAGACGGTGTTCTGTCTGATCACCACGGGGCGGCTGATGAGCCGCAGCAGCGTGGTTTACGGCCCGTTCAGTATCGTGTGGGGGCTGGGATGCGCGCTTCTGACGGCGGTTTTGTACCGGGGAAGGAACAGGAGCGATTCGTATCTGTTCGCGGCGGGAACCCTTCTGGGGGGCGCTTACGAGTACATATGCAGTGTGTTCACAGAGCTTGTCTTTGGCACGGTTTTCTGGGACTACAGCGGTTTTCGTTTCAATCTGGGCGGAAGAATCAATCTGCTTTACTGTTTTTTCTGGGGGATTGCCTCGGTGGTGTGGATGAAGCTTCTCTACCCCCGTCTGTCCGGCCTGATCGAGCGTCTTCCGGTGAGAACAGGGAAGCTGGTCTGTAATGTGATGGTTGTTTTCATGATATGGAACTGTGTGATTTCCGCCATGGCGCTGACCAGGTATGAGGAGCGGCAGCGCGGGACGGCAGACGGCGTCTTCTCGGGCGCGCCCGCAGTGGAAACATTTCTGGACGGACATTTCGGGGATGAGAGGATGGAGCGGATCTATCCCAATGCAAAACTGGTAGAGTGAGCCGCGGGTCTGTACCTGTCCATTCTCCCGTGGCTGGCCCGGACAACGGCCAGACTGGCGAAGGGACAGGGCTTTAGCTGAGATGCTTTACAAACACCTCATCCTGATTTCTGGCTTTACATCCCACAGCTCTGACATACCCATGCTTCTGATAAAAGCCGACGGCAGTGTCCGTCGTCAGGATACTCGTGTAAATCCCATTCTCTTTGAAATGACTTTCCGCCAGCTCAAGCAGCGCGCCGCCGTGACGTCTGCCTCTGAATTCTCCGGCCACCCAGAATTCCCGTATGAACCCGCAGGTTTCCTCAAAAAACCAGCTTGAAAACTGTATCGGCGCGAATTGAATAAAACCGATCACTTTTCCCTGGGCTGTAGTCCGGATCAGGGCGGCTGTTTCACTGTCATCATTCATTTTTCTGAACAGAGAGTCCCAGTCGCTGATCTGGTAACCCAGCTCGGAAAAATACTCCCGGAAGGCTCTCTGGAACAGAGGGTCAGAGAAATCGGAAATTATGGTGTCGATGATATCTGAATCTGTCATACTTTCTCCATATATAAATTGTTTTCATATTGTCGTTCTCTCCAGTATAACACAGATTTTGTCAAAATCAATATTGACAAAGCAATATTATATGGCGTATAGTATAAACATCACAAATAATACTATATGTCATATAATATTATGGACGGTATTATTTTTAATAAACAGATCTGCCGGAAATAAGAAACGGCAGACGGTGTACGGCCGTATGGTCTGGCGGAGGTTTTCAGGCAAAGGAGAGGTGGTTATGGTTTTTAACACGGGAGCGGCGCTTTTGGATGCCATCGTTCTGGCCGTGGTGTCCAGGGAGCCGGAGGGGGCTTACGGATACAAGATCACCCAGGACGTGAGACAGGTGATCGCGCTTTCGGAGTCCACATTATATCCGGTGCTCAGGAGACTGCAAAAGGACGAGTGCCTGGAGGTATACGACAGGGAATGCGCGGGCAGAAACAGGAGATATTACAAGGCCACGGAGAGAGGCCGGTCACAGCTCAATCTCTATAAAAGCGAGTGGCTCAGGTATTCCGCGAGAATCAATTCTATCTTTGAGGGAGGAATATACAATGAGTAGATGGGAGTTCATGAGACAGCTTGAGGAGCTGCTCTCGGATATTTCGCCGAACGAGCGGGAGGAGGCCCTTCAGTATTACAACGATTATTTTAACGACGCCGGAAAGGAGAACGAGCAGGAGGTCATAAAGGCCCTTGGAACGCCCGGCCAGGTGGCGCAGATTGTCAGGGAAGGGCTGGGGGATGGCGGCGTCCAGGGAGAATTCACCGAAAACGGATTTTCCGGCAAGGCATCCCGGGCGACGGAAAACGAGCTCATAAAGCGGGAAGCGGACGGCCCAAATGCCGGACAGACCGGAACGGGCGTCCCGGGCGGCGCAGACGCCGGGCCGGAGAGAACGGGAAGCCGGAATATGGAGAGCGCCGGGCAGTCCGGGGCGGACGGTCAGAGCGGCGCGGGGGCTTTCGGAGCGCAGAGCAGGGACGCAGGCGGAACATGGAAAGAATCAGGCTTTCATGAGAGCGGAGCAGGCAGCCAGCCGCAGGCGGAAAGCACAGCATCCTCCTGGAAAAATAAGGAGCTGCCCGCCTGGGCGGTGGTGCTCATTGTGATTGGCTGCATCCTCTGTTCTCCGGTGATCCTGGGGCTGGCGGGATCCCTGCTGGGGATACTGCTTGGGGTGTTTGGGACGGTCCTGGGTCTGGTTTTTGGAATCGGTCTGCTCACGGCGATCCTGTTCATCGTGGCGGTGTCGCTTCTGGCGGCGGGCTTTGGATGTCTTCTGGCTTATCCCTTCGCGGGGCTCGGGCTGTTGGGTGCAGGACTGATCTGCGGGGCGCTGGGGAGCATTTTTCTCCTGTGTACCACTCTGCTTCTGGGAAAAGGGATCCCGGCTCTGTGCAGGGGCGTGTCATATCTGTATCACCGTATTTTTGACAGAAGGAAAGGAGCGGCGGCATGAAAAAATTTGCAAGGGTAAGCCTGATCACGGCGGGAATAATGGGAGCGCTGGGGTGTCTGCTGTGTCTGATCAGCGTTCTGGGGGGAGGAAGGAATGTGATTACCTACGCCAGAGAACCGTACATCCTGGAGCGGCTGGAGGAAAAGGGAGGTCTGACCCGCAGGCTGCTGCGTCTTGCAGGGCTGGGAGCGGGAAACGGATCGGATCCGGGGGCGGGAAGCGTGGCCCTGTCGGGCAGCCTTCGGCTCAACGGCAGAGGGACGGGGACGAACAATGCGGAGGATCAGATCGACATCACGGATGTGAGAAAGCTGTCCCTGGCCCTGGGAGCGGGAACCTTCACCGTAAAGGAGAAGGAAGCCGGGGACGGAGAGAGCATCGATCTCTATATACAGGGAGTGGGGGACTGCGATTACTATGTGGAGGACAGCACTCTCTTTGTGAATGGATTTAAGGGCAATCATTTTGTGAGCAGGAATGCGAACAGCATCACTCTTAAGTTTCCCATGGGTATGAGCTTTGAGGAAGTGGAGATCGAGATGGGGGCGGGTATCATGGACTGCTATGATTTGAGAGCCAGGGAGCTGGAGGCCACAGTGGGCGCGGGAGCCCTGAGCATGTACCGCTCCCGGGCGGATGAACTGTCGGTGGAGCTGGGAGCAGGAGAGCTCTACGCCTCGCAGATGGAGGCGCAGGAAGCGAAGCTTACGGTGGGCCTTGGAAACTGCGCCTGGGAGGGAGAGATTTCCCGGTCCCTGGAGGCGGAATGCGATATGGGAAGCGCGGAGTTTATCCTGAAGGGAAAGGAAACGGATTTCAACTACGAGATCGAGTGCAACGGCGGAACCATTGAGATGGGCGGCTATGGCGGATCGGGGATTGGCATGGAAAAGCGGATAGACAACGGGGCCGGGCGGGACATGGAGCTGACCTGTAACCTGGGAAACATCACGGTTAATTTTGAGGAGTAGAGAAGTCTGGAGGTAAGCCTGCTGACTCTCTGCCGGTACGGGGGTATAAGGATGATCACATTGCTGGTTCTTTTGTTTGTATTTATGATTGTGTTCGGGATTCTGGGATTTTGCCTGCGCCTGACGGGCGGCGTGCTGAAGCTGACGTTTAAGCTGATCTTTGTTCTTCCCCTGGGGATTCTGTGCGCCGTGATGGGGGTGGTTCTGTGCTGCACGCTGATTCTGATCCCGCTGGGGATCGGGTGCTTTAAGGCGGCGGGGAGGCTGCTGGCGGGATGAAGGATGAGGGGATGTGGGCGGGCACGCCCTTTGGAGGAAGTATTTATCCGCCCAAAGGGCCGTGGCCCCGCCTGGCCCCTGGCGTCAGGCCCTGGAGGCCTTTCCCCCGATGGTGAGGAACAGGCCGGCTTTGCGCAGGGCGGGGCGCAGGGAGAGGTAGACGGCGGCGGAGACGATGGTGGAGGTGACGGCGTTGATGGAGGTGGAGGCCACGTTCCAGGCGAGGGTCAGCTCCGCGGCGGGCTTGCCAAGGATGGCGAGCTTGTAGAGATAGCCCACAAGGGGATCAAAGATCACGTTGAATAAAAGGCCTCCCGCGGCGGCCAGGAAGGCGGTCAGCGCCACTCTTTTATGTTCTCTCTGCAGGGTGATCTTACCGATTTTGTGGGCGATCAGCCCGGTGATCAGGCCGATGCAGAGCTTCAGGATGAAGGTTTTGGGCGCGTAGACCACATAGACGGGATCCAGCAGGTCGCCGATGGTCATGCCGATGGCGCCTCCGAGACCGCCCCAGAAGCCGCCCAGCAGCAGGGCTCCCAGCACGCACACGGCGTTCCCCAGATGGATGGAGGTGGCGTCGCCTCCGGGAAGGGGAATTTTGATCTGTAAAAAGGTGAAAACCACGTAGGACAGCGCGGCCATCAGGCCGGTCATGGCAATTTTCTGTACGAATTCGTTCTTCATAATTTTTTCCTCCTGAGATTTGTTACAGTTTATTATATGTAAAACTGGCATTATAAAAAGTACCAAATCAGAACTTTTAAACCATGCCAGTTGAAAATTACCGGCGGGTGGTGTATGATAGGAGAAAATGGAGGGACTTATGGAAGCAGTAAGACGCAGATATCCTGAGATAAACGGCAGCACCTTAAAGCTCATCGCACTTTTTTCCATGCTGACGGATCACACGGCGGCGGTTCTTTTTCCGTATCTGATGATGAAGAACGACATATTTCAACTGGGTTTTTCCATGGAATACATGGCGCAGGCCTGGCAGCAGGGCGGTGCGGGCTGGCTCTATATCGCCTACCAGGTTATGCGGCGGCTGATCGGACGGCTGGCTTTTCCCATCTATTGTTTTCTTCTGGTGGAGGGCTTTGAGAGAACCCGCAGCCGCCCGCGATATGCCCTGCGGCTTTTCGTGTTTGCCCTGATCTCCGAGATCCCCTTTAATCTGGCCTTCTGTGGGCGTGCCTTCGACGCTTCCTGGCAGAATGTTTTCGTCACTCTTTTCCTGGGTGTTCTGATGATGTGGGCCATGAGAGCGCTGGAGGAGCATTTTTTTCAAAAACATCTCCTTCTCTGGGGCGGCGTTTTTCTGGTCTTTGGGGCGGCGGCCCTTCTGGCGGAGGCGCTGCGCTGCGATTACGGCGCTCATGGGATCATTGCGGTGGCCCTTCTTTACCTTTTCCGCAAAAACAAAGGAGAGCAGATCATCGCCGGGGCCGTGGCCTTTCTCTGGGAGGTGACTGCGCCGCTCGCCTTTATTTTCGTGGGCTTCTATAACGGAAAAAGGGGACTTAAGCTGAAATATATCTTTTATATCTTCTATCCGGCGCATCTTCTGCTGCTCTACGGCGTTCTGGTTTCGATGCTGTAGATCGCTCTTAAAATTTATGCAGAGGCAGGCCGCCGGTGAGAATGGAAATTCTTAACAGATTCTTTAGAAAATTTCCCTGATTTTTTTATTGACATTTTCGATCGAGATACTTACAATGTTAATTGTTAACTAGTTAAATATTAGAAATCTGATTTTTTCTGAAAAAGGAGAAGGCTATGCAGGGCGATTTACAGCATGAGATCATCCATCTTTTCCGCTGCACGGACCAGGTTTTAAAGCGGGCCATCGGCAGGAAGGTGGAGGGGACCGGCCTCTACAGGAGTCAGCACAGGCTGCTGATGATCCTGGGAAAGCACCCGGACTGTTCTCAGACGGCCATTGCGGAAAAGATGGAAATTTCCCCCCCCGCGGTGGCGGTCACCTTAAAAAAGCTGGAGAAGGGCGGTTATATCAGCAGGCAGTGTCTTGAGGAGGATAACCGGGTGAACGAGGTGGTAGTGACGGAGAAGGGACGGCAGGCCATCAGCGAGAGCATCGTCTGCTTTCAGGAGGTGGAGTCTGCCATCCTTAAGGGATTTTCTGATCAGGAGATGGAACAGCTCAGCGGCTTTTTGCAGAGAATGTTTGCAAACGGAGAAAGTTACACCCGCAGCTCCGCAAAATAAGAAGAGCCCGCAGGGGCAGGAGGTTATAATTATGAAGCGATACTGGAAGTATGTCAGGCCATATTTGCCGGCCTTCATCATCGGGCCGCTGATGATGATCGTGGAGGTGATCGGGGAGGTAGCGCTCCCCAAATTTATGGCCAATATTATCAACGTGGGAGCGGCCGGACACAATGTACCCTACATCGTCGCCATGGGGATCACCATGATCATAACGGCGCTTCTGATGATGGCAGGCGGAATCGGGGGCGCGTATTTCGGGGCGAAGGCCGCCATCTGCTTTGCGGCGGATCTGCGGCGGGACGTGTTTGACAGGGTGCAGCAGTTTTCCTTTGCCAATCTGGATCAGTTCAGCACGGGTTCTCTGGTGACCAGGCTGACCAACGACATCACCCAGGTGCAGAATCTGATCAACATGGCTCTGCGGATGATGCTGCGCGCGCCGGGGATGCTGATCGGAGCGTTGATCATGGCCTTTGTGATGAACGTGCAGCTCTCCCTGGTGGTGCTGGTGGTGATCCCGATCCTGATCACGCTGATCGCGCTGGTGATCAGGACCGCCTTTCCAAGATTCGATATCATGCAGAAAAAGCTGGACGCCTTAAACTCCACGGTGCAGGAGATGCTCACCAACGTGCGTGTGATCAAATCCTTTGTCAGGGGCGATTACGAGGAGGGGCGCTTTGCCAGGGCCAACGAGGATTTGAAGGAATCCAGCTTAAGCGCCTTTAAGGTGGTGATCCTGAACATGCCCATTATGATGGTGATGATGAATGTGACCACCCTGGGAGTGGTATGGTTCGGTGGAAGGCAGATTCTGGCGGGCTCCATGCCGGTGGGGGATCTGACCGCCTTTACCTCCTATATCGTGCAGATCCTTATGTCTCTGATGATGCTGGCCATGGTGCTTTTGCAGAGCTCCAGGGCGCTGGCCTCCCTGCGCCGTATCACGGAAGTGCTGGATACGCAGGTGAGTCTCACCGACGAGGGGTGCGCCCTGCCGGATAAGAAGGTGGGCAGCGGCAGCCTGGAGTTTCGGGACGTTACCTTCCGCTATTATAAGGAAAACAAAGAGGCCGTGCTCTCACACATCAGCTTCCGGGTAAAGAGCGGCCAGGTGCTGGGGATCATCGGCTCCACCGGCAGCGGCAAGACCACCCTGGTGCAGATGATTCCCCGGCTTTACGACACGGACGAGGGGGCTGTCCTGGTGGACGGGGTGAACGTGAAGGATTACTCCCTGAAAAATCTGCGGGACGGCGTGGGTATGGTACTGCAGAAAAACGTGCTCTTCTCCGGAACCATCATGGAAAATCTCATGTGGGGCGACAGCGAGGCCTCCCGGGAGGAGATCTTCGACGCATCCAGGGCGGCCCAGGCGGATCCCTTTGTGCGCTCTTTTACGGAAGGGTATCTCACGGAGTTAGGGCAGGGCGGTGTGAATGTATCCGGCGGTCAGAAGCAGCGGCTGTGTATTGCCAGGGCGCTCCTTAAAAAGCCGAAGATTCTGATCCTGGACGATTCCACCAGCGCCGTGGATACGGCCACGGAGGCCAGGATCCGGGAGAGCTTTTCCACCAGCCTGAAGGGGGCTACGAAGATCATCATTGCCCAGAGGATTTCCTCGGTGGTGGACGCCGACCAGATCCTTGTGCTGGATGAGGGAAGGATCGTGGGACTGGGCAGCCATGAGCAGCTCCTTGAGGACTGCGAAGCCTATCAGGAAATTTATTACTCCCAGATGGATAAGGAGGTGAGCGCGTAATGCGGCAGGAAAAACTGGAATATTTGCAGAAAAAATACGAGAGCAGGCTGAATCCTTCGAGTGATAAGGAGCTGGCGGCGGCAGGCGCTCATGGCCCGGGGGGACCGGGGCCGGGCGGACACGGACGGCGTGGCGGCAGAGGCGGTATGCCCGTGAAGAAGCCCAAAAATGTAAAGAAGACAATGGGCAGGCTCTTTGCCTATATCGCCAATGAAAAGCTGAAGCTCTTTATCGTATTTCTGTGCGTGATTGGAGGAACCGTGGCCAATCTGGCGGGATCCTACATGCTGCGGCCCATCATCAACGGCCTGACCTCCCCGGAGGGAAGCGTTTCCTTTTTGCTGAAGGGGATATTGACCATGGCGGTCATTTATCTGGTGGGGGTGGCAGCCCAGTATTTGCAACAGAGAATTATGATCGGCGTGTCCCAGAACGCCATCTGCAAGCTCAGGAATGATCTTTTTGGAAAAATGCAACGGCTTCCCGTGCGTTACTATGACACCAACAATCACGGCGACGTGATGAGCCGCTTTACCAACGACGTGGACGCGGTGGGGGAAATGCTCAACAATACGGTGGTGCAGCTCATATCGGGAGCCATCAATATCGTGGGGACCTTTGCGCTGATGATCTATACCAACGTGTGGCTGACCCTCATTACTGTGGCCATGATTCCCCTGATGCTTAAGGCGGTGCAGGCGGTGGGCGGCAGAAGCCGGAAGTATTACCGGGCCCAGCAGGCGGCCATCGGAACCCTGAACGGCTACATCGAGGAGACAGTCACCGGGCAGAAGGTGGTCAAGGTCTTTAACCACGAGGAGGAGGCCAGGGAGGAATTTGAATACTTAAACCATGATCTGCGTGGGAAACAGATCAAAGCCCAGTTTTTCGGCGGTATCATGGGGCCTGTGATGGGAAATCTGAGCCAGGTGAGCTATTCCCTGACGGCCTGTATCGGCGGGATCCTCTGCGTGCTGCGGGGCTTCGACATCGGCGGGCTGACGGTCTTTGTCAACTATTCCAGACAGTTTTCCCGGCCCATCAACGAGGTGGCCATGCAGGTTAATACCATTTTCTCCGCTCTGGCAGGCGCGGAGCGGGTGTTCTCCGTGATGGACGAGGAGCCGGAGCGGGCGGATGCGGAGCAGGCCATCCGGATTGTGGAGAAGGAGAGAAGGAGTCTTTATCAGATTCCGAAAAAAAGTCCGGTCACAGAAGCGGAGAATTTCCCGGAAAATGTAGTCAGCCAGGACGATTCGTATTATTATAAGGATGTAAAGGGCGCGGTGACTCTCGCCGACGTGACCTTTGGCTATAACCCGGATAAGACGACTCTGAAAAATATCTCCCTCTACGCGAAGCCGGGGCAGAAGATCGCCTTCGTCGGCTCCACCGGAGCGGGGAAGACCACCATCACCAACCTGATCAACCGGTTTTATGATATCGACGCGGGAAGCATCACCATCGACGGCATTCCCGTCACGGAGCTGGAGAGAGACAGCCTGCGCAGGAATATATCCATGGTGCTTCAGGACACCCATCTCTTTACGGGAACTGTCCGGGAAAATATCCGTTACGGAAGGCTGGACGCCACGGACGAGGAGGTGGAGCAGGCGGCCAGGACGGCCAGCGCCCATTCCTTTATCGTCCATCTGGAGCATGGGTACGACACCATGCTGGAGGGCGACGGCGCAAACTTAAGCCAGGGCCAGCGTCAGCTCATCAATATCGCCAGGGCGGCTATCTCCAGGGCGCCCATCCTGATCCTTGACGAGGCCACCAGCTCGGTGGATACCAGAACGGAGAAGCATATCGAGAAGGGGATGGACCGGCTGATGGCGCAGAGAACCACCCTTGTGATCGCCCACAGGCTTTCCACCGTGCGCAATGCCAACGCGATCATGGTGCTGGAAAACGGAGAGATTATCGAGCGGGGCGACCACGACGATCTGCTCATGCAAAAAGGGCGGTATTATGAGCTCTATACAGGGCTCAGCGAACTGGATTAACAAGAAACGTCAGGGCGGAAACGGTCAATGATCATCCGGCCCGGAGAGGAGAAGGATATGCGGAAGATTCTTGTAGTGGTGGATATGCAGAACGATTTTATCGACGGAGCGCTGGGAACGCAGCAGGCCCGGGAGATTGTTCAGAATGTGGTCAGGAAAATTGAGAGTTACACCCGGGAGGGGGCGCCTGTGTTTGCCACCAGGGATACCCACGGGGAGGACTATCTGACAACCTCGGAGGGAAGGCATCTGCCGGTACCCCACTGTATCAGGGGGACGAAGGGCTGGGAAATCCGGCCCGAGATCGCCGGGGCGCTGGACCGGGCAGGTGCAGAGATCATTGATAAGCCCACCTTCGGCTCCCGGGCCCTCGCCCGGAAGCTGACGAAGCTGGCCGGGGAGCGGCCGCAGGAGCTGGAGATCGAGGTGATTGGACTCTGCACGGATATCTGCGTGGTATCCAACGCGCTGCTCCTAAAGGCCGCAATGCCGGAGGCTCTTATCCGTGTGGATCCGGCCTGCACCGCGGGGGTTACGCCGGAAAGCTGCCAGGCGGCGCTGCTCACCATGAAAATGTGCCAGGTTGAGGTGGAGTAAGCGTCAGAAAGCGATAAACGTAAGGAGCTGTGGGAAACCGAAAGTCTGATGCGCTTTCGTTTCCTCACAGCTCCTTTTTTACAGAAAAGGATTGTCCCGCTACAGTCTCTTTCGCAGCATATCCGGATTCGTGGCAAAATTCAGCGCCGTTTCCCCGGTAATCTGCCTGCTCTTGTAGAGATTCAGCAGGCTGGTATCCATGGAGACCATATCGGCGTTGGCCGAGGAGTAGAGGGTTCCCTCAAGCTGGGGAATCTTGTTGTCCCGGATCATGCTGCGCACCGCCGGCGTCACGGTCATGATCTCAAAGGCGGGAACCATGGTTCCCTGAATGGAGGGCACAAGCTGCTGGGAAACCACCGCCTGTAATACCATGGAGAGCTGGACGGCGATCTGGTGCTGCTGATTGGGCGGAAACACGTCGATGATTCGGTCGATGGTGTTGGCGGCTCCCACCGTGTGCAGGGTGGAAAAGATCAGATGGCCGGTCTCCGCGGCGGTCATGGCCACCTGAATGGTTTCATAGTCCCGCATTTCCCCCAGAAGAATCACATCCGGGCTCTGGCGCAGAGCCGCCCGCAGGGCCGTCACATAACTCTGCGTGTCCACATTGATCTCCCGCTGGCTGACGATGCTGCGGTTGTGCCGGTGGAGGAACTCCAGCGGATCCTCCAGCGTGATGATATGCTTCTCATAATGCTGGTTGATATAGTCGATGATGCAGGCCAGGGAGGTGGATTTTCCGCTGCCCGCGGAGCCGGTAAAGAGCACCATTCCCTTGGGAAAGGTGGAAAAGTTGATGATTTTTTCGGGGATACCGAGCTGGGCGGGATCCGGCAGGGTGAAGGTGATGATCCGGATCACGGCGGAGAGGGTGCTCCTCTGCTTATAGGCGCTCACCCGGAACCGGGACAGGCCCGGTATGGCGAAGGAAAAATCATCGTCCCCTGTGCCGTCCAGCGTATCCATGGAGCGATGATCCGCCAGCTCATATATTTCCGACAGGATGGAGCCGGTGTGGCCCGGCAGAAGGCGTTCCTCGTTCAGACGCACCACCGTCCCGTTGAGCCGGATGGAGGCGGGAAGCCCCGCCACGATAAAGATGTCGGAAGCGCCTGAGCGAACCGCGTTTTCCAGTAAAATCTTTGCATTCAGTTCCATATGCTTTCTCCTCGCATGATAAATTTATAGTCGGGAAAACCGTAACAGGCCTGTTATTCCGGCCTGAGTAAATTCATGGTATCGTCGCCCTCCCAGGTATCCGTATGGATTTCCTGAAAAGCCAGAATCCGGTAAAAGCTCTCCGCCTTTTCCTTACGGATCTGTCCGGGGGAGAGAACCAGAAGTGCTACCTTTAAGGCCTGGGTGTCGCTGATGGGCACCTGAAAAGCGGCCGTAAGCTCCTGATCCTCCAGAGTGGTATCAAAGGGATCGGGGAGCCGTTCGGCAACGAGCTGATAATACTGCCCGGCGTCCGTCCCGGCTTCCTGAAAGGCCTGCGAAAAGACGGCGTCCGCGGCCGCAAGAAGCTCCTGCGCCTGATTGCAGCCGTCATAATATTCTCTGGTATGCTCCGCCATCCGCTCTCCGGGTCGGGCGTCGCCGATGGCCGAGGAGAGGGAGAGGACGGCGAAGGTGACCATACACAGAACGATAAAAATCATCATCAGGGATGCCGTTCCGATGCTGGTGACAGGAAAACTCTTTTTTTTCATAAGTATCATCCTACCTTGTCTGGTTTTTAAGATGACGCCGTCGTGAAATTGCGGCGTGAGGTCAGAATGCAGGGCGAACCGGCCGGTGCAGCTTCAGATCCAGGGAGAAAATACGCTCATCCCTGTCCAGCTTCGACACATCGATCCGGTAAAGGGTAAGCCCGTCGCTTTCGGCCGCGTCAATCCTCATGCAGAACACGCCGTCCTCCGCCTTACACGGCGTCCAGTCCCGGTCATAGTAAACCAGCATCTCACCGGGGGAGGAGACGTCGGCGTCGGGGTACTCCAGAAGAAGCTCCCGGGAGAAATGTTCCTCTCCGGCTTTTCCGGGATCTTGCTCCGACGCTTCGAAGGATGCCGCTTCCCCGCCGCGGGTTTTGCCGTATGTCAACAGCTCGGCCGCGTTCTGCGCCTGATTGACAGCCCTGTGTAAATTGCCGGTATCCTGGCTCATCTGACGGGCCCCGGTAAAAATCCTGAGACAGACCGCGCTCACCAGGGAAAAGAACAGGATGGCAATGATGATTTCCATCAGAAACATGCTCTGACGGGAGGAGGAACGGTTCATGGCATACTCCTTTCCACAGAGACAAGAGTGGATGTATGACCGCTTAAATCGCGGGAACTGAAGCGAAAACACCCCTCCTGCGCTTCTTCCATCTGAAAATCCCGGATCTCCATGATATTTTTTCCATCCTTAAGCCGGATGTCCACGCCGTCCCGGATGAAAAGCTCCTTCAGATTTCCTTCATATTCATAGATATAGGTGGTGTAGCCGACTCCGTCAAAGCTGCTTTTCAGCGCGAGAACATCCTTTCCCTCCAGCGTCTGAATGGAAACGCCCTCCGCGGTGTCGTTCTGACGGATCTTCTCGTTGATATAGGAAAGAGAGGTACGCGCCATATAATTGTCCGTGGCGTCCGCTGTCTGCGAGCTGTAGATCCGCGCCGCCAGCACCAGGACGGACAGGGAGGACAGTGCAAACACGAAAAACACTGCCAGGGGGAAGATAAAATCGATTACATGCTTTTGCTGCATACGGAATTTCACTTAAAACACCTCCGTTTGTTTATTTCCGGGACCGGGAGCGGGGGAGGATGGTAATGTCCGGCATCAGGTTGGCGCCCTGGGGCCGGTAATCCACGAAATATTTTTCTTCATTATAGACCAGTCCATAGCGCTCTTTCAGCCAGGCCAGGCTTTCCGGATAACTCCCCTCCACGGCATAGCAGGAAGTGACTCCTCTGGTCAACGCCGCCTCCAGGGTGCGCATCTCCTCCTCCTGCGTTCTGGCGGAAAAGGAAGTCACGGCCAGGTAAAAGATAAGGAAAACCGCTCCGAATACCGCCAGGGAAACCAGCAGATTTTTGAGCCAGGAATTCTTTTTTTCTCGAACAAACCGGTTTTGCATGGGAATTCCTCCTGAATGATTTGATCGTGTGTGCGGACTGCCGGACAGGCGGCAGATTTTAAGTCCGCGGCCTTAAGCCCTGTGCCGGATAACGGATGCTTCGGATCAGAGTCCGGCCATAATCCCCATCAGCGGCAGCATCACCGACAGAAGGATCACGCCCACGATCACGGAGAGAACGATCACCAGCGTGGGCTCCACGGTGGCGATGATCCCGGAAATGCGGGTGTCGATGTCCTCCTCATACTGCCCGGAAATCTGCCACATCACCTCGTCCAGGTTTCCGGTGCGGGAGCCGATGGAGGCCATCCGCGCATATACGCCGGAAAAGACCTCCTGCTTTAAAAGCGTTTCACACAGATCCTCCCCCCCGGAAACCGCCTCCCGGCATTTGTCCAGCCGGGTGCGGAACCGACCTGCGTCGATCAGGTTGACTGTGCAGGTCAGACACTCCTCCGGGGTAAGCCCGCTGCTGAGTGTTAAAGCCATGCCGCTGGAAAAGCGGTACGCCGCGATTTTTTCCGAGAGAAGGCGGGCGCTTCTGAACCGGTCCAGGAAGGAACGCAGAAGCTTCTGGCCTTTCGCAGCCTTCACCACATAGAGGACAAAGAGCGCCAGCGCCGCCAGGATGCAGACAAAGACCACGGCGTAACGGTTTAAAAACTCGCCTGTGCTCAGAATTGCCAGGGAAAAGCCGGTCATCTCACTGCCGAGCTGTTCGAACACCTGATTGAATACCGGCATCACCCTGGTGACCAGCACAAGGATCACCAGGATCATCATAAGGATCATCACCATGGGATAGGTGACGGCGTTTTTGATGGTCTGCATCAGGTTTGCTTCCTTTTCGTAATAGTCCGCCAGAGAGTTCATCACCTCGTCCAGCTTTCCGGTCATCTCGCCGATCTGTACCATATGTAAAAGATAATCCGGAAAGGCCCCGGTTTCTTTCAGCGCGTCATGCAAAACGCCGGTCTGCATCAGAGTCTCGTGGATCTGCGAAAGAAGCTCCGTCTCCTCCCCGCTTCTGGCGTCCTCCAGCATGATGGAGATCCCCTCGATGGAGGAGATCCCTGATTTCAGGATCATGGCCATCTGTGAACAGAAGGCCGCCGTCTCTGTGTTTGAAAGAGGTGATATTGCTTTGCTTCCCATAGAATATGTCTCCTTTCGGGATTTTATAAAAAACGCGCCGTCTGCTTCCAAAAACGGAAAAGACGTATCGTTTCTGTATTTAATAGGAGTATTTCACCGTGTAGTTGGAGCCGTCGCCGATGTATTTTGCCACGGCTTTACTGCTGTTGTTGGCCGCCAGCGTGGGGTCCATCAGTGTCCAGGAGGAGCCGTCGAACTCGATGATCTTATCCACCCAGCCCTTTTCCTGAATCCAGGTGCTGATCCAGGCGTGATAGGCGTCCCCGGAATAGCCGACCTCCAGTTTGGTGGGAATCCGCTGGGAACGCAGCATGGCCGTCATCAGCGCGGCATAGTCGAAGCAGATGCCCTTTCCGCTTTTAAGGGTCTCGTCCACCACCGGAAGATAGCCGTAGGATACGGACGCGGCCTTGTCGTCGTCGTAGACGATTTCACTGATGACATACTGGTAAATATTTTCCACCACCTCCAGGTCGGAATGAGCCCCTCTGGCCAGCTCGCTTCCCTTCGCAACCGTATTGCTGGAGGCGGTGAAATTCACATACTGGTTGGGGTATAAAAAGGGCGTAAAAGAATCCCTGAGGGTGACGGACAGATCGGCGGAATGGGCGACTGCGTAGGAATCGCCGCTGATATTTTCAAACACCTGGATTTCGTAGGAGCCGTTTCCACAGGGAAAGGAGAAGGTCTCGTAATCCCCGCCGCCGGAGAGAAGATAGGTATACTCCGACTGGTTCGGCCCGTTGATGCGCAGCTTTACCTTGGGGTTGGAGCCCAGATACTTCACCATAAAGTACCCTTCGTCCGTGTGGGAGGCGTCGATGACGGCCAGGTCGTTGGCATAGACCGTCGTCCCCGAAGCCTCGGGGGTAAGTACCCCTGGGGTGTTGTCCCGGACCGGGCCGGCCGCCTCCACCTGAACCGGAGCCAGTGCGGAGGACGCGCTCGTCCCCGACGATTCGGAGAGCGTGGATGTCCCGGACGACGTGGCGGTCCCGGAGGATACGTCTTCGCCGCACCCGCAGAGGAGGACGGCGGATAAAAACAATATACATATGGATAATGCGCCTGGTCTGCGTATCATTCCGGGTATTCTCCTTGATAAATGTAAATTATTTTTGTGGTGAGATCAGAAGCTTTAACGCGTGGTCTGCCTGGTCGGGGATGGTCACAGTGATCGGACTGGCTGGAATCCGAAAAGCGATCCGCCGGTTTGGTTCGTCTACGGAACAGGGCTTCGTTTCCTGACCGAATAAGTCAACAGCCAGAAGCCCATCAAAATCAATGCCCGTCCCGGTGTCCAGAATGTTCAGATAAACCAGGTCGTTTTCCGTATGGAAATCCTTAAGGGCGGGTCCCGGCACGTGACCTTCCCGGTCCGGGCCTGCTGTAAGCCTGGTTACAGTCTTTCCGGAGAATACCCCCGGAAGAAAATACAACCCACAGAACAGGAGCGCGACTGTAAGGACGGCACGGAATACAGTTTTCTGGCGAAACAGAGCTTTACTTTTATATAAGGATTTCCCGGGTGCGGCGACGTTTTCAGACACTTCGGCACACGATGTGGGCCCGCTCATGCGGCAGGCGGCAAATACATTTGCAAGAAGCCGGTCGGCCTCCTCCGGCTTCAACGTCGGCCTCCGGTCGGAATCGCCTCTGGCGGGTATGTCATTCGCTGTCGGAGAAAAGGGCCGGTTCGCTTTCCAATCTGTTTTCTTCATCTAAACAGCCCCCTTCCTAATCCGGGTATTTTCCGCAGACTTTCGACTCCCTTTTTCAGATAGCGCTTCACGCTGCTCGTACTGCAATCCATGGCGTAAGCAATCTCGTCAAAGGTCATTTCATTGTAAAACTTCATCAGGACAGCCTGCATTTCCTTTCGTGGAAGGGCCTTTATATAGTCAAAAAGCTCCCGGCTCCGGCTTTTCGTCTCAACAGGATCCTCAGACGGTTCCAGGAAGCGGGGGGGGGTAAAATCGGGCTGGTCGAGGAGCAGCTCGTTCTGCTCCCGGTAGTTTTTTTCCTTCATGTCGAAGCAGGTGCGGAAATTGATCTGATTCAGCCAGGAGATAAAAAGCCTGGGATTTTTGAGCTTGCGTATATTTTTCAAAGCGAGAATATAGACCTCCTGAAGCACATCCTGCGCAAGACAGGGATCCTTCAGGAACTGGCAGGTAAACCAGTATTGTTTCTGACAGGTCGCCATATACAGCTCTGCAAAGGCGTCAGTGCTTCCGTTCTGAGCCCTGATAACCAGAGAAGAAAGATAATCATAATTCAGTTCAGCCATCGATCTCTCCCTTCCTCTGAATCACGATGTTTCAGGCACACTGTAAAGTATAACACATTTTCCATTATAAAGAATAGAAAATTTTATTCCTGAAAGAAATTTCGAAAAAAGCTGACCCTTTTTCGACTCCGGGGCCGTCTTTTTATTATGAAAGGGTAAAAGGATTACCATGGCAGGGAGGAATCAGCGTGACGAATGTCAATGCGACAGGGGTCAGAGGAAAAATTGCCGGGCGGACATTTGCCGGAGAGGTTATCTCCAAAAGTGCAATGGCCAGGCTGCGACGGGTGCTGTCAGCGGTTGCGGCGTTGCTTGGCCTGTTTCTCATCGGTTTTCCCTGTCCGGCTCTTCAGGCCAGCTCAGGGGGAGTGACGGTGGAAGTGATCGTGGATGTTCCGGATGAGCAGACACCGCTATCCGGCAGTGTTTTCAGGGAAGGCTTTTGCGATACCTGCTATATCGCGCCGTTTCTGTTATCGGCGGCTCTGTCCGTACCGGCAGGCGCTTTTGTGGTGAAAAGGCGTCGCCTGAAAAGGGAAGAAAGGGAACTGGAGGAGGCGCTTTCAGAGCTGTACGGGGCTTTGGGGGAGTGAAAAATCAGGCCGAATATGAGGGGAAAGGAGAGAGGGAAGGAAACTGAATGGAAGAAAGAAGAAGGATTGGCAGAGTAGGTTATGAAGCCAATGCGGTTATGGTGGTGTGTGATACGCAGGAAAAGTTCTTCGTACACACGCAGAATGTAAGCCCCATGGGCATGGCGGTTCATATGGACGCGGACGCGCCGCAGCTTCTGGAAAGGGACGTTATCATCGTGACGGACACCTTTATCATGTACGCGGATGTGAAACGGCAGGAGAAGCAGGGGGATGAGGGCTGTATCGTCGGAATCTCCGCCAGAAAGTTTACGGAGGATGTTCTCGCGTATCTCTACGACAGGATCGCGCCCGAAAAAGAGGGGCAGGCATATTAGCGGGATATTGTGGAGGACAGAAAGGTGTCCGGGTTTTTATGCGCAGGCCCGCATATGGAAGTTTGCTGCCAGTGCAGCAACGGGCCGCGCGGCGAGCAGGGGAAAAGCCTCCCTGCTCGATTTGAAGGTTTCAAATTAACTGTTCATACATACGTTAAGTCAAATTTAAGTAAGGGAGAAGAAAGATGAGAAAAAATTCAGTGAACAAAAAGGTTGTAAGCTCGATCGGAGTGGGGATTCTGGCGGCTATGACCACCTGCACCAGCGTGTATGCTGTTGCGGATGTGAGTGTGATGCCCGGGGAAGCAGATCCGGCAGGGGGGATTGATTTGCTGGCGCAGGAGCCGACGGAGACAAGAGGTGAGAATGCCGGGGTGAGTGATGCCCTTGAGAGCGCGTCGAAGGAAAATGAATCTGCACAGGATACGGTGGATCAGAATGGCGAGGCGATCGGAGAGGCGAAGGACAGTGTTAAAAATGATTTGACAGAATCCAACACTGCTGTTGAAAAGCTTGAAAGCGATGTTACAGCGCTGGATAAGGTAATTGATGATGCAAATACGGCGGTAGACAATTATAATGATGCGATAAAGGATGACATTGTAGAAGGCGGCGAAAAGACCGGTACGGAGATTCTTGCTGATGATGTTACCGATGCGCTTAATACCGCTACGGATGCAATTAATTCTACCGGCGAGAATAAGGGAACGGCGGAAGACGCGGCCGTAAAGGCGGAGGAACTCCAGGGGCAGGAATATGCCAGCAAAGAGGAGGCTGATGCGGCGAAAGAGCAGGCGCAGAAGGAGGCGGAAGCGGCACAGAATGCAGCGGATGCGGCTCAGAGCGCTTTCGATGCGGCCCGGGATGAAGTGGATGCGGCGAAAGAGTCCTGTGATGAGTTGAAGAAGTTGGCAGAGGAAGCTGAGAGAACCAGGATAGAAGCTGAGGAGAAGGTTGCTGAAGCGCAGAAAGCTTTGACGGAGCTGTTGCATGCCAATGGGATTGGAGACCAGGGATATCAGGGCAATGCCCAGGAGGCTCTGCAGAAGGCTCAGGATGCGTTAGATAAAGCGAATGCCCGGGCAGAGGAAGCCGCCAGGGAGTATGCGGACGCTGAGAAAGCATACAACGATGCGCTCACAAAGAAGGAGAATATTGAGAATCTCAATAATTCACTGACGGAGTGGAAAGATGCGAAGGATGCGGTTATAGCCATAGCCGATGCGGAGAAGAAAGCAATAGAGAAAGAAAATGAAGCAACTTCGGCGGAAGCGGATCGGGATCGAAAAGAGGGTGTGTATAATGCAGCGAAAGCTGAGGTGGACAGAGCGAATGCGCTGAATGATTTGCGGAGTGATATTAGCACGTTCAAAGAAGAACATAAAGATGGTCTGTCAGATACATGGAACGTAGCGAATCAGGAAGATGAAAAAGCACTGGCTGAAAAAATGATCAGCTATAAGTTATCCTCTGATTTGGGTGTGAGTAACATCCAGATAGATAAATGGGATTTAGGAGGGGTGCAGAAGAATCATTATGTAAAGATTACCTATCTGATAAATGGTGAATCGAGAACGGAATATTTTGATTATAGGAGAACAAAAGATGGAGTAATGACAATTTTTCATAAAAATCAACCTAATATTATACTAGGAGTTCCGGGGTTTGACGGCAATGATACAGAATGGCTTACGGAGGAAAAGATTGCTTCGGAACAGTCACAATATAATGAAAGCATAGAAGGTTTGTTAAAGAACAGAGATGATGCTAAAGACTCTTATGATAAGGCATACGATACAGCCGTAAATACGCGTTCTGAGGCAGGCAGGCTCAGGGAAGAAGCCAATAATTTGAAGAAAGGCGAGGAAGCGGCTAACAACAGACTCGCAACAGCCAATGGGGCGGTGAGCGACAGCCTGACAACGATTAAGAATAGCGGGGAAACAAAGCTGGAAGCGTTGGAAGTGAAGGATATTCTGGATAGCTTTAATAAGGCAGATGAGGAGAGGCTTGTCGAGATCCTGCAGAACGTTAGTGATGGATTGAAAAAAGCGGAAGAGCAGTTTGGGGAAAAAGAAGTATACTGGAATGCGAACAGTTCACGTCTGGAACAAAACAGGGATAACATGCAGACAATTGTTACGCCTGCTGTAAAGAGCGCTTTTGAGGAGGTAGAAAAAGCTCTTAAAAATCTTGAAAGCTTATCGATAACTACGGGAAACATAGACAGTCAGGCATGTGAGGATCTGGTAGCCAGGTACAACCAGGCAGTAACTGAGTATAACCAGGCCGTAGCAGCAATGAACTCTGTCCAGGCGAATCTTAACGCGGCGATAGCAGCAGCACAGAGGGCAAAGGATGCCGCCGATGCAACTTTCAGTTATACTGTTCCAACCCCTCCCACAGGCGGTGGAGACGGCGGTGAGACCGGCGGCGGGGACGGTGGAACCACTCCGGGCGGAACCGACGAAACTACACCCGGTACAACCACAGGAGGCGGAACCGGTGACGGCACGGATACCGGAGCCACGGACGAAACCGTAGCGGCAGTTTTACCTGTTGTTACTGATACTGCCGCTACGGCGGCTCCCGCAGCAGTGGCCGCACTGGATGCAGACGCGGCGGCGGATACAGCCGTTGTCAGGACCGTAGCCGGAAATGGAGCCGGGGTGGATGTTCTCCAGGCTGACGCAGGCGACGAGGATGCCGGAGACGGCGAGGAAGCGGATACCGTTCAGTTAGAAGACGGCGAAGTGCCGCTGGCGGCAATTGATGCGGACGGAGAGGAAGGAGAAGGCGCAGAGCAGACCATTGAGGATGAGGAGCTCCCGCTGGCCATTACGGACCTTGAGACGGAGCAGAGTAAAATGTCCTGGTGGTGGCTTCTGATCATTGCGGCGCTGGGCGCTACCGGAGCCGAAATGTACAGACGTCACAGAAAAAATATGGAGGAAGAGGGCGGAGCAAAGTAGAAGTAAAGCCCGAGAGATAAGTACGGTTCTGGCAATGCAGATCTCGCGATTGCTGCCGGCCAGGATCGACACAGAAAACGCCATAAGGGAAACCTGTGGCGTTTTCTGCCGTTAAGGTAATCTGTGGAGAGCGGTCTCCTACGGCGGAGCGGGCATGTGGTCAAGATATGACAGTTCTTATCAAAAAGGAGGATTTTTTATGCCGGCAACAAAACAGCAGATTCGACAGATTATTGCAGATAACAAC
>CANOVJ010000048.1 GCA_947570615.1 uncultured Lachnospiraceae bacterium
CATCTGCCTTACAAGCAGAGGGTCATAGGTTCGAGCCCTATAGGTCCCATTTGTTAACTTTATATTGATTATGCTGGTGTGGCGGAATAGGCAGACGCAAAGGACTTAAAATCCTTCGGGAGCAATCCCGTGCCGGTTCAAGTCCGGCCACCAGCAGCATAAAGAGAATTCTTTCACGTAAAGCCGGGAAGGATTCTTTTTTTTCTGCGCAGAGGGGGGAGAAAAATCTTTGACAGGGATACCTGTGGTCCGTATAATAGAATCAGCATATTTGAAAAGCGGAGTCTTCATATGGACGGATACAAAACGGACGAAGTAAAAATACACATTCTGGGGAGCTGTTCCGGCACGGAGCCTTACGAGGGGAGGCATCACACGTCGGTGCTCCTGGAGATTCCGGGCGGAATTTACTGGCTGGATGCGGGGGAGTGCTGTGCCTATACGGCGTATCTGATGGGCATCGATCTGCTTAAGACGAGGGGGATTTTTATTTCCCACTGCCATATGGATCACATTGGAGGCCTTGGGAATCTCCTCTGGAACATCCGAAAGCTGACGGTGGTGGAGCGGCGGCTTCCCCTGGCGGAGACGATTCCGGTGTATGTCCCCTGGCCGGAGAGCTATCAGGCGGTGATGGACCTGCTGGAGCACACGGAGGATAACTTTTTCTGCCGGTATGCCCATGCAGGATATCCGGTGCAGGACGGTCTGCTCTACCGGGGGACGCAGGGCGAGAGCGGGATCGCAGTGGAGGCTGTCCACAATCATCATCTGCGGCACGAGGAAGGGACGCCCTGGCGGTCGTTTTCCTTCCGCGTACAGGTTTGTGGAAAGAACATTTTTTATTCGGGGGACACGCAGCGGGAGGATCTTGAATATACCGTGCCGGAGCGGTGCGATCTGCTCATGATCGAGACCGGGCATCATCAGATCGCGGAAATCTGCGAGAGTCTGAGGCGGTTCGGGAAAAGGCCGGGAAAGCTTCTGTTCATCCATCATGGCGTGAAGATTCTGAATAATCCCGAGTGGGCCCGGGAGGAGTTAAAGAGCCGGTGGGGGCCGGAGGGCATGATCGCGCAGGATCGGATGACGCTGGTATTGTAAGGGAAGGCGGCAGGCTGATAGGGAGGGAGAAATTTTTTGAGGTATTATATTGCGGATCTGCATTTTTTTCACGAGGCGATGAACCGGGAGATGGACCGCCGGGGCTTTGAGAGTGTGGAAAGCATGAACGAATACATGCTGATGAAGTGGAACCGGAAGGTTCGCAGGAATGACGAGGTGGTGCTCCTTGGGGATCTGTCCTGGGGGAATGCGCAGGAGACGAACCTTCTGCTTACGCGGCTTAAGGGCAGGCTTTATCTGATCCAGGGTAATCATGACAGATTCCTGAAAAACAGGGAGCTGAACGCGGGGCGGTTTCAATGGATTAAGCCCTACGAGGAGCTCTCCGACAATAAGCGCAAGATCATTCTCTGCCATTATCCGATTCTGTTTTACAACGGGCAGTACCGGGTGGACGCAGAGGGAAATCCCAGGACATATATGCTGCACGGACATGTACATGATTCCCGGGACCAGCGCCTTCTGGAAGCCTTTCAGAGGCAGATCAGAGAGACCCTGGCCACGGATATGGAGGGGAATGTAAGGCGGATTCCCTGTAATATAATCAACTGCTTCTGCGGTTATTCCGACTATGAACCGCTGACCCTGGACGAGTGGATCGCCTGTGAAAGGAAGCGGACGGAAAATGTGAGGGAGGAAGCCGGCGCAGCCGCATGCTGACAGAAGGTGTGTCCGCGGAGTGCTGTTTATAAGGATGGCTGTCGGAGCCCGGCATCAGTTGTTTCATATTTTGAGAAAGGAGAGATGAATTTCATATGGCAGGAGGAAGTAACAAACCAAAGAAGGGCCTTATAATTGCGGGAGCGCTGGCCGCCGCTTTCGGGATGGGACTGCTTGCGTATCATGAGCTGAATACAAGGGTACTTGCGCCCACCAGATCGATCATTATGAGAAACGAGGCCTCCGGGCCCAGGCAACAGGAGGAGGAGGCTGTGCCCAAAGGGGAGGCCGGGAAGGAAGCGGAGTCTGATACGCAGGAGCGGGCAGAGGACGTATCTGTTGGGGGCGCAGGTATGGCGGCGGAAGGGGACGCTGCGGGTGAAACCTCTTTCATCGGGGAGGAGTCCGCCATGGAAGCGGCTCTCGCCCATGCGAACGTCGCGCAGGAGGACACATCTTATCTGGAATGCCATGTGGATTATGAGGATGGCAGAGCGAAATGCTATGATGTGGAATTCCAGGTGGGAAATACGGAGTATGAGTACGAGATCGATCTGTATGACGGGAGCATTCTGGAGAGCAGTATGGATGCCAATGCCGATGGCCGCCACGGAAACGGCCACAAAGCGGCGGCGCAGACAGACGGGACATATATCGGCGGGGAAGCCGCATGGGCGAAAGCGCTTGCACACGCCGGTGTGGGGGAAAGCGAAGTTACCGGAAAAGAGGTGGAGCTGGACGGGGACGACGGCCGGATGGTCTATGAGATTGAATTTGACGCGGGACGGACAGAGTACGAATATGAGATCGACGCGGTGAGCGGCGAAATCCTGAAATGGGACGAGAAGCGGCGGGACAGCCAAAGGGGCTGAGAGGGCGTCCGCTGCTTAGAGACAAAGAGCAGGAATTAAGGGACAAAACGGATTTTTTTCTTTCAAATCATTATACTGGTTCTGGAAGGGGTTTTGGAAAGGGCTTTCAAAACGCTTGACTTGGAATGGGAATTTTAATATTATAAGAGCAGGGGCGGGAATGGAGGAGCGAAAGCTGACAGCTGAACGACACATTACCGTTACCTGTGAGGGGCAGGATTTGAGGAAGAAAATTTATGCAGTCAAAAAAATTGGGTGACAACAAAGCGATTACAATTTATGATATTGCCAGGGAGGCGGGCGTCTCTCCGGCAACCGTCTCCAGGGTCCTGACAAACAGGGCAAAGGTCAGCAGTGAGAAGAGGGACAGTGTGCTCAGGGCCATTGAAAAATACAATTTCAGGCCCAACACCTTTGCCAGAGGGCTGGCGGAGACAAAGAGCAAGACCATAGGACTTCTGGTGGCAGATGTGCGGAATCCTTACTACGCGTCCATGTTTGTGGCCTGTGAGATGGCGGCCAGGATGGAAGGATACTCTGTGATCCTGTACAATTTTCTGGGGGATGTGGAGCTGGAGGAGGAGCTTTTGGGACGTCTGCTGGAGCAGCGGGTGGACGCCATTATCCTTCTGGGCGGCCATGTGGATGAGCTGGTTTCCAATACCGGGTATGTGGAGGCGGTCAACAACGTGATGGCCACTACGCCGGTGCTGATCACAGGAAAGCTGGATGGTACCCAGTGCAGCGCGGTCCGCATCGACGCAATGAAATCCATGGAGCTGGTTCTGGAGCATCTTTTTTCACTTCACCATGAAAAGATCGCGGTGGTAGGCGGGCGCATGGATGTGCTCTCCACCTATGAAAAAATTTTGAAGTTAAAGCAATGTCTGAAGGAGAAGGGAATTGAATTCGACCCGGCCCTGATTGGGGAGAACGGCGGACATTATGATTTTGAGGCCGGATACCGTCAGATGAACAGTCTGCTCGAAAAGGGGATAAGACTCACGGCGGTGATTGCCATCAACGATTTTGCTGCGCTTGGCGTGATCAGGAGTATTCATGAGCATGGACTGAAGATTCCCGATGATATCTCTCTGGTAAGCTATGATAATACTTATATGGCGGAGGCGGTGGAGCCGAAGCTGACCAGTGTGGATTATAATTATGAGGAATATGGAAAGACGCTGGTGAGAACGGCGATAAAACTGGTTGAGGGGATGGGAGACGTGCAGAGGGTGCAGATGGTGGAGCCCCGCCTGGTGGTGCGGGAGAGCAGCGCCATGTGCCGCAGGAGAGAGGAAATCTGACAGATTACAGGTAAATCGTAAATAAGTATACTGAATGGAAAGGACGGATCACGCAGATCCGTCCTTTTCCGGTATAAGGACAGTTCGCGGAGCGTGTCGGCGTTTGTTACAATAAGCTGTCTTGCGGAGCATGTCAGCGTTTGTTTTGTACGGGAACGCACGGAGCAAAAACCCTGAAACGGTTTCATATTAATTCCGAAAACCTTCTGAAACAGTTTCATGCAGGACGTAAAACGAAATCTGAAAGTGGTCAATTATGTATAAAATCTTTCCCAATTTTGAACTTTCGGTAAAATAGACAAAAACAAATTGTAAAAACTGTTAAAAATGTGGAAAAAAAAGAAATTGGCGGTTACATATTGACAAAAGATATGTAAAAGAATATCATCATTTTTAAGAAAGCGATTTCAAAACTAATAAGGATGGGAGAGAGGGTTATGAAAAGAAAGAAAAATGGTGAAATGACCTTTATCCAGAAGGTTATAAGGTACCGGGTACTGCTTCTGATGTGCCTTCCGGCGATCGTGTTCTTTTTCTTGTTCAACTATGTGCCGTTGCCGGGCATCTATGTAGCGTTCGTCAAGTACAACTACAGGGACGGGATCTTCGGAAGTAAGTTCGTAGGGCTGCAGAACTTCGAATTTCTGGCAAGCTCCGGAAAGCTGTTGACGCTGACCAGAAACACGATCCTGTACAATATCGCGTTTATCCTGCTGGGGAATTTCCTGGCGGTGTTTGTGGCGATCCTGCTCAACGAAATGCGCAGCAAATGGTTCAAGAAGGTTTCCCAGACGCTGATGTTCCTGCCTTACTTCATTTCACAGGTACTGGTAGGTATCCTGGTGTTCAACCTGTTAAACTATGATACCGGTTTTGTAAACGGAATCCTGACCAGCCTGGGGCTGGAAAGGTGGCAGCCATACGCGGATCCGAAGGTCTGGCCGGTGCTTCTGGTGGTGATATACCTCTGGCAGCAGACAGGATACAACTCGGTGGTATACTTCGCGTCGATCATGGGTATCGACGGAGAGATGATGGAGGCGGCCAAGGTGGACGGCGCCAACGGCTTTCAGAGAATACGGTACATAATCCTTCCTTCCCTGAAACCTACCATTGTTATTCTGCTTCTGTTCGCATTAGGCGGCATTGTAAAGGGTAACTTCGGTCTGTTCTACAACATTGTGGGCACCAACCCGATTCTCTACGAGACAACAGATATCATCGAAACTTACGTATACCGCGCAACCATGACGGACTTCAACTTCATGACGGCGTCTGCGGTAGGTTTGTATCAGTCCATCGTAGGGTTTGTGATTGTAATGGTGGTCAACTACATTGTTAAGAAGATCGAACCGGATTACTCCCTGTTTTAGAGAACAACATTCCAGACAAATGTATTTAATCGGAAGCGGAGGTCAATCATGGCAAATAAAAATATGGATTTAATGGAATCAAGTGCCAAAGTAAAGCTGGGCACTTCGGATAAGATTATCAGGGGATTCGGATATGTGTTCGTAACCTTTTACGCAGTCTGCTGTGTCGTTCCTTTCCTTATCATCGTGAGTTCCTCCTTCACCAGTGAGGCGGCGATCAGGGAGTTTGGCGTACAGCTCTTTCCCAAAGATTTTACGCTGGAAGCGTACAAGATGGTAGCCAAGAGCGGCGGGATCTGGTGGTCCTATCTGCTGACCATCGTGATGACGGCAGTGGGAACCGGAGTGGGTTTGTCCATCATTTCAATGACGGGCTACGCTCTGCAGAGAAGGGATTTCCCCTTCCGCAACGCCATCTCCTTCTACATTTACTTCACCAGTCTGTTTTCCGCAGGCCTTGCTCCTTACTACCTGACGATGACACAGACTTACCACTTACAGGACAGTTACTTTGCAGTGCTTCTGCCTCTGCTGATGTCCTCCTGGCTGATCATTCTGATGAAGAACTTCGTGAAGGCCATTCCTCACGAGATCACAGAGTCCGGGAAGATCGACGGGGCCGGGGATATGAGAATCTTTATCTCCCTGATCCTGCCCATGCTTAAGCCGGCGCTGGCCACCATCGGCCTGTTCCTGGCGCTGGGTTACTGGAACGAGTGGTATCAGTCCTCCCTGTTTCTTGGTTCCAAGGTAACGGTTAAGCCCCTGCAGTATACACTGTATGAGGTTGTGAATAAGGTGGACGCCCTTAAGAACTCCGTAGCGGGACAGTTCGTAGACTTAAGCGACATTCCTCAGGAGAGTGTAAAGATGGCCAACGCCGTTCTGGCAACGGGCCCCATCGTACTGCTCTATCCCTTCGTGCAGAAGTATTTCATCAGCGGTATCACCGTTGGCGCGGTAAAAGGTTAATAAAGGTTGATGCTCTGCAAAGCAGAGTTCAATATAAAAAAATAAATGGAGGTAAAAAATGAAAAAGAAATTACTTGCAGTACTTCTGGCTGCTACCATGGTAGTCGGCCTGGCAGCCTGCGGAGGCGGAAGCGATTCTTCCACATCCGACAGCACTCCTACAGAAGACACATCGTCTTCCGACGACGCATCCGCCACGGATGACGCAGCCACAGACGATGCGGCGGCTACGGATGATTCCGCAGCGGGGGATGATACCACAGCTTCCTCTGACGATCCCTGGGCAGATGTGGACACATCCGAGCATGTAAAGATCGTTTACATGACCACCGGCGACGCTCCTTCAGGCGACAAGCTTGCCAACTATGAGGCGGTTATGGAGCAGTTAAACGCGATCCTTACCGAGAAGGTAAACGCGGAGCTGGAAACCAATTTCATTTCCTGGACAGATTATCTTTCCAACTACAACCTGACGCTGGCCCGTATGGACGGAACCGTTGACCTGGTTGGTACCGCTTCCGACTGGCTGGACGCATGGCCTAACTCCAAGAACGGCGCGTTCCTTGAGCTCTCCGAGGACATGCTCAAGACCTACGCTCCCCAGACCTGGGCAACCGTACCCGCTGAGAACTGGGAGCTGTGCAAATACAACGGCGAAATCTATCTGATCCCCGAGGATAACTATGCGCAGTGGACAAATCACGGCTATATTTATCGTCTTGACTGGGCGAGAGAGGCCGGACTCGCAGACGGCGTACATAGCTGGGAAGATCTGACCACCTACTGGAAATACGTGCGCGAGGCTTATCCTGATATCACTCCCTGGGATTCTGACGGAACCCATTATGCACAGATGGTGAGCGGCTGGATTGGTTCTCATTCCACCTTTGTGCCCATCGACGGTATCAATGCCGGCGCTATGTGGGGCGGCACCAAGGAAGATCTTTACACCGTTTACTCTCCTTATGTGACAGAGACAGACTCTCTGGTAGAGTATGCCAAGATGATGAAGGAGTGGGATGAGATCGGCGTATGGAAGACAGATGTTCTGAACAACACCGCTTCCACCAACCGTGACGATTTCAAGATCGGTAAGACGGCTGCCGACCAGCATCACACCCAGACCTGGACAGGTCTGTGCAGCCCGAAAGATCCTTCCAACAAAATTTACGAGGATGATCCGGACGCTGAGGTTGGCTTCTTCTACTTCGGTGAGGAGACCAAGAATGTAGTAGCCCTTTCCATCACCCACGGCGCTATGGCTATTTCCGCAGGAAGTGCCAATCCTGAGAGAGCCCTGATGGTTTACGACCTGCTCAGAAACGATCCGGACTGCTACAAGCTGTTCAACTATGGTATCGAGGGCGTTTCATGGGAGATGAACGAGGAAGGCCTTCGTCAGCAGCCTGAGGGATATACCGACGAGAAAGCCGGTATGGTTACCAACTTCTGGTGGGGACGTAACGACGATCTGGAGATCAAGTCCGCACAGACCAACTGGGATGCCGTTGACAAGCTCTATGCCGAGTATGACGGAATCAAGATCGAATATCCTTACGGTCAGTTCGTACCTGAGGTTGACAGCATTCAGGCCAAGATCCAGAACATCAACGAGATCCACACCAACTACATGAAGCAGATTTCCTTCGGTAAGTATTCCGGAACCGCTGAGGAGATCGTTGCCGAGTATCAGCAGAAGCTGAAGGATGCGGGTATCGACGATGTTACGGCTGAGCTGCAGGCACAGTTCGACGCACTTTACAAATAAGATGAATTCCTGAAAAGCTCTGTACAAACAGGAAGAAATAAAATATACCAGGTGAGGGGGCGGCATCGCCGCTTCCCCGCCTCGCGAAAAGGCAGGGGGAGAGCTCCTGCCTTTTCAATTGAGAGTGAAGGAGAAAGTTTATGAGCAGCAGATTTGAGATTAAGGATGATTTCTATCTGGATGGGGAGAAGATCAGAATCATTTCCGGAAGCATCCATTATTTCCGTGTGGTACCCGAATACTGGAGGGATCGTCTGGAAAAGCTGAAGGCGCTTGGATGTAATACGGTGGAAACCTATATTCCCTGGAATTTTCATGAGAAGGAAAAGGGAGAGTTTAACTTTTCAGGCGACAGAGATATAGCGGGATTTGTGCGGCTTGCCCAGGAGCTGGGGCTTTGGGTGATCCTTCGGCCCTCGCCCTATATCTGTGCGGAGTGGGAATTCGGCGGGCTTCCCTGGTGGCTTCTTAAGGAGGACGGGATGCGGCTTCGCTGTAATTATGAACCGTTCTTAAGGCATCTGAAGGATTACTATCAGAAGCTTTTTGAGGTGATCGCCCCCCTGCAGATCACCCAGGGCGGCCCGGTGATCATGATGCAGGTGGAAAATGAGTATGGCTCCTACGGAAATGACAGGGGCTACAATGATTTCCTGAAAAACCTCATGATTCAGTGCGGATGCAGCGTCCCGCTTGTGACCTCGGACGGGCCCACGGAGGATATGCTGAACTGTGGCGAGATCGGGGGCGTCCAGCAGACGGCCAACTTCGGCTCGAGAGGACGTCTGCAGCTTGGCGTATTGCAGAAAAAGGTGGGAGATAAGCCTCTCATGTGTATGGAATTCTGGGTGGGCTGGTTTGACAGCTGGGGGATTCCCGAGCATATGGGCGGGGACATCCAGGCCCACGCCAGAGACCTGGACGAGATTCTTTCCATGGGACATGTGAATATTTACATGTTTGAGGGAGGGACTAACTTCGGGTTCTTTAACGGAGCCAATTACTACGAGAATCTGACGCCGGATGTGACCAGCTACGACTATGACGCGCTGCTCACGGAGGACGGACGGATCACGCCCAAGTATGAGGCCTTTAAGGAAGTGATCGCCAGGTATACGCAGATTCCGGAGGTCACATTTACCGCGGAGATTAAGAGAAAAGCCTACGGGACGCTGAAGGTGCAGCGCAGCACAGGGCTCTTTTCCAATCTGGAGAATCTGGCCAGGCCGGTGGAGAACCTGACGCCCCAGTCCATGGAGAAGCTGGGACAGGGCTACGGCTATGTTCTCTACGAGAGCGCCCTGGACAGAACGGGGGATATTCAGGCGATAAGGCTGCTGGAGGCCAATGACCGCGCTCAGATTTTTGTGGACGAAAAGCCGGCGGTCACTCTCTACGACAGGGAGCTTCTGGAAGAGCGCGAGTTTGAACCGGCGCTTCCCAGGGGAGAGAGGATTTCTGTCCTTGTGGAAAACATGGGGAGAGTCAACTACGGCTACAGGATGGAGAAGCAGCGCAAGGGAATAGACGGGAATGTGCTGGTGAACCGGCACCAGCTCTATTACTGGAAGCAGTACAGCCTTCCCATGGAGGATCTCTCCGGCCTTGATTTTTCCAGACCGCTGGCGGAGGGGACGCCGGGCTTTTATGAGTTTACCTTTGAGGCGCAGGAGACGGCGGATACCTTCCTGGATTTTGAGGGATGGGGAAAGGGATGCGTTCTGGTGAACGGCTTTAATATAGGAAGGTTCTGGGAGATCGGCCCCCAGAAGCGGCTGTATATCCCGGCCCCTCTTCTGAAAAAGGGACAGAATACGATTCTCATTTTTGAGACCGAGGGAAAGGCCGGCGGAGAGATCAGGCTGGTGGACGAGCCGATGCTGGGGTAGACCTTTTTGAGTCCATGTTTTGTCACGTTTTCTGTAACCCCGCCCGCCCGCTCTGAATACAATAGAAGAAAAATACAGATGCAGGTGTGCGTATGAACGGACAGGGCAGACGGCAGAGTTGCTTCGATCAGGCGGCCAGAGAATATCTTTATACCTTTTACGGAATTCTGGATGAAATGATCTGGTGTATGACCGGGGCAGAACCGGGCGGGAGTATCTCCCACAATTTTATCATGCAGATGATTCCCCATCATCAGGCGGCTATCGAGATGTCCAGGAACATCCTTAAATATACAAAAAACGAGTCGCTTTGCAGGATCGCGACACAGATTATTGAGGAACAGACAAAGGGAATCGAAGAAATGTGCAGGATGGAGAAGTGCTGTTGCAAAGTGAGGAACACACAGGAGGACCTGTGCAGATACAGTCAGGATATGGAGAAGATCATGCGGGAGATGTTCGCGCAGATGAAGGGAGCCTGCGCCACAGGCCGGGTGAGCTGTGATTTTATGTGGGAGATGATTCCCCACCACGAGGGCGCGGTGCGCATGGCGGAAACGGCCCTGTGCTTCCCGCTCTGTCAGGAGCTGGGACCGGTTTTGCAGAATATCATCGCCTCTCAGAAAAAGGGGATAGAGCAGATGCGGAATCTGCAAAGATGTATGGGGTGCTGAAGGACGGCGCGTCAAATGTGGGGCGACATGCAGCACAGATCCGGGAAGAGAGGAATTGTTTTCCAAAGCCTGCCAGACGGTTTCCCCATCCCGCCGTTTACCGGCTCTGCTTCCGGTAAACGGTGGGCGGGACATGGTAATGGGACTTGAAAGCGGTGGAAAACTGGAGGGGATTGGTATACCCCACAGCCTGGGCCACGGCGGAGACCGGATGGCTGGTCAGATGAAGGAGCATGGCGGCGTGCTCCATGCGGATGGTGCGCAGATACTCTCCCGGCGACTGGCCATAGGTCTTTTTGAAGACGGTACACAGATAATTGGGGTGGACGTGGAGCGCCCTTGCGATGTCCTGTATTTTGACGGGCTCGCTGTAGCAGGCGTCGATGTAGGCGCGGGCGTCGCAGGCGGGATTTATGCCCTTTAAGGAGGGCGGGAGCACCTCCTCCTGGGTTTCCAGAAGCCGGGAAAAGAGGTGCAGCATCCGGCTGTTGGCTTCCAATGATTTCGGAAATTCCGTAATAGGAAAAAAGCACTCTCCGGGAAAATCCGTTTCCCGATAGGTCTCAAGGCCGCACAGACGCCTGTCGGTGACGGAAATGATGGAGAGGAAGAGCTGCTCCAGCTCCGGAAGGGGGATGGCCAGATCCAGGATGTTCCCCGCGCCAAACAGACGGCCGGGCAGAGGGCTTCTGGAGTCGGCATAAAAACCGATCCAGGAATACAGCCAGGGATCCACGGGATCAGCCTGGTAACTGCCGGAAGCGCCCACAGGGATGTAGAACGCCTGTCCTTTCCGGAGATTATAAGTCTTTTTATTCGTATACAGCGTACCCTTCCCATCCAACACAAAGTGGATCAGGTGGTAGGGACGCATGGCAAATCCCCAGGTGTATCCGGGAACGCATTTCTGAATGCCGCAGTGATTGAGCTGGAGCGTATAGCTGCCCAGCATGGTTCTGTCCAGAAAAATGTCGCGGTTTCCTACCATATATAATCCCCCTGTCCCCAAAGCGCCGCGCGGCAGTTTCACCTGCGCGCCATGGAAGCTTTTCTGCATTCATCTTAGCAGAGCGGCGCTGGTTTTACAAACAAAAGAGCAGAGAATGTTAGATTTACAAAGATAGTGGTTAGAAAGAAATATGTGCTTCTCTCCTGCCCTGTGATACTCTGAAAAGGACATGAGCCGGAGAGAAGCGGCGGGGAATCTGCCAGAGGGCTCCGGCGGGAAGGAGCGGGTATGAGTGTGATCGAAGTTGACGGTCTGCGCAAGGACTACCGGATTGTGAAAAAGGACGAGGGGGTCATGGGAAGCCTGAAAAGCCTGATCAGGCCGCGCTATGAAACCAGGGAGGCGGTCAGGGGGCTTTCCTTTTCCATCAGAGAGGGGGAGAGCGTGGCCTTTCTGGGGGCCAACGGCGCGGGAAAGTCCACCACCATCAAGATGCTCACCGGGATCATGCGGCCCGGCGCGGGGAGCGTCAGAATTCTGGGCGAGGACCCTTTTCAGAAGAGGATGGAGAATGCAAAAAGGATCGGGGTGGTGTTCGGGCAGAAGACCCAGCTCTGGTGGGATATCCCGGTGGTCGAGACCTTCCGGCTTCTGCGGAGCATTTATGAGATTCCGGAGGAAACCTACGAAAGGAACATGAAGGAATTCGGAGAAATTCTGGGCCTTACGGATTTCCTAAGTCAGCCGGCCCGAAAGCTCTCCCTGGGAGAGCGGGTGAGGGCGGATCTGGCGGCGGCGCTTTTGCATGAGCCGCCGATATTGTTCCTGGACGAGCCCACCATCGGGCTGGACGTGGCGGTAAAGCAGAGGATCTACACCTTCCTGAAAAAGATTAACCGGGAGCGGAAAACGACGATCCTGCTCACCAGCCATGACCTGAACGATCTGGAGTCCCTTTGCAGACGGCTGATTATTCTGGAGAGGGGAGAGATTCTCTTTGACGACGGGATGGAAAAGGTTTTTGAGCGTTTCGGGGAGGAGCTGACGCTGGAGCAGATCGTGATCCGGATTTTTGAGGGAGGGAATCCCGGGAAAAATCCGCAGCCGCGGACAGCAAAGTCAGCCCGGGAGGCCGGACGGCCCAAAGGAGGGCGCATATGAGGATCAAAAAATACGCTGCCTGTATGAGATGCGGGTTTCTGGACGGATGTGCATACCGGGCGACCTTTATCACGGGGATGCTGGCAAATTTTATTCAGGCGGCGGTACTCTACTATATATGGAAAAATATTTTCAGATATCAGGACAGTGTGAACGGGTTTACCTGGGAGATTATGCGGCAGTATGTGCTGATTTCCTTTCTGTGCAACAGTGTCTTTACCATGGGATTTGAGATGACCATCGCCGGAAGGATCATAGAGGGGGATATTATTCTGGATCTGCTAAAGCCCATGTCCTATCGGATCATGCTGTTCCTGCGCATGCTGGGTACGGCGGGGATGGAGTTTTCTGCGGGGCTTGTGCTGGTGGGGAGCGTCTATCTGGCGGCCAACGGGATCCGGTATCTGAGCCTTTTTCGCTGCGCGGGGTTTCTCGTCTCCATGCTTCTGGGGGTGGGGATCAAGTTTGGGATCCAGTATCTGTTCTCGCTTCTGTGCTTTTATACGGACAATGCCTACGGGGTGACCAAGGCAAGGGAGGTGCTCACCAACTTTTTTTCGGGGGCGCTCATTCCGCTGGCCATGTTTCCCGGTTTATTTCGCAGGTTGGTAGAGTTTCTCCCCTTCCAGGGAATTGTGTATACGCCCTGCTGTATTTTTACAGGGATGTTTTCGGCCAGGGAAAGTCTTGTGCGGATGGCTTTGCAGATCATATGGATCGGGATTTTGTGGGCGCTGGGGGCCCTTGCGGGAAAGAAGGCCTTCGGGGTGATTTCCATGTATGGAGGCTAGGATCAAAAAACGGCGCGGGAGTGTCTGGTGAACTGCGAGCCAAAGCTTGCAGGCCAGGAGAAAGGCATGGTATTATTATGAAAAGATGGAAGAGATACGCTGGTCTTTATGTGCAGCTTCAGATACAGAATATCAGATCGCTGGCCCAGTACCGGGCGGATTTTCTGATGATGGTGTTTTTTACCCTGTTTTCCCAGGGATGTAATCTGGCGCTTGTGGGGATTATATACGGCAATATTCCAAAGGTGGGCGGCTGGACGCTGTGGGAGATTCTGATGCTCTATGGCTTTCTGCTGTTTTCGGAGGGGTTCGTCAATTTCTTTTTTCAGGGCGCCTGGAAGATTGCAAATATGATCCACGAGGCGGATCTGGATCGTTTTCTGGTCCGGCCCATTCCGGCGGGATTACAGCTTCTGACGGCCAGAATAGACTTTGACGGACTGAGCAAAATGAGTATCGCCCTGGCGGTGCTTTTGCTGGCGGCGGCCAGAAGCCGGATTGTCTGGACCTGGGCCGAAATCCTGCTTTGCCTGTTTTTTCTGGTACAGGCCTGCATCATACGGGTGTGCATGATCTGGATCGCGAGCTGCGCGTCCTTCTGGATGGCGGGACGGCGCAACAGCCTGAATTTCTTCGTGATCTCCCTGGGAGAAATGGCGAAATATCCGCTCACCATTTACCCGGCGCTGCTCAGGGGGATCTTCGGATATGTGATTCCCTATGCATTTGTCAGCTATTACCCGGTGGGCGTCCTGCTTGGAAAGGAAGGAATGGGATTCGGGGCGGCGTGTACTCCCCTGGTGTGCGCGGGGATGCTGACGCTGTCCTGCCTGGCGCTCAGGCGGGGGCTGGCCAGATATGAGAGCTGCAGCCAGTGAGAAGGAGGAAATCGGAATGATTGATTTACAGGATAAAAATTACTGCCCTGCCATTGATGAGACAGGCGAATATGTCAGGAATCCTGTTTTTATGAAGTTTTGTTCAGAGATCAGAAACACATATAAATGTAAGGAAAAAATCGAATACAGCTCATGCAGCTGGGAAAAGGGATGGAATATTAAATTTAAAAAGGCGGGAAAGACGCTGTGTACCATATATCCCAGGGAGGGATATTTTACAGTTATGATCGTCGTGGGGACAAAAGAAAAAGCCTCCGTTGAGGCAATACTGCCGGAATGCACGGCTGAACTGAATCAGATTTATAACCGGACAGAGGAAGGAAATGGACAGAGGTGGTTAATGATCGACCTGGAGGACCAGGATGGGCTCTTTCATGACGTTCTGCGGTTAATCCGGATTCGCCGAAATTCCTGAGTCCGGGTTTGAAGACTGTTGCCGGGAGCTTCGGCAAATGCACAGGAGAGGAACCCTGCCATGAATATTGTAACTTTTGAAAAACGACATATTCAGGAGGCAATGGCGCTTGCCCTTGCCAGCTACAATGAGGAGCGGCGGTCTGTAAAGGAGCTGCCTCGGGTGAGCCGTATTCCTGACTTTGACCGCTTCGCCGGAAACGGGCTGGGGGTTGCCGCCTTCGAAAACGGAAGGATGAGAGGGTTTCTGTGCTGTCACGACCCATTCGAAAATGCGTTCCGCGCCACGGATGTGAGGGGGATTTTCTGCCCTGCGGGCGGGAACGCGGCCATATCAGAAAACCGCTGCGGGATTTACGCCGCCATGTATCAGGCGGCGGGCGCAAAGTGGGTAAAGGCCGGGGCTGTCTCCCACGCGGTCTGTCTGTACGCCCATGACGAGGAGCTCCGGCGGCAGTTTTTCTGGTATGGTTTCGGTCTGCGCTGTCTGGATGCGGTGCGTCCCATGGAGCCGGTGGACTGCGCGCCCTGTACAGATCACGATTTTTCTGAACTGCCGCAGGATCAATGGCCTCTGGTCTATCCGCTCTATCTGGCGCTGCATCGTCATTACTGCCAGAGTCCGTTCTTTATGAATCGCGTACCCGACACACAGGAGGAATTTTTGGCCTCCCCGGCGCAGGACGGGGGACGGTTCTTCGGGGCCTGGCAGAATGACAGGCTGTGCGCTTTCCTGAAAATATCGCCCTGCGGCGAAGCGTTTGTGGCGGGCGGGAAGGACTATCGCCACATCACCGGCACATACTGTCTGCCGGAGCACCGGGGAAAGGGGGTATATCAGAATCTGCTCAACTTTGCCATCTCTGCGCTTAAGAGAGAAGGCTATACCAGACTTGGGGTGAATTTTGAGAGCTTTAATCCAACGGCACGGGGATTCTGGCTGAAATATTTTGCTCCTTATACCAACAGTGTGGTGAGGAGGATCGATGAGCGGATTACCCTGTCCGGTTCACCATATGCGTGAAAGGGGGGATACGGAAGACACTCGTCTGTTTATTCAGCATGCACGGCGATTCGGATATTGGTGTAATCATAGCCTGCTGCATCCAGGATCCGGGTCGTCAGGATGCGCAGAAGGGTTTCCGCATCATAATGTGTTTCAACATAGAGGGCCTCATCTATTTTGACGGGGCTGCGCATGCTTCCCGCTTCGCTTCCGAGAAGCACCCGGTTTCTGCCCAGAATTTTTCCGCGCAGATTCATAAGCGCCTGATGCTGTCCCGGATCCTGGCAGCAGTCTCTGAGGATTTCCTCCATGACCCTTTTCCAGGTAGGGCATTCCCTCCGTGTGCCGTCCGCGAACAGGACTGACGTGGGGCGTTTTCCTTTGAAGATACCTGTTCCGGCACTGAGGGGATAAATGCTTTCATATTCTCTGACCAGACGCTCCGTCCGGATCGTCTGCCCTGACTGATCCTCTCTCAGTTTTTCGACCATCTGTTCAATCTTTGTATCGATCTCCCGGACGAGATCTTCTTTGAGCTGTTGAAGTTCCTGTACAATATCCATTCCTGTTTCCTCCGTATGTGCAAAGTGAAATAGTATCCGAAAGGTCCGAAAGTCACTTGCGCACGTGCTAAAAATATTGTACCATGTCTATACTCTTCTGTCAACAGGAACAGATTCTATAAAGAATCGTCCCTGTTGCTTATAATTAGCTTCATACCGATTTGCTTCTCCACGATTTCACCGGTTTCACGGAATCCGACAGATCCATAAAGATTCCGTGCAATCCGATTTGTCGCGTAATATGCTGTATAAATCTCCTTTACTTTAAAACGATTCACTAAATAATCAATGCCAGATCTTACGGCCTTTTTACCATTTTTCAGCAACACGCAAATTAAGGCATTCTTTTATAAAGGAGTATTTATTCTGTAATATATCGGAGTGATTTTTCATCATCGAGCTTGATTTAAAAGCACCGATACGGTAGGATATAAGATATGATAGGGGGTAGTATATTGATTTTGTGATCAGGATATTTATTATATAGATATGGCAAGGGAGACAATTGGTTTGAATTCCACAATTTTCACTGATTCAACGGAAATATCAACAATACACAATGATGCAAAAAGGACAATACTTCATCCGGACAAAACAAAGTGTTTATTCTACTACTACTTTGAATTTTCCTGAACCTGAATTGTATGTGGTCTATACCGGCTATGAAGTTATAGAAAAGAAAGTGATACGGTTTTCAGAAGAATTTTTCGATGGCAGGTAGCGGTTGATGCAATGGTCAGGGTAATTGCGGAGAGCGACGATGATGATATTTTAAGCCAGTATATTGTATTTGCCCAAATAGTTGACACATAAAGAAAACTGTATTCTTCTGACAGTCGGAGGGCCATTACAGAGGCAATCAGAATCTGCAAAAATAAAAATATACTGAAGTCTTATCTTGAAGTGCGCGAAAAGGAGGTTGTTGATATAATGGTAACACTTTATAGTCAGGAAGAAGCCGTGGAACAGTATGTTATCAGCAAACAATTTGAATCTGAAATCAAAAGTGCGGTACAGTCCTGCCGTGATTTTGGTAAAACAGTTTCTGAAGCTATCTCTTATCTTATGAAAAGATTTGAATTTTCAGAAGCAAGGTCTCAAAAAGAGGTAGAAAGATACTGGAATTTATAATCCTGTGATCAAATACTGGCCGCCCTGTTCCTGACCCGGCACTGAGGGCAGATCAGGGTAAGGAAAGAAAAACAGGTTGATAAAAAATGCAGACGGCTCAGATCAGGTCGCAGATGCGAAACCGTCTGCGCGGATTTCGCATCGCGTTGCCGCAAAAAACGCGGCATGGAGGTTAGGTTGAAAAAAGCCTGCGGCTTTTTTCAACCGGGAATTTGTGCTACCGCACAAAGTTCCCAACCTAATTTGAAAGCCGCCTGTCGGCGGCAGAATGGAGGGTAAAATGAGTGAATATAAAACAGGTACAAAATGTGTGCAGGCGGGCTATACCCCGGGGAACGGGCAGCCGCGCCAGATTCCCATTATCCAGTCCACCACCTTCCGATATGAAACCGGGGAGGATATGGGAAAGCTTTTCGATCTGGAGGCCAGCGGATATTTTTATTCCAGGCTGCAGAATCCCACCAATGATATGGTGGCGGCCAAAATAGCGCAGTTGGAGGGCGGGGCGGCGGCCATGCTTACCTCCTCCGGACAGGCGGCAAATTTCATGGCGCTCTTTAATATCTGTGAGTGCGGCAGTCACATTGTATCCTCCTCCTCCATCTATGGAGGAACCTTCAACCTGATCTCCGTCACCATGGCGAAGATGGGGGTAAAGGTGACGTTCGTCTCCCCGGACTGCACGGAGGAAGAGCTGGAGGAGGCTTTTCAGGATAACACGAGGGCGGTTTTCGGGGAATCCATCGCCAATCCCGCGCTGACGGTTCTGGACATTGAGAAATTCGCCAGGGCGGCGCACCGGCACGGGGTTCCGCTGGTGGTGGACAATACGTTCCCCACGCCTGTCAACTGCCGTCCCATCGAGTGGGGGGCGGATATTGTGACCCATTCCACCACCAAATATATGGACGGACACGGAGCAGCCATCGGAGGTGCGATTGTGGATGGGGGAAGGTTTGACTGGATGGCCCACGCCGACAAATTTCCGGGACTGTGTACGCCGGATGAATCCTATCATGGCGTCACTTATGCGGAGCGCTTTGGCAGGGAAGGGGCGTTTATCACCAAATGTACTTCCCAGCTGATGAGGGATCTGGGATGCGTGCAGGCTCCCCAGAACGCCTTTTATCTGAATCTGGGGCTGGAATCTCTTCATGTGAGGATGCCCCGCCACGTGGAAAACGGACAGGCGGCAGCGGAATTTCTGGCAGAGCACCCGAAGGTCTCCTATGTGAATTATCCGGGCCTGCCATCCGACAGATATTATGAGCCTGCCCGCAAATATATGCCCCGGGGCGGCTGTGGGGTGGTGTCCTTTGAATTAAAGGGAGGACGCAGGGCGGCGGAGACCTTTATGACCCGCCTGAAGCTGGCGGCTATCGAGACACATGTGGCGGATGCCAGAACCTGTTGTCTGAATCCGGCCTCCACCACCCACCGGCAGATGACGGAGCAGCAGCTTCTGGAGGCGGGGGTTCCGGCCGGACTGGTGCGGATGTCCTGTGGTCTGGAGGATAAGGAGGATCTGATCGCGGATCTTGCGCAGGCGCTGGAGGCCATCTGATATGAAGAAGGGTTTTGACAGAATTTTTCAAAAAAACTGGAAAACACTGTCTGACTGTCGACGCCCTTTAAAAGAATAAAACATCTTCCGCGTCCACATAATACCTGTGGAGGTGGATAAAAGATGGACAGCAGTAATTTCCCCAATAATTATTCAAACAGTTTTTCCAATCTTCCTCTGGGTCTGGGCGTTCCCCTTGCCATGAATGACGGCGTCAGAGAAAGATTTGATCATCTGAGCGAGACGGAGAAGGAACACGTCATATTAAAGTGTAAGGATGCCAGGACAAAGGGAGAGATGGACAAAATCATCGATTCTCTTTCTCCCGAGGACCGGGACGAGATCAACGCCGTGTTTGACGGGCCGGGCATCGGGTAAGAAAAAAGCGATTATTTCTGGAAAAATGAACAGTGATCAGGTATAATAAGTACGGGCCGGGGCTCGTACTTATTTTACAATACGCCGGTCTTACTTTATCAGGAGGCGGAAAATGAAAATTACAGAAATTGTGGAAGCAAAACGTAAACAGGGAAAATCGGTTTTATCCTTTGAGATATTTCCTCCCAAAAAGGAGGAGGCGCTGAAAAATATCGACGCCACGCTGGAGCGGCTCTGCGATCTGCACCCGGATTTTATCAGCGTGACCTTCGGAGCGGGGGGGAGCGCCGCGGACAATAAGACGGTGGGAATCGCCAGGAAGATCAAGGATAATTTTGGCGTTGAGCCTATGGTGCATCTGACCTGCCTGCATTACAGCCGGCAGGAGATCAGCGAGCTTTTAAAGCAGTTTGAGGATGCCGGGATCGAGAATATTCTCGCCCTGCGGGGGGATGTGAATCCGAATGTTCCCATGAAACAGGATTTTCACTATGCCAGTGAGCTGGTGGAGTTTATCAGAGGACAGGGGAATTTCCACATCAGCGGGGCCTGTTATCCGGAGACCCATCTGGAGGCCCCCGACGCCATCACCGATATCCGGAATCTGAAAAGGAAGGTGGACGCCGGGGTGAGTCATCTCGTGTCACAGTTATTTTTTGAGAACGACTATTTTTATCGCTTTTATGAAAAAACCAGAATCGCGGGCATCGACGTCCCGGTGGAGGCGGGAATCATGCCGGTGACCAACCGCGCCCAGATCGAGCGGATGGTACACACCTGCGGCGCATCCCTTCCTGAAAAGTTTGAGCGGATCCTGCATAAATATGAGGATAACAAAGAGGCGCTTTTTGACGCCGGGATGGCCTATGCCCTGAATCAGATCGTGGATCTGATCGCCAATGATGTGGACGGGATACATATTTATACGATGAACAATACGAAGATCGCGGGCAGAATCTGCGACGGGATCAGGAGCCTGATATGAGGAAAAGAGCGCTGATCACGGGCGCGTCCCGGGGAATCGGAGCCGCCGCCGCCAGAGCGCTGGCCCGGGCAGGGTATGATCTGTTTCTGGTCTGTAAGAGCTCCGGGAAGGTTATGGAAGGACTTGGCCGGGAGCTGGCGGAGCAGTACGGGATTTTCTGTGAAACGGCGCTGTGCGATGTATCGGATGCGGGCCAGGTGGAGACAATGATGAAACAGGCGGGGGAGATCCATGTGCTGGTCAATAACGCAGGCATCTCCCACACAGGGCTTCTAACGGACATGTCGCCCGCTCAGTGGCATCAGGTGCTGGACACCAACTTAAGCTCCCTCTTTTACACCTGCCGTCTGGCGGTTCCCCGGATGGTGCGGCGAAAGGAGGGAAGGATCATCAACGTTTCCTCCATCTGGGGAAACGTGGGCGCTTCCATGGAGGTGGCCTACAGCGCGTCAAAGGGCGGGGTCAACAGCTTTACCAGGGCGCTGGCCAGGGAGCTGGCCCCCAGCGGGATTTCGGTAAACGGGATCGCTTTCGGGGTCATCGATACGGATATGAACGCCTGCTTTTCACAGGAGGAGCTGGCGGCCCTTATGGAGGAGATTCCCGCGGGACGGATGGGAAGCGTCCAGGAGGCGGGGGAGCTGATCCGGATGCTGGCCCAGGCCCCCGCATATCTCACAGGACAGATCATCACCATGGACGGCGGATGGACATAGGAAACATCCGCGGAACTTAAATCAGGAGGCAATATGCAGGACGTTGTAATTATCGGATCAGGCCCGGCAGGGCTTTCCGCTTCGATTTATGCAAAAAGGGCGGGCCTTAAGGCCCTTACCCTGGAACAGAACCCCTTAAGCGGCGGGCAGGTGCTCAACACTTACGAGGTGGACAACTACCCGGGGCTTTCAGGCATCGGCGGTTTTGAGATGGGCATGAAGTTTCGGGAGCATGCCGATAAGCTGGGATGTGAATTTTTAAATACCGGCGTTTGCGGCGTAAGGAGGCAGGAGGGCGGCTTTTCCATCGAGACACAGCAGGGGGAGATCCGCGCCAGGACTGTAATCGCGGCCATGGGCGCGGTTCACGCAAAGCTCCATATACCGGGAGAGGAGGAGCTCGCCGGGAAAGGCGTATCCTACTGCGCTACCTGTGACGGCGCATTTTTCAGGGGAAAGGTGACGGCAGTGGTGGGTGGCGGCGACGTGGCGGCGGAGGACGCGGTCTTTCTGGCCAGAAGCTGTGAGAAGGTTTATCTCATTCACCGGCGGGGAGAGCTGCGGGCGGCGGCGATTTTACAGAAGGAGGTCATGGCCCTTCCCAACGTGGAGATTCTCTGGGACAGCGTGGTGAAACGCATCGAAGGGCAGGGACAGGTGCAGTCCCTTGTTCTTGAGAATGTAAAGTCCGGGCAGCAGCGGGTTCTGGCGGCAGACGGGATTTTTATTGCGGTGGGGATCGTTCCCTCCGGCGGCGTGATGAAAGATATGGTATCCTGTGACGAGCAGGGATATTTCCTTGCGGGAGAGGACTGCGCTACGGATACGCCGGGAATCTTTGTGGCCGGGGATCTGCGCAAAAAGAAGCTGCGGCAGGTGGTGACCGCGGTGGCGGACGGCGCGAACGCGGTGGCGTCTGTGCTGGATTATCTGCGGGAGAGCTGAGCGTTTTGTCTGACATAAGGATGTCTGGCAGATGTAACCGGTACGGGATGAAAGGGAAGGAATATGGATATCAATTCTGCGCAGGCTTACCTGAACGGGAATGAAAAAATGCCGCTTGCAGGGGGAAGAAGCGGGGCCCGGGTATATGATATCGCAGGGGAGTACGTCTTAAAGCAAATCTACAGGACGGAGCTCGGAAATGATGAGCTGTATGAGGCTTATCAGAAGGAAGCATGGTGGTATGCCGCCTCAGGAGCAGACCCTGGCTGTCTGCCGGAGGTGTGTGACCTGCGAAGCACGAAGGATGAGATCCTGATTTTGATGAAACGCTATCGTGCGATTTCGAGGCAGGAGATGGATACGGACCTGCTGCGGAAAATCATGAGAAGTCTTGCGCTTGTTCACGCTGCGCAGATCCCGCCGCCTTTGAAAAGAAAACAGCAGACGGCACAGCCTCTTTCAAAGGAACAGATCCGCGATTGTGTACAGGGCTGGGGAACCGTGCTGGATGAGCATCCCGGCGCTTTTGACAGGACGCCGCTGGAGTGTATCGCAGAGGAGATTAACCGGATCATTTTCTGGAATGATTCTGAGGAGGATGTGCTGATTCATGGCGATTTTCATTGGGACAATTTACTTATGGACGATCAGGGCAGGATTTTGATCTGTGACTGGCAGGGCGTGAGAGCCGGCGCGGCGTCGGGAGATCTGAGCTTTTTCTTCGGGAGACTGCGGGGGGATGGCATACGGATTAATGAGCGGGAAACGGTTGAGTCCTATGGGCGGGAGATAAGGCGGCTTACCGGAAAAAGGGTTACATGGGAGGAAATTGACGGACATATCCGGGCGGCTAATGTGATTACCTCCTTCACCTGCTGGCATCAGTATCTGCACGGGAGCAGTGAGGGAAGAGTCCGGGAGATCTATGAAAAAATGGCGGCGGACAGTGACGGTATTTAAGGGAGCAGGCAATGCTCCCCTTTTTTATGCGTAGCCCCATGCAGAGGAAAAGCCTCCCCTGCTCGATTGTATGGGGCGGAGAAAGCCGCTTCGCCGGGCGTAATCTCCTCTGGAAATTTATTACACAGGTTGACAGAACGAAACGGAAGTGATATATTTATTAAGAAAGATGTAACAAATTTGTAATAATTCATAGGATAAATGAGAAGCTTACAATAGAGAAATGTTGAGAACGGAGGTTAACATGCGTAGAAGTGTAATGAAAGCAGGCAGACGCGGCGCGGTTTGCGCGGTATCGGCGGTTCTTTTGTTTTCAGGCATGCATCTGGATATACAGGCGGCAGACACCACAGGGCTTCCCTCGGCGGGGCTGGATTTCTTTTTGTCATCCAACGCCACCAGCGTGAAGGATCTTAAGGAAGAAGAAAAGGCAGATACGGATTCGAAGGATTCCGATGAGCAGGCGCCTGCCCAGACTGCGGCGACGGTTACGCCCACGGCAGAGCCCACCCCCACATCTTCGCCTGAGGCGGGTTCGTCCCAGACGTCAGGGATGAAGGAGGAAAAGGTGATTGAGGAGACGGCCATCGCCACCACCGACAAGACCTTTAACCAGGTGGAGAGAGAGATCGAGGCCAGGAGAGAGGAAAAGGGATTCCGTTCTCTGGTAATCGCAAAGGTTAACGACTATGTAAATGTGAGGAGCATCCCCAGCGAGGAAGGGGAGATTCTGGGAAAGCTTTATGATAAATCAGTAGGCGAGTTTATCTCCGAGCAGGACGGCTGGTATGAGATCAATTCGGGCAGCGTGACCGGATTCGTGAAGGCGGAATACTGCGTTACCGGCGATGACGCGGTGGCGCTGGCAAAGGAAGTGGGAACCAGGATCGCCACGGTGAACACCACCACCTTAAAGGTCCGTGAGGAGCCCGGGATGGACGCAGTGGTGCTTGGCCTGGTGCCCATCGAGGATGAGTTGATCGTCACGGAGGAGCTCGGCGACTGGGTGAAGGTGGATATCGAGGAAGGTTACGGGTATGTCTCCACAGATTATGTCACGCTTTCCACTGAGTTTGTGAAGGCGGAGTCCAAAGCGGAGGAGGAAGCCAGACTTGCGAAGGAGGAAGCGGAGAGAAAGGCGGCCCAGGAAGCGGCCAGAAAAGCGGCGGCCAGAAACAATTCTTCTTCGTCCTCTTCGGGCGGCAACAGCAGCGTACAGCCTCCTGTGATCTCCGCAGGCGGCGGAAGCGAGATGGGCGCGGCAGTGGCGAATTTTGCCTGTCAGTTTGTGGGCAACCCTTATGTATATGGGGGAACCAGCCTGACCAACGGCGCGGACTGTTCCGGTTTCGTTATGAGCGTTTACAACAATTTTGGCGTGAGCCTGCCTCACTCATCGGCGGCGGACAGAAGCGTGGGATCCTCAGTGGACGGCCTTGCCAATGCCCAGCCGGGAGATATCGTGTGCTATTCCGGCCACGTGGGGATCTATGTGGGAGACGGAAAGATCGTACACGCATCCACATCAAAGACAGGTATCATTATCTCCAACGCCAACTACCGTTCGGTACTTTCCGTGAGGAGAATTTTCTAAAAGGAATTGCATTTGGGAATATTATATTATAGAATGAATTTAATCCCCGTCGCTTGCGGCGGGGAATTTTTAACATAAGGACAGTTCGCGAAGCGTGCTGTCTGTTGTTTACAATATACCGGTTTGCAGATTGTTCCGGAGCACAGGCACGGAAGAACATCTGCGGAACCTGAAGAAGGAGGCAGAGCAGAATGCAGCTTACGATTTCCGGGAAGAAGGGCGTTCCCATCTCAGAGGGTATGACGGGGCTTTTTTTCGAAGACATTAACTACGCGGCGGACGGTGGTCTGTACGCCGAAATGATTGAGAACAGATCCTTCGAATTTTTCGACTGTTACGGAGATAAGGGGGATTATTATGTAAAGCGGGACTGCGGCTACGGCTGGAGCCCTGTGGGGCAGGACTGCCGCATGGAATATGTCATGGGGAGCCCGCTGGAGCGCAATAACCCTCATTATCTGCGCTTCACCGCTATGAAGGAGGGGCAGGGCTTTGCCAATCAGGCCTACACAGGTATTTTCATGGAAAAAGGAAAGGAATACAGGGTTTCCTTTTACGCCAGAACCGCCGCTTATGAGGGAAGGGCGCTGGTTCAGGTGAGAAAGGAAGGGCAGGTCTGCGTCGAAGCGGGGATCGAGCTGCTCCATTCCGGCGGCGACGCGGGAGAGGTGTGGAACCGCTATGAGACAGTGCTGCGGGCCGGGGAGGATATCAGAGCCGGCGCGTTCGTCATAATACTGGAAAAGGCCGGTGTGGCAGAGTTCGACTTTATCTCCATGATGCCGGGCGATGCGGTGGCAGGCGTTTTCCGCCGGGATCTGTTTGAAAAATTAAAGGAGATGCACCCGGGATTTATCCGCTTTCCAGGGGGTTGTATCGTGGAGGGGAATACCCTGGAAAACCGTTACCGCTGGAAAGAAAGCGTGGGCAGGCCAGAAAGCCGCCGGGGCAATTTTAACCGCTGGGCGGTACATGGAACCACCCGCAAAAACGGATGGCATACCCGATATTCCCACTACAACCAGACGCTTGGGCTGGGTTATTTTGAGTATTTTCTTCTGTGCGAGCTGGTGGGAGCAAAACCTCTTCCGGTGCTGAACGTGGGGCTGGCATGCCAGTATCAGTCCTACGAGCTGGTACGCAGAGAGGATCCGGCTTTCCAGGAGTTTGTGCAGGACGCCCTTGACCTGATCGAATTTGCGTGCGGCGGACAGGACACCTTCTGGGGAGGACTGCGCGCGCGGATGGGACACGCTGCGCCCTTTCATCTGACCATGCTGGGAATCGGAAACGAGCAGTGGCAGAGCGCGGAGGTGGACTTTTTTGAGCGGTATCAGGCATTTGAAAAGGCGATCCATGAAAAGTATCCGCAGATAAAGCTGATCGGCTCCGCCGGGCCGGACGTGCTCACCGAACGCTATGAGCAGGCCTGGGACTTTTACCGCAGGGAGGCCAAAGAAAACCCCGACTTCTGTTACGCGGTGGACGAGCATTATTACGTGAAGCCCGAATGGTTCTATGATCATCTGGATTTTTATGACGCCTATCCCAGGGACGTGAAGGTTTTTTCCGGGGAATACGCGGCTCATCCCATAAGCGGAATGAACCGCGGGGACGCCAATACCCTGGACGGCGCGCTGGCGGAGGCGGCTTTCCTTACAGGAGTGGAGAGAAATGCGGATGTGGTGGCGCTCTCCTCCTATGCTCCGCTCTTTGCCCGTCTGGGATATGCTCAGTGGTCGCCGGATCTGATCTGGTTTGACGAGGAGAGAGTCTATTGCTCCCCCAGCTATTTTGTGCAGAAGCTCTACAGTGAAAACGCCGGAACCGTGACAGTCTCCCTGGACGGCCAGGACAGACTCCTTGCGAAAGAAGGGATTTACGTCAGCCTCACCCTGAATGAAAACACAGACGAGTACATCCTCAAGGCCGTAAACCCTTCTTCGGAAGCCAGAGAGCTGGCTCTCTGCACCGAATCCGGCGCTCCCATCTGCGCCAACGCCGCCGTGCAGATCCTGACAGAGGAAAAAAGCCGGCCCCTGTCCGACGCGGACGGGTTGCCCGGGGCGGAGACATGCCCGCAGCAGGAAGACGCGTCCTCTCCTGCCCCCCGCATTCTCCCCGAGCACTCCTGCATAAAGAAACAGGAGCTGACCATAAGCGGGACATTGCAGCTTCCTGCGAGAACCTTCTGTGTAGCAAGATTCTCCATGCCGGGACAATAACACGCTGTCAATAAGGCAGGCGACGAAGCCTGGCAGAGCCGGGAAAGACCCTGAATTTTCAGACATTATTTTTTCCCCATAAACCTGTTGACAAACCCGGGCTTGTACAAAATTCACAAAATCCGCCGCGGGATTTCCCGGAGAAGAAAGACGCCCGGGAGAAAATCCGCAAAGTTATCCACAGATAAACCCCGGAAAAAGCTGAATCTGACAGTTATACACGGAGTTATCCACATTATCCACCGGGAAGGCAGGGCGATTGGCAGAAAAGTTAAATGTAAATAAAGAACGGGTGTTTTGTGTATTGTGTTGATGAGTCGAAAAGACAGAAAAAACCGCAAAAAAAGGCTCTGTGTGAAATTGTCCGAAAATTACGGCAGGAAAAAAGGGAAAACGGGAATTGTTGCATAACAGATACAAGCTGTGGTATAATATTTCCACAATAATCCAAAGAAAGGATGATGAGTATGAAGTATATAATTGTGGGGAAGAATATCGAGGTTACACCGGGACTGCGCAGCGCTGTGGAGGACAAGATCGGAAAGCTTGAGAGGTACTTTACGGAGGAGACGGAGGTACATGTAACCTTAAGCGTGGAGAAGGAAAGACAGAAAATCGAGGTTACCATTCCGGTTAAGGGGAATATCATCCGTTCCGAGCAGGTGAGCAACGACATGTACGTCTCCATTGATCTGGTGGAGGAGATCATCGAGAGGCAGCTCAAAAAGTACAAGAACAAGCTGGTGGATCAGAAGCAGTCCGCAGGCTTTTTCAGGCAGGAGTATATCGATAAGGAGTATATGGACGATGAGGAGATCCGGATCATCCGCAGCAAGAAGTTTGACATCAAGCCCATGTATCCCGAGGACGCCTGTATCCAGATGGAGCTCTTAGGACACAGCTTCTATGTGTTCTGCAATGCGGAGACGGAACAGATCAATGTGGTTTATAAGAGGAAAGGGAATACCTACGGGCTGATCGAGCCGGAGTATTAAAGTACATTTAACGGAAAACCGGGACGGTTAAAAAGATGTGTGGTTCGCCGCACATCTTTTTGAGTCAGTAAACCGGTGCAGGGAAGTCATATGTTTGTTTTTCACATCATTGCATTTTTCATATTAATACTGGGGATCTCCTGGAAAACCAGGATCCGGCTGGTGGAGGCGGCTGCGGTGGGGAGTTCGCTTCTGATTCTTGTGCTGTATCTTCTGGCATTTTTGCGCAGACTTTCCTTTTCGGATTACCTGGCTGTGGCGGGAGTGGTATCTGCCGGGATTTATCTGGCGGTGATTCCCGGTGAAAGGCGAAGAGAGCTGCTTTGCTTTGCCAGGCGGGAGCTGACTGCCAGATCGACGTTGACCGCACTGGTCATGACACTGATGATGAGCGTCTGTGTCAGCGGCAGGCTGGTGAACTGGTGGGACGACTATAATTTCTGGGCAACCGATGTCAAGGGGCTCTTTTATCTGGACGGATTCGCAGACAAATACAGGAATGTGGCGGCGGAGTTCGGGGATTATCCGCCGGGAACCCAGCTCATGAAGTGGTGGTTTTTGCACTTTTCACCCGGGCAGTTCCGGGAGGGACTGATGTTCGCCGGATATTACTTTCTGAATCTTTCCTTTCTGTTCCCTCTGCTGAGAGTGCTGGATCAGAAAAGGGAGAAAGGGCGTGCCGGGGCCGGTATTTTGCGGGGCGGCGACCCAAAGCGGCAGGGCACAGGAGAAAAGGGCGCATCTGGCGGTGCTTTGGGGAACCTGAGCAGGGCGTTCGCCAGCGGGCTCGGGATCGCGGCCGCGGCTGCGGCGCTCTGGCTTTTTCCCTCGGTGGCGGAGGCATTCTGGTGCGACGGATGCTGCGCGGATCTGACCATGGCGCTGGTTTACGGCGCGTTTCTGGTATCGGTGGTGGATCGTCCCGGGAACGAGAAAACGGAATCCGGCGGTTCTATGCCGGCGCAGGCAGCGTGCCGGAGGGAGTACGGCATGTTTTTTTACTACGGGAGACAGGCGCTTTTGCTGATGATACTGGTGCTGTGCAAAAATACGGGATTTCTCTGGGCAGCCTTTGGCCTTTTGTTTGACTATGGCTTTCATTTTCTTCTGTGCAGGAGAGAAAATTCGCGCAGGGGGAGAAAGCGGAACAGGCCTTTCGGGATGCGCCCCGGCGCGGGGGCAGAGAGCCGGGGACAGATCGCAACCGGAGAGGAGACCGGGAAGAAAAGGACAGGGGGGAGCTTTTGGCCTCTCATGGCGGTTACCCTGCTCCCGGTTCTGACGGAGCTTGGCTGGCTGGGGTTCTGCCTGGCGAACCGCCGGGTGGCAAAGCTCACGGGGACGGCCATCCAGATGGCCACGGGCGGGATGAACATCCCGGCATATCAGTCAGAGATGGCCAGGGCCTTTCTGGAGGCTTTTGTAATGTGGCCGCTGCACCGGGGGAGGACGCCGGCCATCGACCTAAGCCCTCTGGCGCTGTTTGTGCTGCTGTTTGTCCTGATATTCCTTCTGTGGAAATTCCGGGCGCTGGAAAAGAGGCCGGCGCTTTATCTGAGCGGTTTTCTGGCCCTTACGGGGGTGGTGTTTTATTCCATGAACCTCATCAGCCATCTGACCATTTTTGCGGTGGAGACCCAGTATCTGGAGCCCTTTGGCATGGTGTCCTCCATTGAACGCTATGGAGCTCCCTTCGCCATTGGCGGGCTGTACCTTCTTGCCTTTTTGGCCGCCAGGACAGAGAGGGGAAGGGCGGGCGCGCTGGCATGCATGATCTTTGTGCTTCTGACTGCGGACTATGAGGGGGCTTTCCGGGCGCTCTGGGGATACCGCGCCGGGATACAGGAGATTGTAAGCCAGCGGGAGGAGATTATTGACGATGCGGGACGGCAGTTTCTGGCGGCGGCTGTGGATGCGCCCGGGGAGAGAATCTCAGGGCGGGTGCTGTACCTGCGGGATCTCTCGGACGTGAGCTGGGTGCGGAACACGTATCTTGGCTTTGAGGCCTCGCCGGTGTCGGTGATGTACGGGAATCTGGACGCCTCCCGGGAGGATTTTCAGGCGGTGGAAAACGCCATCCGGGATGCCCATGCGGAATTTCTGTATGTGGATGAGCTGGAGGGGGAGGGAGAGAAGTTGTTTGCCCCCTTTACAGATGGGGAATCCTTTGAGTGGAGCCGCCTGTACCAGGTTCGGGAGGAAGAGGACGGACTGCGGCTGGTGAAGTGGACGGGAGAATCGCGAGAGAGGTAAACCGGGATGAGATGACTGGGGGAATTTTGGAGTTCTGATGTAAAAAGAGAGAAAGGCGTGGATAGTCAAATGGAGCATGACAAAATCAGATGGGAAATCCCGGTGGTGATTCCCTCCTACGAGCCGGACGAAAAGCTGATCGATCTTCTCAGCAGGCTGAGAGAAACGGGATTTCAGAATCTTGTGCTGGTAGACGATGGAAGCGGGCAGACATACGATCATTTTTTCAGGCGGGCCAGGGAGGATTTCGGCGCGCGGGTGCTTTGTCATGCTGTGAACCAGGGAAAAGGGCGGGCGCTCAAGACGGCTTTTAACTATTGTCTGAAGGAATTCCCGGACGCGCCCGGCGTAATAACCGCCGACTCGGACGGTCAACACTCTCCGGAGTGTATTCTTGCCTGTGTGGACGCCCTGCTGGCCCACAGGGATTCTCTGGTCCTGGGCTGCCGGTGCTTTGAGGGGGAGGATGTACCCGCCCGCTCGCAGTTCGGCAATAAATGTACCAGAGTGGTGATGAAGTATCTGACGGGACTGTCTGTCTCCGACACCCAGACAGGGCTTCGGGGGATTCCCGCCTTTTTCATGGAACAGCTTCTCATGGTGAAGGGGGAACGGTTCGAGTTTGAGACCAATATGCTGCTGGAGACGAAGGCGCGAAAAATTCCGGTGGTGGAGGTTCCCATCCGCACAATTTATATAGAAGAAAACCGTACAAGCCATTTCAATCCCATCAAAGACTCGGTGAAAATTTATCTGATATTCGGCAAGTTCGTTTTTTCCTCCCTTTCCTCCAGCGTGGTGGATCTGGCGCTGTTTTCGCTTTTCTGCTTCCTGATGCGGGGGATGGAGTGGGGCGGAGTGTCGTATATTACGGCGGCGACGGTGCTTGCGAGGGTGCTTTCCGCTCTTTACAATTATTCCCTGAATCTGAAGGTGGTATTTCAGAGCGGGGCGGCGGTGAAAAGGACCCTTCCCCGTTATCTTCTGCTGGCCCTGGTGCAGATGTCCTTAAGCGCCTTCCTGGTGGGAAGACTCTATCCCCTTTTCGGCGGCGCTGAGGTGCTGGTAAAGATGCCCGTGGATGTGCTTTTGTTTTTCCTGAGCTTTCTTGTTCAGCGGGAGTTTGTTTATGCGGACCGGACAGGAGGGGAGAGATGATATTTCAGAATCCCCCGCTCCCTCATTCGGACTGTGGAAACCGTATTTTTAAATCGATATCTTCACAGTCATAACCCACGATTTTCAGCCTGTTCTGTCCACTTTTAAACGACACGGTTCTGGTGACAAAGCCGTCGGTGGAGGTATCGGGCGAGCACTCGATCACAGTGGTAACATTGCCATCCTCATCGATCTGTACGATTTTGGCCAGACCTTTTGCGAGGGAGAAGGAAAAATCCATCTCCAGCGTCCGGTCTGTTTCGAATTTCTCTTCCCATAAGGACTGACGTCCATCAAATTTGCCGATCGTAAGCGAATATCCTTCGTTTGTGGATCTGGATACAGAATATTGCTTTGCATAGTGGTCTTCGGCCTGGGCAATTTTTTCATCGGAATCATATTCCTGTCTTGCAAATTCATTGCTGCATGCTGTCATGAATAAAAACAGCAGACAGATCCATGCCAATTTCAGCTTTTTCATATCCCGCGCGCCTCCCTTTCAGATGCTTTCATTAACATAAGGACAGTTTGCGAAGCGAGCCGTCCGTTGTTATGCGCAGGGGCGCACAGAAGAATTTGCTGCTGTCGCAGCGTGCGCCCCGCGCGGCGAGTAGGGGAAATCCTCCCCTACTCGATTATAATACCATAAAAGGCGTCTGCCCGGAAGCCGCCGGAACATTTTGTTTCGGAAGGGTTCATGGATGGGAACAACTCCGGCATTCCATGAATATCTTTCCTCTTTCTTTCATAGAATTTTTTAACATCCCTCCTGCGGGTGCTTTGCCTATGAAAAAAATCTGCTATTTTTTTACCATTCTCATTCTCGCCCTTCTTCTCGTCCTGGTGTGTCTGGTCAAGAGCAGACAGTCCGGGCAGACCAAAACCGGTATGGCCGCCGTGGAGGTGGCCGCCGGGGCAAACGGCGAATACATCAAGTGGGTGGATTTCAACGTTACCTACGAAGCGCTCTGCGCCGCCTACGACCTGGACGTGGGCAGCTACGACAGTCCGGTGCATCTGAACTGGATCGAGCTGCTCGCTTACGTGGGGGCGAGCCAGGGAGGTTCCTTCGGGAAAAAAAGCGTTTCGCTGATCCGCAGGCTGGCGGATGAGCTCTCCGCGGGGGAGACCACGCTGGAGGAGCTCACGGCGGACATGAAATATTATGACTATTACTACGAGGCCTATGAGGCCGTGCTGGGCGGTATGGTGGGTGAGTACGAAATCGAGCAGGAAAACGAGAGCGGCGGCAAAAGCTGGAAAAAGGTCTACGGGCTCAAGGCCTTCTCCCCCATCGCCAAAGGCTTTGAATACAGCGATTATGACGACTTCGGATCCTCAAGAAGCTATGGGTACAAAAGGCCTCATCTGGGGCATGACATGATGGGGCAGATCGGAACTCCCATCATATGTATTGAGTCCGGCTACGTGGAGGCCCTGGGCTGGAACCAGTACGGCGGCTGGCGCATCGGAATCCGCAGCTTTGACGGAAAGCGTTACTACTATTACGCCCATCTGCGGCAGAACTTTCCCTACGCTCTGGAGCTGAAGGAGGGCAGCGTGGTCACCGCCGGGGATGTAATCGGCTACATGGGCCACACCGGCTACAGCACCAAAGAGAATACCAACAACATCGAGACCGTCCATCTTCACTGGGGGCTGCAGCTTATTTTTGACGAGTCTCAGAAGGAGGGAAACAATGAGATCTGGGTGGACTGCTATGCCCTCACCCGATTCCTTTACAAAAACCGTTCTCTCACGGAGAAGAATCAGGAGACCAAAGAGTGGCTGCGGCATTTTCAGATGAAGGATCCGGCTGTGGAGGAGTACCGGAAGCGCCCTCAAAGCACGACGCCTCCGGCTTCTGATTCCGCTCAGGCCTTCGGCGAGGGTGAAAAAATTTTCTTGACAAAAAATTAACAATATGCTATTATAATCTCAATAGATAAAACCTGTCTTTCGGAGTTGAATTAAAAAAATAGTGCTAAGCCATAGTTTAGAACCT
>CANOVJ010000049.1 GCA_947570615.1 uncultured Lachnospiraceae bacterium
ACGCGCACTTGGGACTTTCACCCGTTAGATTTCGCCCGTGCCGGGCAAACAAAAAAGGCTCTGGACAAAAAACATCGTCCACAGCCTTATGCCTGTCTCTCAGCACACGGAAAGCGCGCAGTATCCCCTCTGATGCAAGGATTTTCATCCCATCAGAAAGACAGCGAACGGGCCGCAACTTTCTTTGCAGCGTTCACTGTAAGCGCCGACCATGCCAGCGCCCTCTCTCCTGCTATGCTTCCCGATGAAATCTCAACGCGCCGTCAATACGCAATACTCTGTACAATGTTTCACCGGTATGGATTGTACAGAGATCTGCCTGCGCGTAAGCCGGTCTGTCCTGAAAATACGCATGATTCTTCTCTTTCCTTACTAAACAGTGATTCTTCCGGAATTCTGATTCTAATCATACCCGTCCGCCGGATCGTTGTCAATGGAAATGTGATTCCTGTCACGTTTTATACAATACCTGCTCATTGATCACCCAATAAAGCTCGTCATGCCACCCGGCATACCTGCGGCAGATCTCATCATCCCACTCGCAAGGCTGCCCGTTCAGAAACCGGGTTATAAAATCAAAAATCTCCTGATTCACCATGGGCGGTTCATGCGTCAGATACAGATCGATCACCTTAAACTTATTAAATTCCGTAATCTGGTATTTCAAAGGAAGATACCGTTTCAGCGCAATCAGAGTAGAATTAACCATTGTCACCGCATTGCGGACAGGGCATGGCTGTGAATCCGCCCACTCCTGAAAATGCAGAATATCGTTCCTGAGCGCCTCCCTGTCCGGCATGGGGATATCCCGCGTGTCAAACGCCCCGAATACAGGCCTGCTCTGGCATTTGAGACGGAGGATTTCCTGTACCAGCTCTTCCTCCTTCACATAGGGCGGATAGAGCTGCTCCCTTGCAAACACCACAGCGCCGAATCCTTTCGGGACATGATACCGCTTATGATAGCTGTCTGCGATTTTTTCAATTTTCTCTGTAACGGCCGCAATATCCTTACGGGAAAATCCGGTAATCACAGCGGTATCAATATCGCTCTGTCCGGGACGATAATAATCGCTTCCCAGCGATCCGATGGCAAATACGGCTGCAATTTTACCCGGAAACAGGGCCTCCACTTCCCTGCCAAACTGCGCGGCAATCTTCAGGGCTTCCACATATGAGATAACGGCCGGCATATCCTCCTCTTTCAGCCCGCATGACTCCCTGATATATGTCTCCGTTAATTCCTGTCTCTTTCCTTTATCGTCCATAAAAACCTCCCTGCCTCTGTACTAAACCTATCCTATCATATTGAGAAGAAAACCGGAAAGAAAAATTGTCTTTCCTCACGTTCCCCACGGCGCACATAATATTGACCAGCTTGATCAACCACTATTAATTTTCTCCTAAGCTTCCCCTGAAATCGCCAATCTGTATTGCTTTTCCACAGCAGATATTGTATGATAAATTGACCGGAAAGGTCATATAAAGGGTATTTTTAAGAGGAGGTATACATATATGAAAAATAACGGAATTGCCGGAAAAATCATGGCTCTCTGCCTTACCCTCGGGATGCTTTTTTCTCCCATAAGCCGTTTCGAGGCGGTAGCGGCGGAGGTCATCGCAACTGTGGAGGGAACGGTACAGTCCGGAACCACGTCGGAGCTGTTAAAGCTCTCCACCAAAGAGGGGGACATGGAAATCAAGCTGGATTCAGGGACAGACACCAGCGCCTGCAAGATTCTGCTTCCGGGCAAAAAAATCACCGTATCCGTATCCCATGGCTCGGACGGATACCTCCATGCGGTGAAGATTGGCGGCGAGGCCCAGGCATCCTCTCCCACCATCGACTCCTCCACCACCACGGTGACCGGAAAGATCAACAGCAAGACAAAAGACGATATCCTGTACTTTGACACAGCTCAGGGAGAGATGCAGATCAAGCTGGATCCCACAACGAACATGAGCGGATGCAGCGTCCTTGTTGCGGACAAGACCTACAGCATCGCCTGCGCAAGAGGTTCCGACGCCTACATGCATGCCATAAGCATCACGGACGGCGTGAGCGCCAGCGCTGTAGGGGCCGTATCCTCCCTGACTCCCGCTCCCGCTTCTCCCGTAACCGCTTCGACTACATCAGTCAACGGAACAGTGGCGGACAAGACGAAAGAGGATCTGCTCTATCTCTCCACCAGCGGCGGGGAGATGCAGATTAAGATTGACGCAAACACCGACTCCAGAGGCGGCCTGGTTCTCACTCCGGGCAGAAAGCTGACGGTAACCGTTTACAACGGCTCCGACGCCTACCTGCACGCGGCCAGCATCGTCGCCGCCAGGGAAGCCACCTGGGCGGTGGAGCTTGATTCCTCCACTTCCACAGTAACCGGAACCGTGGAAAGCAAGTCCACAGAAAATATGCTCTATCTGGACACCCCCCAGGGGCAGATGGAATTAAAGCTGGACGCGGTTAAGAGCGTCACAGGCTGTAAGGTATTTGTCAGCGGCAAAAAGCTCTCGGTAGCCTGCGCGAGAGGCTCCGACGCCTATATGCATGCGGTTGATATTGCGGCGCAATAATATAACCTGTATAGTTAATGACTTATATAGTCAACAGGGCTGTTATCAAAATGACAGTCCTGTTTTTATGTGCAGGTCTGTATATTGAGGTTTGCCGCTGAAATGTTCTGTCGATATGGACTTTTTATCACCGGAAGGTTAAAATATAAGAATGAGTCGCGAGATACCACACAGGAATAATGAGCAGACCAAAGAACTTGATGCGCTGTGAAGCGTTGTCGTATTATGAAAAAGGAGAACAGGACAATGACGTATCAGGAAAAAACAGATTTATCTCAAAAAGTTATCTCCGTAATCCACACGCTGCAATGTGAGCCGGACGACTGGGTTGACCTTGCACGGATCGGCGCGCCTCTGGCCGCCTCCGGTATCCAGTATAAAATGTTGGGATTCCCAAAGCTGCGGCCTTTTCTGGAGGAATTCCGGGAAATACTTATGTTCAAAGAGGAAGCCGTAGAAGGAAAACCGCCTGTCGCTTACGTTCGTCCCAGGGACGGCTATGACAAAAATGTCACAGGCAAACCGGTCAGAGCGAAAGCGCCTGTGCAGGATGCGGCTCATTCCCATTCTCCCAGGACACAAAATCCCTCCCGTAAAGGAGAGCGGTATCCCACCGAAAAGTCGAGTCTGTTTAGCTGGGCTCACATTCCATATGCCAGGATCGAAGAATTATCCGAGCTGGCTCTGGAGGAAAAATGGTATTATGGGGAACCGCCGGCGCCGGGACAGGAAAAATATCCCATCCTGCGCAACTATCTCAATCACACCTTCAGAAGACTGGTTTCTGAGAAGAAAGTGCGGTATGAAACCGATCCGGAACACGGGGAATACGCCGCCTTTAACACAGGACTGGTTGACAGGAAATATGAGAATATTTACGCACTGTTTAAACAGAATACCCGCGAGCTAAACTTCTACTGGTATCTGGTGGCTTTTGTCGTGAATGGAGAGGAGATGGGAGGTAAAACTCTTGTAAATCTGTTCAATCCCCTGCCGGAACGGGCAAACTATTTTGAAAATAAGATTGAAAATATGCTCTATGATACATCCACAGGGGAGTTGAGCTGTGATTATACCCATATTCTGACAGAACGCACTTACCGTCTTCCTCTGGACTTTCTCAAAGAGCACTGCTCCGAGATACTGGAAGCGGACATTGACGAGATGTATCATCGTCCTCTGAATAAGGCAAAAAAGGATTACTTCGCCGCTCTTGGGGAACAGATCAGAAATAATCCCCGCATTCTGAACCGTTTGAAAAACCGCATGAAAGACGCCGTGGATCTGGCTAAGAAACGAGTGGAATGGAATTATAAGACCGCCATTCCCATGTACTTCCCCACCAAAAAGAGAGGCTCTCTTCTGCTTCCGCTGGCTCTGGCGGACGAGGATCATGTCGATCTGGCTCTGGTGGTAGAACGCACATCCTCCGGCGCTTATCAGGGACAGACCATTTTAACCCTCGACCTTGCTTATAACAACAGCAGGCTGGTGGCCCGCCCGGACAGCGACTGGCTGAAAACGGACCTGATCCCGACAGCGGATGCAAATGACCTGGATGACAACGAATGACCAAAGCCGGCGGATAACAGGCTTCGTAAACCACCCTCATGTTAACGACACAGGAGCTGTCGCAGTTCAATGCGACAGCTCCTTCTCTATGCGCAGGCCCGCATGCTGCCGGTGCAGCATGCGGGCCGCGCAGCGAGCAGGGGAAAAGCCCCCCTGCTCGATTTTACCTCTCACTCTTTCTCCTGATAATCAGATATCCCCCAATCCCGATCGCGGCGCTTCCAAGCAGGATCAATGCGATGATCCCCGCCGCCTTTTTCGGTTCCTCGGCGGGAAGCTCCTCTCTGGCCTGCGCCAGAGCTTCTCTCTCCCGTTCTCCGGCCTCCTGCAGAGCCTGCGCTCTCTGTGCGGGAAGACCTTCCTTCGTCTCCCCGCTGATGATAATCACATAATCGGACGCGTGACTGAATGTAAAAGCCGCTTTCCCCGTACTGCTCACCGGGGCGGCGCACATGAATTCGAACGCCCCCGTCTCCCCGTTATAGTAAAACAGGCTGGCATACTCATCCGGCTCTGCCTCCTCAAGTGTCACCGTGAGAAGCATGTCGAATCCAAATTCGCCCTCATGGGCCAGCGACATCTCCATATATCTCTCATCCCCGGCAAAGATTTCCAGCCTGTCCCGGGGAATCCCGCTCTCACCCAGAGATACCTTCAGATTAATATCCTCGAAGGAATCCCCCTCCATGGCGCTTCCGTCAATGGTCCAGCTTACATCCCCGCTCATGTTCAGGATGACTTCCATTCCCTGTTCCTTAATCTGCTGCAGGGTCTGGGCATAGACCATGTCCGTCCTGCTCATATCCATAGTGACGATATCCTTCTCCTCTGCTGCCGTGTGGGGTCTGGGCGTGGCCGCGCTCACCGTCACCCCTGACGATCCGGCTGCCGCACCGGTTGCCGTATCGGCATTTCCACCGCCTCCTGTGTTGCTTCCATCTCCCGGTTCCCCGGATTCAGAGGAAGAGGGCGCTGCCGGACTCGGCGTCTGTACGGCCCCGGCGTTCGATGCAGGAGTCTGCACGGCGGCATTTGAGCCCTGATCCCCATTCGCGTCTGTGGAGGGTGTTTCTCCCTGCCCTGTCTGAGGCTTGTCCGTCGCGCCGGGCTTTACTCCGCCGCTTCCTCCTGAACCCGGTGCGGCTGATGGAACAACCGAAGGAGCTACGCTGGCAACAGCTGTGGGGCTGGCCCCTGGCGTTGTCGCGGCAGTGGCCGTGGGGCTGACCCTGGGCGTTGCGGTCGCCGTAACGGCGGGGCTGGCCTGAGGCGTCGCGGTGGCGATTGCCGAAGGCGTTGCGGTGGCGATTGCCGAAGGCGTTGCTGTCGTCGCGGCTGTGGGCTTTACGCCGGGCGTGGCCGTTGCCGCAGGTGTCGCCGAAGGGCTGGCGCCAGGCGTCCCCTGCGGTGTTGCTGTCGTCTGTGGCCGAATGGTGGCGGTGGGCTTTACCGCAGGTGTCGTATTGACCGCATCGGTCGGTCTGCTGTCCGGTCTGGATGATCCCGTCGCCGCAGGGCCCGGGCTGGACGTCGGCTTCGTGCCAGGACTTGTCGTGGCTTCTGATCCCGGACCGGCAGTCTTCTCCGGCGTGGCCGACTCCACAGGTCTGGCGCTGGAGGTCGGCTTTCCACCGGGCGTTGCTGTGGCCGTGGGACTCGGACTCGCCGTCGGCCTTTCGCCTGTACCTGCCGTCGCCGAAGGACTCGGGCTTACCGTCGGCCTTCCAACAGGTGTTGCCGTCGCCGAAGGACTCGGGCTCACCGTCGGCTTTACACCAGGCGTGGCCGTTGCCGAAGGACTCGGGCTCGACGTCGGCTTTACACTGGGCGTCGCTGTTGGCGTCGGGCAGGGCAGCTCCGGCATATTGTTGTAAACCGGAATCTTGAACACAAAGGGATTCTCCAGCGCCCCCGTGTTGCCGTAGGCCTTCTTTACCATGGAAGACTCCGACCATGGAGCCATCACATTCTGCATGTACTGGTGGGTATAAAGAGTGCCGTCGCTGGCGTCCACGTCAAATTTCTGCAGATACAGCGTATCCTGTCCCCGTCTGATATAATTCCGGGATACGATCTCCGCTCCGCCCATGAGGGACTTATAGGGCGTGTTCCAGCCCTGCTCACAGGCCTTTGCCAGGCCGCTCTCCACCACCTGTTTGTCCGTGGTCCCGTGTGCGCTGATATTAAAATAATTGTAATACCCTTTATATTTGGGAACCGCATCGTAGGTTCCCGAGATCAGCGGCGAGGTCCCCTTTCCCTGCTCCTGATAAACCCGGCAGGCCAGATGAAAAGGGCTCACCTTAAGGGAAACGCCGATCTGGAAAAAGGCCTCCGCATAGGTCATCCCCGCTCCCGGCAGGGAGCCTTTCATAAAGGTGTTGGAAAGAATATTCTGCACCGCCTTTGAGGAATGATAAGACGGATTATAGGTGAGCTGTTCAAACTGGAAAACTCTGGTATCATCCAGAAAGTTCCGTGGATCCAGATAATACTTCACGGCTCCCTCCGAGGCGTAGTACCAGCCCTGGCCGTACTTCTCTCCCCGCCAGGCCGCCCCCTGGCTTTCGCTGATCAGGTTCCTGTCCCTGTAGCACTCCTCGCTTACCACCTTTTTCCATTCCAGGTTTGTATTCTGCCGGACAAAGATCCAGTTGGGATGAGCCTGCTTAAGCCGCATCAGCCGGTCCTGATAGGATGCCGGGAACTGCTCCACATCGGGATAGCCTCCGATTTCTGCGGAGAACATGACCATATTCGGAAAATAGGTATCCTCCCATTCCAGAAAACGCTCGTTGGAATACGCCAGGTAAGTCCTTTCTATGAATCCGCTGTAGACAGTCCCCTGATATTCCGCGCTCACCCGATACCAGATATTGTAATCGCCGTCGAAGTCCACGCCCTCCAGGACAACGGTGGAGCCGGAGGGAAGATTCACCACCGCAGCGCTTTCTGAATCCGCCGTCTTCTTCACGGGATACTTATCGCAGAGGTAGACCAGCGCCATCACGCTCTCCTGCCCTGTCACCCTGGCGAGGGCCTCCCTGGCCTGCCTTATGTACTCCTCCAGCTCCTGATCCTCCTCATCGGAGCCTTTCGGATCCTGTCCCTCCAGGTCCATCCCGTCCGACTTTTCCTGATCCGGATTTTCTGTCCGGGAATCCTCATCCTGCGTTTTTTCATCTCCCGAATCCCCGGTGCTTTCCTCCTCCCCGCGGAAAACGTTCTCCTGAACCGTATCCTTCTCTGTCGTCTCCTCCTGCCCGGTCTGCGCCGCAAATGCGCCCGGCGCGGGAGCAAGGAACACGGCCGCACTGAGAATCCATGCCAGAAATTTTCTGTAATTTTTTCCTGAAGTGTTTTTCATTTGTACTCCTGTTATCTGTTTTTTCCGGAAGGCCGGACCGCAAAGGTATCCCGTCCCACGCTCTTTCCGAAATTACATGTCTTATTTTTGCGTACATCCAATACTTTACCTGAAAGCAGATACTTTTTCAAGAGAATTCTTTCGTTTCGACGCCTTACTGCCCCTCCGCCATCATCTTCTGCCGCATGTCCAGCAGGATCTTTTTCTCCAGACGGCTCACCTGCACCTGGCTGATTCCAAGCACCCTGGCCACCTCGGTCTGGGTCTTGTTCTGGTAGTAGCGCAGGCAGATCAGCGTCTGCTCCTTCCTGGGCAGGTCGTCGATGAGCTGGGTGAGCACCATGTGGTTGAGCACCGACTCGTGCTCGTCCTGCTTTTCGTCCGCGAGCTGATCCACCATGAAGATCTCGTTACCGTCGCTCTGGTAAACCGATTTGTAGATGGATTCCACCTGCACGTTTGCCTCCATGGCCATTACTACCTCGTCCACGGTAAGGGCCGCCTCCATGGCCACCTCCGTGGCGGTGGGCTCCCGGTTCAGTCTCCCGCTCAGCCGTTCCCTGGCGTACTTTACCTTTATACCGTTTTCCTTTAAGGTCCGCGATACCTTCACCATCCCGTCGTCCCGGATAAATCTCCTTATCTCCCCGGTAATCAGGGGAACCGCGTAGGTGGAAAATTTTACATCGTAGCTGGTGTCAAACTTATCGATAGACTTGATCAGCCCGATCACGCCGATCTGGAACAGATCCTCCGCCTCGTAGCCTCTTCCCAGAAAGCGCTTCACGATATGGCGCACCAGCCCCAGATTCTGCTCTATCAGTACCTCACGCGCCTGCTTTTCTCCCGCCTGTGCCCGCTCAATCAGTACCGCATTTTCCGCCATAGATCATTCCTCATCCTCCCACCGCAAAACGCCAAGCTTCTTTTCCATCATCACCACCGTGCCGCATCCCGGACGGGACGCCACCTCCAGCCGGTCCATGAAGGCCTCCATAAAGGAAAACCCCATACCCGAGCGCTCCTCCTGAGGCTTGGTGGTAAACATGGGCTCCATGGCCTGGCTGATATCCGTGATCCCCTTTCCCTCGTCCCGGATCTCCAGACAAAGCACATCCCCCTGCGTCACGCAGCGCATATGTATCCTTCCTACCCCGTCGGCCTGGCTGATCTGCCGGTACTCCTCGTCATAGCCATGTATGATGCAGTTGGTCACCGCCTCCGAGACGGAGGTCTTGATATCCGAGAGCTCCTCCACCGTGGGATCCAGGGGCATTACAAAGGCGGCCACCGCCATCCTGGCAAAGGCCTCGTTCTCCGAGACAGCGTCAAAGGTCATCTCCATCTCATTTTTCATTCCTTCATCCACTCCCCCCGCAGCCCCGGACAGCGCCGTATGCAGAGCGCCGTCGATCTCTGCCCCCGACTGATCCTTCCGCTCATATATGATCTTCTGTTTTGTCTCCATATTCCACTCCTGTCCGTGCCTGGAAATATTTCCCGCACTTATTTTCTGTATTTTTTCATCACATCGATTTTGGGTATCTGTCTTTCCGGTTTTACTCCATGATCTCAATCACCTTGTGCAGGCCGCAGATCATCAGGGTTTTCCTGATCCTTGCGTCCGTGTTGATGGCAAAGACCCTGCCGCCAAAATAGGAGATCTTCTTATATCTCCCTATGATAATGCCAATCCCCGAGCTGTCCATAAACCGGGTGTCCTCAAAGTCGAAGACAATATTCCCGACTCCCTCCTTCATGATGTAATCGTCGGCTGTCTTACTGATATAGCCCGACTTGTGATGATCCACCTCCTCCGGCATCCTGACCATCAGATAATTCTCAATCACCTTAAAATTCTCTTCCATAAAATTCCCCTTTCCCAAAACGGGCAAAGCCCGTTTGCAGGTTCGCGGCGCGAACCTGTAAGAATCCCCCTTTTCGCCCCTGCAATCGAGCAGGGGAAGATAAATCTTCCCTGCTCGCCGCGCGCCCCATGCGCCGCTTTGGCGACACACTTCCTCTGCATGGGGCTGCGTAATCGAGTAGGGGAGATTTTCCCTCTACTCGCCGCACCGGGCACCCGTCAGTTTTGCTGACATATTTCATTTGGGTGCCCGTGTGCATAAAAAGAGAGAACAAACCTTCGTCTGTCCTCTTTCGTCTTTCCGTTATGCAGTTTAAAAGCCTACTGCTGCTCCATATTGTTGATCTCCGCCAGATAGGTCTCCGACTGGCTGGCGCTGTTGGTTCCGGGGAAATCGTCGATCACCTTCGCAAAGGTCTCCTTCGCATTGTCATAGTCCTCTGCCCGGTAGTAGCTGATCCCCAGGAAAAACAGGGCGTTTACGTTGGTCTCGTCGTACTGGCACACCCTGGCCAGATCCGGTATCGCCGCCTCGAAGTTGCGGGCGCGGTAGTTTTCATAGCCGGTATTGTAATAGTATTCCACCAGCCGGGGCCTCACCGTATCCACGAATCCGTTATACAAAGCCAGATAGGACTGGGTCTGATACTGGCTGTTCTCCTCCCTGGCCGCCTCCGTATCCAGGGTCTCCAGATATCCGGCCACGGCCTCCAGATCGTCCGGATCCGCCAGATAGGCGCTGACCGCCATCATCAGGCTGTCGGTGGCTTTCAGGGTATCGTCGCTGATCTGGTAGGAGGCGACCTCCTCCTCAAGCGCCTTCTTCTCCTCCTCCAGCTTCTGGGCCTGCTGCTCCAGCTCGTCGATGGTTGCGGTCTTCGCGTCGGACTGCTCGCTGACCACCCGGAGCTGTTCGTTGATATCCGTCCTGGCGCTCTGAATCTGTCCCGGCAGGATCAGGAAACAGGCGATGGCCACCCCGATCAGCACCCCGATCCCCAGGTTCACCAGAGTGGAGATCCCTCTGGTCTCCTTCACACTGGCGGGCTGGATGATGATTTCATTTCCGCTCTGATAACGCACGGAATTGCCGTTTCCCTTCTTTTTGGACGTCCCCCTGGACGGGGCCGCCTCGGGCATCAGCATCCGCTCCACCTCCTTCTGATAACGGAGAGTGGTGGTATTGTTGGTGTCCACCTGGCTGCACTTGATCAGCTCCCGCCTGGCCTTCTCCCATTCCTCTGAATTGATGTACAAAAGAGCCAGAAGCTGATGGGCCCGCACATACCGGGGACTGTTGGAAAGTACCTTCTTGAGCTGTATCACCGCCAGATCCTTACTGTCCTGATGACAGTAGAGCAGGGCCTGGTTGTATTTTTTGATGGTTTCGTTGATGGTGCTGAGCCTGACCTGATTGGCCTGGATCATCTCGATATAGTCCGCCGCAATGTTCTTCTTGGGACGGATATTGTCGCTGATCACCCACTCCTTTAAGGCGGCCACCGCCTCGCCCATCTCAAAATAGACAAGCCCAAGGAGATTACGGGCGTCAATATTATTCTTATTAAATTTTAAGCTCTGCCGCAAGCTGATGATCGCTCCGGATAAATCCCGCACCGAAGCCTTTTCCAGCCCGTCATTATAGAAACGGTTGGATGCGGCCAGAATCCTCTTGTAAAGGGATACGTCCGCACCACAGCCCGTACAATAATCATGCTCTGACAAACGGCACCCACATTTATAACAAATCATGCCGTACTCCTTCTACTCTTCTTCCTCTTCCTTATCTGTCTTTTCCATCATCTTAAGCAGAATATCCGCCAGATCCACTTCCTGCGAGAGGGAGTTGATGGCCTCCTCCGCATCCTCAACCTCAAGGCTGAACTGAAATTTTTTTAATTCTTCCTCAAAATCAATCATTTATATACCTCTGATTTTCTGTTTTCCGTCAGTCGTAATTTTTTGAACCACCGTTCTCATCTGTCCGATCAGATACAGAGACCCTGTAATGTAAACCACATCTTCGTCTCCTCTCTCCGCCATAAGCTTCTCGTATGCCTCATGGGCGTCCTCGTAAAAGCCCAGCGTGAAAGCGCGAAAACCCTTCGGGCCATCCTGCCCGTTTTCCGGCGCCGGATCTGCCTGGCCGGATTCTTCTGCACAAAGCTCCGCTCTGCACTGTTCCCAGATCTCCCTCTCCCGCTCAAGCGAAAGGCCTCTCTCCGAGTCAGGCACGCTTACCGCGATCTGTGAAAAAAGCCCGGAGCGCACGATCCTGCGTATCATCTCCTCATAGCGCTTGTCCCTCACCACACCGAAGAGAAGAAGCCTTCTTCCCTCCCTGCATGTATTTTCTGCCGCGGCGAGAAACGCCTCGATTCCATCCTCATTGTGCGCACCGTCCAGATAGACGCCCGGACGGATCTCCTCCATCCTTCCCGGCCATCTGGCCAGACGCAGCCCTTCCCTTATCACGCTTTGCGTAATTCTTTCATCCGAAAGCGCCTGCGCCGCCGCCGCCGCAAGGGAGGCGTTCTCAATCTGATAGGGCGCCGCTGTGGAAAGGGAAAGATTAACATATTTATAATAACCAGTATAAAGCGAAAAATCAATGGTTTTATGATTTATATTCACATCCGAAATATTATTTTTTCCGATCATAATCGCCGGACTCTGCGCTTTTGCGGCACACTCGGTCAAAACCTGCGTGCTCTCCGTCCTCTTGTCGACAAAAACCACCGGCACGCCCGGCCTCAAAATCCCGGCCTTTTCCGCGGCGATCTCCGAAATGGTGTTTCCCAGGTACTGCATATGATCGTATCCGATCTCCGTGATCACACACAGATCCTTGCGGCGAAGGCAGTTGGTGGCGTCCAGCCTCCCCCCCAGCCCCGTCTCCAGGATCAGATAGTCCGGCTGTTTTTCCTCAAAATACACCATCGCCATGAGAAAGAGAAACTCAAAAAAGGACGGATGGCTTCCTCCCGCCTCCTGCTCCTGCCGGGCCGCAGACCGCACCCTGTCAAAAATCCGCAGAAATTCCTGCTCGGGGATCATCTCCGTCCCCAGGCAGATTCTCTCCCGCATGGTCTGAAGATGGGGGGAGATGAACATTCCCACGCTGCGCCCGCCCTCAAGCAGGATGGAACGCAAATAAGCACAAACGGAGCCTTTTCCGTTTGTGCCTGCGATATGGATTATTTTACCTCTGATCCCGGCCGCCCCCATACGCTTGAGCAGCCCTTCGGTATCCTTAAGGCTATGCTTTCCCCCAAACCGGGGGATGGAAAGAATATAGGATTCCGCTTCCTGAAAGGTCGTCATATCCCCACCGCCTTTACGAGGAGTAGGCAATCACATTGCTCTCGATCATGCCCCTGGTCTGATAGTATTTCATGAAGCAGGTATCCCGCTCTATGGGCATCTGCACCTGGGCCAGACACACCACCGTCCCCCGGTAGACATTGCCGTTGACCACGATCTCGGAGCCCTGTCCTCTGGCGATCTGCTCCTCCAGCTTGCGAAGCTCCTTTTTGGTGGCCTCCAGCTCCTTTTTGGCGTCATTGTAGCGGGACTCCAGGGTCTGGAGCTTGATCTCCAGCGCGTCGGAGAGCTTCCCCGCCTTTTTCTTCCTCTGGGCCAGCTCCATGAACTCCTCCCTGGCCTCGCTCAGTGCATCCTCCTGGGTGGCGTCGGTGATCCGAAGCTGCTGTACCTTCTGGTAGACCTCCTTCTCACAGCCCACATGAACCACTGTCCTGATCTCGGCGGAATTGCCGATCTCCGTGGCCGTGATCCCCATCATGGCATGGTTGTAGCCGCCGATGATGGCCCCCTTCTTTCCGGTAAGAATGATCTGTCCGTCCGCTGAAACCCTGGAGTTGAGGATCGTATTGGCCTGCACGTTTCCGCCGGCCACCGCCACCGTGTGCTCCAGGAAATCCGCGTAGATATCCCCTCTGGCAATGATCTTGGCCCTCTGGGCGCCCTGGATTCCCCTTCCCAGGATGATATCGCCTCCGGCGTAGAGGCTCACCGCCTCCACGTTTCCTCTGATCTCGATGTTTCTGCCCGCCCGGATGACCACGCCGGACTCCACGCTGCCGCTTATCACCACATCTCCGAAGAATTCCACCTTTCCGGTGATCAGGGTAACGTCTCCGTTGATCTCATGAAGGGCCTGGATGTCGATCTTACCGTTCTTCATTCCGATCTTTCCATCCTGCAGGGCGATGTAAACGTCGGGATTCTCCCCCGGCCCGATGGACTTTCCCGTCAGGGGCGGGATCTCCTTCACGCCCTTTACCGTCTGGACCCGCCCCTTTATGTCGAAGCCGTCCTTGCCCTCCTTCGCGTGATGATAAATCGCCACCACATCCCCCTCGTGAACATTCTCCAGGGAGCTCATATTGGTATAGTCCACCCGGCCGTTCTCCAGGACCTTGGGCGATCTGCGCTGGTTTACCTCAAATTTATACTCATAATATCCGTTGTTTCCCTCGATGGCAGGCTGGCCCTGGGCCACCACGATCTCTCTCTCGTACACCTTCTTTTTAATCATGGCCGCAAGATTGGAGTGATGGAATCCCGTCACCACCCCTTCCTTTTTGAGGAAGTCCATGAGTTCATCCATGGTGTAGTTCTCTCTCTCGATGCCGGGATCCGTCAGATAGAGCCACGCCGTCATGTTGTCGCCTGCCACCTTCACGTAGGAGCCGTTTTCCTCCAGGGTCAGAAGCTTCGAATTGGTCTCGTCGATGATCTCGCTTAAAATCTGCCCCTCCGGGGCTTTTTCCTGATCCGTGCTCTCCTTCAGCGGCTTTTTGCCAAGCCCCTCTATTTCCCTGCGAAGCTCCTTCAACTCATCCTCTGTCAAAAACTCATTGTTGCTGCCCATTCTGCCCTCCTTCTGTGGGGAAAAGACACCCGGCCTCTCCCTCTTCTATCCTTTAAGCTGCGACAGCCGCATTTTTACCTGCTCCATCATCCGGGTGTATTTCTCCAGTTTTTCCTTCTCCTCGTCGATCTTGGCCTGCGGCGCTTTGGAGAGGAACCGCTCGTTACCCAGCATCGACTCCGACCGCTTCAGCTCACCCGCAAGACGCTTTTCCTCCTTCTCAAGGCGCTCGATCTCCTGCCCTGCGTCCACCAGATCCTCGAAGGGGATATAGATGGAGGCGTCCGGGATCACCACCGACACCGCGTCGGCGCTGATTCCCTCCTTATCCTTCTTAAGCGTTACCTCCGACGCCCCGGCCAGGGACTGGAAGAAAAGCTTCCCCTCCGTAAACGCAGAGAGAATCTCATCCTTATCGCTGACCACATACACGCCGGCCCGCCTGGAGGGCGGAACGTTCATCTCCGTGCGCAGGTTGCGGATACCCCGCACGGCCTCCTTGATGATCTGAATCTCCTTTTCCTCCTTCACAAAGCTCCTTCGCTCCTCAAACTGAGGCCAGCGGGAGACCATGATGGATTCCTCCTGCCCCTGCAGACTTAAGAAGATTTCCTCGGTGATAAAAGGCATATAGGGATGCAGAAGCTTAAGGGCGTCGATCAGCACATACCTTAACGTCCACAGAGCCGCCTTCCTGCTCTGCGCGTCGTCGGAATTATAGAGTCTGGGCTTGACCATCTCAATATACCAGTCGCAGAACTCATCCCAGATAAAGTCGTACACCTTCTGCACGGCGATCCCGAGCTCAAAGCTCTCCATGTTGTCGGTGACCTCCCCCGCCAGCGTGTTGAGCCTGGAGATAATCCACCTGTCTGCCGGCTCCAGTAAAAGCGCGCTGTTTTCCCCGGCGAATACCTGGTCCGGCGAAATGTCGTCCAGCCAGCGGCCCGGATTTTCAGTATCGCCGGATTTATCCGTGGATTTATCCATATTCATCATGATGAACCGGGAGGCGTTCCAGATCTTGTTGGCAAAATTCCTGCTGGCCTCCACTCTCTCATAGTAGAAACGCATATCGTTGCCCGGCGCGTTCCCCGTAATCAGGGTCAGGCGCAGAGCGTCCGCCCCGTACCGGTCGATGATCTCCAGGGGGTCGATGCCGTTGCCCAGAGACTTGCTCATCTTCCGTCCCTGGGAATCCCTCACCAGGCCGTGGAAGAGCACTGTCTTAAAGGGCTTTTCCCCCATCTGCTCATAGCCCGAGAAGATCATCCGGATCACCCAGAAAAAGATGATATCGTAGCCTGTCACCAGCACGTCCGTAGGATAAAAGTAGGAGAGCTCCTCCGTCCTCTCCGGCCATCCCAGAGTGGAGAAGGGCCACAGAGCAGAGGAAAACCAGGTATCCAGGGTGTCCTCATCCTGCCGCAGATGCACACATCCGCAGGCCGGGCACTTTTCGGGCGCGGCAGGGCTTACCACGATCTCCCCACACGCATCACAGTAGTACGCGGGAATCCGGTGTCCCCACCAGAGCTGTCTGGAGATACACCAGTCCCGGATATTGTCCGTCCAGTTAAAATATATCTTTTCCATACGGGGCGGGATCAGACGGATCTCTCCGTTTCTGACCGCCTCCACCGCGGGCCTGATAAGCTCCTCCATCTTCACAAACCACTGCTGTTTGATCATGGGCTCAATGGTGGTTCCGCACCGGTCGTGGGTTCCCACGTTGTGGGAGTAATCCTCGATCTTAACCAAAAGCCCCATCTGATCAAGCTCCTTCACGATGGCCGCACGGGCCTCGTAGCGGTCCATGCCGCAGAACCTTCCGCCGTTTTCGTTGATGGTGGCATCGTCGTTTAAGATATTCACCTGGGGCAGGTTATGACGTTTCCCGACCTCAAAGTCGTTGGGGTCGTGGGCCGGCGTAATCTTCACCACACCGGTTCCAAACTCCATATCCACGTAGGAGTCCGCCACCACGGGAATCTCCCTGTTCACGATGGGAAGCATGAGCTTTTTCCCGATGAGATCCTGATATCTCTCATCCTCCGGGTTCACGGCCACCGCCGTATCACCCAGCATGGTCTCCGGCCTGGTGGTAGCGAACTCCACAAATCTTGTGGCGCTCACGCTCCCGTCCTCCTCAATGAGAGGATATCTGATATGCCAGAAGTGGCCCGCCTGTTCGGTATATTCCACCTCCGCATCGGAGATGGAGGTGTTGCACACAGGGCACCAGTTGATGATCCGGCTCCCCTTGTAGATCCACCCTTTTTCGTGCATCTTGCAGAACACTTCCGTGACCGCCTTATTGCAGCCCTCGTCCATGGTGAAGCGCTCTCTCCCCCAGTCGCAGGAGGAGCCCAGCTTCTTAAGCTGGCCGATGATGCGCCCGCCGTACTCTCTTTTCCATTCCCAGGCGCGCTTAAGAAAGCCCTCCCGGCCCAGATCCTCCTTGGAGACGCCCTCCTCCTTCAGCTTCTCAATGATCTTCACCTCGGTGGCGATGCTGGCGTGATCCGTCCCCGGCTGCCAGAGGGCATTGTACCCCTGCATCCGCTTAAAACGGATCAGAATATCCTGCATGGTATTGTCCAGCGCATGCCCCATGTGAAGCTGTCCGGTGATATTCGGAGGGGGGATTACGATGGTAAAGGGCGTCTTCGAGTGATCCACCCCGGCGTGGAAATACCCCTTTTCCATCCAGTTCTGATAAATTCTGTCCTCAATTCCTTTCGGATCGTATGTTTTGGCAAGCTCTCTGCTCATTTTCTACCGTCTCCTTCTAATGACTCAGATAAAAATCTCTATCCAACCGTGATCCGGTAAGAGGCCTCAAAGGTCTCTCCCGGAGCTGCCTCATTGCCCCACTCCCGCTCCTTCAATTCTCCCGAGAAGCCCTCCCTGTCGCATCTTCCAAACCAGGGCTCAAGGCAGACAAAGGGGGCCCTGGGGGAGGGCGTCCACACGCCCCACACCGGGCATTCCATGGACACCGTCACATAGGGCGTCTTATCCGGCCCGCAAAGCGAGATTTCCTTCACCTGATAATCCTCCGGCAGGAGTGTGTCGCAGTCAAAGAGCTCATCCGTGATGGCCAGACAGCCCCCGTCCAGCCGGAAGGTTTCCTTCTGCCCTGTCACAAGTCCGGCTCCTACCTTCGAGCTGTCAAAGTTCTCCAGGTCGCCGAACTTAAGGTAGCACTCGTTCTTCTTCGTCCCGTCCTTCAGCGGACAGTTAAAGGCCGGATGTCCCCCGATGGAGAAGCAGAGCGTCTCCTGCCCGGGATTTTCCACCTGCCATTTCACCTCCACGCCCTGCAAAAACAGCCGATAGCCCAGCCGCAGCGCAAAGGCAAAGGGGTATACCTCTCTGGTCCGGGAATCATCCCGCAGCTCGAACCAGATCTCATCCTGTGTCCGGCTGACCAGGGTAAACTCCATGTCCCTTGCAAACCCATGCTGTCCCATGGGATAGGTTTTTCCTCCCGTGCGGTACTGCTTCCGGTTCACTGATCCCACGAAGGGAAAGAGGATTGGCGAGGTCCTTCCCCAGAATGCGGGATCCGCCTGCCACATATACTCCGCTCCCGTATCCAGCCTTCTCAGAGACTTCAGCTCCGCTCCCAGAGAGTCGATTTTAATTGCGATCTGATCGTTTTTCAGTTCATATACTGCCATATTCCGCTCCTTATCCGCACGGGCCCTTTCGCCTGTGCTCAGTCTGTGTGGTCGTAGAGAGGACAGCCTGTCTTTTTCTCAAAACGCTTTGCCCAGAACTTTGTACAGTAAAAAATAATGCATTCCTGATACCCGTCGCTCATGAAAAACAGCCGTTTGGGATTTCCCGTCAGCACCAGCGCTTCGTTCAGGTAATCCAGCATCCCCATATCAAACCAGTCATAATTTCCCCTGGCCGTGTAAAGACACTCCCGTCCGTCCAGCAGAAAACGCACGATCCTTGTCTCCCGCCCTGTGGGGTACTCCACCCCGCCGGCCTCCTCGCTGACCTGGGTGATCTCGAACTCCTCCTCGCTGACCTGGGTGATCTCGAACTCCTCCCCGCTGATGGCCTGCACGCCCTTCAGAAAAAGGGTATACATCCTGTCAATATCGGACACCTCTGTGTCGAAGCTGTACACCACGTCCGAGGTAGGCGTCCATTCGTGGCTCCGGTAATCGTAATGCCCCACGCCAAGGGCCGACAAAAGCATCGCCGTCACATTCAGCGAATCCAGCGTCTCATGGGGCATACTCTTAAAGGAACGCTCAAATTCCGCCACGATGCCTTTGGAGACAGGAATCCCCACCTCCTCCAGCGCGGCGGCGGCTCCTCTTATATTTCTCCAGTTGTTATCCATATGTCTGTCGTCCCCTTTTCCCGAGCCAGCTTATGTAAATCGGGCAGGGAAGATTTATCTTCCCCTGCTCGCCGCGCGCCCCATGCGCCGCTTTAGCGGCATACTTCCTCTGCATGGGGCTGCGCAATCGAGTAGGGGAGGATTTTTCCCCTACTCGCGCGCGGCCCACACGCCGCCTGAGCGGCATATTCCTCTGTGTGGGCCTGCGCATAAAAGGGCTGCTTAATCTCCTTAAGCAGCCTTCTCTCTACGCAAACATATTCATCTGATACGCTTCTGCTGCCCGTTGCATGTGAAATAGATTTCTGTCATACTGCATATCATTCTCCCTGACGTTCTGCCGGGGCTCCCCTGCCGCATTCGCCTCCTGCGAGGGCCGCAGCAGTCTTGAGGCGCTCAGCCTCCCGGTCTGCATCTGCATGGCCAGAACATCCGCAAAGCCCACGGTCTGCCCTTTCCTGAGCGGATTTATGTTTTCGCTCTCTTCGCTCAGGGCCGAAAAGTCCGTCTTCCCGGCGGTCAGATCCTCCCCGATGGAGGAGATCCGGGAAAGGCTTCCCCGGTTTAAGGTGTTTGTATTAAATAAGTAAGGTCTGAAACTTATGGCTCCCAGATACATGACGCTCTCCTTTTCGTCCATTTCTTCCTGCACCTATTATAATGGAACAGGCGCACAAAAGCAACAGTTTTAAGTCGCCGCCCCTCGCCGCGCTGCGGAAAAAACAGTGCGGAACCATTTCTTCCCTTGCCTTTTACAATGTCCCCATCCTATAATATGGCAAACGGCTTCTGCCCGGGCGGCGGATCAGGCGGATCCGCCCCGGAGAGGAGCTTTCGGATGCGGGAGGAGAATCGCCATACATGAAAGATACATTTATCACAAACTGGGTAATCGATACTGTAAAAGAAAAATATGCAGACGACATTGCGCTGGTGGTCTCCCACACCACCCTGCGGATTGATCCGGACAGGCCGGCCGTCAGTTATTTCGTCCCCATAACCCGGCGGGGGGAGGAATTTGCCCGCACCTTTATTCTCGAGGGGATCGGGTACGATATCTGGGGCATTCCCTGGGAGCGGCTGGAGCGGTTCGCCGGGCTGAAGGAGTACAATATTACCGTTCTGGCAGACTCCGAAATCCTCTACGCCAGGACAGATGCGGACAGGGCGCGGTTCGAGGAGTTGAAAAAGCGACAGGCGGATCATCTGGCCGACAGGGCACTGATGCGTGTACACGCCCTGGAAGCCTACGGACAGGCCAAAAATATTTATCTGGAAATGCTTTTTGCCTCGGGCGGCGACGTTAAGGTGGGGGCCGGATACGTGCTGGATTACCTGGCCCGGGCGGTTGCCTTTTCCAACAACAGCTACTTCAGAAAGTCCCAGACCGATCAGCTCCGGGAGCTTGCGGATATGCCGGATGTGCCCGAAGGCTTTGCGGCGCTTTACTCGGATATCTTTTTTGAAAAAGACCAGGAGAGACAGAAAAGAGACTGCCACCGGCTGATCTGTCTCACCCGGGACTATCTTGATCAGAGGGCTCCCGCCAGAAAAGACGCATCTCCCGCCGAACAGAATTATCAGGATCTGGCGGACTGGTACGGCGAGCTTTCCTATACCTTCCTGCGGATCCGGCACTATACAGACGCCGGGGATCCCGTGAGGGTTTATATGTGGGGAATCTATCTCCAGAGCGAGCTGAATCAGGTGTGCATGGATTTCGGGATCGAAAAAATGGATCTGATGAGCTGTTTTGACGCGCAGAACCTTTCCCTGATTGCAGAAAGGGCCAACGAGGCCGAGAGGCTGATCCGGACCGCCATCACCCGGGGCGGCGGCATTATTCACGAGTATGCCTCCAGAGAGGAATTCCTCAATGAAGTATAAAAATGCCCAGGACATTCTCCCGGATCATCTGCTGAAGGAGCTTCAGCAGTATGTATCCGGCGAGACGCTCTACATTCCCAATATCCGGGAGAAAAAATCCTGGGGAGAGTCCTCCGGGGCCAGAGCATATTACAAACAGAGAAACGAACAGATACGCGCCAGATACGGGGAAGGAGTTCCCATGGAAAATCTGGCGGCGCAGTATCATCTCTCGGTGGATTCCATTCGGAAGATTGTTGGATGAGAAGACGCCGGATGTCAGCCACCGCATGGGGCAAAATACAGGTACAGGGTGCGGCGGCGGGATCTATGCGAAGCTTCTCCTGCACGATCCCGTACAGGCCTTCGCTGGAGCGGCATTCCAGTATCAGGCGATATTGTTACTTTGCTTCTAACTTTCCTCTTCTTCTAAAATATCTTTGACTAACCTTTCCAGTTCTTTTCGGTTGGGTAAATATAACTCATATTTAGATACAAATAAATTGCTGTCCATTCCATACGTTGCATACTCCACCAATAATTCATCCTTATTTTTACTTAGTATGATTCCAATCGGCGGATTATCATCCGGCATATTTTCTTCTATTGCGAAATACCCCATATACATATTCATTTGTCCCATATCTTCATGTTGAACAGAATTTTTCTTTAAGTCTATCAGAACAAAACACTTCAAAATCCTATGATAAAATACCAAATCTACACGGTAATGCACATTATTGATTGTTAATGGATATTGTCGTTTTACAAATGTAAAGCCTTTGCCCAATTCCAACAAAAACTTTTGCAAATTGTCTATAATTTTTTGCTCCAAATCATTTTCACTATATTTCTCCTGCTCCGGAATATTTAAAAATTCCAGTGTATATGTGCTCTTTACAATATCTTCAGGTCCTTGATATTCGATGCCATTTTGCGCTAACTTTAAAATTCCTTCCTTATCCCTGCTGGAAGCTAATCTCAAAAACAACGCTGAATCCATCTGTCTTCGCAATGTTCTGACATTCCAGTTTTCCACAATACATTCTTTTTCATAAAAACTACGCTCTAATTCATCATCAATCTTTATCAATTCACATATATGCGACCATGATAATTTGTCAGACACTGTCTGACAATTTGAATATTTCAAATAAAACTTTCTCATATTATTTAGGTTTGGACGACTATATCCTTTTCCCAAACGTAATGTCAGCTCCTTTGATATTGAGGAGAGCAAATTTTTTCCATACGCTGCTTTCGCATTTCCATCCTGTTCAAATTCAACAATATATTTTCCAATGCTCCAGTAAGTCACCGTCATCACTTTATTTATTGATGTCGCCAATTCATTTTTTGATGCATTTACCAATGCTTCAATATCCGAAATTATTTTTTCAAAACCCGAATTTTTTACCAATTCATCCATAGCATTTCCTTTCTAAATTTGTCAGACACTGTCTGACAAATCACACATTATTTTTTCATTCATGCCGTATACCGGGCCAGCTCCTCCTGCGTAATTTTCAATTCTTTCCTGATATGTTTAATTATCTCACTAATATACATATGTCCATTCCTCCATAACAAAATATAACGTATGCTATAGCATTTTTCAATATCTTATGTCATATGTTTACGTCTTTTTCATTATAATATCCTTAGATTTCATAGTGAAAAAGCAGCCTTTCAATACATTGATTTCCATTCCGAGCCAGTCAGATTTATACACCATTTTCGGTGCCAATTTTTCTTCAAACTACACCATTCTGCGATAAGTTATGATACTTTCTTTTCCCTGTTTCACATTTGTTTCAGTAACCTTAATTTGTGGTATGCCCGCAGTAAGAACGAACAGCCAGGAACGCAAATAGCGGTATCTCAATGACACAGGCTCCGATCATGGCATAAGGCGTCCAGATCGCCAGATCGCCCAGGTTCAGAAACCGGAAGTCAGTGACAGCGTAGAGGACGCTTGTCTGGATACTTGTTCCGCTGGCCGGAAGAATACTGCACAGCCAGGCAGAGAGCGTACCCGGTACTGTCATGGAGATTACCAGTGGCGCAATGCAAAACACCAGCGCCGAGGCGAGAGAGGCCACCGTGCTTTTGCATTTCGAGGAGAGAAACAGGGTAAAGCTCACCGAGGCCAGAACAGAGAGCAGTCCGGCAACAGCAAAAAGAAATTGCAGTTCACCTGTGTTTATGTCAATCAGAGTTACAATGGAGTACAGCATTTGAATGGAGGTCCTGGTACATTCCCAGCCAAACAGACTGTCTGCCGCCAAAATAAACACAGCGGCGCAGATGATAAATGCCAGTCCACTGATGAAAAGGGCTGCCAGTATTTTTGCGACGCCCAGCCTGGCCCTGCCGTAACGGGTGCAGCGTAGAATATCGTCCGCTCCTGACTGATAATCGGCAGAGAATACCGGGGCGGCAATCACTATGCGGAACAGCAATACCAGAAACCCCATAATATTCTGATAGTCCGTGATTGTGGAACTCATGCCGGGGTAGACCTCAAAGGGTTTCTCTACTTTCTGATACATTTCCACAGCCTTGCGCCGGGCGGCGGGGCTGTCCGGCTGCTCCATCGCCATCAGGGAGGCAATCCGGTCCTCGCAGACACGGTAGTAGTTGTCGATCTGTTCCGGGTCTATTTCCATGATGGCAGGGGCCATGCCGGTGTCCGGGTCGGCAAAGGCTTCTTTGCCCCCGTGAAGCAGGGGGACGACAGGAAGTATCTTCTTCTCATAGACGCCCTCCGGCAAATCATAGGACTCCGTAACCCCCCAGGCCGCAAGGCAGGCCTGATAGCTTTCGACAGCTTCCCGCACCCGCTTTGGAGTGACAATGCCGCCAGCGTGCGCCTGACGCTCCTTTTCGTAGGCGATGGAGGCCAGCCCGGTCAGGTTGACCTCGTTTCCGTCCTCGTCCGTGTAATTGCTGTAACAAAAGGTGGTCGGCAGCCAGGCCAGCAGAACGGAGAACAGCAGGGCCAGCGCCAGTAAAATCCAGGTAAGCTTTGATTTCAAAACTCGTTTCAATTCCAGCCGAAAAATCCTCATTTAGCGATTCCTCCTCTCACTCTCGCCGCTGCTTTCCGGAAACAGCCACAGATACAGATCCTCCAGGCGGGGAGCAACGGCAACAGAATGTGCGTTGCAGGGCTTTTTACCCAGATAACGGACAGAAACGCTGCCGTCATTCTCATTTCGCAGACTGATGATCTGGAGCCTGCTTTCGTATTCGGGCACAGCGTCCGCCGGGATCGTGCAGCTCCACACCCTGCCCTCCACCAGCCTGACGAGTTCTTCCGTTGTTCCGCTCGCCAACAGCCTGCCGCCCTTGATGAGAGCGTGGCAGGCAGCGATATACTCCACATCGGGGACGATGTGGGTGGAAATCAGGACAATCCGGTCATGGGCAAACTCCGAAAGCAAATTGCGGAAACGTACCCTCTCACCAGGGTCAAGTCCCCCGGTTGGTTCGTCCAGAATCAAAACCTCCGGGTCATTAAGCAACGCCTGGGCAATCCCTACCCGACGCCTCATTCCGCCGGATAGCCTGGAGATTTTCCTGTTGCAGACATCCAGCAAAGAAACCCGTTCCAGCAATTCATGTATTTTCTGCCAGCTCTGCCGTTTGGGGAGTCCTTTCAACGCGGCAACGTATGTCAGATAGTCTTTCACTGTAAACTCCTGATGAAAGCCGAACTCCTGGGGCAGATAGCCGAAAATATCCCGATACTGCTCCCCCAGCGTCTGAATGGGGACTCCGTCATACGCCACCTGGCCGGAGGTGGGCCGCATAATTCCGGCAATCATCCGCATCAGGGTAGTCTTACCCGCGCCGTTGGCTCCCAGCAGTCCCCACACTCCCGGCGTCAGCTCCAGGGTGATGTCGTTGACGGCTTTTTTGTCCTTAAACTGTTTGGAAACATGGTCGATCAGCAATTCCATATAAAAACTCCTTTCCCATTTGATCGGACAGGGAAGGTTTCTTCCCCTGTCCGCCGCGCGGCCCGCATGCTGCGTCGGCAGTAAACTTCCTTTTGCGGGCCTGCGCCAGACAACGGACAGCACGCTCCACGAGCCGGCTTATTGTAAAACGGCGCTCCTGCCCTGGCAATAATCATTCTACCAGAAGCAAAAGCGCCGTTTCCCTGTTCGCTCACACGATATTCAACTGTTTTCCTGTGGACTTTCTTACGATTTTCCTACAAAGCAGGAAGCGTTACAGTAAAAACCGTCAGGCCGTCCCCGCTCTTTGCCGTGATTGTTCCATTGTGGAGCGTGATGATCTGCCTGGCAATCGCAAGGCCCAGCCCGGCCCCGTCTGTACTGCGTCCTGTGTCAAGCCTGTAAAACTGTTCAAAGATATGCTCCAATTTTTCTTTCGGAATTGTCCCGCCGTGATTGGAGAATTGTAATATGACCTCGCCCTCGCCGCTTGTGGCCTCAAACGACGATCCCCTGCCGTTCGCAGAGATATCAGAGGATGGAAAACTCGATAGGGGTCAGCTGCAATTCTCTCCCGAACAGAAAGCATTTGTGATTGACCCTGTTGATGACAAGCCCTCGAATATCGTATTCATGGGCCGGTTCTTCCGGCTTTGTCGAAGGATTGTTGTAGTGCATATACCGCCGCAGCTGCGTTTTTACTCTTGCGACAACCTCCAGGGGATTAAAGGGTTTTGTGATGTAATCGTCGGCCCCGATGGTCAGCCCCATAATCTTATCCCCATCCGCATCCGGAAGCATCACATCCAGAATTGCAAGGTCTAAATGGGTATGCTCGATACAGTCCAGAGCTTCCTGGCCGGTGTAACATTTATGGACGGTATAGCCGTCGTTGGTGAGGTAAAGCTCTATCACATCAGCCAGTTCTTTTTCATCATCTGCCACTAAAATATTGACGCTCATTTTGCTGCTCCCTGCTCCGAAAACGAATTTACATTTATTATACCAGCAATTTTCTCAAATTTCCCTGCAATTTTTCTTAAGATTTTCCTACAGGGCAGAAGCGGAGTTTTGCGCCTTAAAATTTATTTGAAAAATCTTCTTTTCCGCAACCTTTTTCCTGCTCGTTACCCTATACTTATGCAGAGGCAAATACAGCAGACGCATGGCGCTGCCAGGCATCCTTCTGTGAGCGGCGGCGGCAGACTCCAAAAACCGCCCCGTATCGAAAATCCCTGCATCACTCAGGATATCCTCTGTTTCCGCCGTCTTCATGAGGGCGCCGGAACAATCGTAACAGGAAGGTATAACATTCATATGAGCCAGGAAGAACTTGAAAACTACATCTACGCTTACGGCAGGGATCTGCTTTCCTTCTGCCGTTCTGTGACCGGCAGCCGGCAGGAGGCGGAGGATCTGTATCAGGATACCTTTTTAAAGCTCTGCGAGTCCAGGAACAGTCTGCGCATCGAGAAAAACCCCAAAAGCTTTCTGATGGGCGTCTCTGTCTATCTTTACAGGAACCACAGACGAAAGGGCTCCATCCGCCGCCGGATCCTGGGGGCGGAGGTTTCCGTCGAGGAGTCCGCCGACACGCTCCCTTCCCGGGAGGAAATGACGGAGGATCAGATCCTTCACAGGGAGGAATGCGAGCTGTTGCGCAGAGAAGTACAGACGCTCCCGGACAGATACCGGATCCCGGTTCTGCTCTTTTATATGGAGGAGCTCTCCCTGGAGGAGATCGCGGCCATGCTGCACACGCCGGAGGGCACCATAAAGAGCAGGCTGCATCGGGCGAAACGGCTTCTGAGACAGAGATTGGAGGAAAGTCACTATGAGAAATGAAATGGACGAGCTGTTAAGAGAAGCGCTCACTCCAATGGATTCGCCGGACGAGCGTCTCAACCGTCAGGTTCTTCGAAAAGTAAAGGAGAGAGAAAAGATGCGCAGAAAAACAAGAATCCCGGCGGCCGCCATTGTCGCCGCCTGTACCCTGACATTTGGTTCCGCCACCGTGTTTGCGGCATATCACTATTTGACTCCCGCCCAGGCGGCCGCCGAGACGGGAGACGAGGCGCTGGAAAAGGCATTTCTTGGCCAGGACGCCATCCTGGTAAACGAGACCCAGGAAACCGGCGGCTTCCGGATCACCCTTTTGGGAAGCGTGGCCGGCAAAAATATCAGCGATTTCCTCGCCTGGGACGACCAAGGGCTCAGGGACGAGCGCATCTACACTCTAGTGGCCATCGAGAAGGCGGACGGCTCCCCCATGCCGGACACCGGCTCCGGGGATTACGGAAAGGAAGCCTTTTTTACCTCCCTTTATGTCCGTGGGCTGGAGCCCTGGAAATACAACGGGGCGTCCATGGGGGGCGGTTATTCCGCCTTTGTGAAGGACGGCATCGAGTACCGGATCATGGAGATGGACAATGTCCAGATATTTGCCGATCAGGGGATCTACGTGGGGGTAAATTCCGGCGCCCTTTATGACCAGGACGCCTTTCTCTTCGACGAATCCACCGGGGAGCTCACCCGTAATCCGGATTATACCGGTGTAAACGCCCTCTTTACCCTTCCCGTGGACAAATCCAAAGCCGACCCGCAGGCGGCGGCCCGTTGTCTGCAGGAGCTGGAGCGATCCTTCAATACGCCCTCCCAGCCTCTCGAGATGGCCGAAAACGACCTGGCGGTGGAGGATTTCATGTCAGGACTCACCGGGGAAAATATTGACCGCCGCGCCAGGGCCGTGGAGGCCACCCGGCAGATCTGCACTCCGGACGCGGACGGTTGGTTTTCCTGGTCCTACGCGCTGGAAAACGGGGACAGCGCCAGCGGTTCGGCCTGTGTCAGGGATCTGTTCCCGTCCGGCCAGACGGGCGAGCCTGCAATTGTCGGGAGCAGCTACTCGGAGAGCGGAGTGGACGGCCTGACCATGGACGTGTGCATTTTAAACGAGGACGGAACCGTTACCTTTGCCATGTATGAGGCTGTGACGCAGTAACCTGACGCGGGGAAGCGTTCCGTAAAACAAACGCTTCCCCGCGTCGCGATTCAGTTTCGCTGCACCGATTACCGTATAGCCCTTCCGGTCACTGTCTGCCCTTTTCATCTTTCTTCTTTACTGCCACGAACACGCCTGCACCGATGGCGGCCGCCAGCAGGAAAATCACAATGATCCGCCATGCCCCGCCTGTCTGCCCGGCGCTCGGGTTTCCCGGTATGCCGTCGCCGTCCTGCTCCGTTCCGCTCCCGGCTGCCTGATCGGTATTTTCCGGCTGTACGGATTCCACAGCGTCGTCTCCTTCTTCCTCATCCCCGTCTATCGCGATCACATAATCCGATGCGTGGGTAAAGGCAAGGGATACGGTGCCGTCCTGTGCGACTTTATCCGCACAGATAAATTCAAGCTCCCCTGTGCTTTCGTTGTAATAATACAGGCTTGCCGTATATCCGGCGTTCTCTTTGCCAAGCCCTATGGAAAGCACCGCCGTAAAGCCGAACTCCCCCTCATATGCCAGGCTGATCTGAATGCTGTAGCTCTCCCCGGTGACATTGTTCACGATGTCAACCGGCACGGTGTTCACGCCCGTCTGAATGGAAAAGTCTATGTCGCCCGCCTTATCCAGGGATGCATCCCCTGTGATGCTTTTTCCATCCACGCTCCAGAAGATTCCATTCCCCATGTCGAAAGTGATGGTGATGTCCTTTCCCTTAAGACGGTCAAAAATATCCCCCGGAACCACGGTGGAGCCGTTCATATCCACGTTGATGGTGCTTCCTTCCTGCGCCTTTTCTTCCTCGGCACGGATCACGTCCCAGCCGATTTTGCCGTCCTCACCCTTGATAAAAGGCTGCTTTGCTCCCTGTGCGGATGTTCCTGCGCCGCTGCTCCGGCTGGTTCCCGGCCTTACTGCATTTCCATTCCCTGAATTTGCCGGTGTAATTCCTGTCCCCGGCGCGGCTCCGTTCCCCGAAGCAATGTCTGTACCGGCAGATGGATTCACGGATATCTGCGGCGCAGTGGTTCCATTGCCCGGACTGGTGCTGCCGCTGTCCTGTCCGCCGTTGTCCCCGTTACCGGGTTCTGTGCCGCCGTTTTCTCCGGTAGTTCCGTTATCTTCATTACCGCCGGAATTTCCCCCGGTGCCGCCGTTACCGCCGGAACCGGAACCGCCGCTGCTTTTCTTCGTATAGGACGCCGTTACAACAGCGCTGTCCGTCAGGCCGTCCTTTACGGCTATTGCCTTAACCGTTGCCGGGGTTGTCACCGTAAACGCCCCCGTATATCGCGTGGAGCCGCGTCCCGGCGTGCTGCCGTCTGTGGTGTAATAAATCTCCGCTCCCGGCGACGCACAGGTGATGGCCACGCTGACGCTCCCCGTATAGCTTCCCCCTGCCGGGGAAATCACGGGCGTTTTTACCGTAAACTTCTCCATTGTTTTGGAAGCGGATACCGCACTGCCGGCATTGTAATCATCGGTTTCCTTATACCGCTTATAGCCGGTCACGGTCTCCCCGGGTTGTACGCCGGTCCTTACATTCACGTCCGACCATGTCTTGCCGTCAAAGCTGTACTCGCACCCTTCCGTGGCCGGTATGGTGACGGTATAGTCCGTCTCCCCGTTTGCCTCCACTTTAAGGCTGAATGCGGGCGGTGCTTCCCTGTCCTTTTTCGCAAGGTTCACCGTCACGGTCTGCACCGGTGACTGGTTATGGGTGTCCGTCTCTTTCAGCCGGATGGCAAGAACCACAGTCTGGGAAGTGGTAAATCCGCCCTGTTCATTGCTCTCCGTCCATGTTTTCCCGCCGTCAAAGCTGTACTCCGCCCCGCTTACCGGGGTGATGGTAACCTTTACATCCGCCGGATTGGTGCGGTCCGCCTTATAGGTGAGCGCGGGCGCTGCCGGGGTGAGCTTCGGGAAGTCCACCGTGATGTACTTTGGCGTCCCTTCCTCATGGTTCTTATCCTCCGGCATCATTGCATAAAAGGTCACGCTCGTTCCCGGTGTTATGCCCTCAAATGCATTTTCCTCCTGCCATTTGCCGTCATTTCCCATACGGTAGACTGCTCCTTCCGTAGGCGTCACCGTGTAGGTATAGGTCTGCCCGTTATCGGCATAGCCCCCGCTTACGTCAGGCACTTCACGTCCGGACGCTTTCCCTATGGTAAATGTCCTTGTCACCGAGCCGGTATAATTCCCTTTCCCGGTGATGGTGACGGATGCTGTCCCTGCGTCCTTATGATTACTGTATGATACCGTGAAGTCATTTGCGGTAAGGGCGGCCCCGCTGTCGGAAATGTAAATCCCTGCCGCCGGCGTCCCGGTATCCACCGCCACCGGCGGCCTGATCTCGGAGCCGGTATAAGTATAAGTCCCTGCCACCTCCGATACCGTTACACCTTCCGCATTCAGGTTCCTGCGCCCCACTGCCGGGGTAATCTCCACGGATACGCTGTCAAAGCTGTCTCTGTCCGGCGTAAAGATGACGGTCACTTTTTCCGCTGTCCCTGCGGACGGCTTTTTATTCCTGTCCGCGCTGCTGACTTCCCATGCGCCTGTCACAGCCGTTCCCTTATTGTCCGCTGCCGCACCGTCCGTCATTGTCATTTCCCCTAGTGCCTGCCCGTAGATTCCAGATATGGCAGGGTTCTTTGTAATAACAGGCAGGGTTTTCTTTGTGGTAAAATCTATCTGCGCCACATTCCCTATATTCCCGGCAGGCGTTCCACTTGCTGAGTTTGAAATATCCACCGCCCTGTCAACCGTCGTCACATAAACCGTGTATGCCGTATTGGGCGACAGGTTTTCAGCCTCCACAGACACGCTTGCCGGGAGTGTATCCGCTGATACCGCACCGCTGCCCTTCGGGAACGTGCCGGAAATGGCGGTTCCCGTGCCCTCCGGCAGTGTTCCCCCGCAGGTCACAATGATATCCTCTGCGGACGGGGCGGCGCTGCTTTCCGGCAGAACCACATAGTAATAGTCCGCCGCCTCGCTTACCGTGAAGGTAAAGCCTGCCGTCACATCTTTTCTCGTATCCTCGGGTACGGAAAGGCTCCCCACCGTGGGAGGCGTATTGTCTAAAAGGATGCCGTCCGTGCTGATATAGGTCACATTTCCGACGTTGTCCGTCAGTCTGGCATAGACCACATACTGGCTGTTACTTACAGGAACAGTGGGTTGACTGCCGCTATTATATTCCTTCCAGCTTAAGTTTGCCGCTTTCAGTGTGTCCGCATCGGTGTACTGGCTGCCCCCTGTTACAATGGCATACTCTATTTTGCTGATGCCGCTCCCTTTTTTATCCTCCGCTTTTATGGTCACGGTGTATTCCTTCGCCGCATAATTCCCAAAACTGATGAAATGCAGGACATTCTGCCACCATTTCGCTCCTACGGCAATCTCCCCCGTGGGAGGCGTCAGGTCGAATTTCACCATTACCTCCACACCGCCCGACATATGCCCGGCTGCATCCTTAAAGTACAGTGTCTTTGTCACCGTACCCTCCTGTGCGGATATGATATAGGAATCCTTATAATCCCTGCCCAATGTATCGGAAACCGTATAACCGTCTGCGGTAATCACCACGTCTCCGTTGTACCATCCTTTCGCTGCCTCACCATTATAAAGGATGACAGCCGGGGAATCCATGTAAGAAATGGTCAGCTTTCCCGTCTCATAGACAATATCGTAGTTGGCAGTCACATCTTCATTGCTGCCATTCTTAATTTGGGCGGCGGAAGGCGTAATATCGCCGCCAGAGACTTCCCCGGTGCTGGCGGTAAGGGTAATACCGCTCAAGATATCGCCGGTGCAAAGCCCTGTGACTGTTGTCTGCCCTGTCCCCTGGGCGATGCTCCCGCCGTAGGTGATGGCCTGGTCATTGGCCTTGATGGTCAGCGAGGCCGGGGTGACGGTGACTTTGCCTACTACATTGAAACGTTTAACAATGGTATTATCTCCCTGATAAGAAAGGCGGGGGGACGCATTATACCAGTATTCTCCAGCTGGCAGATCAGCTGGCAGTTTGACTTCAAGCTCGCGCCCAAGATTCCAGGATTTGCCGTCAGACAGTGCCATCAGAACCCAGCAATTGTCCGCACTATCCGCCGGCTCAAGGCTGTAGCCATCCGCCAGCTCCGCCGTGCAGACCAGCGTTGCGCTCCCTGTCTTCCCGTAGGTCACAGAAAAATCGGGCGTTATGGAGACGGTCCCCACGACTGTCTCAATTTCGCATTTGTCGCAGGAACGGCGGATGATACCTGTTGCCGAGGTACACTGGTGTACCCAGTTGTGGGCCTCCGTCTTCTTCCCGCCGCACAGGGTACAGGTCTGCCAGTGATTTGTTTCATCGTGCCCGTAGTCATCAGAGTATGCGCAGTCCGCCGCAGCTTCCGCCAACCCGCAGGCCAGGCAGGTCTGCTGGTGGGTGGTGGCGTTTTCGTTGTGGACATAAGCACAAACGCCCTCGCCAGTATGCTGGCACTCCCGCACCGTCACTGTGCCAGTCAGCGACTTATTACTCAGCACACCCGTAAAGGGATTGGTGCCGCTTTCGTCAAAATAGGCGTACCGGGTGTCGCCGCTGTGACCCAGCAGGCCGCCAAGGGTGAGGGGGGAGGATTGGCTCGTTATGACAATCGCCCCCGCCGTCCCGGAGTATTTTCCACCTGAGAGCTGAACAGACTGTGCATTGCTGACGGCCAATCCATAACCGCCGCCTGTGTTCTGTATGGTCACATTTTCGGTGACGGATAGAGATCCGCTCCCATCATTGACATTTACACTAGCAGATTGCAATCCTCCACTGGTAAAGGTTCCACCTTTCAGCGTGACATTTCCCCCCACATCAAGAGCGGTGCCGCTTGCAGAAACAACCTCGCCCGCACCCTGAATGGTCACATTTGCTTGGCCGAAAGTGCTGACAGCTGTGCCGCCTGTGCAGGTGATGGTATGCCCGCCCAGGTCCAGAATGCAGTTGATGTCAATAGAAAGGTACTCTGTCCTCTCCACATCCTTCAGTAGCGTAATGGTCGCACCGCTGTTGCCACCGTTCTTTGCAAACGCGGCGTCAAGGCCGCTTTCGCCCACATAACCGATGATTTGTTTGTCCCGCTCGATCTTCGCCGCGGCGGTGATATTGACCGTTACCGTCCCCTCGCCGTCCGCCATGTTGTCATTCCCTACGAATCTTGCAGTCAGGGTGACAGGGCCGCCGTTTGGTTCCACATTGCCCATCCTCAGCACATCGCCGGCTTTTATTTCCATCGTGTAGCTGCCGTCCGCATCCGCGTTCACCGCCCCGGACACCTGATTATCACCCACAAACACCGCCATTTGGCCGTTGGTGGGCGCACTTCTCAGACGTGCCGCCGCTTTTGTCGGAGCCTGCCCGGTTGCGGTGGGCGTGGCCTTGACGGTGATGGTGTCATCGGCGGTGAAGTCGCTGCACTCTGTGCCGTCTTTATAGGTTTTCACAGTGCCGTCCCCGGTAAACTCGGTGCCGGACTGCGCTACGGTGAATTTCTTGCTGATTTCCTTATCGTCTTTCTTGAAAGTGGCGGTATATTCTTTGGCTTCTCTTACTTCGCCTAAGTCTTGCAATACCCAGCCGTCCGCGCTGGCTTTCACCTGGAAAGTTTGCCCGAAATAGGTTGCTGTCCCGGTCTTGCTGTCATCAATCCTAATTTCAGAAGTATCCAGTATCTCGCCGGTATACACCAATTCTGGCA
>CANOVJ010000050.1 GCA_947570615.1 uncultured Lachnospiraceae bacterium
GATATGGCGGCTAAAGGAGTTGCCGCCATGAAATGCAAACTGTATCAACAAAATTTATGAAAAATTAAAAATGTATAAATTTGCGCAGGGCTATTGACAGCCCCTCTGACATCTGTTAAAGTGATTTCACTTTCAAAAAATTCACAGTGAATTCTTTTTATCAGACACGGGGATGGTTTTTTGATATACATCCATTGTCTGTCCAGGAATATCTGTAAGATCAGGCGTATGATCCGCCAGTCAGATTCAGAATTTCCCAGTGAACCAGTTAATCATTTCAGAAAAATTCTGTAACGGAAGAAACCTGTCGTTTTTGTTTTGACCGGTGGTCCGTGGAGACGTCTTTTACAGGCATCGCGCCGGGCGGGGACCGGGGGAGGAGGGGACGCTGTTGTTTTCGGAAAAATCAGACGCAAAAAAAGATGGCGGGGCGCTGCTTATTTTCAGTGAACGTGCCTGCTGCAGGAGGACTCTGCCGCCGATGTCGGAAAGCTGCCGGATTTTTCTCTCCGGCCAGGATACGGGGCTTTTGGAGGATCTGACCCTTACACTGACGCCGGGGGAGGGTTGCCGGTATATGATGGGGAAGGAGATAAGCGGCAAAAATCCCTTTTATTTCTGTACGGAGCGGAAGGAAAGTCTGCTTTTCCTGCTGGCGCAGCGGTCGGATACTCTGTGCCCTGCGCAGAGAATTGTCCTGAAGGAGGGAGAGGAGATCAGGATCGGCAGCGCCTTTCGCAACCGGATCTTCTATGAATGCTTCTCCCTCATTGAGGAAGACCATGCCCGGATCCTTCTGCGCCGGAGGGAACGCCCCGGCGCACAGAGGATTCCCGGCGGGGAGAGCGCTTCTGCAGGGCAGGATATATGCGCGGAGCAGGACAGCCCCGTCAGGCGGGGGATATGTGCGGAGCGGGAGCTGTTCTCCGAACGGGAAATAATACTGGCGGGGACACAGAAAGCGGGGGTCTGCGTCAACGGAAAAAGAGCCCGAGACGGTCAGGCGCTGCACAGCGGAGACAGGGTGGAGATCTACGGGCTTCATCTGCTGGTGCTGGGGGAGATGCTGGTCTGCACCTGTCAGGCGGGAATTTTTCGGGCGGCAGGCACATGGGCAGCGGACAGGCAGGAAACGAAAGACCGTGTCTCTGCCGGGGGAGAGCCTGTGCGAAAAAGCCCCGCAGAGCCAGGTCCCCTGGAGCGTATCTGCGTTCAGGAGGAGGCCCTGGAAGAGGGGGAAGTGGAGATTATTTTGCCCGAAAAGCCGGCGCAGGAACACGACCAGCCTTTGCTGCTGCGTATCGGTCCGTCCCTTACCATGGTGCTCCCCATGCTTCTGATGGCGGAGCTGGGCAGCCGCTATATGGGGGAAGGGGCAGGAGGCTTTTATTATCTGTCTGTGGCCATGAGCGGCTGCAGCGCGGGCCTTTCCCTGATCTGGGCGCTGGCGGGCCACGGCCATCAGAGGCGGGAGAGAAAGCGACTGGGAAAGGAGAAGGAACGTCAGTATCGGGAATACCTGGAAGAGACGGAGCGTTATCTTCTCTCGTGCCAGGAGAAAAACCGCGGGATCCTCTTCCGGAGATATCCGCCCTTTGCCGCCTTTTGGGAGGAGGGGAGGAAGGGCCCTGCGGTTTTGTGGAACCGCTATTACCGTCAGAGCGGATTTCTCTTTCTGCGCCTTGGGCTGGGGGAGATTCCCTTCCAGATGAAGGTGAGTCTTACCAGGAATAGCCGGAATATTGTGGAGGGAAAGCAGGCCCTGTGGGCCAGGGAGCTGGCGGAAAAATATTTATGCCTGAAAGACGCGCCGGTGGGGATCGATTTTGGCCACGTCCGCCAGCTCGGATTGGTGGCGGCGGATGGAAAGGAGCTCTGCGGCATGGTTTTACAGTTGATTATGCAGGCGGCGGCCTGCCACTGTTATACGGAGGTAAAGCTTGCCTGCTTTTACCGCAAAGAGAGGTACCCCGATCATGAGATTGCCGGATGTATCCGCTGGCTTTCCCACATATGGTCGGAGGATGGCCGGGTGAGATTTCTGGCGGGAGATGAGAGGGAGGCGGGGGAGATTCTGCCGGCGCTGAGCCGGGCTGTGAGCGGACAGACCGGGGGAGAGGGGCCCGGGATCTGGTATCTGGTGTTTGTGCTGGATCCGGAGCTGATCCGGGGGGAGCCTCTGTATGGGTATCTCACCGATTCGCAGGGGAGATATCCGGTCAGCGCGGTGTTCGCGGGACAGAGCAGGCAGGAGTTGCCCAAAAGCTGCAGGTGCTTTTTTTCCGGGAAGGAGGGGGCGGGGGAAATCCTGTATCTGGGCGGGGAACAGATCGCCAGGCAGACGCTTTTGCCGGAGCTTTGCGGGGAGAGGACAGCCCGGGAATACGCCAGGGAAATTGCGGGAATTCGGGTGCAGGAGAGCACAGAGTCCGGCAGGCTCCCGGAAAAGGTGGGATTTTTACAGCTGTTCGGGTGCAGACGGGCGCAGGAGCTGGAAAGCGGGCGGCGCTGGCTGAGCGCCAGAACCGGGGAGCGGCTCAGGGCGGTGGTGGGAATGGGAGCAGGAGGGCGGCTGATCAGTCTGGATGTACACGAAAAATTCCACGGCCCCCATGGGCTGGTGGCGGGAACCACCGGTTCCGGCAAGAGCGAGCTTTTGCAGACCTTTCTGCTCTCCGTGGCGGTATCCTACAGCCCCGCCGATGTGAATTTCTTTATGATCGATTACAAGGGCGGGGGAACCGGAAATCTCTTAAAGCATCTGCCCCACTGTGCGGGCGTCATATCCAATTTATCGGGAAAACAGATCAAACGGGCGATGTCAGCCATTACCAGCGAAAACAAACGAAGACAAAAGCTTTTAGGGAGCGCGCAGGTCAATCATATCGATGCCTACACCAGACTCTACCGGGAGGGAAAAGCGGGCAGAGCCATGCCCCATCTTCTCCTTGTGGTGGACGAGTTCGCGGAGCTGAAAAAGGAAGAGCCGGAATTCATGCAGGAGATTATCTCTCTGGCGCAGGTGGGGAGAAGTCTCGGGATGCACCTGATTCTGGCCACCCAGAAGCCGGCGGGAACGGTGGACGACAAGATCTGGAGCAACGCCAGATTCCGGTTATGTCTTCGGGTTCAGGACAGACAGGACAGTATGGATATGCTTCACAACGGGGACGCGGCCCTCCTCACCGCGCCGGGACAGTGCTATCTGCAAATCGGAAACAACGAATATTATGAGCTGTTTCAGGCGGGCTACTGCGGCGGAGCTCTGCAGGAGGAGGAAAAGAAAAGGGCCGCTTTGGTGTCAGACACAGGAAGAAGGCGCACGGTGGAAGAGGAAAGCGGGACGGAGTCAAAAAGCCAGCTTGAGGCGATCGCCGACTATGTCTGTCAGACGGCCAGAGAGTACCATTTTTCCTGGGCGCCGGCGCTGTGGCTTGCGGAGCTCCCCAGGCAGGTATTCTGGAAGGAGCTTCCATCCATGGCATTGTCCATGGAAGGGGATTTGTCCTCGAAAGAGGATTTGACCTCGGGAGGAGATTTGTCCCCGGAAGGGGCGAGGGACGAAGGAAAAGGGGATTTTTGCGCGAAGACACAGCCGGCCGCGGACGGCTTTGCGCCGGATGGAAGGAGGGTCAGAGAGCCGCGGCTGCTTCTGGGACTGTGCGACGACCCGGAAAATCAGTGCAGGTCGGTTCTTGCCTGGGAGCCTCTCATTCAGGGACATCTGGCGCTGTGCGCCGGGCCGGCCACTGGCAAAACCACCTTTATCCAGATGCTGCTCTGGCAGCTCTGCGAAAGGTATGCGCCCTGTGAGGCGCAGATCCTGGCGGTGGATATGGGAGCGGAAAATCTCAGGGACTTCAGCGCCATGCCGGGCTGTCTGGGGGTGCTGAGGGAGAAGGAGGGAAAGGATATCTTCTTTTATCATCTGGAGAGGCTTATGGAGGAGCGCAGAAAGCGGCTCTCAGGAGCCGGCTGCGCCGTGTACAACAGATCCGGAAAGGGGAGAATGCCCTGGCTGTTCGTGGCCGTGGACAATCTGGGAAGCCTTAAGAAGGTATGGGAGGAGAAGCAGGAGGAGCTGTTTATGCGGCTGGCCGCACAGGGACCGAATCTTGGCATTTATCTGATTGTGTCGGCCCAGAGCGTTGGGGAGATCGGGGGAAGGCTCTACGAAAAATTCAAGACCACGCTGGCCATGGAGATGAGCGACCGATTCCAGTACGGGGATATACTGCGGCAGTATTACCTTCCCGTGTTGCCCCAGGAGAACTGTAAGGGCCGGGGGCTCTGCCGGCTGGACGGCAGGGTGCTGGAATTCCAGGCGGCCATGATTGGTCCGGGGCAGGAGGATTTTGCCTGCTGTGGAAGGATCCGGGAGGCAGGCCGGAGGAAAACCCGTGAAATCACAGACGCGGGAGGGGAGCTTCCGCAAAAATTCCCGCAGATTCCCGAGAAGACAGATTTTGAAACCCTGGCCGGAGACTTTCCCTGGAAGGACGGTTCCCTCGCCCTCGGCTACTGTCTTACCACCGGGGAGATCAAAGGTATTTCTCCCCGTCAGGGCCTGTGCTTTCTGATATCCGGCAGGGAGAAAACCGGAAGAACCACGCTTCTGGCATGTCTGACAGAAGGGGCGCTGCGCCAGGGGATGGAGGCCGTGGTGCTGGACGGCGAAGGCCGGCTTGCACACTTTAAGGATCGTCCGGGTGTGGTTTATCTGGAGAATGAGAGGGAGATGGAGAGCTGGCGCAGAAATCTTCCGGAAAGCCGCCGGAAAAAGGGGGAGGGAGCGAAAAGGACAGGTGTGTTTCTGACAAATATGGGGAAATTCTGCCGGTTCTGCGGGCAGAGCGGCGGGGATTGGGCGCAGGACGGTCAGGATGACGGACAGGGCGACAGACAGGGAGGAACGGTACAGGGCGGGGCGGTCTTATCACCGGTCCGGTTCTGGGAGCAGGCAGCCAGAGGGGAGGGCCCCATTGATTTCATGGCGGGGATCTTCCATCCGGACAGAGATTACGAGGCGACGGGAACAGGATTTTTCAGAGAATTCGCCGCCTGGCAGCAGGGTGTTCATCTGGGGGGAAATGTGGCGGAGCAACGGGCTCTTAGCTTTGACGATTTAAGCTACGCGGACCAGAATAAGCGGGAACGCCCCGGCACGGGCTATCTGAAGGAAGGCGCGGGAAGCGCCAGCGTAAGGCTTCGGCTGCCCATGTACAGAAGAACGTCCTGAAAATGGTAACAGGATTTGTAAAAAGCGTCCGCTGTGTGTCCGACGCAGGACGGGAAGGGAGGAGAGGATGATTCTGGTGGATATTCAGGTGCCTGTGCTGGATGAGGTTTACGATTTTGAGCTGGATGAGGAGGTAAAGATAAAGGAGGCGCTTGGGGAGATTACGGCTCTGATTGCCGCAAAGGAGAGAATCTCCATAAAGGACGGGGATAATCTGCAGCTCTATGCCCTCAGAGAGGATATGCTTCTTGACAGGGAAGCCAGCTTAAGGCAGCAGGCGGTAAGGGACGGAGACAGACTGGTTTTAATCTGAGCGTGTGAAGCGGCGCAGGAAAAAGAGGGAGGAAACATTTATGGAGACTGGGGAGATCCGGCTTGAGGGCGGGGGATTTAACGGATGGCTGGAGCAGCAGGAGCAGAGAATCACAAAGGCCCGGGACGCTCTCTCACTGATGGAATCGCAGGCCGGAAGACTTTCCGGCGTATGGGAGAGCGGGGCCGGAAAGCTCTGGGAGAGCGCGCTGAGAGAGAATCTCCGGGCGGTGGAGGAATGTGTCTTACGTATGGAGAGACTGCTTCTGAAAACCCTGGAGAGCGCCCGGGGACTGGTGACGACGGAGAGGAAGCTGATCGCCCGGGCGCAGGAACTGTAAAAGGAAAGCCGGGCAGAAGGAGGGACAGAAGTGCCGGAAAAGACAACAGAGAGCGGGACGCAGCGTTTGGCGGAGGCTGCGACGGGGAGCGCGGCGGCAGATTTCATAAAAGTAACGCCAGGGGAGCTGCCGGGGTGGCAGCAGGAATGGCTTTCCCTTGCGGGAAAGGCACAGGAGAATCTGCTCGGCGTGGCCGCACAGACCCGGGAGCTGAACGCTTTTTTTGAGGGAGGGCCGGTGAGGCGGCTGCGGGAGCAGTTTATCGCCCTGGGGAAAGAGGGAGAGGACGCCATAGAGGAGCTTAAGGCGCATCTCATGAGGCTGTCAGAGATTGCGGCCATCTATGAGAGGGCGGAAAGGAGTAATACGGATGTCTCCGCAGCAGAGCATTGAGATGCATTTCAACCAGATCATGCGCATTTCCCGGGAGCTTGGGGATCTGACCGGGAGTCTGCAGGCGCTTGAGACGGAGGTTTCAGAGCTTTCCCGCAGGAATAAGACCTGCTGGAGCGGCGAGTGCGCCCGGATTCTTGCAGGGAAGGAGGTGAAGATCGCAGGCCGCCTGGGGGCGGAGGCGCAGGCCCTTTTAAGGACGGCCGGGGAGATGGAGAACCGGGCGAAAAGGATGTACCAGTCGGAGATGATGAATATTCATCTGGCGGCGGCAAGAGATTACAGATAAAAAGCAAATAAGAAATCAGGAAAGGAGATTTACCATGGCATTTTTTCAGGTGACGCCCGCGGAGCTCAGAAGCAGGGCGGGGAGGATTTCGGAGCTGAACAGTCAGTTTAAGGCGAAGGAGACGGAGCTTTCGGAGCAGGAGGCATCCCTGTGCGGGATGTGGGAGGGAGGGGCGAAGGATACCTTCCACCAGGCCTTTACCAGAGACCGGCAACAGATGGACGTTTTCCATCAGCTGATCAGTCAGTATGTGCAGGCGCTTCTGGAGATCGCCGCCAGATATGAACAGGCGGAGGCGAGAAACAGAGAGATCGCCGCCGCGAGAAGCTATTAGAAGCTGTTGCGCCGGACAGGGCGCGGAAGGGAGCGGATATGGAAGGAATTTTAAAGGTAACGCCGGAAAAGCTGATCCAGACCTCGGGGGCCTTTGCGGCTACGGGGAGCCAGATGAAAAATCTGACCGGCGAGATGATGTCCCAGGTGCAGAGCATGAAGGGAATCTGGCAGGGGGAGGCGGCCAGCGCCTACGCGGGGAAATTCCAGTCCCTGCAGGCGGATATGGACAGACTCTGCCGTATGGTGCAGGAGCACGTGAAGGATTTGCAGGAGATGGCGGCCCATTATCAGAAGGCTGAGGCCGGGAACGCCCAGCAGGGAGGCGGTCTGAATTCCAATGTTGTGGTGTAGGACAAAAGGCGGAGCGGCCGTTACAGCGGCGCGCCTGCGCCTGCGGGCAGGGATGGGGGTCCTGACCGTTCTGTCCGCGGGCGGGTTTCTGACAGGCCTTCTGGCGATGGGAATTCTGACGGCCTGTGTATTATTTTTCCGGGAAAGGGGGGCGGAAGATCAGATGCTGGATTACATGAGGAAAAAGTACGGAGAGGTTTTCGTGGACGAGGAGGCCTACGGCGGACAGCCGGGAAAGGCCTACACCATGCGAAGAATGCACAGCCTGGGCCGGCCGGAAGAGAGTATTCTGGTGAGGGCCCTTGGAAGAGAGGAGGTGGTCTTTCAGGACAACTACCTTGCGTACCTTTTGCGGGATGAGATCGAGGAGCGCATGCATGCTCTTGCAGGACCTGTATTCGGGAAATGTAAGGTCTATTACCGGATCCCCGCGCTGGTTTTTCCGCCGGAATTTGCGGCGGATATGGAGGCGGAAGAATTCCTGAAAAATCCCCTCTCCATGGTCCGGGTCTATATCTATGTGCGGGATATTCCGGCGGACGTAAGGGCACAGCTCGACGCGTTCCTTTCGTCTGTGGCCGGGAAGAATTATGTGGTCGGAGGGGTGGTCAGCTATCCGGCGGGAAAGGAAATGTATGATCTGATCACGCCGGACAATTTTACGGGAGATATCTATCAGGGGTACGAGAGCGTTGCGGAAGCCGTTTTTTCCATGGATGAGGCGGGCGGGCTCTCTTATCTGGAATGGAAAGGGGAGATCGCAGATCGCTGAGAAAATGTCGGACGCGGAGATCAGTATGATCCTTGACACATATATGTATATGGATTACCGGGAGGCAAGGGAGGGCGCCACCATCCGCCAGGTTCTTAAGGAGCTGGAAAATCATCCGGATTACGGGGAGGGCGGCATCCATCACGGGGAGTATACCGTGCTGAGAAAGGCCGCGGAAAATCCGCAGATCGGGGAGCTTGTGATCTGCTGTCAGAGCGCGGATATGGGATATGATCCGGGCACGGCGGCCTGTACCTTTAAGACGCCCGGGCAGGAGAGCTACTACATGGTCTATCGGGGAACCGGGGACGGGGAATGGCCTGATAATGGCATTGGAATGACCAGTCCGGCCACCACCCAGCAGGAGCGCGCCCTGTCCTGGTTTGAGGAGGTGGTGGAGGCGCTGGAAATCGGCGGGCAGGATCATGTGGTGGTGACGGGACATTCCAAGGGAGGCAATAAGGCGCAGTTTGTCACCATGCAGACCCGCTATGCGGATCTGGTGGACGTGTGTTATTCCGTGGACGGACAGGGATTCTCCCGGAGCGCAATAGAGGGGTGGAAGGAGCGGTACGGGCAGGAGGAATACGAAAAACGCCGGGAAAAGCTTTACGGTATTCACGGGGAAAACGATTATGTCAGCGTGCTGGGAAATTCCATTATACCGGCGGAGCACATCCGGTATGTAAAAACGCCGGTGGAGAAGAACAATTTTGCGGGGTATCATGACATTAAATATATGTTCGCCTCCCTCCTCTGGGATCAGGCCCTGGGAAGCTATGTGACCTGCTTTCAGGGACATAAGAACAGCGATACCACGGAGCAGGGGGAGCTGGGAAGGTATGCCGCGGCGCTCTCGTCGGATGTAATGAACCTTCCGCCCTGGCAGCGGGACGGCTGTGCGGCGGTGATCATGCAGATCATGGAGGCCCTGGGCGGGGAAAGAAAAACAGGACTGAACGGGGAAAGAGTTACCCTGACAGATCTGAGGGATTTCGCCTTTCAGGGGATTCCTCTGATTGCGGAGAGCCTTTTGAAGAGGGAGGAGGGAAAGCAGCTTCTTGCGGCCCTTTTGAAAAAGGATTCCCTTACTGCAGGAAGAATTCCCGCGGGCTTTTCCCTTTGGGCGGACCGGGGGCGTATGCTGAGACAGGCCGGGGAGCTGGAGGAGCTGGCGGCGGGACTTGAGAAAATCACCGGGCAGATCACGGAGACGGCGGAGGATATCCCTCTCTATATGAAGGGGTATACGGGTCTGTACCACAGTATTAAGCTCTCGGCCAGAGAGCTTGAGAAAAACAGGAAGGACTTATTAAGGATGGCAGGATTCTGGAAGGAAGCGGCGCAAAGCTATCAGAGCTGGGAGAGGCAGGAATAAGATACGGGCATCCGGCGCAGGCCAGACTCAATGTCAGCTTTCCGGAATTGTTCGACGCTGTGTTGTCCGGTAAAAGATATAGTTGATTTTTCAGTGGAAGTTCGTTAGAATAGGGATATAAATGAGAGGGTGGGGAGAGGCTTATGGATGAAAAGCGAAGGGGGGATTCCGACCGGATAACGAGAGATTACCTCGATTCTTTGCTGCTGGAGATGAGGCACCTGGACGGCAGGAAGCCGGAGACGGATTTTTCCCTGTACGGAGAGCGCTTTGCCACTCCGGTGATGACGGCGGCCCTGTCTCATTTAAACGCGGTACATGAGAATGGAATGGTTGAGCTTGCCAGAGGAGCGGCCCGCTCTGGCGCCGTCTGCTTTGCAGGGATGGGAGAGGATGAAGAGCTCTCAGAGATGATCAGGACAGGGGCGAAAACCATCAGGATCATCAAGCCCTATGCGGATAACGGGCTGGTGACTGACAGGATAGCGTTTGCACAGGAATGCGGCGCACTGGCGGTGGGAATGGATATCGATCATGCTTTCGACCGGCGGGGAGATTATGACCGGGTGGAAGGCTTTGAGATGCGGCCAAAGAGCATGGAGGAAATCGGCGAATTTGTCCGTGCGGCCCGGGTTCCCTTTGTGGTTAAGGGCGTTCTGAGCCAGAAGGACGCTTACATGGCGCTGGAGGCCGGGGCGGGGGGAATCGTGGTATCCCACCATCACGGTATGATGGATTATGCCGTGCCGCCGCTGATGATCCTTCCGGATATTCTGAAGGTGACGGGCGGGCGGATACCGGTGTTTGTGGATTGCGGCATCGTGAGCGGGGCGGACGTCTTTAAGGCGCTTGCGCTGGGAGCGAGCGCGGTCTGTGTGGGCCGGGGGCTTTTAAAACCTCTTGCGGATCAGGGAGCAGAGGGCGTGTCTGAGGAGATAAACCGGATAAATGACGAACTGAAGGGAATTATGGCCAGGACAGGGTGCTTCGACCTTTCCCATATGGATAAAACGGTGATCCGCAGGACACAGGGGAATTGAAATGAGAAGTGGAGACTGAAAATGAAAAGGAACACAATACTGATCGTCGAAGATATGATGATCAACCGTATGATGCTGGCGGAGATTTTTAAAGATGAATATGATATCCTTGAGGCCGAAAACGGCGAGGAAGGCCTGCGGCTTCTGACAGAAAATTTTTCATCTATCGTGGCGGTTTTACTGGATATCGTGATGCCGGTGATGGACGGATTTGGCGTGCTCGAGGAGCTGAACAGGCAGAACCTGATCTCAAAGGTGCCCATCATCATGATTACGGGCGAGAACTCTGTGGAATTTGAGCGCAGGGGGTATGAATACGGGATCGTGGAATATATCCACAAGCCTTATTTTGCGCCGGTAGTCAGGCAGATGGTTAAGAACAATATCAACCTCTATGCATACAAGGCCGGGCTGGAGTCCCTGGTAAGGACGCAGACTGCGGAGCTGCAGGAGCAGAATAAGCTTTTGAAGGAGCAGGCGGAGAAGCTTCGCAAGACCAACGATGTGATGATTGACGCCATGAGTAATGTGGTGGAATTCCGGAATATGGAGTCGGGACAGCATGTCAAGAGGATCCGTGTGTTCACCAAAGCGCTGGCGCAGGACATTATGGTTCGCTATCCGGAGTATGGGCTGACGAAGGAGAAGATCGAGATCATCAACCAGGCGGCGGCCATGCACGATATCGGAAAAATCACCGTGCCGGACAACATTCTCCTAAAGCCCGGCAAACTCACCAGCGAGGAGTTTGAGATTATGAAGGCCCATACCTCGAGAGGATCGGAGATGATCGCCGCGTTCGTGCATCTCGAGGATGAGGATTACTATAATTACTGCTATGATATTTGCAGGCACCACCACGAGCGGTTTGACGGACGGGGGTATCCGGACGGGCTTAAGGGAGATGAGATCGGGATCGCGCCTCAGATCGTCTCCATTGCGGATGTCTTTGACGCGCTGGTGACGGAGAGAGTATATAAGAAGGCGTTTGACAGGGAGACCGCATATCAGATGATCCTCAACGGGGAATGCGGATGCTTCTCACCGAAGCTTCTCGAGGCGTTTCTGGGAGTGAAGGACGAATTTTTCCGGCTTCTGGACGAGTCGAAGGATGCGAGGTAACCTGAGAGCGTAATCAGTACAGGAAAGGTATCAGATCAGAAATCCGTTGCTTTTGAGACAGAGGCAGCGGTTTTTTGTGCAGAAGAGAGGAAGGCAGGTTGAAAGTATGGCTGTAAAAATGAAGGAAGAGGAAAAAATCATGGCGGGAATTCTGTTCTGTCCTGCCGACCCGGAGCTTAAGGCGATCAAGTTAAAAACCCACAATCTGAATGTGGATTATAACCAGACCCATGAGGATGAGACCGAAAAGCGGGCAGAGATTCTCTCGCAGATCATCGGGGAGTTTGGGGAGGGCGGATTTATCCAGGGGCCCATCGCCTTTCATTACGGCAGACATACCCGCATCGGAAGGAATTTCTTCGGCAATTTTAATCTGACTGTGCAGGACGACGCCCAGGTCACCATCGGGGACAACTGCAATTTCGGCCCCAATGTGACCATCGTGACGCCCATCCATCCCATGATCGCGTCGGAGCGGAACGCCATACTGACGGCGGAGGGGGAAAAGAAGCGGCTCTGCTATGCCAGGCCGGTGAGGGTTGGCGATAACTGCTGGCTGGGGGCGGGGGTGACCATCTGCCCCGGCGTTACCATAGGGGATAACTGCGTGATCGGAGCGGGCAGCGTGGTGACCAGGGATATTCCTGAAAACAGCTTTGCCGCGGGGGTTCCCTGCCGGGTGGTGCGGGAGATTACCGACGCCGACAGTATGAGGCACAGGCCGGAGATTCTCGCGGATAACAGGGTGATCCCGGAGCAGGACGACTGAGGGGCCGGCGCGCTGCGGGATAAAGCGGGAACGGAAGGAAAGACCATCACAGGCGGCAGCGTTTTACCCACAGGCCTGTGGCATTCAAAGGTGAAGGAACGCACATGGACGAAAAATTTATCGAGATAAAGCAGCTCTATAAAACCTTTCACACCAAAAAACAGACCATCGAGGTCTTAAAGGGCATCGATCTGTCCGTGGGAAAGGGAGATATTTTCGGTATCGTGGGCTTTAGCGGGGCCGGAAAATCCACGCTGGTCCGCTGTATCAACCGTCTGGAGGAGCCCGACAGCGGAACCATCCGGATCGGGGAGAGGGAGATCACTGCCCTGGGCAGGGCTCAGCTCAATGAGCAGCGCCGGAAAATCGGCATGATCTTCCAGCAGTTTAACCTGTTCGATTCCATGACGGTGGCGAAAAATATCGCCTATCCCCTGAAAATGGCGGGCCTTTCCGCCGGGGAGGCCGGGCGGCGGGTGGACGAAATGCTCTCGCTGGTGGGCCTGACCCAGAAGAAGGACGCCTATCCGGGAGAGCTTTCCGGCGGGCAGAAGCAGAGAGTGGGAATCGCCAGAGCGCTGGCCAACCGCCCGGATGTGCTTTTGTCCGACGAAGCCACCAGCGCCCTGGATCCCCAGACCACTCTTTCCGTGCTGGATCTGCTTAAGGAGATCAATCAGAAGCTGGGGCTGACCATCATCCTGATCACCCATGAGCTGGAGGTGATCAGATATACCTGCCGCAGGATGGCGGTGATGGAGGACGGAAAGCTCCTGGAGCAGGGGCTGGTGAAGGATATTTTCCAGAATCCCCGGTGCGGGACGGCGAAGAATTTTATCGGCGTTTACAATAAATTCAGAAGCGATTACGGGGAGGAGGCAAAATGAGCTTATACAAATATTCTTTCTGGGAAGTGCTTCGGAATTCCTTTACCGCCGAGGTGTGGGGGCAGGTGCTTCCGGCCATCGGCGAAACCATGTACATGGTGGGCGTCTCCTCTCTCTTCGTGCTGGTGTTCGGCCTGCTTCTGGGGCTGGTGCTGGTGATGACGGGCAAGGAAGGACTGGCCCCCTGCAAGGCGGTACATACTGTTTTGAGCGCGGTGATCAACTGTTTCCGTTCGCTCCCCCAGGTGATCATCATCATCGTGATGCTGCCGGTGGCAAGAGCGCTGGTGGGAAAATCCTACGGCTCCAACGCCTGTATCATCTCCCTGGTGGCAAGCTGTGTTCCCCTTTTTGCAAGGCTCGTGGAGAGCAGTCTCCTGGAGCTTGACAAGGGTAAGATCGAGGCGGCCCGGGCAATGGGAAGCGGAAATCTGCGGATCCTGTTTACCATCATGGTGCCGGAGACGCTGCCCTCCCTGGTGCGGGCTTTCACCAATGCGGTGGTGATCGTGATCTCCATGACCGCCCTGGCGGGAAGCTTTGGCGCGGGCGGGATCGGCTATATCGCCGTGACCTATGGCTATACCAGGTTTCAGCATGACCTTCTGTTCGCCACCATCATTGTCCTGATCGTGATCGTGCAGGCGGTGCAGATGGCGGGAGATACGGTCTCCAAAATTATTCTCAAAAGAAGGCATCTGATCTGAAAATTGATGTGTAAAAAATGATCGGGCCTTCTGAGAAGGGGCAACTTGTACAGCTTCGGAGCGGAATGCGGATATAAATTTTCTTTCATGCAGATACAATTTCCGGATGGATTATGATAAAATAGCACCGAATCTATTTGGGAAAGGAGTATTATTATGAAAAAGAAATTTGCCGTCATGATGGCGGCCGCGCTGACTGTGTCTGCCCTTCTGGCAGGCTGCGGAAACGGCGCGGAGACAAAGGAGACTGTAAACACGCAGGATGCTGCGGGTGAGGACGCCGCGGAGAGCACACAGAGTGAGGATATATCCGGGGATACATCTTCGGATGAGACTGCGGATAACACAGACGCGGCAGGAGCCGAAGGGACAGAGGCCGAGGATGCTTCCGCAGACGGTTCCAAAGAGACGGTGGTACTTAAGTGCGTATGCGATCTGACCCCTCACAGTGAGATTCTCGGCGCGGCGAAGGATGCGCTGGCAGCGGAGGGGATCGAGCTTGACATCGTATCCACCACCTGGGACGCTACATGGAACGACATGCTCATCGACGGAGAGATCGATTTCGCTTACTTTATGCATGTGCCTGCCATGGAGAGCATCGAGGAGGAAATGGGAGCCACCCTTTACAGCATGGGCGGCGTTCACGTGGAGCCCTATGCCTGCTTTTCGGATAAGTATGCCTCGAAGGACGAGCTTCCCGAGAACGCGGTGATCGCGATTCCCAACGATTCCTCCAACGAGTACAGGGCCCTTAAGGTTCTTGAGAAGGAGGGGTTTGTTAAGCTTAATCCTGAGATGACCGCTGTGGACGCTTCCGTAAATCAGATTCAGGAATATCTGACCCCCATTGAGATCGTGGAGATGGATCAGGCCAACATCATTCCTTCCGCCGCCGATTTTGACGCTTACTTTGTAAACGTAAACAGAGCGCTGGAGGCGGATATCGATACGACCGCTTACCTGATGAGAGAGGGAGAGGATTCCGAGTACGCCAACATCATCACCGTGACCGAGGCCAACAAGGAGAACGAATCCATTAAGAAGCTGGTAGCGGTGCTGCAGTCCGACGATGTAAAGAGCTTCATCACAGAGAACTACAGCGGCGCAGTGATCCCGGCTAAAAATTAACCGGTACGGCAAAACATAAGACAGACTGATCGGCGGCCTCCTCCGGATGATTCCGGGGGAGGCCGCTGCGGTTAACATAAGGGCGGTTCGCACTGCCCGCTGTTACAATGAGCTCTCTCGCGAAGGGTGACAGCCTTTGCTGTTGAACCGGCGAAGAGAGCACTTTTGGTCAGGAAATATTTTCAGAGACGATGTATTCTTTTCCTGTCAGGAGGTAAGTCTTATGTCAGTGTCAGAAAAAATATTTCCCAATCTGTGTGCGCTGGGAGAGTATGTAAAGAGGTTCCAGCCGGCTGTTGTTTGGCTTCTTGCGGCGGACGTGGTATTTTTGTCTCTGCGGCCCTTTCCCTATATGTTTTTATCCAGGAGGCTTCTGAACCTGTTTGTGCAGAAGGCCCCCTTTTCGGAGGTGGTTTTCTATGCGGCGGCGCTGGTCCTGCTCACCCTGCTGCTGTCTCTGGGAGAGGAAATCTTTCACACCGGATTTTCCCGCAGACTGGAGAGACTGGACTACGATATGTTTAAGAGCATGAGCAGGAAAACGGCTTATCTGGATTATTCCATGCTCAACAGCGACGACACCAGGGAGAAGATGCAGAGCGCTTCCAGGGCCATCAACGGCAAAAATGTCTCCACGCTGATCCTTTCGATCCGCAATCTGGCGTCGGGGGGGCTCTCGCTTGTGCTGGTGACGGGCGTACTTCTGACCATGGACCGGCTTCTGATCCTGATCATCATTGCGCTGGTGTGCGTGCAGTCCATTCTGAATGTGAAGCTGAAGAAGCTGCGGTATGACCTGGATCTGCGCCTGTGGAGAATCGACCGGAAGATGGACTGGTTCCTGAAATTCTGCATCACAGGGGAATATGCCAGAGAAATCCGGCTCAGTCAGGCCCAGCCCTTTCTGATAAGGAAGCATGAACAGTACAGCGATCAGTATTATAAGGAATACGGTCGGATCGAGGAGCTGGCGTCGAAGGATCGCAGCGCGCGGACAGTCCTCACCGCGGTTCAGGATCTGTCCCTGTATCTGCTGGCGGGGTGGCGGATCCTCACAGGCAACCGCACGGTGGGTGATTTTTCCATGATGGCCAGCGGCGCGGCCACCTTTCGCAGTGCGCTCTTTGACGTGATCGAAAGTGTCAGCGAGATCCGTAACCGCTGTCGGTATTTCATGCACTATCGGCTGTATATGGAAATGCCCGGCGTGTTCTACAGCCCGAAGGAACCGCCCCTGCCGCTTCCTGCGTCTCTGGAGGACAGTGTCCTGACCTTTGACAGGGTCACCTTTTCCTATCCGGGAAGCGATCGAAAGGTACTGGATGAGGTCTCCTTCCAGACAGGCTTCAGGGATGTGGTGGCGATTGTGGGGGAGAACGGAGCGGGGAAGACTACCATTGTCAGTCTGCTCTGCCGTCTCTATGATCCCACGGAAGGGAGGATTCTGTTAAACGGGACGGATATCAGGCGGTTTGACTATGATGCCTGGGCGGGCCTGTTTTCCGTGGTCTCCCAGGATTACAGGATGTTTACCATGACGGTCCGGGAGAACATTGGGTTGGGACAGGAGCAGACGCAGGAGAGGCTCGTGTCCGCGGCAGAGAAGGCAGGACTTGCGCATCTTGTGGAAAAATGGCCCCAGGGACTGGATACCATGCTGATTAAGGAATTTGATCCCGAGGGCGTGGATGTGTCCGGGGGCGAGAGCCAGAGGATTGCGCTGGCCAGGGGAATCTGCCGTGACGCGCCCTTTCTCATTCTGGACGAGCCCACCTCGGCGCTGGATCCTCTGGGGGAGAGGCAGGTTTACGACGCCATCCTGGAGCTTTCCCAGGAGAGAGCCGTGCTCTTTATCTCCCATCGTCTCTCCAGCACACAGTTTGCCGACAAAATCCTGGTGATGGAGGACGGAAAGCTGGTACAGAGCGGCAGCCATGCGGAGCTGATGGGGCAGGACGGCAGATACAGAGAGCTGTTCGAGGTCCAGGCCAGGTATTACAGAGAGGACTGAAACAGACTGGAGGAAAGAGGGGACGAAGATGGATGATCAGAAACAGATCTTTCAATCTCTCGGGATCATTGAGGAAAGGATTCATGAAAAGCTCACGGTGGATGCGCTGGCACAGAGCCTGCATTTTTCCAGATATCATTACCAGCGCCTGTTCCGGGAAGCGGTGGGGGAGAGTGTCATGCGCTACGTGGCAAGGCGCAGGATCGCCCTGGCCGCCGGGGAGCTTGCAGGGACGAATCGCTCCGTCCTGGAGATCGCGCTGAGATACGGCTTTGATTCCCACGAGGGCTTTTGCCGCCGCTTTAAGGCCGCTATGGGCGTAAGCCCGACGGAATACCGCAGACACCATTCTTCCATTCAGCCCCCCAGAACAGAAAAGGAGAGAAGCGCCATGTTGTATTCAAAGACCGCGGATGAGATGCTAAGGGAACTGAATCGTCTGATCGTCCAGGCGAGGGAGACGGCGGATTATACCATGAAAAGTCTGAAAAAAGACTCTGAAGCCGCCGTATTTTACAGGCAGTTTTGGGAGTTTATGGCGCAGAGGGCGCAGCAGATGGCATCCTCCCTGTCGGGAGCGCTGGAGCGGATTACCGATATTCCCGGATGTCCCGATCAGATTTCCGCCCGGTTTCTGATTATTAAGGCCATAGAGGACGCGGCCTTTTTGGCGAACCTCACTGCCCTGCAGGCAAGGCTCACCACCGCCAGGGCAATGCCGGAGCATCGGGCCCTGCTCGAGCCGATATGTGCCAGATATGAGGAGCTGGCCGGGAACGCCCGGATGAAGGCCGGGAGGATCGCGGATTTTTTTAACGAGCTGACGGCCCTGATCTTTCAGGATATGCGTTGCAGCGCCAGGGAGAAGCAGCAAAATGTGCTCCGGAAGGGGCGGGAGGCCGCAGACCGGCTTTTGGAGGATCCCTCCCTGCCCTACGGCTATATCGCGGAGGAGATTCTCGCGATCGTCAGAGAACTGTCGGGGATCCCTGCCGGGAGAGTGAGCGCGGAGCTTTTAGAGGACCTTCTGTTTCGGATGCAGATCATCGCCTTTACCGCGGACGTCGATCTGCTGCGCGCCCCCTCCCACAGGCCGCTTTTTGAGGGGATTTCGCAGTTTCAGGAGGAGCTTTCCGGGGCGCTTTCCTTTTACCAGGGGCTGTCCGCAGATATTTTCGCAGAAAATCTCTGCGAAAATACCGTTGTTCTGGAGCGCACTCCGGAAAAGAGATTCAGGGATATGGCTTTTCAGGGGAATATCCTGTCGTTTTATCTGAGGGGAGAAATCGCCAAACTGGGACCGCGGCTGGATGAGGGCCGGAGAGAGGCCTTTGACGGGCTCTGCGGCAGGCTGCAGGAGGCCATCCGGCTGGCCTGTCAGGCAGGGGAGCGCTCTGACGCCGGGAAGATCGCGGAAATTCTCGCTCAGACAGCGGTAGAGCTGGAGCTCCTTTCCGGGGAGCTTGGGGTATATGGCGGCCCGGTGGGGCTGCTCAGAGAGGAAATCACAGGGCTGGCCGCTGCAGCAGGCAGGCTTATGAGGGAATGAGGGACGGATTTCCGTCGAAAAAGGTGTAAAGCTCTGCAAAACGGCAGGCTCTACACCTTTCATGCTTCAATAAGTCAGTCGATTTCTGCAGTGTGTTCTGAAAACGGCATGTTGGTTATTTCCCCACAGGCTCATCTCTGTGCGCCAGAATATAGTCAAACAGCCTCTGCGCCACATCCTCCTTGCTCATCACGGGAAGCGGGATACATTCCCCGGCAGAGAGCAGGGTCACGACGTTGGTATCGGTTCCGAATCCGGCCCCCTGTTCCTTCAGGTTGTTAGCCACAATCAGATCCAGCTTCTTCTTTTGCAACTTTGCCCGGGAATTCTCGATCATGTTTTCCGTTTCCATGGAAAAGCCGCACAGGAACTGGCCTTTTGGTTTGTGCTCGCCCAGGAATGCCAGAATGTCCTCCGTGCGCTCCAGGGCGATGGTCAGCTCGCCATCCTTTTTCTTCATCTTTTCATCCGACGTATATATGGGACGATAGTCCGCCACAGCGGCGGCCTTGACGATGATATCCTGCTCCCGGGAGCGGGCCTTCACCGCGTCGGCCATCTCCGCGGCGGAGGTAGTGTTGATCGTGTGGACGCCCATGGGAGGGGTAAGGTCTGTCTTTCCGGTCACCAGGGTGACTTCTGCCCCCCGAAGCATGGCGCAGCGGGCGATGGCGTAGCCCATTTTCCCGGAGGAGTGGTTGCTGATAAAGCGCACCGGATCGATCCTTTCCCGGGTGGGCCCCGCGGTCACCAGAACCTTAAGCCTCTGCATATCCTTCGGGTACAGGGCTTTGAGGAGACACTCATAGAGGAATTCGGGCTCCGGCATTTTGCCCTCGCCGGTGTCGCCGCAGGCCAGATAGCCCCTGGCGGGGGTGATCACTTCCATTCCATAGTGGACAAGGAGCTTCAGGTTGTCCTGCAAAATGGGATTGCGGTACATCCTGGTGTTCATGGCGGGGGCGATGATTTTGGGACACTCACAGGCGAGAAACGTGGTGGTGAGCATATCGTCGGCCATGCCGTGGGCGGCTCTGGCGATGAAATTGGCGGACGCAGGCGCAACAAGGAAGGCCTGCGTCTGTTTCGCCAGAGAGACATGCTCCACACAGTGCTGGAAGTTCCGGTCAAAGGTATCCACCAGACACTTGTTTCCGGTGAGGGTCTCAAAGGTGATGGGATTGATAAAATTCGCAGCGTTGGGGGTCATGATCACGGTAATGTCCGCCCCCTGCTTTTTCAGCATGCTGGCAAGGGAGGCGATCTTGTAGGCCGCAATGCCTCCCGTAACGCCCAGTACGATGTGCTTTCCCTTTAACATGGCTTTTCCTCCATATTTTTCCGATAGATAATGTCCAGCCCCTTCAGGGTGAGTTCGTTGTCGCAGATGATCTTTTCCCTGCAGTGGGGAACGATACAGCCGGCCAGCCCGCCGGTGGCGATCATGTGGAAGGAATAGCCGAGATCCTCCCGGATCCGGGCGATCATGCCGTCCAGACAGGCGGCCTGTCCCAGGACGATGCCGCTTTTCATACAGTCGATGGTGTTTTTGCCGATGATTCTGCGGGGGGCCTCCAGGGAGATCCGGGGAAGCTGGGAGGTGCGGCTGGTGAGCGCGTCCAGGGAGATCCGCGCGCCGGGCAGGATCATGCCGCCCACGTAGTTTTTCTTATCGTCCACCACGCTGATGGTGGTGGCGGTTCCCATATCGATAATTACCGCGGGGGCTCCGTAGTATTTCAGCGCCGCCACCGCGTTGACGATCAGGTCGGCGCCGATCTGGGCAGGATTATCCATGAGGATATTCAGCCCGGTCTTAATGCCCGGCCCCACCACCAGAGGAGAGATGTTCAGAAGCTTTTGCATGGCGCTTTTCATAATGTTGATCAGAGGAGGCACCACCGAAGAAATGATACATCCGGTGATCTCCTTTGTGTCGATCCGGTACAGGTCAAAAAGTGTCTTAAACTCCACCACATACTCCAGCTCTGTCTTGGAAATATTGGTGGACACCCTCTCCACAAAATGGACCTGATCCTCCTGTGTACAGCCGATCACAATGTTTGTATTCCCGATATCGATTGCCAAAATCATTTCCGTTTAACCTCCCTTTTCATACTGCGGGAAATCTCTCACAGTGAAAGATTTCCCGCCTTCAGGGCGCATTCAGCGCCTGATAGTTCTGTTTCAGTCTCTTCAGATTCAGTCTTTCATACCCTTTATGGGTCTGACGTGAGAGAGGGCCATGCCGATTCCGGACACCAGGATGGCGGCAACCACGGCCTCCACGATGCCGTTAAAGCTCACCACGCCCATGATCACGTCGATCACGGTATCCCCGGCAATGCCGAGGGCGTTTGCGTAGGCGTCTCTGTACAGAATAAAAATGCCGCTCATGACAAAGAGCGTGTTGGTAAAGGCGCCCGCCAGGCCCGCGTAGGCAAGGGCGATGCTGGTCGATCCCTTTTTGCCCGTATTGACGGTCAGGATCACGAACAGCACAAGAGCGCAGGCAGCTCCCGAGAGGGTGGCGATCAGGGCATTTTCCCCCTCTATTATGTTGCTGATAAATGCTCTCACGGAAAAAAACAGGATGACAGCCGCCGCGGCGTTGATCCCGATACGCCATGCCTTCTGTTCCTTTTTCAGAAGATTCCGGATCAGAAGATACACGAAATAAGGGACGATCCCCACCAGGATCCTGGGCACGAAGCAGATGTACATGCTCCTGAATACCCCGGATATGCCCACGATATCCGCCGCCAGAACCGGCGAAAATACGAAGGCGGAGGCAGTGGCTGCCTTGAAGGTGTTGTTGATAAAGCTTGTCAGGCCAAATACAAAGCCCAGGAATGCACCTTTTTTCGGTCCTAAAAACAGCGCTCCCAGAATGACGGGGATATGGATGATGGTTGCGTTGATCACAACCAGCGGAATATATCCCAGCGGTGTGAATGCCATGATGACAATAATGGCGGTGAACAGTGCGCTCAGCACAAGTTCATAGGTCTTTTTATTTTTCATGGTACGTTTCCTCCTGTTATTATTCTCTTAATCGAGATACAATACAGCGCCATAATACCACACCGGACGGCGTCTGACAACTTTTGGGAGAAAATTTTATCAGGAATCCGGAGAGCGGGAGCGCGCAGACGCGGAATTTATCCCTCTGCGGGCATCCCTGACTCTGACGCGCCCCTTCCGATGGCGATATTATCCATGCGAAATTATTTGACAAATTGCAGAGAAAATGGTAACTTAATTTGTAGAGAATTACCAGACAGATGAGGGATAACCATGAGATGCCACAGATGAGCAACCGGTTAAAATATTTCAATGTCCGCCGGGTTTATGGCAGGCAGCGGCAGCAAAAAGAGGATGAGATTTTTTGCTGCCTTTCTTGCGGTACACGGAGCAGAGGGCGGGAGGGCAGGCTTTCCTCCTCTCTGTGAATAAAGGCCAGCGGCAGGGGGAGAAAAATGGAACCATGTGAGTATGGCAGATTTCCGGTTCGGGATGCCCTGGAGATCGTCCTGATCTTCGACAGGGCAGGGAAGATCATATACGCCAATACGCAGGCGCACACGCACCTGGGATATGAGGGGGATTTGTGCGGGAGAAAAATCGGCGAGGTTTTTCCCAATGATTTTAAGATGAGAGAGGGCGGTTTTGACACCGATTATCCCTTCGGAGAGGAGACCAGGAAGCTGGTGGCCTACCGCAGAAATCATACCTGTTTTCCGGTGAGAACCCGGATCCTTCCCGAAAGCGGTGAAAACCCCGGAGAGGAAACCTACATATGTATGGCCATTGTCACCTCCCAGGAGGACTATTTAAACCGGGAGGTCGCCCAGGTGAAGCAGCAGGCAAGGCAGGCTCTTAAGGTGAAGTCAGAGTTTGTGGCCAATGTAACCCATGAGCTGCGCACGCCGGTGAACGGCATATCGGGTCATGTCCGGGAGCTGGCGGGGAAGGAAACCGACGCGGAAAAGTTCCGCACGCTGAAGGTGATCGAACGCTGCTGCGAGGACATGAACAAAATCATCAACAATATTCTGGATTTCTCCAAGCTCGAGGCGGGCAGGTTTGTGCTTGAGCCCCGCAGATTTAATGTGAGAGAGATGCTCAGTTATGTGAAATCCAATCATATCAGCCGGATCACCGAAAAGGGGCTGGAATTTTTCATGACGGTATCCCCCGAAGTGCCTGAGTATATCACGGGCGACGAGCTTCGGATCGGGCAGATTCTCAATAATCTCTTATCCAACGCCCTGAAATTCACCTCGGTGGGCAGGATCAGCCTGGAGGTGTTCAGGACGGCGCAGGTCAACGATAAGGTTGAGCTTTTCTTTATGGTGATAGATTCCGGAATCGGTATCGGGGATGCCGATAAGGATAAATTGTTCAAAAGCTTTTCCCAGGTGGACGCTTCCATATCCCGCAAATACGGGGGGACCGGTCTGGGCCTTAATATCTGCAAGCAGCTTGTGGAGCTGATGGGAGGCAGGATCGGGGTGGAAAGCGAGCGCGGCAGGGGAAGCGTGTTTTCCTTTTCCATATGGGTAGAGGCGGACGTCGGGGAGGCTGACGCGCCGGGACAGCCCGGGGCCGGCTATGACGGTCCCCCTTCGGCGGAGGAGCTTTTCCGGCGGGAGGGATGCGACGATGTCAGGCGCTATGGCGGCGGGGAGAACCAGAAGGCCCTGGAGAGAAATCTGTCAAAGCTGATCCTGTGTGTGGAGATGGAGAACTGGGAGAAGGCGGAAATGTTCACGGAGACCATCCGCGAGCTGGCCGGCGGGGCGCCGCGGGAGGTGTCGCGGACCGTCCTTAAGCTGAAGATGGCGGTCCAGAAGGAAGATTATGAGAGAGCCATAGCCGGGGCAGAGCAGCTCAGAGCCTGCCTGACAGGCTCATAAAATAAATCGATACCGATGGGAGCAGATATGTTTGGAATGGAGAGGGAAACGGGCAGGGCGGAGGTTTTCATTGTTGACGACATGGAAATCAACAGGATCGTGCTCGAGGAGATCATCAGAGAGATGGGGTGCGAGCCGGTTTCCTTTGCCGGCGGGGAGCAGGCCCTTGCGCACCTGCGCGGTCTGTGGAGAGAGGGCGGCCATCTGCCGCAGCTCATCCTGACAGATATCTCCATGCCCGGGATGGACGGCTTTGAGCTGTGCAGAATTCTGAAGGGGCACGAGTATACCGGAAGTATTCCCATCATTTTCATTTCGGCGTACAATAATTCCAGCGATATTGTGGAAGGGTTTTCAAAGGGATGTCAGGATTACATCACCAAGCCCTTTATCTCGGAGGAGGTGCAGGCCCGTGTGGGGCTGCATTTAAAGCTCCACGCGGTGACCAGGGAGCTTAAGGAGATGAACCGGCATCTGCAGGTTTCGGTGAGGGAGCAGGCCCGCCAGATGGAGCAGGAAAAGATGAATTTTCTCCGTGCCCTCGCGGGGCTTGCCGGGCAGAGCGCCGGGTATGATCAGGCTTTTATGGAGCGTCTTAAGAAAAACTGCAGGACGCTGGCTCAGGGGATGCAGCTCTCGCCCCTGTTTGAGGAGAAGATTTCGGATACCTTTATCGATACCCTGGAGCTGGCCGCCGCCCTGTGCGACATCGGATATCTGGGCGTGGCGGCGCAGGATCTCCCGGGGCGGGACGCCCCTTCCGGCCGGGAGGACGCCTCCGCAGACCACACGCTGATCGGGGCGAAGCTGATCTCCGATCTCCAGAGGGGGAGCGAGCCCAACGATTTTCTGGGGATAGCCCAGGAGGTGGTCCATTACCATCACGAGAACTGGGATGGCAGCGGCTCTCCGGAGGGAAGGAAGAAGGAAGCGATCCCTTTGGCCGCCCGGATTGTCAGCGTGATGAGCAGATACTGCGAGCTCACGGGAAAGGAAGGGCTCCTAAGGCAGGAAGCTCTTGCGCGGATGGAGGAGGAAGCCGGGGTCCGGTTCGATCCGGATATTTATAAAATATGCTGTAGGATATCACGGCAGCTGCAATGACTGAAATAAATGTGGAAATAATAAGACGAAGGGGGATGAGGTTTTGATAACCAATGAGGAGTTCCAGAGAATTTCAGTTTACATGAAGCAGAATTACGGTATTGACTTAAGCCAGAAGAAGGTGATCGTAAACGGACGATTGCAGAAACATATGCGTACAGGGGGCTGGCGGAATGTAAACGAATTTATGGACGCCGTGGAGAGAGACCGCTCGGGGGTGGAGGAGAAAATCCTGGTTAATCTTCTTACCACCAATCATACTTATTTTATGAGGGAGTTTGAACACTTCGAGTATTTCAAAAAGGTGGTTCTGCCCTGGCTTAAGACGAAGGAGCAGAGGACGAGGGATCTGCGCATCTGGTGCGGAGCCGCTTCCACAGGGGAGGAGCCCTATATGATCGCCATGGTTCTGTCCGATTTCTTTGGTCTCGAGAGAGAAAAGTGGGATAAGAAAATTCTCGCTACGGATATTTCCACCAAGGTCCTGAAGCAGGCGCTGGCGGGGGTCTATACGGCGGAGCAGCTCAGTAAAGTGCCGGAGTCCTGGAAAAAGAAGTTTTTTACCTCCGTGGCGGGGGGAAGCCAGTACAAGGTGAAGGATGAACTCAAGGAGGAGGTGATCTTCCGGCAGTTCAACCTGATGGATCCATTCCCCTTCAGGAAAAAAATGCATACTATATTTTTGCGCAATGTTATGATATATTTTGATGAGAACACGAAACGGGAGCTGGTAAAAAAGGTTTGTAATGCGCTTGAGCCGGGCGGGTATCTCTTTATCGGTACCACGGAGACACTGGACCGGAACAGTACGCCCCTCGAGATCATCCAGCCCTCCATATTCAGAAAGAAAGAGGGGTAAGGTATGCGGAAAATCAGAGTGCTGGTAGTGGACGATTCCCTCATGTTCCGGGAATTACTGGTACAGAACTTAAGCCGCGATCCGGAAATCCAGATCGTGGGGACTGCAAAGGATCCCTTCGAGGCGAGGGACAAAATTTTAGAGTGTAAGCCGGATGTTATGACGCTGGATGTGGAGCTCCCCCGAATGAGCGGGATCGAGTTCCTGCGCAAACTCATGCCCCAGTATCCCATGCGCGTGGTCGTGATCAGCGCGCTCAGCGATAAGGTGTTCGACGCCATGCAGGCGGGGGCTGTGGACTTTGTGGCAAAGCCGGCGGTTTCCAGCCAGGCGCAGCTTCAGGAGTTTGTCCGCACGGATCTCATTGAAAAGATCAAGATTGCCGCAAACGCACAGCTTGGCAATGTAAGACGCAAGGATCTGATCCGGACGGATCATCATCTTTCCGTGAAGAATAAGGAACATATCGTGGCCATCGGCGCTTCCACCGGAGGTACGGAGGCCATTCTGGAGGTAGTCAAGGGATATGGTACGGATATCCCGGGAATCGTGGTGGTGCAGCATATGCCGCCGGGATTTACGGCAATGTACGCAAAGAGGGTCAACGACATCTGCCGGGTACAGGTAAAGGAGGCGGAGACCGGAGACCGGGTGCAGCCGGGCCATATGCTCATCGCGCCCGGAGGCGACAGGCACATGAAGCTTGTGCGGGTAAACGGAGGCTATCAGGTGGAGTGCTTTAAGGCACCCAAGGTGAACGGCCACTGTCCCTCCGTGGATGTACTGTTTGATTCTGTGGCAAAGGTGGCGGGAGCCAATGCGGTGGGGATCATTCTCACCGGCATGGGCGGCGACGGCGCAAAGGGACTGCTGGCCATGAGGAAGGCCGGCGCGAGAACCATAGGGCAGGATGAATCCACCTGTGTTGTATACGGAATGCCCAAGGTCGCCTGGGATTTAGGGGCTGTGGAGCATCAGGAAAAGCTCTCCGATATAGCGGGAAGAACCTATGCTTTGCTCAATAAAATGAGGTAATTTACCTGACAAAAAGTAAAGGAGAGATGGCATGAAAATTCTACTGGCAGAAGATGATTTTGCAACTCGGAAATTTATGGTCGGCTTCCTGTCAAAGTATGGCGAGTGCGACGTGACTGTGGACGGAATGGAAGCGGTGGACGCATTTCTGATGGCTCTGGAGGAAGGGGCCCCTTACGATCTGATCTGTCTCGACATTATGATGCCGGTTATGGACGGATATCAGGCGCTTGTGGGGATCCGAAATCTGGAAAAGGAACGGGATATCCCCGAGGATAAGGCGGTGAAGGTCATCATGACCACTGCCCTGAATGACGAGAGTAATGTGAAGATGGCTTTTGAACTGGGCTGTACGGTATATTCCGGCAAGCCCATCGATCAGGAAAGGTTCGAGCAGGCTATGAAAAAGCTTGACCTCATATAACAGGCAGAAAGGAGAAGAATATGGCTGAAGAATTTAGCACGGACGGCATGCTGGACATATACCTGTTTGAGAACGAGCAGCTTCTGGAGCAGCTTCAGGAAAGAGTTCTGGAGCAGAAGGATGCGGACTGCTTCGACGAGGACAGTATCAACGAGATATTCAGAACCATGCATACCATCAAGGGATCTTCCGGCATCATGATGTTTGACAACATTACCGCTGTTTCCCATAAGCTGGAGGATATCTTTTATTACCTTCGGGAATCCCATCCGGATAATGTGCCTCATCTGCAGCTGGTGGAGCATGTGCTGGAGGTGGAGGACTTTATTTCCGGCGAGCTGGAGAAGATCCGAAACGGCGAACAGGCGGACGGGGATTCCACAGGGATTGTTGCGGATCTGGATCAGTTCCTGAATCAGATCAAGAATGGCGGGGAAGGGCAGGAGGCGGCAACGCCTGTGGCGGAGAACGTCCACGAGCCGGCCAAACAGTTTTATATTGCGCCGGTGGCCACAAGCGACAGCCGTTTTTACAAGATCTATATCACCTTTTACCCGGAAACGGAGATGGCCAACGTCCACGCGTACAAGACGGTGTATGCGCTCAAGGAGGTGGCGGAGGATATTCTGTATTCCCCGGAGGATATTATTTCCGATGAGAACGCCTCCGAGACCATTATCCGGGAAGGCTTCCGGATCCTTCTGCAGGCGCAGTGCAGCGAGGAGGAGATCCGCCAGATCATCGGCGTCGGCTACGATATCAAGGAGGTAGACGTCTACGAGTGTAAGGCGGAGGAATTCCTTCAGGGGTTTGACTTCGGAGAGAACGGGCCTTCGGCGGCGGAGAGAGCAATCATAGACTTAAACGCCAGCGTGGAGGAGATCGAGAGCAAGGCGGATACGGCGGCGAAGGAGGGGGAGGTCAAAGAAGCGCCTCAGCCCGAAAAGCCGAAGATCGCACCGGGCGATTTCGTAATTAAATCCAAGGATCCCGGAAAGCGCAAGACCCTTGCAAAGGATAAAAAGAATGACAAGGCGTCCTTTATCAGCGTAAACGTGAGCAAGATGGATCAGCTCATGGAGCTGATCGGGGAGCTGGTAATCTCGGAGTCCGTGGTGCTCCAGAGCCCGGATCTGAACGTGCCGGGGCTCAACCTTGATAACTTCAAGAAGGAGTCGGCCCAGCTTGCCAAGGTGACCACAGATTTGCAGGATGTGATCATGTCCATGCGGATGGTGCCCCTTACCAATACCTTCCAGAAGATGAACCGTATCGTGTTCGACGTCTCCAGGAAGCTCGGAAAGGACATTGACTTTGTCATGGTAGGAGAGCAGACTGAGGTAGATAAGAACATCATTGAACATATTTCCGACCCCCTGATGCATATCGTGAGAAACTCCGTGGATCACGGGATCGAGTCCAAAGAGCAGAGACTCGAGAGCGGCAAGCCGGAGAGAGGTAAGGTTACCTTATCCGCCAAGACGGAAGCCGGTAAGGTATGGATCAGCGTGGAGGACGACGGGACGGGGCTTGACCGGGAGAAGATCATCGCCAAGGCCAGAAAGCAGGGGCTGCTCGACGAAACCAAGCCGGATTCTGCTTATTCCGACAAGGAAGTATACCAGTTTATCACGCTGCCGGGCTTTTCAACCAATGAGCAGGTTACGGAATACTCGGGCAGAGGCGTGGGGATGGACGTGGTAATCCAGAATATCCAGACCATCGGCGGAACTCTGGAGATCGAGAGCAAGCCCGGCCTGGGCAGTACCATGATCCTGAAAATTCCTTTAACGCTCGCCATCATCGACGGTATTGTGATGGAGGTGGGGAATTCCTCCTTTGTCATGGAGACCGGCGTGATCAAGCAGTTTATCCGGGTAAAGGAAGATATGATGATCCACGAGCCCAATGGAGACGAGTACATTATGATCCGCGGGGAGGCCTATCCGGTTCTGCGGCTGGGCAAATGGTATGGCCTCGACGAGTATCAGGAGTCCGTAGAGGACGGAATCATGATGATCCTCGAGGTTGAGGATAAAAAGATCTGTCTGCTGGTTGACCGCCTGGTCGGCGAGCGGGAGATCGTGGTAAAGCCTATTCCCTCTTATATTAAGAAGGTTAAGGGACTTTCCGGCTGTACTCAGCTTGGGGATGGCAGCATCGCCCTGATTCTGGACGCCGCCGGATTAATAGAGTAAATCAAAGAAAGGAACAGGTATTTATATGGGTGAAACAAGTGAGTTGAAGGTAAATGCCAATGGGCACGATGAACAAAAGGGAAAGTATATGACCTTCAAGTCCGGGAATGAGTATTTTGGATTGGAAATTCAGTATGTGAATACGATCATCCAGCTTCAGCCGATCACGGCAATTCCCGAGACAGAGGATTATATCAAGGGTCTGCTCAACCTGCGCGGCAAGGTCATTCCCGTAATCGATGTAAGGCTGCGTTTCAAACAGCCGCCGTTGGATTACAACGACAGAACCTGTATCATTGTAATCAACGTCAAGTCCATGATGGTGGGACTGATCGTAGAGCAGATCGCAGAGGTGGTGGAAATTTCAGAGAGCAACATCCTTCCTCCGCCCTCCATCGGTCGTATTGACAAGGGACATAACAAATATGTGTACGGTATCGGTAAGGTAGGAGATACGGTGAAGCTTCTTTTAGATCCTGATAAGCTTCTGAATGATGAAGATCTGTCAGTCGTTGAAAGTGCAAATGATATGAATATGGAAGAGGAATGAGAGGGGTAAAAATAATGAAAAATATTAAAATGAAGACCAAACTGATAATCGGCTTTTTAATTCCCAGTGCGCTTCTGGTTATTAACATTCTCTTAAGCGATGCAACCACCAAGGCGGCGGTGAAATACACTGATATTGAGGCACAGACGAGATATGTTGAGAGAGCGGAAATCTTTACGGCGGCAATGGCTATTGTCTCAATGATAGTTACATTCCTGATCGCGCTTGCGCTGATCAAGGCTATTGAGAAGTCTGTTGCACAGCTTTCTGACGCGGCAGGGGAGATCGCCCTGGGCCGTGTGAGTTCCATTGAGCTTGTGAAGTACAATAACGATGAGTTCGGTAAGATGGTAGACGAGTACACGAAGGTGATCGACAACATCAAATACCAGGCCAGCGTTGCGGAGGAGATCGCCAACGGTAATCTGACCATCAGCGTAAATCCCAGCTCCCCGGAGGATATGCTGGGCAACTCCTTAAAGAAGCTGGTAGAGGATAACCTGCATGCGCTCTCCAACATCAGCGATGCCGGCTCTCAGGTGACCATCAGCTCCTCGCAGGTGGCAAGCGCCAGCCAGGCACTGGCACAGGGCTCTACCGAGCAGGCCAGCGCCATCGAGCAGATCACGGCTTCCATCGATGAGATCGCGGAGAAGACCAAACAGAATGCGGAGCAGGCAAATGACGCGGCTCAGCTCGTTGTAAAGGCGATCGACGACGTTAAGAACGGAAATGCGCAGATGAAGCAGATGATGGTTGCCATGCAGGGGATCAACAAGGCGTCCTCGAGCATTTCCAACATTATCAAGACCATCGACGACATTGCATTCCAGACCAATATTCTTGCACTGAACGCTGCGGTTGAGGCGGCCAGGGCAGGCGAGGCAGGTAAGGGCTTCGCAGTGGTTGCAGAAGAGGTGAGAAGCCTGGCAGCCAAGAGTGCAGAGGCAGCCAAGGAGACGGCGGAGCTGATCGAGGATTCCATCAATCAGGTGAATTCCGGTTCCAGGATCGTGGACGACACGGCCAGGGCTATGGAGGAGATCACCAAGGTGGTACAGGAGAGCGAAGTGATCATCAACGGTATCGCAGAATCCTCCAACTATCAGGCAACGGCCGTATCCCAGATCGAGCAGGCCATCAGCCAGGTATCTCAGGTGGTACAGACCAATTCCGCTACCAGCCAGGAGTGTGCGGCTGCCAGCGAGGAGCTGTCCAACCAGGCATCCAGGATGAGAGATATGCTTTCCATCTATCGTTTGGAGAGCGGGAGCGTTTCCTCCTCCTCATCGTCCTCCCACAGAAGTTCCGCCAGTGTGGACAACGAGCAGGTGATCTCGTTGGGAGACGGCTACGGGAAATATTAAGAATTCCGGTTAAAAACAAAAGAGAGTATGAGCTACATAAGACAGGCGTGGACCCGATATGGTCTGCGCCTGTTTTGTTAACATAAGGATGTCTGGCGGAGCCTGGCAGCCGTTGTTTAACATAAGGACAGTTCGCGGGGCGTGCTGTCCGTTGTTTTGGGCAGGCCTGTATCCGGAAGTTCAATAAATGTGTGGAAGGGGATTTTTTATGGCGAATCAGAAGCTGGAGGTGTTACTGAATCTTGCGCTTGAGATAGAGGAGGCGGAGCGGGTTAAATCCGGTCTGCTGGGAGTGGGATTTTCGAAGGAGGCCGGTACGTGGGAGCTGATCGTAAAGTATAACGGGGATATAAAGAGGCTGCAGAGTAATGTGATCCAGGTGGAGGAGCTGATCGCCGGGTATGCCATTGTGACGATCCCGGAGAGCCTGATCGATACCTTTACCCAGCTGGATGAGGTGGAATATGTTGAAAAGCCCAAGAGGCTCTATTTTTCCACGCTGGAGGGAAAACAGGCCTCCTGTGTCTGGCCGGTTACACAGGCAGACCCGTATCTGACAGGAAGCGGGGTGCTGATTGCGGTGATCGATTCCGGGATTGATTTTGAGAGCCCGGAGTTTAGGGATGAGCAGGGAAACACCCGGATCCGCTTTTTATGGGATCAGACCCTGGACGCCGGTCAGGTGAACGCACAGCTTCCGGAGGAGAATGAGGAATTCCGGGAAAAGGCCGCGCCTCCTGAGGGATTCCAAACTGGCGTGGAGTTTTCCGAATACCGTATCGATGCGGCGCTGAAAAGCCGCTTCCCCGGAAGGATTGTGCCCAGTGTGGACACTTCCGGGCATGGGACTGCGGTGGCCGCCATCGCGGCGGCAGGCGGACGTCTCCTTGACGGGCAGTATCAGGGCGTCGCCCCTGAGAGTGAGCTTCTCGTGGTGAAAATGGGGACGCCCAGACCGGATTCCTTTCCCAGAACCACGGAGCTGATGCGGGCCGTCACCTATGCGGTCAGGAAGGCGGTGGAGCTGGGAATGCCCCTGGCCGTCAACTTAAGCTTCGGAAATACCTACGGTTCCCACGACGGGACTTCCCTGGTGGAGCGCTTTCTGGACAATATCTCGGAAATCGGGCGAACCGTCGTCTGTGTGGGGAGCGGCAACGAGGGAGCGGCGGGCGGCCATGTGTCCGGCAGCTTCGGGATGCAGGGGCAGACCTCCGACAAAAGGCAGATTGAGCTCAGCATCGGAAATTATCAGACGACTCTTAGTATCCAGCTCTGGAAGGAGTACGCAGATGTTTTTCTCACGGAGCTGGTTTCGCCTGGCGGAGCACGGGAGCAGATCGATCTTTCCAGGGAGGGCGGAAGACGGGTCATTATGGAAAACACGGAGGTCCTGATTTATGTGGGGGAGCCCTCCCCCTATTCGGTGAATCAGGAGATCTACTTTGACCTGCTTCCTGTGGGGAGATATGTGGATCCGGGAATCTGGACGATTGTACTCAGTCCGGTCAGAACGGTGACGGGGAACTATGATTTTTATCTGCCGGGAAATACGGTCTTAAACGCAGGAACCCGGTTTTTCACCCCGTCTCCGGAAAAAACTCTGACCATTCCCTCCACCGCCTCCGGTGTCATCACGGTGGGAGCTTACGACGCGGAATATGAATCCTACGCGGATTTTTCGGGACGGGGATATCCTCTGGTGAGTATCCCCGGAGGGAGAACACTCCAGATGGTCGTAAAGCCCGATCTGGTAGCTCCGGGAGTGAATATCCGGACGATCGGCCCGGGCAATACTTTTGTACAGGTTTCAGGAACTTCCTTTGCGACGCCCTTCGTGACGGGGAGCGCGGCGCTTATGATGGAGTGGGGGATTGTACGGGGGAATGACGTGTTTTTGTACGGAGAGAAGGTGAAAGCCTATTTAAGGCGGGGGGCAAGGGCGGTAAGGGGGGAGAAGGTGTATCCGAATGAGAGGGTGGGGTATGGGGCGCTGTGTGTGAGGGAGAGTATACCTATATAATTGCTAAATTTAGAAAAATTCA
>CANOVJ010000051.1 GCA_947570615.1 uncultured Lachnospiraceae bacterium
CCTTCTCATCTGCAAGCCTTTGTTCTATCAACCGTTTCAGATAGTCGCCCATGCTCTTTTCATCATCGCAAACTGCAATACGAAGCATCTCAGTATGTTAGTCCTTTCTTCCCGTACGGGCCTGCCGAAGCCCGCATTATATGCACATTTTCATCACAGTATATATATCGGCTGTTTTTTCAAAAGAAATATTTCTTCTGTAATCAAACGACAGATTTTTGTCATTAAGGGTTATAAACGTCTTCTCAGTCTGCATCCATGCAGTCTGCGCCCCCGCCGTCTGTCCCCGTGCTGTTCATCTTTTCCACAAACTCCGCGCTTTTCGCCGTCATCTCCACCCACGCGGGCCGAAATCCCGCCCGGATGGCATTGCGCACGGATTTGATGTTGGACCAGGCGGCACAGTAAAAGGGAACCTTTCCCCGCCTCAGAATCTCCAGAGCCAGAGTCCCCGTCATGGCGCTGGCAATCCCGCGCGTTCTGCAGGCCGGAAGGACGTCCACGCCGATCTGCCACATGTCCTCACAGTCGGCGGAGCAGCCGGCAAGCCCCACCAGCTCCTCCCCGTCATAAACGCCCACTCCAAGAACATCCAGCTCCCGGCGCTTTTCGCACAGGGCGTTGCTCCACCGGGGCTGATATAACGGCCCGAAATCCTCCTGCGCAAGAAGCCGGAAGACAAACCCCTCCTTTTCCACCTGCCCGCGCATCCTTCCGACCCGCTCTTCATCGAGGTATCGGACATCCGGCAGAAAATACTCCGCCATAAAGCAGATCCGCATCCCAAAGGGCGCCAGCGCGTCGTTCAGCACATGAAAATTGGGCGTCTCAAAGCAATGCTCCGCAGGATATCTGTCGATGTAGGAACGCACGATCTCCTCGATCTGCGGATCGATGGACGCCACAATATTTCCCCCGTAGGATACCAGATTGCAGAAAAAGGGGAGCTCGAGATACCTCCGGCAGTTCTCGTCCTTCCGGGAGGATACGATCACGTTTTTTTCAGAGGTGAAATCCTGCGCACGGCATCCCAGGTCCACTGCGGACTGCTCCATGGCGATCTCCAGTATCTGTTTATTTGTAAACACACACATTTTCCGCCTCTCCTTCATCGGTTCATTCTGATGTAAAAGTGTCTTCCGCCCTATTATAACACAGTTCAGTTTACTTTTCTGTCCGCTCTCAGCAAAAGCTTCGCAATGGGCAGCATCTGCGCCAGGGCTTCATAGTCTCCCATATTCTCGAAATCCCCCCGCCGCATACACGCCTCCTGGTAGACACGCCGCATGATCTGCTTTTCGATCTCGGCCTCCTGCACAAACTTCATATATTTCCTGAACCGTTTGGAGCGCTTCTCCCAGAAGCTCTCCTGCGCCTCCTTCTCATAGTCGGCCCGTCCCCGGCCCCTGTGACGGTTCAGATACCATCTGTCCGCCCGGTATTCCTCCCTGGAAGCCCCAAAGCGGTGGATGGTAAAGCTCTCGCCATACATCTGAGACCAGGGATCATAATACGCAAAGTCATTTTTCAGGGTGTCCAGCACCCATTTCTCATACTGCGGATCCTTCTGCATGGCTTCAAACCCCGCGTCCGAAATGTGAACGGCAACCGAACGCATGGCCTGGGACGGATGCACGGGAATCCGGGATATCCTCTGGTAAATATACTGTTTGTACTCCGCCAGAGTCATATTTCGGACAGCGGGGGCGTCTGTCTGTCCTTTTCCGCTCACCGCCGCGACCACGTCCATAAAGCCCGCCGTTTCCTTTCCGTGTCCCGCCTTCTGTCCGGTCTGTGTCCCTCCATAAAAGGCTCCTGTCATGTTGTTTACAAAAAAGCTGTTTCCCCCCATCGTCTCCTCCTCTCCGTCCCTGCCCTCTGTGCTTTTTATATCGCCCCGGGGTGCGGGTTTCTTTAGTCGTCTTCCATGAAACGGAGAGTTTGTGTCACAAAAATGCCGGAAGCATTTTGCCTCCGGCATTTTCACATCCTGTCTGATCAGACTTCTTTCCGCAGGACAGGTCATATCCTGTCCCTTTATCCCTCGATCTGGATATACCTGGACTCCTCCACAGCGGGCTTCGCCTGCTTCTTCGGAACCGCTACCTTCAGGATTCCGTCCTCAAACCTGGCTCTGATCTCATCCTGTGTGACTTCCTTCCCCACGTAGAAGCTCCGGCTGCAGGTCCCGTAATATCTCTCCCGACGGATATACCTGCCGTCTTCCTTCTCGTCGCTGTCGGTACTGGTCTGCGCGCTGATGGTCAGATAACCGTCCTTGAGCTCGGCCTTTACATCCTCCTTCTTATAACCGGGAAGATCGATATCGAGCTCGAATCCGTCCTCGCTCTCCTTAATGTCGGTTCTCATGATGTTGTTGGCAGGGGTGTTAAACCTGACAGCGTTCCTCGCCGGACGGGCAAAGTCATCAAAAAAATCATCAAATAAGTTCTCTCCAAAAATACTGGGCATTAACATGGTTTCTTCCTCCTTTTATTCACTCTATATTGTTATGATGAATGACTGTGTCTCTGAACTCCGGGTTCTGATCTTTATTTCCTCTGTCCCCTTCGTTCTAATAATGTTATAACACAGTTGTTAGCACTCGTCAATAGTGAGTGCTGACAATTCTGTAAATAAATTATAAAAAAAGCATAAAATCAGCATTCCCGGAAAGAAGATTTTTATACATCAGTGCTTTTGTATCCGTTCTGTACCTCCTTCTGTGTCCTTTTTGTAAAAAATCCGCCTCCGTTTTTGTTCAGACGCCGCCAGGCGCCCCGAAGCGCCTGGTCGATCAGAAGCGGCACGCCGATTCCCGCCAGCAGGTAAATCCACTTTCCCGCCTCTGTCCCTCCGACAGAATATACATAATTGATATCGTGAAAAAACAGCTCGCTGTCGAAGCCCGCACAGAAGGACGTCCTGCGGCTGCACAGGTAAAAAAACCCCTTCACCAGCATAAACACCGCCGCATGGTGCATCATGACGGAGTATGTACCGCGCCCGATCGCGGCCAGCTTCTCCGAGAAGAAAGGATGGCCGCTTATGATCCGGGCAAGAATCCCATAAAACAGATTCCACAGAAAATAAGGAAGCAGCAGAGTGAAGCATTTTCTCCGGACATAGCCCAAAATATCTGACTCCGCGTCTTCCCTGTAAAAATAACCCGACACAAACAGAAAAATGAACACGTGAAAGGAATAACAGGGAAACAGTCCGCCCACATCGAACAGACCATACCCCAGATGCCCCGCCACCACAAAAATAATCCCCAGAGCGGACAGTATCCTGAACTGCCGGTTCTCCTTCTCCCTCATTGCCCCCCGCTCTCCTCAATCATTCATAACTGCGCCAGTAAAGAGTCCGGAAGTTTACATCCAGACTTACAGCCCCCTCAGAACGTCGCCGCCCTGCGCACCACCGGTATATGATCCGCCGCAAACGCCGCCGCAAGGCTGACCAGAAAGGTAAAGACGCTCAGAACCGGTATCGATATCACCGCCGGAAAGGAAATGGTATTGATCCCCACAAGATTGAGCTTTTCAATCACAAACATATGAAACATATAGACAAAAAATGTATAGCCGGACAGCCTTCTCCACATCTGCGCCCTTCCGGCCCCCTCAAAAACCCTGCAATACTTAAAAAACACAAAGACGGCCGCGCTCAGAACAAGGATGTTCAGGGAGGCGGGGCTGAACCACCTCTCCACATACGTACCGGACGCTCTGCAATCCCTTATGGTCAGAAGGACTGTCAGGCACAGGGCCACGCCCCCGGCCGCGTAAAGTCCCCGGCGCAGCTCCTTTTTGATTTCCATCGTGTTCAGATAATAACCCGCCAGAAAATAACCGAAATTGCCCACCAGGATATCCATCCCCAGACTGTCGAGCCGTGCCTGGAGAGTATCCAGATGAAAAAACCCCGTGAGCGCGGGAAGCAGGAACCGGAACGCCGCCCACAGCGCCAGATAATAGCCCGCCGCCTGCTTTCTGGCGCAGATCTGCCTGGCAACCGGGATCAATATGTAGAATCCACAGAGCATCTGCAAAAACCACATATGCACATGCCCGAAGATAAAGCGCTCCACCGCATTTTTAAGGACCTCCATGGAAAACGCGCCCTGTAGCGTATCCACCGCGATCCCCTGAAAGGCATAGAACGCCGACCACACATAGAACAGCGCGATCAGCTTCAGAACCCGTTTCCCTGTCCCCACCCTCTCCCGCCAGGGATCGACAAGAAACAGCCCGCTGAGCATAAAGAAGACAGGAACCGCAAACCTTGTCAGGCTGTTATACACCGTCATAACCACAAATTCCCCTCCGGAAATATCCACCACGCTCCAGTAGCTGGCCGACACATGCAGCAAAACGATGGAAAAACTCGCCGCAACCCTTAAAATATCATATTTTACAATTCTGGACATAGCCCCGTTCCTTCCCTTTGGTCTGTCTTTTCCCGTGCCTTTTTCTAACTATATTATCCCATATACCCCATTGTGTCAATATTAATACCCCTTACAGATGTTTCAAACTGTTCTTCCCGCACTCTAAAATAAGCAAAAGGAGTGATCATATGGACTATAAAAGGTTAGGAAAGAGAATCCGTGAGGAACGCCGGCGGCTGAATCTCACGCAGGCTCAGCTCGCAGAAAATATCGACATATCGGACACATACATGGGCGCTATCGAGCGCGGGGAGCGGAGCCTTACGCTGGATACCCTTGTAAGGCTCGTCAACAGACTGGGGGTGAGTGTGGATTATCTGCTCTCCGATTCCGTTGCGGAGAACGATAACAATATCATCGAGCAGTTCCGGCAGATCATCGACGATCAGCCTCCTGCCCGAAAGCAGATGGCCATCAGTGTGCTGCGCACTATTTTTTCCTGTTTTGAAAAAGAGGATACGGAGTGATATATAGAAAGCAGAAGCGCTGCAATATGACAGAAAGCGGGGCTGCAGACGTGCTGCACACAGCGCAGGAAAATATGATCTGCTACAAAAGCATGAAAGAAATGGAGAAGGAGTCTGCCCCGCATGACTTTTCCCGCTGTCATACCGGCTATCCTGTCAGTCCGGCCTTTGTAAAGGGCCTGCGCAAGCCGGAGCTGCTGATCGGCGGGGAGAGCCCTCCCATCAGTCAGCCCAGGCGCAAAGACTTTACCTGCCGCCTTACGGTGAAAACTGTTTGGCATATGGTTCATTTCTACCAGGAAGACGTCTTATTTGTCCTGCCAGAAGACCATACTGTGGATCTTGCCCATGGCGATGTACCCGCTCTTTACCGCCGCCAGATCATTGTCCGTACCCGTATCCTGCGTCAGGGAGCACTCCAGCGACAGATGAACGGTTCCGTCCGCTTCCCTTCTCTCCTTATAGGTATCGATAAAGAGCCCTGTACCCGCGATTTTACAGTCCCGCAGGATTCCCCGGCAGTCGCGGGGCGGACAGCCCGGAAAATTCACGTTCCAGATTTCCCCCTCCACAGGTTCCTTTTCCAGAATCTCTTTCAGGATCTCATGAAGATATTTCTCCACGGTGCCGTATACCCCGTTGGCATCCACGGAGAAGGCCGCCGCCGGGACATTGTTCATCAGCCCCTCCATGGCGGCCGCCACCGTGCCGGAGTAGGCGATGTCAAAGCCCGTATTGTAGCCAAAATTGATACCCGAAAGCACGAAATCCGGCTTCTCCGGCATCAGATATCCCAGGGCAACCCTCACGCAGTCCGCTGGCGTTCCCCCGATCCGAAAGGCCCGGATCTTCCCCGAAGGACGGCCGGCTGCCGGATATCCTCCCGCAGAATTCCCGCCTGACGGATACGGCTCCTCCACAGGCCTGGGGGCAAGGAAATTCTCTGCCAGAGAAGCCCGCAGGGGAAAGGGCGATTCCTTCACGCTGATATCCCTGCGCAGCGTAATACCGTGCGACATGGCGCTGCACTGCTCGTCCGGCGCCGCCACCCACACATCCCCGAACCGGGCCGCCTCCCGGGCGAGAATCTCGATTCCCTTTGCGTCTATTCCATCGTCATTTACCACCAGTATCCTCATCTCTTCCTCCCTGTGTATGATCCATTTTCGTTTCCTTCCAACCCCCGGAACCTTTTCATCACATACATCGCCCTCTCCACATCCTCCCTGTCGGGGCTGACGATCTCCGCCCGGTTTGACAGACCGCAGATGCGCCGGGGCTCCTGACCAAAAAACACCCTGCGGTTGTTGGGACAAGCACACAGCCGCTCCGGGAACTGATCCCGGAACCACTCAAAAAGCGCTCTGTCCTCCCCGTACAACAGCGCCGCAAGCCGGTTAATGTTTTCATGGGAATTAAAATAAATGCAGAGCATAAAATACGAATTGTCCGCATAAAAGCCGCAGATATTTTTCCCCTGGCAGGCGTACTCCACCTTCCATTTAAAGTCCGAGACGATCCCGCGCAGAGGCTTTATCCTGGCCTTTACCCTCATCCCCGAGAGCTGCGCCTCCAGCTCCCTCACCAGCGCTGCCCGCTCTGCGGGCAGCGTCCTGCATATATCCGCCACAGCAGGGGCCGGAGCATACGCGTTCTTGAAGTCAAGACGCAGAAAGTTCATCCACTTATATTTACTCTCCGGAGCCCTGCAAAGATACAAGGCCCCGTCCATGGCCTGTCTCAATGTTTCATGGGCGATATAAACCATGCCGTCCTTTTCCCGGATGGAAACGCCGCACTCTGCCAGCCGCTCATACCGGCCGGCGTGATGCTCCGCCCCGTGAAACCGGTTCATCCTCTCAAGAACGAGGGCATATTCCCTCTGCGGGATGATCATCCCGCCTGATGGCTGATCCGGCTCTGTGCTGGCCAGCCCCGCCTCAAAAAAGAACGCGGCATAAAACTGTATGGCCTGCTGAATGGTATTTCTCAGGGTGCTTTCCCGGGAGTCGCTTACATGCTCCTTCTCTTTCCTGCGCGCCGCCCGCATCCTCCGGCTGCCCATATATTTTTCATAGGGATCGGGGAACACCAGATACTTTTCCGGGTTCTCATACATCCCCTGCCAGATGGAGACCATAAGCCGGTAAAACTGCCGCTGTCCCTCCTCCAGGGACGCCTCCGACGGCTCGAAGGGGGCGAGCATATCCAGACAGTGCTTTATGGAGCGCTTTGCAAGTGTGTCCATGTTTACAGCCATGCTCCTTCCATTTTCCTCTCTCATACTCTGTTTCCCAAAGCCTTCATCCCCTGTCCGCATCCTGCGGACAGCGCTCCGCCAGCCACCGCGCCACCCCGTCCGCGTCGTTGCTTCCGATCACCCCGGTGGCCGCCGCCTTCAGCTCCTCCACCGCGTTCTCCACCGCATAGCACTCGTCGGAGATGCGGAACATGGAAAGATCGTTGACGGCGTCCCCGAAGGATACCACTCTGTCGCACTCCCACAGCGCCTTCAGCTTCAGGATGGCGTTGGCCTTGGTGGCCTTCTTCGGCATGATCTCGCACCAGAACTCCGGCCGGTAGAGCTCCTGCTGCAGGGTGCAGGTATACCTCCCGTCCTCCGAAAAAATATCATACAGAGGAAGGAGCTCCTGCCTTTCCCCGATACAGGTAAAGTAAAAAATCTCTCCGTCAAAAAGGCCGCTCTCATCCGCCAGAGGACGCAGCCGGGGATCTCCCTTTCTCTGGCTTAAATACCGGCGGATGCCCTCGTTCTCCCTGCCCGTCACCCAGGAAACCTTCTCCTCCCCGTCCACATGGGAATACACCAGAAGGCCGGGCTTTCGCTCTCTCATGGCAGAAACCACCTTTTCCCGCTCCTCTCCTCCAAATCCCTCTCTGGCAAGGATCTCCCCCGTGTCCGGCTGAAAGATAAAGGCGCCGTTGTAGGCGATCACCGGAATCCGGGTGGAAAGCCCTCTGGCCACCACCGAGGCGGAGACCAGCGACCTGGCCGTGGCGTAGGTAAAGAGCATCCCCTTTTCCACCAGTCCATTGATAATCCCGATGCTGTACGGGCTGATCGTATCCCTGCTGTTGAGCAGAGTGCCGTCCAGATCGGTTACATACAGTGTCTTCATGTTGTCCTCCATGCTGCCATCAGAGTTATTTTCAACCCCTTACGAAGCCGGATCCGTCATGGCCCTGCGAAGCTCCGCCCAGCTATCCACCTGAAAGCCTTTTACCTGAGAAATTTTCTCCTGCAAGCTTTTCTCAGGAGAAATTTTCTTCCGAAAAGGGTCCTGCGCATCCTCCTGCACGCTTTTCATATCCTGTGCGCAGGCCGTATACCACACCGGAAAAATCCCCGCCCCGGCGGCCCCGGCCATATCGCATTCATACTGGTCCCCCACATACCAGACCTGATCCGGCGAAAGCTGCGCCTTCTCCAGCGCCAGATTGAAAATCCGCGGGTTGGGCTTTCGGAACACATACTCGCTGGAGGCCAGGATAAACTCAAAGCGGTGGGAGGGAAGCATCCGGTCAATCCGCCTCCTTAAGGCCTTCCCGCTGAAGGAAATGTTGCTGATCACCCCCGTCCGGATCCCCTCGCCCTCCAGAAATTCCAGAAAGGCTTCGATCCCTTCCGTGGGCTTTCCCGGCGCCGCCGCATTCCAGAAGATTTCCTCCGCCTGCTCACAGGAAAGGGATAGCCCGATCCCCAGGGATTCATACAGATACGCGTTGAAAGGGTGGTTATGCACCTCTGCTGTGATCAGATGCCTTCCTGCCGGATTGAACCTGCCCAGCTCCCGGTTGATGGCCTCCGCCTGCTCCTGTACCTGCTCCGGCGTCAGTCCATGGCGGTTTTTCACCGCATATTGCATCACCTGCGCCGTCCCCCTCACACCGTCAAACCGCTCCTCATCGATGAGCGTCTGTCCATAGTCAAATAAAATCATCTCCGGTTTTTTCATATTTCAATCTCATCTCCACTGTGTACGTACATAATCTGTTCCCCCAGATGCTCCTTCAAAATCTGAAAAGGGATCTCCCCGGTGCAGTGCCCGGTGTAAAACATGGTTTTGCTCCCGGCCAGCTCCTCGCCAGTCTGACGGACCGTCTCCAGATCCTCCGTGGTATAGCCCTGCTTTTTGCGCATATGAAAGCCACCAAAAACCGCGTCCGGATCCGCCCCGTATATCTCCCGGAAGCGGTCCAGGATATTCAGAATCCCGTTATGGGCGCAGCCCGAAAAGAGAACCCTCTTTCCCCCCGGCCCCTTTTCCTGAACCACCAGATACTGCTCGTGCCCAAAGTCATCCTGCCTAAAGTCATTCTGACGATTGTCATCCTGACCGGGCTCTCCCTTCCTCCTTACCTTCAGCTCCATATTTCCCGAGGGCCACAGCCGCCTGCCCGTCACATCTCCGAACAGGGAGAGCTCCTCATCGATCCGCATGTCTCCGTCCACCGGCCTGAGCCGGGCAAGCTCCATGATCCCGGGATCGATTCCGATGTAGCGTTCCCGCTCCCCGCTGTGGTGATAAAATTCCCCTCCCGCGGATCTCCGCATAAAAATTTCCGCCCGGGGATTGCGCTGCGCAAAGCTCATCAGGCCTCCTGTGTGGTCATAGTGCCCGTGGCTGATCACCACCGTATCCACCTGTGCGATATCCACTCCCAGCAGGGCTGCATTTTTCAGGAACGCGTCGGTGGCTCCCACATCCGCCAGCAGCTTATGGGACGCGGTCTCCACATAGAAGCTCAGCCCGTGCTCCGCCGCACAGGCCCTGGCCCCCGGGGTATTCTCAATCAGCGTTACGATTCTCATTTTCCTCTCCCCTGCGCAGGAACACAACGGGCAGGGAAAACCTCCCTGCCCGAATCCATTCCCCTTACCAGCTCTTTTCCAGAGTCAGGTTAAAGTCCACGTTGTAGGGGCTGTCGGAAGCCGCCTTTAAATCCGCGTAAACATCCCGCCTCTCCTGGCTGCTCTCCTCGGCCCAGTATTCATATCCCACGAAGTAGCTTTCCATAAAGCTGTCCCAGGAATCGAACGCGCCCTGAATGGTCTGCGCCAGCTCCAGGGAAGCGTCCAGCGCCTCCTGCTCCGTGTAATATCCCGCGATGAAGTAATATCCCAGAAGGGACATGGCGCGGCTGTAATCCCACCCCGCTATGGCGTTGTCGCCCAGCTGTTCATAGGCGGCATACCAGTCCACATAGTTCTGCGCTTCCTGCTCGTCCACATCGAAGTTTTCCAGCACAAAGGCCGTCCGGTCCGCCTGGGCTGTCTCTGCCAGACCCGCCTCGGCCAGATAGGCCATGGAGTCCGCAAACTCTACCCGATGGCCCTGCGCGGTGAGCCATTCCATGTTTTCCTGAGCGGAGGCCTTATCCGTCACCTCCCACCACTCGGACAGAAGAGACTGGACGATCGCGGCGCTGTCCTCGTTGGCGGGGAGCCCGCCGAACATGGTGTAATCCCATCCGTTGATATCCGTCAGAACCGCACAGGCCGCGTCAAACCAGAGAATGGTGTCTGTCGATTCCACCGTGGCGGCGTTCTCAATCTCCGGGGCCGTCTCCTTAAGAGTGGTACACGCATTGTTGAAATACTCCGTCTTTCCGGCGCTGATCTTTTTGGCCGCATAGACGATTCCGTAATATGCATAGTCCGTCTCACCGTACACGGTGATTCCCTCGCCCCTGACGCCGCTGGCCGTCACCACGCAGTTGTATGCCTCCACACTGGCAAGACCGGGAATCGCCGGGGCCTGTGTGGCCGTGGCGTCCGAGGCGGTAAAGGATTCCTCCACCATGCCCTTAAGTCCCTCGATCCCGTCGATGTTGTAGAGATTCTTCGGCATCTGCATCACCACGATGCCCTCGGAGCCATCCTCCGTAAAGGCGGCGATCCAGCTGTCCACTCCCATGTCTTCAACGACCCATTTGTCGTTCATGCTCATGCTCACTGCCCCGTCCGCAGAGGTAAACTCCTTCAGGGTCACCTGCCTCTGGCCGCACCCTGTGAGCAGCACTGCCACCAGCAGCGCGGCGGCGATCCATGCCCTTTTCAGCTTTTTCATTTCTTCTGCTCCCTTTTGATTTTAATTCTCAGGCCGGGAATCCCTGCCCGGAGTTACAGAACCATCTCCTTCTTATCCAGATCCGCCTGCACTCTCTCCAGATCCCTGCGGATAGAAAGCTTCTGGGGACAGGCCTGCTCGCATTTGCCGCACTTCACGCAGTTTTTCGCCTGTTTTGCGTCGCCCAGCTCACGCTCCCATCTTCCCTTCACGATATTGTAATTCTGATACATGTGATAGGTGTTCCACACTCCGAAGCATCCGGGGATATCCACACCCGCAGGGCAGGGCATACAGTAACGGCATCCGGTACAGCCGTTCTGTACGCGGCTCCTTAAGGTGTTCGTCACATCCTCGATCATCTTCTGCTCCGCTTCCGACAGGGGCCTGAAATCACAGAAGGTTTTCAGATTATCCTCCACCTGCTCCATGGTGGACATGCCGCTTAAGATCACCTTCACCCCCGGCAGGGAACCCACCCAGCGCAGGGCAAAGGAGGCCGCGGAGGCGTCCGGGTCCATGGCGTGGAATTTGTCCATGATATCATCCGCAAAGGCCGCAAGGGAACCGCCCTTTACGGGCTCCATGATCACCAGCGGAATATTTTTCGAAGCCGCAAGCGCAGCGCCCTTTACGCCGGCCTGCTCCTCCTGATCCATGTAGTTGAGCTGGATCTGGCAGAAATCCCAGTCTCTGTAATTGATAATCTCCTCAAAGACATCGTAGCTGTCGTGGAAGGAGAAGCCAAGATATCTGATCCTGCCCTCCTCCTTCAGCTTTTCAAGGCGCTCCACCACGCCCATCTGTCTCATTGCGTCCCAGCGCTCCCGTCCCACGGCGTGCATGAGATAAAAATCTATGTAATCCGTCTGAAGCTTCGTGAGCTGTTCCTCGAAGAGTCTGTCCACATCCTCCAGACTGTTCACCAGCCACAGAGGCAGCTTGGTTGCAAGATAAAAGGAGCTTCTGTCGTATTTCTTAAGTACGTTACCGGTGACGATCTCGCTCTTTCCGCCGTGGTAGGGATAAGCGGTGTCGATGTAGTTGACCCCCTGCGCAATGGCCTTATCCAGCATTCTCTCCGCTTCCGGCTCGTCGATCTCCCCGTTTTCCAGGGTGGGGAAGCGCATACACCCAAAGCCAAGCAGCGATGTCTCGATTCCCAGGTTTTCCATTTTTCTTTTTTCCATGATGTCCTCTCCTTTTTTCTTTTATTCTGTCAGTAACTGCCAGATTTACGCCTGCGGCTGTCAGGGCCGCCCTCAGAGAAAGATATTCTGTACCGCATATCTGCATTGTATCAGACAAACTATACCGTGTAAAGCCCCATGGCGATCTGCTCCGGCAAAACGGGCAGCTCCCGGAACCGGAGTCCGGTGGCGTTGCAGATGGCGTCCGTGATGGCGGGCAGGGGTGTGTTGATCACCACCTCCCCGATGGATTTGGCCCCGAATGGCCCGGCCTTTTCATAGCTGTTCTCAAACTCCACCCGAATGCTTCCCACGTCCAGCCTGGTGGGGATCTTATACTGCATCAGGGAGTTCTCCAGCACCCTTCCCTTTTCGTCACGGGTGACGTTCTCTGTCAGAACCATGCCGATCCCCTGGACAATTCCCCCTTCCGCCTGTACTCTGGCAAGGTTGGGGTTGATGGGGGTTCCGCAGTCCACCACGGCGGCATAGTTCACTACCTGCGTCCGGCCGGTCTGCATGTCCACCTCGACCTCCGCCGCGCCCACCATAAAGGGAGGCGGCGAGATGGGCGAGCTGTGGGTGACTGTCTCCTGCAGGGGAATCTCGTTGCCGCACATGGAGGCGGCGGCGATCTCCTGCAGGGATACACGGCGGCAGGGATCCGGCCTCTGGCTCCCGGCGGCCTTCTCCTGCGGAGCGCGCTCTCCCTGGCCATCCTTCGCCTCCCCGGAAATCCTTCTCACATATTTTCCGTCAAACTCCGTCTCATCCTCCCCGCACCCCAGGAGCCTGGCCCCCAGACGGCAGATCTGCCGCCGCAGCTTCACAGCGCAGGTCTCCACCGCCTTCCCGGTCACGTAGGTGGTGCTGGAGGCATAGGAGCCGGAGTCATAGGGGGAGGCGTCCGTGTCCGCGCCGAACACCACGATATCCTCCACGCCGCAGTCCAGTACCTCAGCGGCGATCTGGGCCAGAATGGTATCGCACCCGGTGCCCATGTCGGCTGCCCCGATGATCAGGTTATAATACCCGTCCTCCCCCAGCTTTAAGGCGGCGCTCCCCACATCCACCCCGGAGATGCCCGAGCCCTGCATGGCCATTCCCATACCCACGCCGCGGACCCTGCCATTTCCCATGTCCCTGGCGGGATATTTCTCCTCCCAGCCGATCATCTCCCGCACCCTCGCAAGGCACCGGTCCAGGGCGCAGCTGGTATTCACCTGCCCATAATAAGCGGGCATCACATCCCCCTCCCGGACCATGTTCTGCTCCCGGACAGAGAAGGGATCCCTGTGGAGCTGCGCCGCCAGCTCATTGACCGCGGACTCCACCGCAAAAAGTCCCTGGGTTGCCCCGTACCCCCGGTAGGCCCCGGCGGACATCACGTTCGTGTAGACCACGTCGCTGACGAACCGGAAGGCCTCGGCCTTTCCGTACAGAGGAATGGATTTGTGACCGGAGAGCCCCACCGTGGTGGGCCCGTGCTCTCCATAGGCTCCCGTGTTGGAGAGCGTGTGCAGATCGATTCCCCGGATCCGTCCGTCTCTCATGGCCCCCAGCCGCACATGCATCTCCATCTCGTGTCTGGGAGTGGAGGCCGTCATGGATTCCTCCCTGGTAAAAATGATTTTGGAGGGCTTCTTCGTCTTCCAGGTGACAAAGGCCGGATAAATTTCGCAGACCGAGGTCTGTTTGGCCCCGAAGCCGCCCCCGATCCGGGGCTTGCTCACCCGCACCATGGACTTTGGGATGTTCAGGGCGTTGGCGATGATCCTGCGGCAGTGGAACACGATCTGGGTGGAGCTGACCACATTCAGCCTCCCATAGGCGTCCAGGGTGCAGAAGGTGCGGAAGGTCTCCATCATGGTCTGCTGACAGGCCTTTGTGTGGTACACCCGATCCAGCACCAGGTCGCACTCGGAGAGCACCTTCTCGATATCTCCGTGGGAGCTCTCGTCATGGGCGCAGAGATTACGCCGGTTGTCCGCCCCTACCGGGCACAGGCTCTCCCAGTTTTCCTCGGGATGTACCAGAATGGGATTGTCCAGCGCCTTCCGGAAATCCAGCACCGGCTCCTGCACCTCATACTCTACCTTAATTAAGGAAAGAGCCCGCTCCACACACCGCTCGTCCGCTCCCGCCACGATGGCCACCGGATCCCCCACATAGCGCACCCTGCGGTCCAACAGCAGACGGTCATAAGGGCTGGGCTCCGGATAAGTCTGTCCCGCCAGGGTGAACCGGCGCTGATCCTGGGGAATGTCCTCCCAGGTGTAGATGGCCTCAATCCCCGGAACCTTCAGGGCAATGTCCCTGCGGATGCTTCTGATGACCGCGCTGGCATGGGGAGAACGCAGCAGCTTCACGATCAGACAGTCCCTGGGCGCGATATCGTCCGTGTAGAGCGGCTGCCCGGTGAGAAGCTGCATGGCGTCCTTTTTCCTGACTGGTTTTCCTACTGTTTTCATGCTGATACCTCCCTGCCAACCAGAGAAATTTCCCTCTGGCAAAAATGGTTTACTTTTTGTCCGGCGGCGTATCCCGTCCCGCGGCAGCTTCCTTCTTCCACCGAAGATACGCCTGTATCCCCCGAAGCTGGCCCTCGTACCCGGAACAGCGGCAGAGATTCCCCGCCAGATACTCCCGTATCTCCTCCTCGTCCGGGTCCGGATTCTCCCGGAAAAGGGCCAGCGCATTCATCACAAAGCCGGGATTGCAGAAGCCGCACTGCTCCGCTCCCTGGTCCGCGATAAATGCCCCGAACTGCTCCGCCTCCTCTTTAAGTCCCTCCAGGGTGGTCACCCGCTTTCCGTCCGCCCGCACCGCCAGCACCGAGCAGGAGAGCACCGGTTTATCCTCCAGAAATACGGTGCAGAGGCCGCAGTTGGAGGTCTCGCACCCCCGCTTGACGCTCAGAGCCCCCTGCTTTCTCACAAAGTCGATGAGAAGCTCGTCCGGCGCCGTCTCGGCCTGAATGTTCCTTCCATTTAAAATGATGTTGATGCGCATCTGTAACTCTCCTTTTGAACTCCTGCCCCAGAGGCCCGCCCTTAAACGAAGCTCCCGGATGTTTCCTGTAATTGCAGGGCCGTCCTGGCCGTGAGCACATTCACCAGATGACTCCGGTAGCGGGCGCTGCCCCGCATATTGCTGCCGGTAGGGACATGCTCCGCGGCGTACGCGCCGAACGCCCGGGCCTTCCGGGGCGTGATCCCTCCATCGATAAGCCCCTCTTTATCTTCTATTATAACAGCCCTGCCGGGGCGGGCCCCCAGGGCGAACCTGCAGCTCTCCTTCCCCGGGGAAAAAGCCCCGCAGCAGGTGAGCACGGGAAAATCCGTCCGGGTATTGCGCACGCTTTCATAGTGAAAAAGCAGCGGCGTCTTTTTCACCAGGATATGGGTAAGCACATCCCTGTCCGCTCCCTGCCGGGCAAATTCCTCCATGGGAACGACGCCGCCCTGATACAGCTCCACATAGCTGTCCATGGCAAGAAACACTGTGAGCACGTCGGAAAACCCGAACCGGCCAAAAATGCTCCCTCCTGCCGTAGCCAGATTGCGGAACTGAACCCCCACGATACAGCGCAGCGCCTCCTTCATGGCTCCGCCCGTGTACTGTGCAAGGCCGGGGTGCGTCTCGAGCTGCCGCAGAGTGACCATGGCTCCGATCCGAAACGCTTCCTTCGTCTCCTCTATGGTATCAAGCCCCAGATCTGAGAGATCGATGGCGGTCTGCACCGTCCCCCGCTGCATTTTCATCCACAGCATACCGCCCACGATCCGGCTGCCGCGCTGCTGATTCAACTGCCATGCCTGCTTAAGACTCTCTGCCCTTTTGTATTCTCTGATCGTCAGCATAGGTATTCTCCTTCTCCTTTGGGGAAATCCGTTCACGCCAGTTTCAGTGTAGCATACGCAGGTGGGAAGTTCAATGAAATCCGTTGCCGGAGCGCATTGTCTGTGATATGATTACGCTACCGGGGCCTTTGGCGCGCCCGGAAGGAGACCATATGCTAAATGCGCTGGAAATATACGAAATTTTGCTGGCCGCCTACGGCAGGCCCCGTTGGTGGTCGGACGACGCCTTCACGGTGATGTTCCAGTCGGTGCTGGTGCAGAACACCACCTTCAGCGGCGTGGAAAAAACCTGCGCCGCCATAGGAAAACGGCTGACCCCGCAGTACATGGAGCGTCTGTCCACACAGGAGCTTGAGGAGCTGATCACCCCCTGCGGCTTTTACAGGGCGAAGGCCAGAACCATCCAGGCTCTCATCGCGTGGTTTCGCAGATACCGGTTCGATCCCCGAGGGGCGCAGGACGTCCCCACCCACGATCTGCGAAAGGAGCTGCTGGCCATCCGGGGAATCGGGGCGGAAACGGCGGACGTCATTCTGGTGTACGCCTTTTACCGGCCTTCCTTTGTGATCGACGCCTATACCCGCCGTTTTCTTTCACGGCTTGGCCATTCCTTTTCGGATGATACGGCCATCCGGGAATTTATGGTGTCCGTCCTGCCCCGGGACGCCAGGCTTTACGGATGGTATCACTGGCTGATTCTGGATCACTGTATTTCCTGCTGCCGCAAAAGCCCCGTGTGCGGGGCGTGCCCGCTTCGGGAATACTGTGAGCGGCCGGCGGCAGAAAGGGAAACGGCTTCCCCTGGCAGACAGGAAAAAATCTGCTACAATACAGAAAATATACCGCCCCGGCGGCGCACGGCCTTTGCGGCGGACAGCGGAGAAATCCCTCCGCTTCATTTACCCTGAACTGCAGAGAAAGGAACGGACGAAACATGAAAAATATAAAAAAATGGCTGCCGCTTTTGCTGGCGCTGTCCCTGGCCTTTTCCACGACAGCCTGCGGCGGCGGTTCCCGCGGGAACACAGATTCCTCCGCGGACAGCTCGGGAAATCAGGCCTCTTCCTCCGCAGAGGATACGGCTTCCTCCCCGGCGCCGTCCGGCGAGGCCAGGCAGACTCTCTATCCCGTCACCCTCACCGACCAGTTAGGCCGGGAAGTGACGCTTGAAAAGGAGCCGCAAAGTCTTGTCAGCGGATACTACATTTCCACCAGTCTTCTTCTTGCCCTGGGCTGTGGGGACAGGCTCGTCGGCGTGGAGGCCAAAGCGGAAAGCCGGGCGCTCTACCGCTTAAGCGCCCCTTACCTGACAAAGCTTCCCAGCACAGGCTCCGCCAAAGAGTTTGATCTGGAGGGCTGTGCCGCCCTGCATCCCGATCTGGTGGTGGTTCCCGCCAGATTAAAGGATTCCATTCCCGCCCTGGAGGAGCTGGGGCTGACGGTTCTCGCCGTGAATCCGGAGGATCAGGAGCTGCTCACACAGGCCGCCCTTCTGCTGGGGGAAGCCACCAATACGCTCTCTGCCGCAGACGCCCTGATCCGTTTCCAGGAGGAGCAGCTTGGCTTTTCCCAAAGCATCCTGGCCGGGGTGCAGACGCCCTGCGTCTATCTCTCCGGCAACAGCTCCCTGCTCAACGCCGCCGGCTCCGAAATGTATCAGAACAGCCTGATTGAGAACGCGGGCGGCGTGAATGTGGCCGGAGAGCTTACGGGCAATTACTGGGGAGAAATTTCCTATGAGCAGCTCCTTATCTGGGATCCCGAGTATATCATCCTTGCCTCCGATGCAGCATACACGGTGGACTCTGTTCTCTCCGACCCCAATCTGGCCCAGTGCCGGGCGGTAAAAAACGGACATGTGTACCAGCTCCCCAACGCTGTCGAGTCCTGGGATTCCCCGGTTCCGGGCAGCGTGCTTGGCAGCCTGTGGCTGGCCTCCATCCTGCACCCGGAGCAATACCCTGACACACAGTGGAAGGAGACTGCGGTTTCCTTCTATGAAACCTTTTACGGCTTTACGCCCGAGCCTGAGAGCCTTTATGCCGCGGACTGATTTCCCCTCCCGCAGATCCTCACGCCGGGAAAAGGTTCTGCTGGCGGCGGCCCTTCTTCTGACAATATCGCTGGGCGTCCTCTCCCTTATGGTGGGAAAATACCCTCTCACCCCCGCCCTGCTGCTGGCGGGCGATGAGCAGGCGCTGCGGGTATTTGTGACGCTGAGGGTCCCCAGAACCTGCATGGCGCTTTTAGGAGGACTGGGACTGGGAATTGCGGGCGGTGTGTTTCAGACGGTATTCCACAATCCTCTGGCTTCCCCGGATATCATCGGCGTATCCTCCGGGGCCAGCGCGGGGGCGGCTTTCGGCATCCTGTTTCTCTCTCCGGGCCTGTCCCCGGGGGGGCTCTTTGGCCTGCCCGGGGGACTGGCGCACATTTTATCCTCCGGCGCTGTGAGCGTCACCCTCTCCGCCTTTCTGGGAGGGCTTCTGGCGGTTCTTCTGACGCTGGCTCTCGGGGCCCTCGCCCCGGGAAAGAGCAGCGCCTCCATTGTCCTTGCAGGCATCGCCGTCCACTCCCTGGCCCAGACTCTGCTGATGGGCCTTAAGCTGCTGGCCGACCCGGAAAGGGAGCTGGCCTCCGTTGAATACTGGCTTATGGGGAGTCTGAACGGCGTCAGTCTCCACCGCCTGCCGGCGACCCTCTTCATCGGACTGGGATGCGCCGGGGGGATTTTTCTGCTCTACCGTCAGCTCCTGCTTCTGTCCCTGGAGGAATCGGAAAGCCGGATGCTGGGCGTACACGTGGGAAGAGTGCGGCTTCTGATACTCCTGCTGGCCACGCTGCTCACGGCCTGTGCCATCAGCAACACCGGCCTGATCAGCTTCGTCGGCCTGCTGGCCCCTCACACGGCCCGGCTCCTTACGGGAACCGGCCGCCCTTCCACTCTGCTTCTGGGCGGATTTGCGGGGAGCATCCTTCTTCTGGGAGCGGATCTGCTGGCCCGAAGCGTATCTTCCGGCGAGCTTCCCGTAAGCATCTTTACTTCCCTGCTGGGAGCGCCCTTTCTGATTTACCTGCTTGTGAAATCCGCCCATACGCCTTACCGTTGACTGCGACGGGCCTCAAAACCGTCACAAACCATGCGCCGGTTCACAGGCCCTGCCTGAACAGATGGAGATACCATGGATCCAGCTTTTTTTACCGCCAAAAACATAAGCGCCGGATACGGAAAACAGACCGTCCTTGAGGACGTCTCCTTTTCCCTGGAGCCGGGAACCATCACCGGGCTTTTGGGCGCAAACGGCAGTGGAAAATCCACCCTGCTGAAAGCCGTCTGCCGCCTGCTGCCCGCCAGGGGAACCTGCCTGCTAAAGGGACAGCCGCTGGATACCCTCCCCCGGCGCAGGCTTGCCAAAGAAATCAGCTATATTCCCCAGCGAAGCGGCGTCATCCTCTCCCTCCCCCTCCTGGAGGTGGTGCTGATGGGCTTTAATCCCGGGCTGGGTCTTCTGCAAAGGCCCTCCCGGACACAGCGCGACGCCGCCCGTCAGGCTCTCGCCGCCGTGGGGCTTACGGGAATGGAGGATACGGATTACCTTACCCTGAGCGAAGGCCAGAAGCAGCTCTGCATCCTGGCCAGGACCCTGGTGGAGGATACCTCCCTGCTGCTTCTGGATGAACCGGACAGCGCGCTGGATTTCCATAACCGCTGCCACAGCCTGCAAATCCTGCAAGGTCTTATCCGCAATCAGGAAAAGGCGGCTCTGGTCTCTGTACACGATCCGCTGCTGGCTCTGGACTTCTGCCAGCAGCTCCTTCTCTTAAAGGAAGGGCGCTGCATGGCCCTGCTGCATCCGGCTTATGACTCTCTTAACGATATGCAGGAGGCCTTCTCCCAAATCTACGGCCCGGTGTCCCTGATCCGGTGTCCGGACCGCAGCGGGAGAGAGCGGCTGGTTCTGCTCTCAGAGCACGGAACCGCCTTCCCCTGCTGAAAAACATCAGCCTCCTGTGAAAGGAAAATCCTTTATGAAATCTGCCGGGACGAAAATCTCAGAAGCTGTCACAGCCTCTTTGGAACAAAACCGCACCGACGGGCCTGTGAAAGCCGTTGGCTGCGTCATCATGGCCTCGGGTCTTGGACGGCGTTTCGGAGGGAACAAGCTCCTGGCGGATTTTGATGGACAGCCCCTGATCTCCCGCATCCTGGAGTGCAGCGCCCGCTTCCCCTGCCTGCGGCGGCTCGTGGTCACCAGGCACGCCGGGATTGCCGCACTTTGCCGGGAAATGGGTCTTTTTGTGCTCCTTCACGATCTCCCGGACCGCAGCGATACCATCCGGCTGGGCCTTGGACACCTACTGGCCATCGAGGACGGACAGGATCATATATGGCCGCCGGCGCATTCCCATCTTTCGGGCTGCCTGTTCTGCCCCGCCGATCAGCCTCTTCTGCGCCCGGAAAGCCTGGAGGCCCTCCTGCAGGCCTTTTTTCAGAACCCGGACAGCATCTGCCGTCCGGCATACGAAGGCCGGGCGGCCAGCCCTGTGCTGTTTGGCCGGCGCTTCTTTCCGGAGCTGCTGACCCTTCCCCGGGGCGCAGGAGGCTCCTTTCTGGCTCAAAAATATCCCGCACAGGTTGTGCAGATACCTGTACGGGATGCCTTCGAGCTTGATGATGTGGACACGCCGCAGGATCTGGCGCGTCTTTTCCTTCTCTCCAAAGGGATATGAGCTCAGACGCTCTCCTTCTCCTTCGGCAGAAGCACATTCAGAAGAATGGCCACCACGGCTGCCGGAACGATACCCGAACCGCCGAAAATCAGCTGAACCGCCTGGGGCGTATTGGCCAGAATGCCGGTGTTTGCACCCATGCCGTAGCCCACGCCCAGCGCCACGGATACGATGGTCAGGTTTCTGGGCGTCATGGGGCCTTTCATGATAAGCTGGATTCCGCTGACCACAATGGAGGAAAACATCATCACGGCCGCCCCGCCCAGAACCGCCTGGGGCATGATGGAAACCAGCGCGCCCAGCTTGGGAATCAGGCCGCACAGGATCAGGAAGATGGCTCCCGTGGCCAGAGCAAAACGGTTGACCACTTTAGTCATGGCCACCAGTCCCACATTCTGGCTGAAGGAGGTGTTGGGCAGTACGCCAAAAATCGCTGCAAAGGAGGAGCCCACTCCGTCACAGATCACGCCGCCGGAGAGCTCTCTGTCGGTGGCCTCCCTTCCCACGCCGCCTTCCATCACGCCGGAAATGTCTCCCACTGTCTCCACCGCCGTCACGATAAACATGATCATAACCGGGATGATGGCGCGCATATCGAAGACGATCTTTACAGGCATCAGGGAGGGAATGGCAAACCACCCCGCCTCTCTCACCTTACTCCAGTTCAGCACCCAGGCCTTCGTGTATTCCACTCCGTCCGCCGTCACTCCGGTGGTGGGCAGCGCCAGTCCCATGATAAAGGCCACGATGTATCCGGCCACAATGCCGATTAAAATGGAAGCCGAGCCTGCGATTCCCTTCACCCCGTGTTTCAGCACCAGAATCACTATCAGCACGAAAAGCGCCAGCAGAAGGTTCTCCACGGAGCCGAAATCCTTCGCGTTATTTCCGCCTCCAAAGGTATTGATCCCCACCGAGATCAGGGACAGCCCGATGGAGAGAACCACTGTTCCCGTCACCACCGAAGGGAAAAATTTCCGCAGGGGCTTTAAGAAAAATCCCAGGATCCCCTCAAAAATACCGCCTAAAACAGACGCTCCCATCATCGCGCCGTATGCCGCCGCACCGCCGCCCATGCTTGCCGCCACGCTGTTAAAGACGCCGATAAAGCCGGAGCTCGTTCCCATGATGATAGGCACCTTTCCTCCCACCGGCCCCAGCGCATAGAGCTGGACCAGCGTCACAAGCCCTGCCACCAGCATGGCGTTTTGCAGAAGGCTGACCTGCAGGTCCGCAAATTCTCCCCCCGCGATACCGCACGCGCCGGTTATGATCAGGATCGGCGTCAGGTTTCCCACAAACATTGCCAGCACATGCTGTAAGCCCAACGGGATCGCCTGCGCCAGCGGCATTTTCGCCTCAAACCGGTACGCCGCCTGAGACAACTCTTTTTTGTTCTCCATCTGATTTCCTCCTCATATGTTGAATGGTTCCGTGGCCCGCGCCGCGACGGCGCGGGCACGGCTGATGTCCGTATCATATAACATATGGGGTGGCGGCGCAATCCCTTTTTATCGAAGCGTAGTCTGCGGAATCCAGATCCCGTCCTCCCCATAAGGCCGGACCATGGTCACGGAAGCCTCCTCGTGATCCAGGATAAAGGAAACGGACACCCGGACCTCTCCCGCATCCTGTCCGCCTTCGCCCTTCTCCACGGAAATCTCCACCTTTCCCTCATTATTGAGCATATTCAGGAGAAACCGCGCCGCCGTGTCCGGCGCAAACAGCGGCTCATAAAAATCTCTGTTCTCCATGGCATTATCATTTAAGGCCTCCCCCGCTTCGTTTGTCAGATAATCCATTCTCGTCCCGTTGATCACGCCGCCTGGATAAGCTCTGTAAAATTCCTCCCCTGTACAGATGTTGTCCAGAATATCCAGCTCCGAGCTGTCCATCAGAAAGCGGCCATCCCGTGAATGGAATGTGAGTTTCTCCTCCCAGACCGTCACATGGGGATCCGATGTCCAGGCATAGTACAGGATCCGGGCGTCGGTATCCGTCAGGCTCATGATCCGGTAGTCCGCCTCCCCGTCCCAGGGCCAGGGGCTTGACCAGCCAAAGCCGGGCCCGTCCCCCTCCAACGTAATAACCGTCTCTCCCTCCCGGAAAATCTCCGACAGCTTTCGAGCGCACAGAGCGGCCAGCGCTCTCCCGTCCCGGCTGCAGAAAGCCTCCGCCCAGCTTTCCACAAAAGCCCGGCTTCCCAGGGCAGTAAAATCCTCCTGTGTTTCCGTGTCTGCCGCTTCCACGCCCTGCTCCGCCGCTTCCTCCCCTTCCGCTTCGCCGACGCTCTGCGTCTGTTCCGGCTCATTTGTCAGAAGAATGCGCTGTCCCCGGGGCTTTTTCTGAGTCATGAAGCAAAGCAGAAGGACCGCGCAGAGTGCCGCCCCCAGACAGACTGTCCAAACGGTGGGCTTTCTGTAGTTGAGAATGTTCCGCACCCGCTCCTTTACGCTCAGCTCCCCGAAGGCCACCGGGCAGGTCGCCGCTTTTTCCTTCCATACACTGCTGTTTAAGAGCGCCCTGGCGTAAGCCTTTCTGTCCTTCCCTTTCATATCGCGGATCACCATCTCGTCGCAGGCAAGCTCCATATCCCGGCACAGCATCTTAAAGGCGACCCAGATCAGAGGGTTAAACCAGTGAACGGACAGCAGAAAGAATGAAAGGGGTTTCACCAGATGATCCCCCCGTCTGCGGTGAGCCATCTCATGGCGCACGATATAAGGCAGCTCCTTCCTGTCCATGGAGGAGGGCACACAGATCCGGGGATGCATGACGCCGAAGAGGAACGGCGTCTCGATTTCGCCACACCTGTAAATCCTCACCACTCTGTCCTCCAGCAGATATTCCTCCATAGACGCCATACGGACACAGGCTCTGATCTTAAACCAGCTGTGGAAAAAATATCCTGCCATAAACAGCGTCCCAAAAAACCATATGGCTGAACCAATCCGAAGCGCCATCCGCAGATCCCCTGCCTGCGCAGTCGCCGCCCCGTTTCCCGTATCCCCGCTTTTTTCCGGAGGCGCAGGCGCTTCTTTCGCTCCGGCCCCTGCCGATGCTGCCGGATCGACTCCCGCTCCCTGCAAAAAGGCATCGGCCTGCTCCGACTGTCCACCGGTCATCCCGTCTGCCAGTGATCCCCTCTCCGGAAACAGACCAAAGGCCGACTTGATGGAAAAGGGAACCATGAGACGGATTCCCACCAGCATCCAGAGAACACATCGCAGACTCTTTGGCGCTTTCCCCAACAGGAGGCGAATCAATAGCACCGCCGGAACCATGGCTCCCGCAAACATACTCAGTCTCAAAACCTCCGGAAAAATCCTCTCCATATTCTTTCCTCATTTCCGCGCACATGGCGCATATTCTCATTTCCACATCGCTCTCCCGCCCGCGAATCCGGCATCTGACGGGCAGACGCAATCCGCATCGCTTCCCGCCTCCCATTTCCGATCCGGCGCCGGCAGTCTTTACTCCCCGAAGGAATCGATCATCCTGCGGATCTCCTCAATTTCCTGCCGGGACAGCTTCTTTTTTCTGGTAAAGGCGGCAATAAAATCCGGCAGCGAACCGGCAAAGGACTTCTCCACCACCTGGGCGCTCTGTGCCGAGAGAGCTTCCTGCCTGGACACCAGAGAGGTGACGATGGCGTCCCTGGACTGCACAACGCCCCGCTCCGAAAGCCTTCTGATCACCGTGTAGGTGGTGGACTTTTTCCAGTCCAGCTTTTCCCTGCACAGCCGCACCAGCTCGCTGCTCGATACCGGCTCGTGCTCCCAGAGGATCTCGCAGAATCTGTATTCACTGTCAAAAATTTTCGGTGTTTCCATCTCTTATCCGTTCTCCCCTCAGGACTCGGAATCCCTTATCCGGAAGACCGGACATTTTCGCCCGGACACTTCAGATCTCCCGATTTCCTGCCCCTGTTAATTATATTTAAAGGTCTAATATATTAAACCAAATTTAGTTTAATGCATTAGACTCAGAATGTCAATGACAGAATATTGAAAAATAATTTTCCATATGTTATGATATAACCATCAAATTAAGCATAACGTCAAATACAGTCGATAAGGCTTCTCTTATCTTCCATGGGAAAGAAATTTCCTGTCTGATTCAAAGATCCGTGCTTAATTTCCAGAAAAAACTGACATATTTCAGAGACAGACGGAAGCTTTGGGCAGACATGGAGAATCTGTACTTACGGAATACGGAAATGCCGCCAAAAAGCGGTTTCAAACCTGCACGCTTCCGTCCGCTGCGAGAGGAGGAGACATGCAGGGAAACAGCGAAAAGAAGGACACTGTCGAAAAAGAATTTGTTGCCTTTCCGGATGTTGCGGCAGACACCATCAATGCGCTGCTCTACCAGGGAAAAATACGTACAGGTCCACAACGGCTGTGGCCCGGACCGACAGAGACTGTTTATCAGGGAAACGAAAAGCTCCGGACTCAGTATGAGGATCTGTGTAAATTTGAGATTATAAACGGGCAGATCAGAATCATGTATCTGATTGCCAATCAGAGCAGGGCAGACGGAAAAATGCTGCTGCGAAAAGCCGGTTATACCGGAGGCATCTACCGGGAACAGTCCGAAAAGAAAACCCAAAGCCTTTTTCCTGTGATAGAGCTCATTCTCTACCGGGGGCAACCCGGCTGGAAAAGCGGTCGCGACATCCGGCAGCTTTTCAGGAGGCAAATGCTTGAAAAGGAGGAGTGGAAGTATATCGATGACTTAAAGCTTCATGTCTTCGAGATGAGACGTCTGCCTCCGGAAACCAGAAATCTGTTCCGGAGCGATATGCGGATCGTGGTAGATTTTCTTGCGGAGGGAATCGGTTACCGTTCTGACCAAAAAATCGTCCATAAAGCCGCCCTGCTCAAAATGCTTAAGGTTCTCTCGGGGGAAACGGACACTGAAAATATTGAAAAATGGCTGGAACAGCAACACATCAGGGAGGAGGATGAGATCACCGTGTGTGAATTATTTGACCAGTATGAAAGGAAGGGCAGAAAAGAGGGGCTTGTCGAAGGAATAAAATGCGGCGAAGCCAGACGTCTTGTGGTGGATATCGAAAACGCCATGAAATTCTTTCAGGTAACGCTGGAGAGAGCCTGCGAGGCACTGGGCACCACTGTGAGCAAATACGAGGAAGCCAGAAAGCTTATTTAAGCTGCACTTTACCCGGAAACCTGCCTCCCCCAAAAGCAACGGCTTTTTTTGGGGGGACAGATCATGGCTTTTATAATGCATTTTCGTATCAATCCTTCAGCGTATTTTTCGATAAAACAAACAGTATGTACAAGAGGTCGAATATCATCGTAAAATGTCTTACTTTCTACAATCATCTACGAATTGTTTACAGTTATTAAATAACAGAGAATATTTCTCTTCCCCTATTCTTTGCAATGCCCTTGAGATAATTCTCTCTCCCTCGCTCCCTGACTTTGCACTGTAATATATCTCATATGCCTTTTTCTTTTTGAGAAACTGATGCCATAAAACTATACGCACACTTGCAGGCTTTTTCCACCAATGTCCCGGATAACTGGAATAATGAATTATTTGATTGTCCGACAATACAATACCATAGTGCCAATATATACCTCTTCTTACACGAATGATATCCCCTTTACAGACCTTTACATTACTACGATAAGACAAATAACCAGCGGTAACCATAAGCAATAAACTACAAACCTCCTCCATATTCTGTCTTTGTTTAACCATATATAATAGCAGATTCCCAAATACGAAAAGCACAATACAATAATATGAGCGGCAACTTCCAGTCTGACCTTAAAAAGTGCCAGTGAAACAATTTGTACAATAGCTGCTAAAATAAAGGTTCGCTTCTCGCCCCACTGGACAGGTATCGTATATTGTCCACTTTCTTTATCTCCTTCCATGTCATAAATATCCATCATCAATTCTTTCCCTGTTATATATAAAATAACTGCTAAAAGCAAAGAGAAGCTGTCAATTTCCATACTACTTTTATAAACGACAAAGAACAATGGAATTGCAATCACTATCGCAGTATATACAGATTTGATTTTGCTAAGATAATTAATAAATCTTCCATATATAAACGCTAAAATAATTGCGAAAAAGTATAAAAACAATTCATAAGTATTCTGTGACACCCCAATTGCCCCTATAGCGGATAAGAAAAACAGAAAACAGCCTGTTTGAAACGCCCTTTGCCTCGTTATTAATCCCATCGGCAAAATACGGTAGGGTTTATTGATTACATCTTTATCATAATCATAGACATCATTAATTGCGAAGCACCCCATGGCCGCAAATGAAAACGGTATCGCATAAAAGGCAGATTGCACCATTGGTATCTGATGTCTGCTTAAAAATAGACTTACCAAAAAAAACAGGAGAAAACACGAAGGTACATGAAGCATCTGGCAAGATTTAAAAAGGATTATTCCCTTCCTAAGCAGCTTTTTTCTCATGATCCGAATCCTTATTAAAGTTTTCCATCCCATATAACACGAGATTTAAGAAAAATATAATAAATAAAAATAATGTACCGGTTTTCACCCTGGTAAACTTTCTTTGCGCTCCTAATTGTAACGCAATCTGTGCTATCGCGTCTGCCACTCCCAAATACAAATACAAACGGCTCAGTCTGCACTTCTGCCATGCCCCTCGTAGCGATATATCGCTTTTCTTTATTTTTGATATCAGGTCTGTTATTTCTTTTGGCCATCCACTCAAAAGAGCTATGATGCCAGCAGAGACACCCGCCATAATCCATGTTGTTAATTTGGAGAGATCAATCAGTTCTTCCAACACCTTAATCAGGTCAAATCCATTTTTCTCCAGTATAAACAAAGAAAAAATGACAATGACACTTGTGATGAAAGAAACCAGTTTAACGACATCAATCCTTGCTCCTGTACAATTTTTCATTTTCCTTATGTTATAAAAAACGATACCATATATTTCAATAATAATGATCAGGAAAACGGCGTGAATTATGGGAATTCTCTCCATTAATGTTACTGTCACGCTTCCCCCAAGAGAAAGAATACTGATGGCAAAACACATTGCCGAATCATATTTCTCCTTAACAGAATCACTTTCCTTGCGCATTATAACATCAAGCGACTCCAGAATTATCGACGCACTGCAAAACAACAGAAAATACACGGCAATTTTACACGAGTCAAAGGAAACCGCAAGAAACCAAAAAAACAGCAGAAATATTATATGAACAAAACCTATCTTGTTATTTTGCACTATCACATTCCCTTCATGTACTTCTGCTTTTGGAATATCACTCAGAAATAAAACATATTCATAAAGCAAAAGCACTAAGATAGGAACAATGAGCGAAACGCCACCTTCGTTACCTGAGGAATATAAAACTAATACATAACCCATATAAGCTGACAAGGCAATAGTATATATGGCAGGCCATACCAATTCGTATCTGACAAACTCGAATTGGTTCTCGGACAGCCTATAATAAAAAAGCATGGCGGAAAGGCTGAGAGTCCCATAGAGAATTAACAGAAAAAAGAAATTGTTATCTTTAAAAAAATTGAGAAAAAAATAAATCATGGCAACAAATAAGATACAATCAGATACCACGATAACTTTATAACCTTTATTTATACTCCTTTGATGATATAAAGTGACAAAACCGGCAATAAATAATGCGGCAGTTAAAATAATATAAGAGGCGGAGATCCAGTTTTCTTTTATATAGCGTGGCAGTTGATACAGGCTGAGATCATTCAGGTATATAGACACAACGCCCCCTGATACCAAAGAAATCAGTGCGACTATACAATACCCCAATGTACGTTTCCAATAATTATCCGTCAGATAAATTGAGCTCTTTGTTTTCATCTTCTGAACAAACCCATTCAATATTCTTTTGAAAAATAAATTTCTGGCTCAACGACTTAATTGATAAAATCATACCATTTTTTTACATATTTCGACAATATACCTATAGTTCTAATTAAAATGAACTTTCTTGCATTTCTCATAAAACGACCCGTATCATATGAGTTACCCGGCAGACAGAATCGTCATTACCGTAAAATGTATACAGGATACGGCACAATAAAATACTGATATACCATATCCTGCATCTTATTTTCTCCATCCCTGGCCTGCTGCCTGCGAGGATATCCTCCCCTCACGAGCTCGCGCTGTTATACCTCCTGATCCCCCTGGTCCACACCACATAAGTGAGAACCGTGAACACAGCCACCACGGATATCCCCCACAGTCCCAGCCGCCAGCTCATCTCTCCCACCAGTCTCTGTACCGGGAGCGTGGCCATGATACCATAGGGAAGGATCATGTAAAAGACCAGCTTATACACGCCATAAAAGGCAATCCCCGGCAGCTTCATGCACAGATCCAGACTGGCGTCCTCCAGCTGGATCAGCCTTGCATTGGAGATCACATAGAAGGAAACTGCCCGCATCAGAACCTCCATCTCATAGTAAAGGATCTCCATCACCAGAAGCCAGAAGCCGTAAGCCAGAAGGCTCTCCGGACCGATCTGCAGCCGGCTCACCTTCGCCCCGTACGCAATAATACACAGGCTCATGAGAATCAGCGGAACGGAGCCCGGATTCACCTGCTCAAAGGTCAGCCGAAGCAGCGGGCTCACTGGTTTTGTCAGGTACAGATCCATCTCTCCGCTCAGCACCTTGTCCTGAATCCCCAGCAGTCCGAAAAAGCAGACCGACATGCTGACGGCGTTCAGAAGGGAAAACGTTCCGATATACAAAATCACCTCTCCCCGCCCCCAGCTTCCGATGGCGTCCACATTGGAATAGACCACCCGGAACACCAGGAGCTGTACCAGAAACAGGCTCCCGTCCACGAAAAAGGGCGAGAAAAAATCCAGCCGGAATACCATCAGATTGTGGAATCTTATTTTGATCAGCTCTCTTATCACTCTTAAATTTTTCTTCATATTCCCACCCCGTCATACTTTCTGCTGTATCTGCTCCAGGTCAGCCGGATCAGCGCCTGCATGAGCGCACACCATGCCGCCAGGATTCCCAGACCGGATATGGCTTCCCCGGCCAGCTTTCCGGTAAGGAGCATGGAGGGCAGATAGGTCACATAGTAGAACGGCAGAAGCTTCATAACCCTCACCACTGCCTCCGGGAACAGCGCCAGCGGGATAATGCTTCCGGTGACCAGCTCCACAAAATGCCTCTTGATCATCAGAAACGTGTCGATCCCCTGGTATTTCAGTGTCAGAATCCCCAGATAATAGTTGAGCTGCACCATGAAAAACAACCCCAGCAGGATCATACAAAGACTGCACAGCCAGATCGTCACATCCGCCGTCAGCACGAACTCGATCCGGAAAATAAACACCCAGATCAGCGCCGCCGCAAGGTCAAATCCCAGATAGAACAACGCCACACCCGCCTCCATGGCGGTAAAATATCCCTCGATACTCACCGGCAGAATCATATATTTGGAAAAGGTTCCGTTGCGGATCCTGGCGCAGACCTCCCCGCTGATTCCGTCCGACATTTCAAGCTGATACAGAAAAGCGCTTATAATATAGTAGGAAAGCATTCCATGAAATGTAAATCCGGCAACCACATCCTTTCCGGCAAAAATAATTCCCCAGAGCAGGCTCGCAAACACAATCCTGGAAACCGTAAAAATCATGTTAAAGGCCACATCCGCCCGCCAGGCCATCTGTGACTTTAAAAATACTCTGGCAATCTCCCTGTATTTACACATCCGCTTTTTCTCCTTCCCGGTAGATCCGCTCGATCACCTTTCCCACTTCCTCCTCCTCGATGGTAATGTCCGCAGGCTCGCAGGCCATGACCCTGCCCATGACCTCCCCCGTCCTCTCTTTGGGAACCAGAAGAACCTTTTTGTAGGGGGTATCCTCCAGAACCCGGATACCGGACGCATTTCCGGGCGTTGCTTCCGCTCCCGCCTCCCGCCCCCAAAGCCATCCTGTATCCCCGTCCGCCCCCTGGATCCCTTCCACCGGGTGCTGAAAGGTGACGCTGATTTTTCTGTTTTTCTGATATCTCTCAAAGAGAGCCTCCGTCCCGCCGTCATAAATTTTTGTCCCGTGATGGATCACCACTGACCGGCCGCACAGCGCCCGGATATCCTCCATATAGTGTGAGGTGAGAAGAATAGTGGTTCTGCGCTCCTCGTTGATCTCCTTTAAAAACCTGCGGATCTGTCTGGAGGCGATTGCGTCCAGTCCTATGGTTGGTTCGTCCAGAAACAGTACCCTGGGATTATGCAAAAGGGCCACGATCAGCTCCATTTTCATCCGTTCCCCCAGGGAAAGAGTCCGCACCTGTACATCCATCAGCTCCTGCACGCCGAACAGCTCCACAAAATACGCCCTGTTGCTTCGAAAATCCTCCTCGGAAATCTCATAAATCTCCTTGAACATCCGCAGGATATCGTTTACCGTCAGCTCAAAAAACAACTGGCTTTTCTGCCCCATCACCACCGCATACTGCTTTTTGAACTCATTTTTCATATCGTTGGGATAGTATCCCAGCACACTGACCTGACCGCAGGTGGGCGCGATGATCCCGGTCAGCATCTTGATCAGCGTGGTCTTTCCCGCGCCGTTGGGCCCGATCAGCCCCACAAACTCTCCCCCGGCGATCTGCAGATCCATGCCGCTTACCGCCGTCTTCTCCACATATTCCCTGTGAAAAAGGCTGGAAACGCTTCCCCGCAGCCCTTCCTTCTTTTTGTACCTTCTGTAGCGTTTGGTTAAATCCCTGGTCTCGATTACATTCTGTGCATCCATGCGATATACCCTCCTTCTCTCTGTGGCCATTATTTCAGTATCATATAGAAGTGTAAACAACAATCAGCGCGGCCCGCATGCTGCACCAACAGCAAACTTCCATATGCGGGCCTGCGCAAAAAAAGACCGTGCAGATCTGCCCCGGACGGCATGATACTGCACGGTCTCTTCTCCCTGATCAGAAACGGACAGGCCGCGGGGGGTGTACGCCGCGACAGCAGAAAAACCGGCGCACCGGGCACACGCTGCATCAACAGCAAATTCTTCTGTGTGCCCCTGTACACAAAAAGGAGCACAGCCACACAGCCATGCTCCCATTCCAATCAGCAAATTACATTATTAACCAGATCTATCAGCACATCGTAAGGCAGAAATGAGAATGATTCCACGCAAAATAGACAGGAATCATCCCTGCAATATTTATTTTGCATTCTCCATTTTTACCACGGCTGACATAAACTGTCCCCCACTTCTTAATGATAAAATCATTATAGTTCTCTGCAGGCGGTTTGTCAAGATACGGTTTTAACCTCTCAGGTTAAACTTATAAACCGATATGCACCGCGGCACCATTTGTGGTGCCACGTA
>CANOVJ010000052.1 GCA_947570615.1 uncultured Lachnospiraceae bacterium
TATGATTGAATTTTCAAGGTGCATAGGCACTTATTCAAGTGCGAAGTTTGAGTAATGTAGTGAAAGAAGGTGATATTTCTGAATACAACGGAGCTGACACATCAACAGGACTTAGAGCGTCTGAAATTACTCCGATATATGGATGATGATTTTATGACTGTCTGCCTTACAGATAATTTTGAGGGGGTGGAACTGATACTTCGGATTGTTTTAGGACGCAATGACATAACAATCAAATCGGTCAGGACACAAGAGCCTATGAAGAATTTGCAGGGACGTTCTGCTGTTTTAGATGTCCATGCGGTTGACAGCTCCGATAAAGAATTTGATGTAGAAATTCAGAGAAAGGACGCAGGAGCAGGCGCAAAGAGAGCAAGGCATAACAGCAGCCTGTTGGATGCATACATATTAAAGCCCGGTGATGATACGGAAGATATTCCTGACAGCTATGTTATATTCATAACGGAAAATGATGTAATGAAGGGAGATCAACCGATCTATCCAGTAGAAAGATATGTCACTATTGGGGAAAATAAGGTATTATTTGATGATGGTTCGCATATTATATATGTTAATGGAAAATATAGAGGCAACAATGAAATTGGAAAGTTGATGCACGATTTTTCCTGCACGGATCCCGATGATATGAATTATGAAGCACTTGCTAAAAAAGCACGGTACTATAAGCAGGACGCGAAAGGAGTTGCTGCCATGTGTAAAATTATGGAAGACATGAGAAATGAAGCAGTACAGAATAAAGCAAAAAAGACAGCACTTCACCTGATAAAATCAGGCAAGATATCTTTAGAGGAAATAGCGGAAGCTACGGAGCTTTCTCTTGATATAGTTAAGGAATTGGAAAGCCAGTCAATGCAGTTAACATAATTAATCAAACTCAAATATTGCAGAGGCATCAGGCGCATGGAACAGTAAGATAAGCCATGCGCCTTTTTGCGTAAAAAGGGAGAACTTTCCCCGCCCTTACCACCTTCCCATATTTGTGTGATGCTTCTCCAGATATACCTTTTCGATCTCCTCCGGCGTTATGGAGTAACACAGCATCACGTCGTTGAAATACATCATCACATCGCACATCTCCTCCACGAAATGATGGCGGCACTGCGCATCCTGCATGATGCTCTCATCCCCCTGCTTTTTGATGATATCGGCCACCTCTCCCATCTCGGTGATCATCCACAGAAGGCTGCTGCGCCCTTTTTCCGGGGAAAGGCCGCCCCATCTCCCCTTATATTTTTCCTGAAGCTCCCGCTGAATCTCCTGCATTTCCTCAAAGCCAAATCTGCTCATCCCTTTATCCTCCCCGCCCGCTCCTGCGCAAATCCGGTCGCAGGCCCGAAAACCCGCGCCGGATTTTTCTCTCACAGCCTCCGGACATCCTTTTCTGTTATGGCTATTCTATCAGGAAACGCCGTTTTTTTCAATTCTCCTGGAAAAGAAGTGATGCGAATTCCTCCACCTTCATCGCTCCCAGATCCTGCCGCTCCTGCGCCTCGTCCCGGCTCCTTACCGAGAGCGTTCCCGCTTCCTGCTCCTTCTCTCCCAGAATTACCATATAGGGAACCCGCTCCATGCGGGCCTGTCGGATCTTGTATCCCAGCTTCTCGCTCCGCTCGTCGATCTGAGCCCGGATCTTCTTCTCCTTAAGCTGTCCGGCCACCTGCCGGGCATATGCCAGATACTTATCCGACACCGGCAGAATCTTTACCTGTACGGGGGAGAGCCATACCGGGAATTTTCCGGCGTAATGCTCGATCAGAATACCGATGAAGCGCTCGATGGAGCCGAATATCGCCCTGTGAATCATGATGGGACGGTGCTTTTCCCCGTCTTCTCCCACATACTCCGCCTCAAACCGCTGCGGAAGCTGGAAGTCCACCTGGATGGTGCCGCACTGCCAGGTACGTCCCAGGGAATCCTTCAGATGAAAATCGAGCTTGGGCCCATAAAAAGCCCCGTCTCCCTCATTGACCGTGTACGGCACCCCCATCTCACGGATCGCCCGCTCCAGGGCATCCGTCGCCAGCTCCCACTCCTCGTCGCTCCCGATGCTGTTCTCCGGCTTCGTGGAGAGCTCCACAAAATACTCAAACCCGAAGGTCGAATAAATTTCGTCGATGAGACGGGCCACCCCCTTGATCTCCTCCGTCACCTGATCCTGTGTCATAAAAATATGGGCGTCGTCCTGCGTCAGGCACCGGACACGCATCAGGCCGTGAAGCTCCCCCGATTTTTCATTCCGGTGTACCAGCCCCAGCTCAGCGATCCGCATGGGAAGCTCCCTGTAGGAATGAGGCTCCATCTTGTAGACCAGAAGACCGCCGGGACAGCTCATGGGCTTTACCGCAAAATCCTTCCCGTCGATTTTCAGAGTGTACATGTTGGGGTAATGCTCCCAGTGCCCGGAGATCTCCCACAGACTCCGCTCCAGAATGACGGGCGTGGAAATCTCCACATACCCCTCGCGCTCATGAAGCTTTCTCCAGTAATCGATCAACAGATTCTTAAGCGTCAGCCCTTTGGGCAGGAAAAAGGGGAAACCCGGCCCCTCCTCCATGAGCGCAAACAGGCCCAGCTCCTTTCCCAGCTTCCTGTGATCGCGCTTTCCGGCCTCCTTCAGCATTTCCAGATGGGCATCAAGCTGCGCCTGCGTGGGAAAGGAGATCCCGTAAATTCTGGTGAGCATCCGATTGTTTTCATCTCCCCGCCAGTACGCCCCGGCCACGGACACAAGCTTGAGCGCCTTAATATGACCGGTATTGGTAATATGCGGCCCCGCGCAGAACTCCGCGTAATCGCCCTGCCTGTAAAAACTGATTTTTTCTTCCTGCCCAAGCTCCCTGATCATCTCCAGCTTATAGGGCTCCCGCTTTTCCTCCATGTATTCCAGGGCCTCCTGCCTGGAAACCGCAAAAACCTCCAGGGAAAGAGACTCCTTTACGATCCGTTTCATCTCCTTCTCCACCGCCCCCAGATGCTCCTCCGTAAAAGGAAAGCCAAACTCAAAGTCATAGTAAAAGCCATTCTCGATGGCCGGGCCGATGGCGCACTCCGCATCGGGATACAGACGCTTAACCGCCTGCGCCAGCACATGGGCGCTGGTATGCCAGAAGGCCTGCCTCACCTCCTTCTGCTCAAAGCTTCCCTCCATAATCTGACCGTCGTTTCGTAATACCTTCATTTTCTTTCTCTCTCCTTTCCTCCGCACAATCGAGCACTTTTCCCATGCGCAATCGAGTAGAGGAGGCTCTTCCCTCTACTCGCCGCGCCCCCATGCGCCGCTTTAGCGGCATACTTCCTCTGCATGGGGCTGCACAATCGAGTAGGGGAGGCTTTTTCCCCTACTCGTGCGCGGCCCGCATGCTGCCCGGCAGCAAACTTCCATATGCGGGCCTGTGCATAAAAAAGCACCCTCAGATACGCGCTGAACGCATATCTAAGGGTGCATAATGCACGGTTCCACCTTAATTTTTCACTTCAGATTCCAACAGAGCCGCCTGTCTTCCCACAGGAAACCGCTGCATAAATCCTATCCTTTAACGCAGGCATACGATAACGCTTAACAGCTCTCGCCTTAGGCATTACAGCTCCGGAATGGTTTTCAGATACGCTTCACATAAACGGCTTCCACCTTTCGCCGCTCTCTCTGGATGCTTCCTGTATCCTACTCTTTTCCGTCATCGCTTTTGACTGATTGGGTGTATCATACCACCGGGCCGGAGTTTTGTCAACGCTCTGTTTTTTTGTTTCAGAAGCGCTGCGCTAGAGTGCCCCATCCTTATTTACTTCTCCCGACGCCAGCACTCCTGCCAGGAAGGTCAGCGCCAGGCCCTGTCCCCAGCCCTGGATCCATCTCCGGGAAATCTCCCGGTACCCCTGCGCATCCTTCATCACGGCGGTGCCGCCGGAAACGTTTAACACCCTTCCATCCCTGCCCACATTCTCCAGCACGCCCCGGATTGCCTTATTCAGATACCTGGTGTGGAGAGGATTTCCTCTCTCCAGCATGGCCGCGGCGATCCCCGCGGAGGCGGAAACCTCCTCGTAGGATTCCTCATCGTCCAGCACCGTCCGCCAGAGCCCGCCTTCGGTCTGCAGCATCTTCAGGGCGGAAAGCTGTTCATTTAAGGAGCCCGCCACATCCATATATCTGGGATACAGATAACACTCGGGCAGGATGCTCCCCACCCGGGACATGGTGTAGGCCGCCCAGGCGTTGGCCCGCCCCCAGTATATCCCCGACATATGATCCCCGGTGATATTGTTATACCCGTGATAAAAAAGACCGCTCTCCCCGTCCTGCAGATAGTTGATATGCCAGTACCACTGATTCAGGGCGTCGTCCACCATCTCCCTGTCGTCGCACAAAACCCCTGCCCGCAGCAGAAACAACGCCGCCATGAACAGCGTGTCCGCCCAGGCCTGCTCCGGAAAGTCGTTTCCCGCCGACACGGTGTGCTGTAACACGTTCTCCCCGAAGCGCGGCGCCTCCCTGCGCAGATACCGGGCCTTGCTCATGAACAGCTCCCTGTACTTTTCCTCCCCCGTGGCCTGATACAGCGTGATCAGGCAGTGCCCCATGGCGCAGGAATTCACTGTCCACACAGCGGGCAGGCCCAGAGAGATAAGCTCGTCCACTCTTTCCCTTAAGAGCGTTAAATACCGCCCGTTCCCCGTTTTCTCAAAGGCCTGACCGATTCCGTAGCAGGCTACCCCGCAGGGCCAGTCCCAGGTCAGATCCATCCTCATGGTGCGATCCACAATACGGTCGATGGCCTCCGCCACCTGTTCTGCGTCAAAATCCAGCTTCATATCAATACTCCTTCCTCTCGACCACCACCCGCTCCCGGGTTTTCAGAAAATAAAGCGCGCCCCTGTAATGCCCTCCTTCATAGAGCCTGGACACGATCTCCCTCATCCGCTGATCCAGCCTGTGGTAACAGATATCCTCCTCCCAGACAAGCCCCAGCACATACTCCCTCTGCCGCCGGTCGCAGCTCTCCATGGCCGCCCGAAGACGCTCCGGCTCCTGTCTGCTCCAGAACCCGAACTCACAGGAGCACCAGCTTTTGTCCCCGTCATTTTCCGCGCACCTGGCCGCCAGATAAGAGGAAAGGGGTCCGTCCCTGTCTTCAAACCGCCGCTCTCTCCAGATCACGGGCGCATCACTTTCCTTCCGCGCCGTCTCCCTGCGGAAGGTGGCTCTGCCATAGCGGTCATATTCCAGCACAAAATCGGCCTTTTCCTGCCGCTTTCCACTTCCCGGCTCCTCCAGAAGCACTGTTCCGGTATCCACCAGCCGCTCCCACACCTCCCGACGCACCCGCTCCCGGGGCGTCGGAAAGGTCAGCTTCTCCACGATCTGATCCACGGTATAGCCCAAATCCGCCAGATGACGGATCGCGCCTCCGCTGGCGGCCTCGTGGGTAAAGCTGGCCAGCGCGCTCTTAAAATAATCCGTTTCCGCCATCCCATCACTCCCCGCTTTCCTGTTCTCTATTCATATCTTATCAAAAAAATCCGCTTTCCAACAGGTTTTTTATTCATTTACCCAAACTGTTTCAATCCGTCATTCTGTGATTGACGGCGGTCAGAACACAAATTATAATATTTTTAAAAATGCTTTTACGCCGTCCACGAAGTGGCCGGCAGAGATTACGTGACAGAAGAAGGGAAGGGAGCAGTAAATTGAAACAGTTTTTTGGCACAAGCCGGAGGGGAGATCTCAGGGAAGCCGTTCGCGGGCTGCAAAACCCTCAGTTTATCATGTTATTTTCTACTGACGGACAGTTTGATTCCCATGTAAAAGAGCTGGAAAAGCTTTACCCTCAGATTCCCAGCATCGGGTGCATCGGAATGAGCTACGCCGCAGAGATAACGGAAAAGGGCGTCAGTGTGATCGCATTTTATGACGGTGTGACCGCCAGTGCCGGCGTACTCGAGGAGGTCTCCACCATGCCGGTCAAATACATCAGCCGTCTGGAGCAGGATCTGAAAAAGGTTAACGGTTCGCAGAAGGATACCATCTGCATCGACTTCTGTTCCGGAAACGACGCCTGTGTGCTGACCACCATATACAGCGTGTTAAAACGCAAAAACATCTCGCTGGTGGGCGGGACCGGGGACGCCGGCAGAGTCTCCGCCAACGGGCAGGTCTTTCAGGACGCCACCGCCTACGCCTTTATCAGAAACAACGGCGGCAGAGTCAGGGCTTACAAGGAAAATATCTATCACCGCATGGGCAATTACTACTTTATCGCCTCCAAAACCAACAAGGCCGAATACATAATTGGGGAACTCAACGGAAAGCCTGCACGGGACGTATACCAGGAAATCCTCCATGTAACGGAGAAGGAAATAGAGACCCAGACCTTTAAAAATCCTTTTGGGAAAATAAGCGGCAACGATACCTGCATTATCTCCATAAAGGAAGTCCAGGGAAACGCCCTGAAATGCTTCCGCCAGGTAAACGATTCGGATGTGCTGATTTTGCTGGAGCTGGACGATTACAGGGCAGTGGTTAAAAATACGATACAGAACATCCGTCAGGATTTCTCCCGCATCTCGGCAGTGTTTTCCGTAAACTGCCTGTTCCGTTATCTGCTCTTTACCGAAAACCATTACTTCCAGGAGTACCTGAAGGAGATGGGTACGCTGGGCAGCCATACCGGTTTCGTGGGGTACGGAGAACATTACAACAACCGGTTTGTCAACCAGTCCATGACTTGCGTGGTATTTGAATAGCATCGGCATCAGGAGGAAACAGAAATGAAATTAATGAAAAAATCCCAGGCTCCGGAAAAAAGCCTCTATCCGGTACTGCACGTGACCGACAGTCTGAAGGAATACCAGCAGGATCTGGTGCAGAGCGAGGTGGCATCCCTGTTGGAGCTGAGCAATGTGAGCAGGGCCTTCGGCAGCGTGATCGGGGAAGCGGACAATTTTCAGGAGACCCTGCAGGATTTCGGGGAAACCTTTTCCAATATCAATCGGGTGTCGGGACAGTTTGAGACGGTAAAGCACGAGATCGCCCAGTCCGTAATCCAGTCCCAGAACGAGGTGGAGTCGCTTAAGACCAGCTCCCGGCAGGTGGAATCCTGCTTTGATGAGATGATGAACACCTTCGAAACCTTTCAGAGCGCCGTCCACAAAATCCGGGTCTGCACGGACAAAATCGAATCCATTGCCGACCAGACCAACATCCTCGCCCTGAACGCCTCCATCGAGGCCGCCAAGGCGGGCATCCACGGAAAGGGCTTTGCGGTGGTCGCGGAGGAGGTAAAGCGTCTTGCCGAGGAGATCAAGGGCCTTGTGACCGAGGTCGGAGCCGGCATCACCGACGTACAGCAGGGAACGCAGCGGCTCAACGAGAGCATCGATACCTCCCGGCAGGCCCTGGGGGCGAGCATTGAAAAGGTCGACGAAACCTGTGAAATGTTTGATAACATCACCCAGGCGGCGGAAAACGCCACAACGGTACAGACAGAGATTAACGGCGTGATCGGCGAATCCAGGGCTTCGCTCCAGGCGCTGTGCGAATACTTCGAAAAGATCAAGCATCAGTATCAGGAGGTAGTGGCGCATATCAACCGCGCAAGCAGGCTGGGGACTACCAAAAGCACCATGTTTGAGGACGTGGACAATATGCTCTCCCAGATTCCTCTGATCATCAGGGATTATATGTCATGATTTTTTTCTGCGGAGAAGGGCTTCGAAAACGCCCCTTCTCCGCAATTCTTTTGCACCCTTCAACCGTTCTGCGGCGAGCCTGCTTCTGACAGGGAAGACCGCACAGGGCATTCCCCCAAAAATTCACACACCATCTTCATCTGAAATTCATACGCCTGTGCTACAATAATTGGTAAAGAAGCGGTCCGGTCATTCTCCGGGCCCAAAAACAGAGAAATGAGGGCTGAATATGCGGATTTTGTTTCTGGAAGACGAACCCACCATCCGGGAGGTTCTGACAGAGTATATGAAAATGCAGGGCTATGAGGTAATCTGCGCCGGGGACGGGGAAGCCGCCCTGTCTCTGTTAAAAAACCGGCGCTTTGACATGGCCGTTCTGGACATCATGGTGCCGAAGATCAGCGGGCTTGAGGTTCTCTCTTACATTAAGGAGCGTCTTCCGGAGCTGGCGGTCATCATGCTCACCGCCCTGGACGACGAAAAGACGCAGATTCAGGCCTTTAACCTTTACGCGGACGACTATGTGATCAAGCCGGTGTCCCCCGTGATCCTGCTCAAGCGGATGGAGACCATCCTGCGCCGGGTGAAAAAGACGACGCCACAGACGCAGAAAGGTCTGGTTCTCCACGAGGATTCCTGGCAGGCCTTTTACGACGGAGCTGCCCTGCCTCTGACCTTAAGCGAATTTCTTCTGCTGCAGGTTCTGAAAAAGGAGCCCCACAGGGCCTTTACCAGAGAAACGCTCATCCTGCGGATTTTCAATGAGGATTACATGGGCAATGACCGGATCATCGACGCCCATGTGAAAAACCTGCGCAAAAAGCTTCCCGGAAATTTCATCAAAACCGTGATCGGCGTGGGGTATCAGTACCAGGAAGACGACTCCAAAGCCCCGGGAGTATGAAAGGAGATGATATACAGTTATGAGACTGTCAAAAAAAACATTTCTCTACAGTATCATCCTGGCGGCTGTGATGGTCGCCTTTATCACCGGATATTTCGTCTTCATGCTGCCCTCCCTGTATGTGGATTACATGATGGACAGCAACCTGAAATCCGCAGCCGACATTCACAGAGGATATCAGCAGAGCCGCAGCTATGACGGCCTCACCGTCAGAAATCCCTCCTCCACCTATTCCCTGGAAATTCCCCGGGAGGGAAACGAGCTTTTCGTCACCGGGAAATTCTTCCGGCTGACGCTGACCGTGCGGGATGAAGACCTCCTTAAGGCTCTCGGACGGATCCGGGAAGCGCTGGCCTCTCTGGAAAACGGCCTGGACGCCGCAGAGGCTTCCGGCTACTTCCGTCAGGATCCGCTCTCAGAGTCCCCGGCCTCCGGCGAGGGAAACGCCCCGGAGAGGACGGACACTCCCACAAAGGAGGATTTCGACGCCCTCCTTCAGCTTCTGAAGGAAAAATTGAAGCAGACAGGTTTTCCCCCACAGGACTATCCCCTCGGGTTTGCGATCGAGCAGAAGGAAAACCGGGGCGTCTACCGGGAAGAGTATGCCAGAACGCACCTGGGCTCGGACGGAACGGTAATCTTCGAGGCGGGGGTCTCGGACGATGATTACAGCTATACCACCTACGTGGCCGTGGGAGCCTGCGCAGACGCTTTCCTTCTCACGGTGCTTCCCACCATGACGCCCCAGATGGAGGAAATCCGTCCGGTGGTCTCGGGGAGCATGCCCATGATCGTGGCGGTGGTCTTTCTACTGGTCCTTCTCTCCTCCCGCTATTTTTCGGGAAAGATCGTAAACCCCATCATCCGGCTGGCAGGGGAGGCCAAAAACGCCGGGCTGGCGGGGACGTTGGACTCTCAGAATCCTGCCTCCGGGATTTCCTCCTCCGAGCCCTGTTCCTTGCAGGATCCCGGCCCTGACGCCCTTGCCCCTGTCGCCCCGGTCTTCGACGTTTCCTCCGGCGACGAGATCGGAGACCTGGGCCGCGCCCTGGGCGAGCTCTATACCCGGCTCCACAGCAGTTATCTGGAGCTGGCCCGAAAAAACAGGGCCCTGGAAGAGGAAAACCTGCGCAGGGAGGTCTTTCTGCGGGCCACCTCCCACCAGTTAAAAACGCCCATCTCGGCCGCTCTTCTACTGGTGGAGGGCATGATGGACGAAATCGGAAAATACCGCGACGCCAGAGCCCATCTTCCGGAGGTGAAAAGACAGCTCCTGTCCATGCGCAAAATTGTGGAGGATATTTTGTACCTGAATTACCACACAGACCGTATGCAGAAGGAATCGCTTCGGCTGGAGCCTCTGGTGAGAGACCTGCTGGGCGCTTACGCCGTCCAGAGCGAGGACGCCGGGCTTAAAATCAGCATAGAGGGGGACGCCTGCGTGCAGGCTGACCGGGAGATCCTCAAAAGAATCATCGACAACCTGCTCTCCAATGCCGTCTCCCGCACCCCGCCGGGAGGACAAATTAAGATCAGTATCGAGAGCGAAATGAACAGCGAAATCGACGGCAGAATTTCAGAAAAGACGCTGGCCATCCGAAACTATGGCGCATCCATCCCGAAGGAGCTGCTGCCCCACATTTTCGAGCCCTTTGTGAGCGGTAACGGGGAGAACCCCGGAAAGGGACTGGGGCTGTATGTGGCCGCCTATTACAGCCGCCTGTGCGGCATCCGGCTGCGGGTCGAGAACGAGACAACAGAGAGCGGTTCCTGCGTCCTGGCTCTTCTTACCTTCTGCGGGGAGGATGACGACGCCCGGACGCTGTCCACACACTGAGAGGAGACAGACATGCTACTGACCATTCATCAATTACAGGTAAATTACGGCCATCAGAGGGCCCTTTCCATCACCCGCCCCATCTCCATTGACAGGGGCGAGCGGATCGGCGTCATCGGCTCCAACGGCGCCGGCAAAACCACGCTGGTCAAAGCCCTGCTGGGGCTGGTTCCCTGTGAGGGCAGGATCGTGACAGAGCTTACGCCGGAGAATATGGCGGTGCATATGCAGTCCAACGCATATGCTTCCACCATGGCAGTGCAGCATATTATGGAAACCGTGCTGAACACACGGATCCGGAAAAACCAGAGGCTCCGGGAGCTCATCGACTTTTTCGACTTCGGCCCCTGCCTTTCCAAACGGTTCAACGCGCTCTCCGGAGGACAGAAACAGAAATTTACCATTATCATGGTGATGCTTCAGAATGCCGCGCTGACCTTTTACGACGAAGTCACCTCAGGCCTTGACTTTGAGACCCGTCAGCGGCTGACCGAAAAGCTCACGGACTGGTATCGGGATAAGGACGACACCCTGATGGTGGTGTCCCATTACTACGAGGAGCTGGAGCAGCTCGCCGACAAAATCCTGATTCTGGATCAGGGGCAGGTGGCGGCCTACGGTAAAAAGGAGGAGCTCTTTGACACCTTCTGCGGGAGGGTCGTCTATATTCTGGAGAATACCCCCGAAAACCGCAGGCTCTGCGCAGACTTCCCCATTTTGAAGTCGCCTGACCACCTGATTGCCATATCCTGCCCGGACCAGGCGGCGGAGGATAAGATCATGCGGCTCCTGGCGGGACACAATGTCAATTTTAAGAGGAGCAATTCGGATATCGAGATCATGTATATCAACGCGAGAGAGCGTTTCAGATTGGAGCAGAGATGAAAAAGAAATGTAACCGTAACCTGATCATCTACGAACTGAGAAACTTAAACGGCAACATCATGCCTCACTTTTTCGGAATTGTTTTTCCAAACCTGATGTGCCTGCTGCTGTCCAGAACCATTGGCGGCCAGGCCTCCCCCGAGGTGCAGACACAGATCAACACCTCCCTCATGCTGACCATGGCACTGATCATGCCCATGGCGATCATGCTTCTGGGGTATGGGTGTCTGTATTCCTCCGAAATTGAAAAGGGCATCCCCCTGCGGATGCGTCTTTTCGGCTTTGACCCGGTGGGCGAGATGACCGCCAAAATCATTGCCCACCTGATTTTTCTGACGCTGGCCTTCCTCCTGTTCGGCCTCTTTCAGGCTCTGGTCATGGGCGTACAAAGGCCGGCCCCGGCATCCTTCCTGTGCCTGATGGCGTCGCTGTATCTGCTGGGGATTATTTTTCTGATCATTGCCCATGCCATCGCCAACATCGTTCAGAAATTCAGCGTCACCTTCGCCATCACCATGTTTCTCTACTTTATTTTCATGATCCTCACGGGTATGATGGGAATCCGCACGGACCAGCTCCCGACTGTGCTGCAGAAAATCGCGGCAACCCTTCCCATGACCTACATCAGCAGCGACTTCATCGACTTCTGGCAGGGCGGATCCTATAACTTTATGCCGTTTTTGCAGTCCTTCCTCTTTCTGGGGGCGCTGTCCGGAATTTTACTGCTGTATTCCCTGTATCGAAACAAACGGCGGGTTGGGAGCTGAGCTCCCCCCGCCAATGCTTTGTCCTGAAACCTGTTTTTATTTTTTTCCGTCCCTGGCAAGCTGCTCGTCAATTCTCTTTTGCAGTTCTTCCTCTGTCATTTCCAGATATTCTCCCGGAATATCTGTCTTGTCCTCCAGGATATATTTATCTTCCATGTCAGCTCACCTCCTCAAAACTCATATTATAGTTATTCTGTATCTTCCCTAACGCCTTTAACTGCGCCTCTTCTTCATTATACCCCTTTTTCAGGAAAAACGCCATATACAGTCTTTGCAAATCCTCTGAAAGCTTTTCTCCTGCACGGTATTTGTAAAGCCGGCCGTCATGACATACAATAATTCCAAAGAGATAATGATTCACATAAACAGAATTAAAATCGGCTATACTCGGCGGCATGCTGAACGGATGGGTATGTATCGTTATAAGCTTCTCATTCTTTCCCACCAGCCTCTTTACGCAATCCGTATAAATAATTTTTTGTTCCTCTCTGGAATCCAGAACGCTGGCTACGATTTCTCCTGATCCCAGATCAAACCAGTACATATCTTCCAGAAGCGTGCCGCTTCTGTGTAAGAGCATTTCCTTTGCTTTTTGATAAAGCAGTCTGTTAACACTCCTGTCATCTGTCAGCTTATCAAACTTTTTACGATACTCTCCGCCCTGTATATAGGCGTGGTCAACCTTTGTATTTCTGTTTCGGCCATACCGCTGTTCCTCTCTGAAATTCAATTTTTATTCTTCCTTTTCTTTCTTCCTGACGCAAATATAAATTCCTGCGCATCTGAGAATCTGCAATCTTATCTGCACTTATCGATCAGTTTCCCGTAAATACGCTCCGCCATCCATCTCTCCCTGGGCACGCGCAGGGCCTCCTCAAATGTCCACCAGGCCACCGCCTGATTTTCATCCCTGTTCACAGTCAGCTCCTGCGCTTCGTCCGCCTCAGCCAGATAAGTGACATTAAAATGCAGATGGCCGGGCACATATACCCCTTTTTTCATATGACCGTCAACCGTCAGCGTCTCCAGAGAGAAAATCTCTCCGCTTACAAGAGACGCGCGGGATATGCCGGTTTCCTCCTGCAATTCCCGAAGAGCCACCGCCCGCAGATCCTCCATCCCGTCCGCATGTCCCCCGATCCAGGACCAGGAATCGTAGATATTATGGTATACCATCAGGGTTTTCGTCCGCTCTCTGTTCACGGTCCAGATGGACGCGGAAAAATGTCCCACCCTGTTCTCACGACTTAAGCAATCCGGATTTTCCTCCATAAACCGAAGCATTACCTCTTTATCACATGCCTCCTGCTCATTGGCAGGCTGATAACCCTGAATCTCCTGAAAAAGACTCATGCCCTTTTCCTCCTCATCTTCCAAATCGGTACTCCGCCCGCCTGCGTTCCGCTGTAATTCCGGAATCAGGATTTCCGAACCTATTTTATACAATTGGTTTACTTCATGTCAAATGATATGTTAAAATACAGGAATACTGAAAAGAAAGGAAATCCACCTGTGAGAATTCGTCCGTACATACCGGGCAAAGACTACGAAGCCCTGGCCAGATGGATTGATAATGAAAAAGTCCACGCCCTCTGGTGCGCAAACCTTTTACCCTGCCCGCTCACTCCCGAGTCCTTCCACGATTTTCTGACGGCCAGCTCAATGACCTGGACAGACAGCGCCTTCGTTGCAACGGAAAACAGCGGAGAGGTAAGGGGATTTTTCTGCTATGGCGTTAATCTGAAAGACAATACCGGATTTCTCAAATTCGTAATCGTCGATAGCTCCAGACGTGGAATGGGTTATGGAACCGAAATGCTGAGACTGGCGCTGCGGTACGCCTTTGAGATCACCGGCGTTAAGGCGGTACTTCTCAATGTATTCGATGAAAATACCGCCGCGAAGCAGTGCTATAAAAAAGCGGGCTTTGTGGAAAGAAGGACTGACAGAAATGTATTTGCATACGGGGATGAACTGTGGAGCAGATGCAATATGATCGTCTCAGGGCGCTGATAACCCTGCCGTTTTTGCCTCCTGTACCAAAGCCGGAACTGACCGCGCCGTCAGATCAGTTCCAGAGCCCTTTTATAAAGCGGATCCATATCACAGCCGCAGCTTCCGCATTCCTGGTCCGCCTGCCTTATTGCCAATATTAAACTGTCCCTGTCAGCTTTTCCGTCCAGCCACTGCCTGGCCGGAACGGATATTAAATCCCAGCCGCATACCGCAAACTTTTCCATGATAGATTTTAATTCTTCCATAAACAGCTCCTTTCACGATGTCTGTTTTCAGTTTTCTGATCAGATCATATTGTGATTATACCACTTCCATACTTCCTTTGTCACCATAGATTATGAGGGGAAATGACTCCTTATCAGAATATGGCTCCGGTATTTATCTGCATTTCATCCTGCATCTGCCAAAATCCCAGCTTCTCGTACAGTCGTCTGCCCTGTTCGGTGGCCCCGAGCCGCACCCGCCCCGCGCCCCACTCTTTTGCCGACTGCAGGCAATTCCTCACCAGCTGCTCCGCCAGACCCTGCCTGCGGTACTCGGGCAGAGTAAACACATTGTGTATATAGCCGATTCTGCCGCTGAGATTGGCCAGCACCGGCATCTCTTCCACACAGCAGAGCATGGCGCAGGAGACGATCCGGCCCTCCTCCTGCGCCAGCCATACCACGACGGAGCCATCCGCCATGCCCGCTTTCAGGTAATTCCTCACCGCCCGGGCAAATTCCGGTCCGCCCCGGGTCCCCTTCATCATTTGCTGAAAATCCTGGCGCACCTCCACCAGCCTGTCCACATCCTCCATCGCCGCCTTACGAATAACCATGAGACTCCTCTCCGGCAAAATAAAATAATTTTATCCGCCCACTGTCCTTCTGACAATCATCATTTGTCCCGCTTCCGAATCCACCTGTATCTTACCACACAAGCGCTTTCCTTTACAATCGGGCAGCGGAGAGTTTTCCTCCGCCGCACCCGCCCCGGGCGCCCGTCAGATCTGCTCAAGTTCCACACGATTATTTATTTAAATTATACCGGGCCGGAGAATTGCCAGACCCCGTATCAATATGTTAAAATATATTTATATTTTGACATATGTTTTTCCACAATTAAATTATAAAAAGGAGATTTGTATGGGAATAATTGAAAAAATGCGTCTGGACGGAAAAAGGGGATTCGTGACAGGCGCGGCGAGAGGGATCGGCAAAAGCACCGCAAGAGCCTTTGCGGAGGCAGGCGCGGATGTGGCGATCGTGGATCTGGACTATGAGCAGGCACAGAAGACGGCGGATGAGATCATGGAGCTGACCGGCAGGAAAGTGATCGCGATCCGGACAGACTGTACGGATAAGACGCAGGTGGACGAGATGGTGGACCAGGTGGTAAGGGAGCTGGGAGGGCTTGACTTCTGTCATAACAATGCCGGGATCTGCATCAATGCCCCTGCGGAGGAAATGACCTGGGAACAGTGGAGCAAAGTAATCAACGTTAACCTGAATGGAATCTTCCTGACGGATATCGCGGCCGGAAAGTATATGCTGGGACACGGGGGAGGCTCCATCATCAACACGGCCTCCATGTCCGCGCATATTGTCAATGTTCCACAGCCTCAGTGCGCCTACAATGCGTCAAAGGCGGGAGTGATCCAGCTCACAAAGTCGCTGGCGGTGGAATGGGCCAAAAGAGGCGTGCGCGTCAACAGCATCAGCCCGGGATATATCGGAACGGAGCTGACGCTGAATTCCCCGACGCTGATCCCGCTGATCGATCAGTGGAATGCGATGGCTCCTCTGGGAAGGATGGGAAAGCCGGAAGAGCTGGAGGCAATCTGCGTATATCTGGCCGGCAATGCCAGCTCCTTTACAACAGGGGCGGACTTTATCATTGACGGGGCGTTTACCTGTTTCTGAAAAGAAGGGGATGGTGATACATATTGGCCACAATTTATGACGTATCAAAGAAAACAGGTCTGTCGGCCTCCACGGTGGTAAGGGCCCTTAACGGTACCGGATATTGCAGCCAGTCCTCCAGAGACGCTATTCTGGAGGCGGCGCACGAGCTGGGCTATGTTCCTCACCAGGCCGCCAAAGCGCTGAAAAGCCACATTACCCAGAAGGTAATGCTCTGCATTCCCGATATTATGAACCCATATTACTTTGCCATGATCCAGGGCGCCACACAGGTCCTGGATCGCTACGGCTATAATATCATCCTGGGTTATACCATGCACAGCCCCAAAAAGGAGCTTGAGGTTCTGGAATCATTGAAAGGTCGCTATGTGGACGGCCTTATTTTCGGTTCCTTCGATTATTCGCCGCAGCTGATTCAGGCCATACGGGATACCGACCTGCCCACCGTGATCACCAGCTTCTATGAATCGGCGGAGGAACAGGATTTTTATGACTGCGTCCATGTGAACCAGCCCCGCGCCGCATGGATTGCCACGGAATACTGCCTGCGCAACGGGCATACCAGAATCGCCTTTTTAGGCGGCGACGCCGGAGAGCAGAATACCAGGGAGCGTTTTGAGGGCTACCGCAAAGCGCTGGAGGAAAGAGATATCGCTTTAGAGGAAAGTCTGGCGATTCATGCAGATTTTACCCGGGAGGGCGCCTGCCATGCCTTTCGGAGCTTTCTGGAGCAGGGCGGAGAATGTACCGCCGTTGTCGCCTGTAACGATCTGATGGGCGTCGGCTGTATGAATGTCTGCCGGGATATGGGCATAAGGGTTCCTGACGATATCTCTATCGTCTCCCTGGATAATACGGATTATTGTCTGTGTACCGATCCCCCCATGACCAGCGTGGACATGATGCAGAGGCAGGTGGGCGAGGAGGCGGCAAACTTCGTCATGAACCGTATCCTGGAGAAACGCCGTTTCCAGAAGAATATGGCCTTCTCCCCTGTGCTGGTGGTCAGGGATTCCGTCAAAAAAAGGAACTGAGGCGGTACCCTTCCGGAACAGTCCGGCGAATCGTCATTGCCTCTGCGCCGGGATTTTCGTCCTCAAAAATGCTCCACGTGGTCTCCCACGCAGAGCATTTTTTCGTTTAACATAAGGATGTCTGGCGAAGCCTGTCATCCGTTGTTTAACATATGGGTTATTCTGCTGTAAGCTGTTCCCGCCGGAACAGTTCCTGCACTTCCTTTTTCACGCTTCCGTCCGGCTGCCGTTTCTGACGATAGATCCCCCAGGCTTTTCCGTTGGAATAAAAGCAGGCAAAGTCATCCCCGTTCACCCTGGGGGAGAAGGAGATTTCGTCCCGGCCAGGGTCGTACTCGTATCCGGACAATGCAACCAGAAGTCCCCAGGCCGCCATGGACCGGGCGTAGTGATGCCCGCATTCCAGCTCGTCGTACGGGCTGCGCCTGCTGCCATCGTACCGTTTCCGGATGGCCTTCACGATCCGCATCGCCTCCTCGATCATCCCCTCATAAATCAGGTGTACGGCCACCTGGTATTCGATCCCCGTCCAGATCTCATCACTGTAGACGAAGGGCTGCCTGGGTCTTCCCCCGCGGGGCCAGCTGCACAGCACCAGCCCGGCCTCATCCTGATAAGCATAGGCTCTCTGTACGCTCTCGTGATCCTTAAGATTCTCCTTAAAATTGAAGGCAAAGACGGACTCCATGGCCTTTCTCACATGTTCCCTGGGAAGGATATATCCCAGGCCATATACATGGGCCAACTCCTGACCCAGGAGCTGATCCGACAGACAGCCGCTGCCGTACTGATACTTGTAGGCATTCAGCTCCTCCGGGGAAATCGCCTGCTGATAATAGTCGCCATTCCACAAAAGCTCGTCCATCTTCCGGCTGCCCTGCGCCCCGATCTGCCTCCACCGCTGTGCCAGTTCCTCCTCTCCCATCTCCTGCGCCATTCTTGCAGCCGCCTCCAGGGCGGCGTACAGGATGGAGTTCGTCAGAGAACTGATCCCGTAGAATTCAATATCATAGGTATTATGCTGCCTGCTGTCCAGAACGCCGTCCCCGTCCTCGTCCCATATCCGCAGAGAAAACTCCAGCGCCTGCACCAGCTTCGGCCACACCTCCCGAAGGAAATCCCCGTCTCCGGTCAGCTTCCATTCCCGGTATACCCGCAGGATGGATCCCAGCTGGCCGTCCGTGGCGGGCAGCATATCCCATTTGCGGCCCTCCAGGAAACGCTTCGCCCGGAAAGCCATGTTGCCCTCCTCGTCCGTCTCCTCCAGAAATTCCGTCCTCCTGGCACTGATCTCCAGTTCCGGGAAGAGGAAAGCCAGCGCCTGGGCATAGTTCCACACATGGGTGCAGGTACCCGCACAGCTCCCGGCCTGGTCGAAGCATCCCTCCCAGCCAAAAAACCGGCCGTCCTCCACCCGGAAGCAGGTGTTGGAACGGATCACCGTGATGGCGGATACCAGCGACTCGATCACATCCACGTCCAGTGTCGTGCCATAGAGCGCATCGGCGAACCGGTCGCTGTATTCCCACAGCCAGTGGTCCTTTTCCACGAAATAAGTCAGCGCCGCCTCCGCGTCCTTCCAGATGCCGCTGTAATAGTTTTTCCATATCTTCGTGGGAGCCGGGCCGTCGCCTGCATGGCCGTCCGGCCACCAGCCATACCGGTTGGGGTAGTTCCAGGTGAAATAGAAGATGAACTCCCTGGACTCTCCCGGCGGTATGGTCTCCTTTGCCGCCACCGATCCCACCACTCTGGGAGCAGAGGCCGCGCCGATGGCCGATCCCACCGCGTCAGAGGCCGCGTCCTCCTCCAGGGCGCCATCCGATCGGAAATCCTGCCAGAATTCCTCCGCGCCGTCCCACCAGCCGCCCTGCTGCCACTGCGGTTTTACCGTCGCATTTCCATTGGCCGTTGCAAGGGCCATGGTGCCCCAGGTCACATCCCCGTGATCCATTTCATTGTCATAGAGCACGCCCGTAAGCCCATCGGCCCGCCAGGCCCGATTGAAGGGCCGTCCCTTCTGCTCCAGCCGGTCAAAGCCGTCATAGGAGACAAAACCGATATCATTGTACATGGTTCCGCAGACGGCAGTCTGCGCCGTTCTGTCTCCTCTGTTGGTGACCGTATATTTCATCCGCAGACCCGGGATCCCGGAATCCCTGCTGTCCAGCGGGATAAAGGGCGTGTAGGCCTCCAGGCGCACCTCCAGATCCAGCCCCTTCTTCACCAGCTCATAATCATAGAAGGGATAACGGGTGCTGACTGTGCTGCTGTCAAACCGCGGCAGGCCCACCAGCTCCCCGGTGGGATGCCCCAGAGCCCGGTCGCTGATCCCTGTGGGCGCGGCCTCCAGCACCAGCGCTCTGGCCTGCTCTCCTTCAAACTGATTCCACAGTGCAAAAAAAGTGTAGGGGATCTTCCTTTTCTTATCCGGATGATTGCGGATCTCCTGATCGCAGATCCTGGCCGAAGCGTCCAGGGAGATGTTCCCCGTTCCGATCCCGCCCAGCAGAGCCCGGAAAGCCTGCGCCTCATTGGTATAGCTTTTGATGTTCCGCCGCACCTGTGTGCTGTTTCTTTCCCGCATATATTCCTCCTTCTCCTGCCTGTCCACAGCCTCAGCCCTTCGCCGCTTCAACGTATTCTATCCGTATCTCGTCCCGTGCCGTGCAGGCGGCAAATTCCATTTCTTCCCCGTCCGTATCAAACGCCGTCTTCTTCCCGTCGATCCACAGGCCGCCGGGCTGTTTTCCCCCGCAGGAAACCCATAGTCTGGAAAGGGCCACATCTCCGTAGAGAACCCGGATCCTCACCTCGTCCTGCCCGTATGACACGCTGCCCCAGCCTGAATCCAGGGACCAGAAGGACGTAAAGCCCTCCTCATGGATGGGGGCAAATCCCATCATCCCGCGCCCGCAGTCGTAGCGAAAACCGCTGTAGATCAGCAGCAGCGCATAGCTGGCCATGGATCTGGCGTAATTACTGCCGCACTCGTATTCATTCCAGGGATTGCGCTTTCTTCCGTCATAGCGCTCCCGGATCGCCCGAATGCATTCCATGCCCTGCTCCTCCAGGCCCTCCCGGATCATATGGCTCGCCGCCTGGTATTCAAAACCGTGCATCGTCTCCTCCGAGTAAGGAGCGGTGATAAATGGCCTGGTCTTTCCCTCCGGCCAGCTGCAGATCAGCAGCCCCTTTTCGTCGTCCACACAATAAAGCCTGCAGGGATTGAAATGATCCCTGGCGCAGATAAAATTATGGGTATAGATCGCCTGCAGGGCGGAATGCACCTTCTCCTTTTCGAAGATCCCGCCCAGCCCGATCAGATCCGCATGCCACTGGGCCAGCACCTGATCCACACCGCAGCCCTCCCCGATCTGGTACATGATCTCCTCCTGCTCCTGGTTCCAGTATCCGGAATAGATGTCCTGACCCTGCATGGTCTTCTCCCCGTCGTCATAGACCGCCAGCTGAGCTCTGTCCTTCAGATTGATTTTCTGCTCGAAATATTCCCCGTTGAACAGCTCCGTATTCAGAACGCTTTTTCCGTTTTCCGCAAGCTCTCTGTATTCCCGGGCCTTCTCCGGCTCTCCCATGATATCCGCGAGCTCCGCTCCCGCCAGCAGGCCGCCCAGGTACATCCCGGTGAGCCATGCATTCTTTCCGAACAGCTCCATGTCCAGGGTATGGTGCTGACGTCCCTCCATCACACCGTCCTTATCTCTGTCCCAGCGATCCTTATTCCGCTCGGACCAGGCGAACTCGATGGTCTTCTTCACATTGGGCCAGATAGCGGAGAGCCACGCCCGGTCCCCGCTGATCCGATATTCCCGCAGAACCCGCATGACGGTACCGTACTGTCCGTCCACACAGGGGTGGAAATCCCAGGGCTTCCTGCCCACCGGCAGCATCAGCCGGAAGCCCATGCTCCCGTCCTCCCTGCAGCTGTGGGTATATTCCAGTGTGCGCATGCTCCGTTCCAGCCTCGGGAACAGAAAAGGAATGGCATAGGTATAGCTCCACACATGCGTACAGGAGCCCTCGCAGCATCCCGCATCCATATGATTCCCCTCGAAGCCGTACAGGGAGCCGTCCTCCAGCCGGATACAGGTGGGGGATTTGATGACAGACAGATTGGCGGACACAGCGTCCAGCGCTTCCTCCGGCATGGCGGATGAAAACAGGGTATCCCGGAACAGCCTGGTAAGGCTGCTGAGCCGTTCCCAGTTCTCGCACCCGTATCCTGCGCTGGCTCTGGAGTCAGCAAACAGGGTAGCGTAATAGTTCTTCCAGGCTCTTTTTTTCTCTTCCTCCTCACTCACCTCGGGATTCCAGTAATTATAGTAATTGGGACGGTTCCAGGTGAGCAGAAAACGAAACTCCTTCGTTTCCCCCGGAGCAATCCGGCAGGAGGAGGCAAGAACCGCCAGATCGTCCGCCGCATAGTTGGGATCCGTCGCCTTCTTCTCCCCTTCATACACCCGGTTACGGAGCCTTCCGGGACTTCTGAACTCCTTCCAGTAGGTAGCAAGGTTATCGAACCAGCTCCCCCGATACCAGTATTGCTGCACTGCGATATCCTCCCCCATGGCCGCCATGCACAGATCCCCGTAATCCGGATCGCAGGGATCCTCATTCCGGTTGGTCAGATGGAGCAGGGTGTATCCCTCCCCGCGGAAGGGTATATGGGTTCCGCCTCCCGCGGCGTAGAGATTGTTCATGGTGAAAGCTATGGTATATTCCAGCTCACGCTGCTGCGTGTTGGTCACCCGGAATGTAAAAAAAGCGCCGGGGATGCTGGAATCATCCTCATTGGTGGGGATAAAGGGATTGAAAGCCTCCATCTCCACCTGCCCGGGAAACTTCTCCTCTGTAAAGCGCAGCGTTGCAATGGGAAACTCCCCGATAAACGCACAGTCATGGAAATGGGGAACGCCCGCCAGGGAGGCTCTGTCCGCTCCGAATCCATAGCTGTTAAAATGCGGCCTGTTATATTTTCCCATATAGGGCGGATAGCTGTCCCCGTTGATCACTCTGGCGTCCAGCACCCTTCCGTTCTCCTCCGCCTTGATGGCAAAATGGCTCATCCCCGCATGGGATCCCTTATTGGGCCGGTTGAAAATCTCCATGTCCACCAGCTGGCCGTTCCCCGCCAGGCCGATACAGCCCGTCCCGATTCCGCCCAGAGGAAAGGAGATCTCCCGTGCGTTTTCCTTCGTATAAGTAAATCTGCTCATTCTTCCTCTCATTCCGCCGCCACAGGCGGCAATCCAGTTTAGCTCTTAAGCCCCGACAGCGTCATTCCCTGTAAAAAGTATTTCTGGCCTGCCAGATACAGTCCGGTAGGGATCAGGATGGACAGGGCCACCCCGGCCAGGATGATCCCGATGCTCCCCGTGCCCATATAGCCCTGCAGCATCCGCAGTCCGATGGGCAGCGTCATCTGGTTCCAGTCCGACAGATAGATCAGCGGCCCCATGAAATTGTTCCAGGATGCGATAAAATTAAGGAGCATGGTCATGACGATCACCGATTTGGACATGGGAAGGATCACCCGCAGATAGATCTGCCATCTCCCCGCGCCGTCTATATAGGCCGCATCCTCATAGCTTCCCGGTATCGTCATCATGAACTGCCGGATAAAAAAGATGGACAGCGGATTGATGATGGCGGGCAGAATGATCGCCCACAGGCTCCCCACCAGCTTCAGCCTTGACATCACAATATACACGGGAATCATGGTTGCCTGGGAAGGGATCATCATTCCCGCCAGGAACAGCATGAACATGGCGCTCTTTCCTTTAAAGGGAATCCTTGCAAAGGAATAGCCCGCCATGGTGCTCACCAGGGCATTGAGCGCTACCACCGTCACCGCCACCAGGATACTGTTGAGCATGAACCTGGCAAAAGGGAATTTGCTAAACACATCCAGATAATTCTGATAGTAAAAATCCGTCGGGAAAAAGCTGGGCGGAAGCCGGAAGGACTCCCCCGGCAGTCTCAGAGATGTGGAGAATACCCAGCAGAACGGCAGCATCATCAGGACACAAAGCATGACCAGAAAAAGATGCAGAATAAAGCCTTTTCCCATTTTCTCAAATTTTTTTTGCCTCATACCCGCTTCCCTCCTCATTCGTAATCATAGGTAACCCACTTTTTCTGTCCGCCGAACTGAAGGAGCGTCATCATCAGAATCACCAGGAATATACTGAATGCCAGCGTGCAGCCATAGCCCGTCTTCATCTGCTGAAAAGCGATCTGATAGATATACAGGGACATGGTCTTCGTGGCCGTTCCCGGTCCCCCTCCCGTGATGATGAAGGGCTCGTCAAAGATCTGGAATACGCCGATCATATTGGTCACCACCACAAAGAAAATCGTGGGAGAGAGCAGAGGCAGCGTGATCCTTAAAAAGATCTGCCTGGTACCCGCACCGTCTATCCTGGCAGCCTCATAATACACATCCGGAATATTCTGTAACCCAATGAAATAATATAAGAACGCTGTCCCGATAAACTTCCAGAAGCTGAACAGGGCTACCGTCAGATACACCACATTTTTATCCGTCAGCCAGGGCACATTGCTTCCTCCAAGCTGACGCAGGAAGTAATTGATCACCCCCGTGTCCGTTCCGAACATATAGACCCATACGATCGCCACAGAGGAAGTGGTCACGATGGTGGGAAAATAGATCACCCCCCGATACACCGATCTCATCCTGCCGCTCCTGACGCGGGAGACCGCAAAGGCCAGAAGCAGCCCCAGGATACAGTGAATCGGAACCAGTATCACCAGGAATTTCAGTGTATTCAGAAATGCGATCCTCACCTGGGGATCTGCAATGAATCTCTTCAGATTCTTCAGGCCCACAAATTCCAGCGGCTGGATCAGATTATAATCAAAGAATGAGAGGGCCAGCGATAACAGCATGGGACCGCCGATGAACAGAACAAACGCGATCAGCGCAGGCAGTAAGAACAGATATCCGGCCAGGTTATCCGCCTTTTTCCTTTTCTGAAACGCAGAGAGGGGCTTTTTATTTGTCTTCACAGACATGGTCTTCATAGACATCTCCTTTCCCGTGAAATGCATAACCACCAAACGCTCTCACGCTTGTGCAAAATATCCTTATATTAAACAGGGGAAGCTGCAGACGCTGCAGCTTCCTCTGCTTACATTAAGCTGGCTCGCGGAGCGTGAGAGCGCTTGTTTATCACGGAACACATATACTGCATGACAGCTTCTGTGTGATTCCGGATATGGATCATTCTATATTATCCATCAGACAGCTGTCCATCTCCACCGCCGCAGCATCCAGCGTGGACTGTACATCCGCCTGGTTCACAAGAATCTCAGAGATCGCCCGGTCCACTATATCCACGCACTCCGGATACTGGATGGGAGAATGTACCGCCTTGGCAAAAGATGCGCTTTCCCAGAAAATCTGATTGTTCTGCGGATAGCCCAGCTCGGATACCAGATCCTGCGCCACGCTGTTGAGCACCGGGATAGCCCCCGCCGCCATGAACTCTCTGATAAAGTCTGCGGAACCGATATAGCATGCCAGGGATGTGGCAGCATCCGGATTTTTGGAGGCGTTCATAGTAAAGATACCGCCGCCGCCCCAGATCGGCTGGTTTGTGGAAAAGCTGGGAATATACTGCACCGCAACATCCCTGAATCCATTGGCATTGTAATTATTGGTGGGCCATCTCCCCCAGAAGCCCATGGCCACATTTCCGTCGATCAGAAGCTGGATCTCATCCACTCCGGTCTGAGGCACGGGCGCATAGCCATATTTATAAATCAGATCCTGCATAAGCTGGAATACCTCCACGGACTCCGGCGAGTTGATGGTGCTTTTGGTGAAGTCATCGTTCATATAGGCCGCGCCGTTGTTATACAGCCATGCCTCAGCGCCGAAATAATAACCGGGAACCACCACGCCATACTGTTTCGTGCCATCCTCTTTTTCCTTAGTCAGCTTCTCACAGTATTCCAGGAACTCTTCCTTCGTCCAGTCCGCTTCCGGTATGGAAAGTCCTGCTTCCTCCAGGAGATTCGTATTCATATGTGTCACCACATTATTCCACTCCTCCGGAATCGCATAAATCTTACCGTCGAACGTGACCTTGTCGATGACATTCTGGTCGATATCTCCCGCGACCGCATCATACTCCTCCTGATGAGCGGCGATCCAGTCGTCGATGGGAGCCGCCATTCCGGTATCGATGAACATCTCAAACCCTTCTATGGCGACATAGACACAGTCGATATAGTCGCCGCCCGCCACCATGGTCTGAATTTTGGTGAAATATTCCTGCCAGCTTCCCGGAATATAGACCGTCTCCACGCCAATTCCCGTCTTGTCCGTGAACTTCTGCAGACACGCATCCAGAGCCTCCTTGTCCTGTCCGCTGCCCAGCCAGGCCAGCCGCACGGTCACATCGCCCCCTCCGGTGGTTCCGCTGGTAGTCGTCTCCTCCTCCGGCGCCTCCATCTGTGTATCCCCTTCTGCCGGCTGCTCCTGTGCCGGAGAACCTTCTTCTTTCGAAGCGCTGTCTGTTCCTGTCCCGTTTTCTTTGCTCCCACAGCCTGCGAGAGCGCATACTGCCAGAGCGCCTGCCAGTATCATTGCCAGTAATCTCTTCTTCATAAATCTTCCCTTCCTTCTCCTTTCTGTTTTGTGGTATCGATGCCATTTATGTAAGCTAATTATATACACGTACCGTTATTGTGTCAACATATTTCTATTTATTATTTCATTTTTTGTGCAACATATCTTTATATTCGCTTATTTTTTGCCCTTTCATGGTCTGTCTGATGTTTCTTTTGTGTATTTTGACGAATATCAGACAGGGTATCGATATCACACATCCTCTTTTACTTTTGCTCCCGCGGATCACTGCCTCTCATCATCCCGCAAAACCCCCAGACTGCCGCCGGGATGCCACTTCACGTACTGCACCGGATCCAGCTTCCGGTATGCCTGCAAAATGAGACTCAGTCTCTGAATCACGAAATTCTCTGCCAGGATAGAAGCCCTGGGCGCCCGGTCCAGAGGGTCTCCCTCCTCCTTCACCCCTGCAAAGAGATGCACTTCGGCCTGGGAGGCCAGCCAGGAATCCTCATTTCCCGTAACTGCGATCACATGGCAGCCATTGTTCTTCACCGCATTGATCGTGGCCTTCAGCTCCGCCGTTTCCCCACTGTTGGAGATGGCAATCAGCACATCCCCGGCAACCAGCTGTCCGCAGGAGCCGTGTACCGCCTCGGTGCCGTGAAGAAAATAGGTGGGCGTCCCCGTGGAGGACAACAGGGATGCGCCGTAGGCAGATACGTGTCCCGGTTTCCCGATTCCGGTGATATGTATCCGATTCCCCCTCTCCTGGGCCTCCAGGATCAGGGACGCCGCCTGCAAATATTTCTCATTGTCCACATGGTCGATGAGATCTTTCATTTCTCTGGCCGCAATCCGGTCAAAGTTTTCCAGTGCCTGCATATTCCAATCTCTCATAAAATCCTTCCTTTCAGACCGCCGCCTTCTCCGCCTCCAGGAGAGTATTCTCCCCTCTTTCACGAAGCAGCGCCCTGACCTGCTCCAGAGTAGGCAGGGAGGGCTGCGCTCCCATACGGGACACGGTCAGGGCTCCCACATGGTTCGCGATGCACACCGCTCTCTCATGTCCAATTCCCATACTCACCAGCGTGGAAAAGGCTCCCACAAAGGAATCGCCTGCCGCCGTGGGATCCACTGCGATAATCCTCTCCACCGCAGGACACAGAAAGAACTCCTTCCTGTTGCCAAAAGCGGCTCCCGCTGCTCCCAGCGTAATGAGCACATTCTTCACACCCTTTTCCAACAGCTTACGGATGGCACCCTTCACGTCCTCTTCGTTCACTTTTCTTCCATCCCTGCGGATTGTGACGCCCGTCAGGTCTGCCGCCTCATATTCATTGGGAGATATGTAGGCCAGCTTTGAGAGCAGGCTGTCGCTGATTCGATCGGAGGGCGCGGAATTGAGCATCACCGGCACGTTCTTCCGATAAGCCATATCCACCACCCGTTCATTGATCCTCATGGGGATCTCCAGCTGCAGAAGAACCATGTCGTAGCCTTCTATCTCAGCCTCCAGAAAAGCTATATCCTCCTCCCGGATTGCCATATTGGCGCCGGGTACCACGATGATACGGTTCTGGCTCCTTCCATCCTGACTCATCTGCAGCTGCACATTTCCAATGGAGGAAGGTGCCTTCTCATCCACCATGACATGACTGCAATCGATGCCATTTTCCGTGCAGGAAGCAATCAGCTCCCTGCCATAAATATCGTCTCCCACCTTCCCCACCATGGTCACATGCGCCCCCAGGCGGGCGGCCTGAATCGCCTGGTTGGCTCCCTTCCCTCCGGAGGCTGTCTGGAAATCAAATCCCAGCACGGTCTCTCCCGCCTCGGGAAACCGCGCTGTGGAAACAATCAGATCCTTCACAAAGCTGCCGACCACCAAAATCTCCGGCATATCTGCCATATTCCTCACCTCCCTGCTCTCTGGTCAGATCACTTCCAGATAATCCCTGTCGCCCAGAACCGGAAACGATGCCGCAGGGATCGTCTGATACCAGAAGGCCACGGAAGCGATATCATCCTGCAGCGGCAGATACCTGCCTCCCTCTCTCCAGCCCAGCGCCTGGATCGTCACCCGCAGATCCGTCTCGAACCGGATCGGATCGGCGATGTGGAACCGGTACATGCCAAACCGTTTCTGGCACTTATACAGCTCGTCCCTGCGCACCTGATAGAAACCGCCGTAGGGCGTGGTGAAATCCACATAGCTTTTGTGCTCATAGGGATCCTCAAAATCATAGGAACCGCAGAAATAATCCTCCGTACCGGTGCCGCATATGGTAGGGTACTCCCCGTCCCCGTCCATATAGAACTTGATCTCACCTTCTCCCCACCAGAGATTGTTGTTGACCCCCCAGGCCAGATAAGTTCCCACGTAGTGTCCCTTTCCCTTCACACCGTCCAGAATCGTATAGGCCTCTTTGTAGGGAAGCGGGTTCACCCTGCGGAACTGTGCGTGGAAATATGCGGCGTCCTCCGGCACCTCTGTCAGCGTATAGTCGATCTGATAATAGTAAACCGTATCCTCCTCTCCCCGGTTCTCCAGCGTGATCCTGCACCTCTTTCGGAAGGGCATGGTCCAGTAGCAGTTGAACGCGCTTCCCGGATTCACGCACACGGCCAGCGTAGAAATCTGAAAAAAATCTCCCCAGCCGCAACAGAAAAAATCTCCCACAGGGCATTCCACTGACGGGGTCTTCTGATCATCCCAGTAAAAACGGATGATCGTATTTCGCCATTTCCCCGTCGGGGTCATCCAGATGTGCTCAATCGCTCCGGAACCCTCGATATCGGCAATCGTGAAGGTTTCTCCCGGGGCGATATGGATGTATGGATTCACCTTCCATCCCTTCCCCAGATCCCGGGCGGCCATCCTGGCGGACCCGTTTTCCAGCTCACACATACCTCCCCTGCCCTTTTCCCCGGTAAGATTTTCAGGGCTGATGGAACGGGTCACAGCATTGGACAGCCGGTGCAGATTCCCCATGTTATTTGATAAACCGTTATACATGTAACACCTCCTTTTTATGGCATCGATACCATATCTGATTTAAAAACAATTATATAAACAAACCAGCATTCTGTCAACAGATATCTGTCATTTTTTTGTCTCTTTGTGCATAATGGTAAATGCTGGCGGGTTAAGTCCCTGAATCCTGCCCAAAATATTTGTCTGACCACGTCAGCTTCACGTTGACCCGCCCAGGGCTGCGGTCAGCTTCTTTTCCATAATTTCATAAACCAGCTTAACATCATTTTCTAATTCATATATTCCATGCCCTACCGTTTTATAGCCTCTGTGCTCATATAAGAACACCGCTGAAAGCGAAGCATCCAGGATAACCGTATCATGCTTTTTTGAGATTTCCGCTTCCAGACAATCCATAATCTTTGAACCACAGCCCTGTCTCTGGTAATCCGGCAGCACATACACTCCTGTAATATGATTTCTGTCATAACAGCCCGTACCGATCACAACATCTCCGTCTGTCAATACTCCCATATTCCCGAACGCAATCCCTTCTGAAATATGTTCCCTGCTATGATGCCGGCAAAAGAAATCCGCCACCTCGTCCGGATAATATTTGGGATATACCGTTCTTATTGTCGTATGTAAAATATTCCGGATCGCATCTGCCATTTCCACTGTTGCTGTTAAATACTCCATACCTCTCCTCCAAAGATTCGTTTTTTATCAGCCTGACCGCTGAAGCAGGGGCTCTTCACGCATTCATCCTCTGTAGCCCACATAGAACCACTCCTTCCCCTGTACGATTATCATATCTGAATCAAGCGATTTCAGCAACATGTCCGGCGGAAACAAATCAATCGTATGCTACTGGAATCCCGAAAAAATTGTGCTATGTTTTTTTCAGACTGGAGGGTTGCCATTGAATGAACAGAATAATTGTGGAATGTTAATACGTCAGATAAACAACGCATTGGAGAAGCGGGTAAATAACCAACTGAAAGAAAAAGACCTTACCCTTTCTCAAATGTCTGCTTTGATTGAAATATTAGATGTTTCTGCAAAAAATAACTTTTAAGTGACCGGAAAAGCGTCTGTCACTAAGGTAGTGTAAAATAGTTTGTGTCTTTGGAAAAAAATACCTCTTTTTTGGTAAGAATCAGGATATGACAGTTCTTATCGAAAAGGAGGATTTTTTATGCCTGCAGCCAAACAGCAGATACGACAGATTATTGCAGATAACAACCTGAACAGCGCAGCTGATGTCTGTAGCCTGCTAAGGGAGAGCTTCAAAGATATCCTGCAGGAACTTATGGAACCAGAGCTGGATGCTTCCACTGGTTATGAAAAGAACCAGAAAGGTGATACTCCAACATCCAATAAGAGAAATGGACACTCGCCTAAAACACTAAAGAGCCAGTATGGGGAATTCCAGATCGATGTCCCCAGAGACCGGGATGGGGAATTCGAGCCAAAACTCATCCCCAAATACCAGAGGGATGTCTCCGGCATTGAAGAAAAAGTCATATCCCTCTACGCAAAGGGTATGAGTACAGGGGATATCCATGACCAGATACAGGAGCTTTACGGGATGGAGATGTCTGCTGAAATGGTCAGTAAGATTACGGACAGGATACTCCCGGAGATAAAAGAGTGGCAGCCACGTCCGTTGAATCCGGTCTATCCCTTTGTGTTTATGGACTGTATCCATTATAAAGTCAGGGAAGACGGGCGTATCTTAAGCCGTGCCGCCTATATCGTCCTGGGTATAACCGCAGACGGCTATAAGGATATCCTGAGCATCACAGTGGGTGCCAATGAAACCAGTAAATTCTGGCCGGGAATGTTAAACGGCCTGAAAAACCGCGGCGTAGAGGATGTGCTGTTCTTCTGCGTGGATGGGCCTGCAGGATTTAAGGATGCGATAAATGCGGCCTGTCCGGATGCACAGATACAGAGGTGTGTCATCCATATGCTCCGCAATTCCCTCAAATATGTCAATTACAGCGGCCTGAAAAGGTTCTCTTCTGATTTCAAATCCGTATACAATGCCCCCAATGAGGCGGCGGCCCTGTCAGAGTTGGAAAACGTCAGGGAAAAATGGGGAAGGAAATACCCCTGTGCGGTCAGCAACCGGGAAAACAACTGGGGAGATGTCAGCTCTTTCTTCCAGTTCTCCGATGATATCAGGCGCATCATGTATACCACAAATATCATAGAGGGGCTTAACCGCCAGTACCGGAAGGTGACAAAGACAAAAAGTGTATTTCCCAGCGATACTGCACTGGAAAAAATGCTCTGCCTTGCCAGTGGGAACGTTGTCAGAAAATGGACGCAGCGCTACAGGAACTGGGACCAGGTGTTAAACCAGCTGATCGTCCTTTATGGGGAAAGGCTTACCCGGTACCTGTAAAAAGAAAAAGCCGGGACACCATACCTTATCCAAAGGCTGTCCCGGCCTTATTCCGGAGACCGGGTGTGGGCAGCGCCCACATAATGCTGGTATTCTGCTGATGCCCGATTGCCATGCAAAAAATTTATAGTGTATGTATGGAAAGAAACAAACTGGCAATACTATTATCAGGAAAGAAATTCGACAGCATAAAAACAATGCAATTCGACAGCAAATTTCTACATATCTGATTCCTGTCAACAAAGATTTTTCATCCATAGACACAAAATTTTTTACAGCCTCAAGCCTTGATTTTACTGGCTTTGCGGCTTAGCTCCGACCATTCGAACTCGGCGTGTTCTTCGTTGTTTTTAACTGTATCTGTTTAAGTTTTGTGCAAATACACGCCTTTTTTTACTTCAATTACACCATTTATTCTGGCTTGCTGATTTTCTGTTGCCAAAA
>CANOVJ010000053.1 GCA_947570615.1 uncultured Lachnospiraceae bacterium
GTGTTCCTTCCCATAGGGGCAGCGCCACATGAGGTAACCGCTGGATTTGTCATAAGCATTGGGCTTCATACGCAGGTTTTCCAGGCATAAAGGTGTCCCGTCCTTGTCAATGGTGATAGTATCAGGGGGTGTTGTTGGCCGGCCGCATCTGTCGTTCAGGTCGATGAATGCCCGTATCCCCCTTTTTTAAGGAGGCGGTAAGTGTGGTAATTGTCCATTGCGGAGTCCAGGCATATGTTTTTCCATTTCATGGAAAGCGACAGGGAAGCTGACCGAATCATGGCGCCTTGCGCTGGTAAAGCGAAAGAGCAGAGGGATGTCTGCCCTGAGTCCCGTGTTATAACAGGATAACTGGAACAAAGAGTAGCCGAAGTAATATTTGTCCAGGTCGCTGTCCCAGCCCCAGGAGGCATCTGGGTCGGGAAAATGGCGCAGGTTATCAGGTGCGCCATCCCTGTGGTGGCCGCGTGGGCAGGAATGGGTATGGACGGCGGTGCCGTCTCCGGAAACGGTAAGGTGTTCCTCAGGTATGAGGCCGCATTCCATGGAAGGCAGGACGGCGACAAGATAGAAGAACTGCTGAAGGAGCTGCTCAAAGTTAAAAGGGATATCATTTCTGGCCATGAGCCGTTTTCCGATAGCTTCGGTGATTTTGGGCTTTGTTTCCTGGGCTTTTTGCTTTTCCCTTTCGGCTTATCCGGCTTTTGGCTGTTCCGGGAAGCTGGAAGCAGTTTTGTCCGGGCGTATAAGTCGGTTTTGGGTGTGTCCCAGAGCCTGTTCATGAAGTCAAAATAAGAACCGAGTGGCGGCAGGGAATCCACAGGGCAGCCGATGAGGGCTGCAGGGACACGGTTGGATTTGAGCCTGTCCATCCAAAGGGTGAGGGAAGGTTTGGCGAGGCCTTCTGAATATAAAAGGAAGAAAAGGATAAAAGACCTTAAGATCTGGGGCTGGTTTCTGGCAGGCCTGCCGGTGGCGGAGTAAAAGTGCAGAAGAAACTCCATTGCCTTGTCGGTATCGAAAAACCGGAGTTTCTGCCAGGCTTTCCAAAGTTCCGTATGGAGCCGTTTCCTTTCAGAAGAATCGAAATGGACTTTGGATTCGTTGAGAAAGTACAGGTAGTCGTGCATGGATTGCCATTACTTGATCATAGCGGGATGCCTCCTTGTAGTTATTAATGCTGTGCGTGCCGGCACAGGACATATTTCTAACTACAGGGGGCATATGTCAATAGTTTTTGAAAAAAAAATTTATCTTCCGGAGTATGGAGGATAAAATAAAAAAGAGGGACAAAAAAGAGCGGAATTATAGGCTTTAAAGAGTTTCCGAGACCGCTCTGTTGTTATAATGGAGGAAGGCAATTATATGAGAAATAAAAAACATATTGCTTTATGCCTTATGGTTATTTCTTTGATTATGCTGGCTTTGAGTGTACATAGTTTTATTGGTGGAGATATGGCGCAAAATCAAATCAGTAATAATGGAGAAGTGTGTATAAATGAGGTATGTTGCGATTACTTTCCTGTTTCATTTGCCGAGATCCAACCTGAAAGCGACTGGATTGAATTATATAATTCATCAGACAGAAGTGTTAATTTAGGTGAGTATTATATTTCTGATGATAAAAATGACCTGCACAAATGTAATTTACCGGAGATTAATCTGGCGCCAGGCGATTATTATGTTATCCATAGCGCAAAAGGTAATGAAGTCATAAATGAAGAGATAACATTTAATTTTGGAATCAGTTCCCAGGGAGAAACAATATACCTGTCAAAGCAGGAAGGGATAGTAGAGGTAGTAAATGTTCCTGCAACAGAGACAAATACAACATGGAGTCGGTTAAAAGACGCAGAACAGGAATGGGGAAATACAGAGTTAACATATAATTCTTCAAACAATCAGGCAAAACGGATTCAGGAAAAAATAGATCCGCCGGTTTTTTCGGTAACAGGCGGTTTTTATGCAGAAGAATTTAAGCTTGAACTCAAAGCGGAACCTGAAACGTTGATTTATTATACATTAGATGGCAGTGACCCGAATGTAGATGGAGTGTTGTATGAAGAACCGATCCTGGTCAGAGATATGTCTGAGAAAGCTGATGTCTATTCTGTAAAGGCAGGGTTTCAGGATGGAAGTGTGTCAGAGAAGATTACTGTTGTAAGGGCGATTGCGATTGACAGAGATGGAAGGGAAAGCAGCATTGAAACAAATTCCTATATGATTGGAAAAGAAGATAACGCGAATTATTCGGAAATGTATACTGTTTCACTTGTGTCAGATCCGGATAACCTTTTTGGTTATGACGAAGGTATTTATGTACCTGGGAAAAGATTTGACGAGTATACAACAGAAGGCGGGAAGTGGGAGAAGAATAATTATCAAATAAGAGGGAAAAAATCTGAGCGCCCTGCCAATATAGAGATTTTTAATGAAAATGGAGAGAGGATTCTTAATAAAAAGGCAGGGATTCGTATACATGGTAACACAACCAGAGAGTGTGATCAAAAAAGCTTTTCGGTTTATGCGCGTGATATGTATGATGGGGAAAATACGATAGAAGATCTTTTTGGAAAAGAAACAATAATACATAAATTTTTTATTTATACAAACAGAGAAGCGTCAAAGTTGAGGGACGTACTGATTGCAAAGATGCTTTCCAACAGAAATATGGCAACACAATCTTTGATTTACTGCAATGTGTTTTTGGACGGTGAATATTGGGGAATTTATCTTCTGGCAGAAGTTTATGATGAATATTTTTTTAAAAATCATTATGACATAGAAGCAGATAACATTCAAATTTATGAGGGAACCCCTCCGAATGATGTAATAGAATATCTGAATATAGTTTCCGACAAATCAGAAGAAGCGGTTTATGAGAGATTATGTCAAATGATTGATGTACAGAGCTTTATAGATTATTATGCTTCAATGTTATACCTTAATAACAGTGATTGGTTAAATTATAATGCGAGGTGCTATCGGAGTATAGAAGTCGGCTCAGGGAGAAATGAAGATGGCAAATGGAGATGGGGAGTTTGGGATGTAGAGACTACAATGTATAATGCTCAGGTAGATACATTTCATAATGGGAATATTTTTTCGTGGGAGGATGATTTGCTTGCACAGACCTTAATGGACCATGAAGCGTTTAGAAAGCAGTTTGTCATTACTTATATGGATTTATACAATACAATCTGGCAGGAAGACAATATTTTACCGATCGTATCTGAGCTGGAGAAGAATATCTCTCATTCTTATTGTATGTATTTGGAACGCTTTTGGGAAGGGCATGAAAGAAATGAATTTACAGATAAGGTAAAAACCTTTTTTTCAGAACGAAAAGAATATGCCTTAGAGGATGTAAAGGATGAATTTCAGTTAAAAGCCGATCCGGTATGGCTTGTTATATTAACCAATAAAGAGGGAGCTGCTTCCTTCAGAGTGAATACTTCAACAATAGATATCCCGGAAACATGGTGGCAGGGGATATATTTTCCAGACTATCCTGTCGAATTGAAAATAGAGGAAACATATGAGAACAATACCTTTCTTGGATGGTATACCGAAGACGATAAGCTTTTGAGTACCGAAGATACATTAACAGTGGATTTAAAAGAGGAAACAAATATAATATGTGCCCAATTTGCATTAGACTGATTCAAATATGGCCGTAATCTGTATACTGTTGAAACCTTTCTGAATAAAACCCGAAAAAACAGGTCATACTGATACTGAAACGGAATTTATATCAGGAGGTAGGAAAGAATGGCTGAATTGAAATGTGCGGTGGACAACTGCGTATATAACAAAAGCAAGTGTTGCTGCAAGGGCGATATTACGGTGGGCGGCAAGCGCGCCTGCTGTGAGGATGAAACCTGCTGCGAGAGCTTTTCCGAGGCCGGAAGCGACCGCTTCACCAGCGCGATCGAGCATCCCAGCAAGATCATAAGCATTGACTGCGAGGCGGCCAACTGTCTGTACAACAGCAATTACAAGTGTACGGCGGAGCATGTGGACATCAGAGGCTGCGGCGCCTGCGACTGCCGGGAGACGTCCTGCGCGACCTTTGCGGAGAGATAGACCCTTTGCGGATAAACAAAAAATCAGGGCCGGCCTGCGGGAACGAACAGGATTCTCATGGGCCGGCTTTTTCTGGCGCAGAGCTTACGGTTCAAAGGCCTGGCGGATCCGCTTGAGCAGATCCTCTGAATGAAAGGGCTTAAGTATGTAGTCGCAGATTCCCAGACGGGCGCTCTCCAGGACAAAGTCCTTATCCTCCACGCCGGTCAGCATAATCACCGGAATGTCGGCCCGCTCTTCCATGGAGCGTATTTCCCGCAGCGTCTCGATCCCGTCCTTGGGCGCCATCTGGATATCCAGCAAAATAAGATCCGGCTTCTCCATCTCGAGATATTTCAGGGCGCGTACCCCTGAATTGACGGTGATTACATCATAATCATTGTGCAGGGTACTGGAAATTCGCGTTAACACGATTGCGGTGTCATCCACCACTAAAATACGTTTTTTAGAATTTCTGCCGTTTGACTGACTCATTTATCTTCCTCCTCCTTTTCGAGTATGCCAAGAAGCTGGCCAAGCAGCTCCTCCGCATTGTCGTCCTCATATAAGCGCAGCTGCTCCCGTATCTGTGTAAGGCGTTCCTGTGTGTCCCTTTCCATCTCGTGAAGCAGCATCTCATTCACTTTTTCCGCGCACTCCTGGGAGCGAAAACGCTTCAGCGCTTCCAGCGCCTTTCCGGTCTGATTCCTGAGCTCCGGCCCGGACAGGCAGGGGAGCTTTTCTTTCATGGCGTTTTGCTGAGCGCGCCGTTCCAGGAACTGGCCGATATTTGCCAGAAGAGTCTCATACTGCGCCATCAGCAAAGGAAAGTTTGTGCGGATAAAATCTCTCTCTCCCTGTGCGGCGGCGTTTTCCTGTGCGCGGGCCAGCGCCGAAACCTGTGTGGCTCCGATGTTGGCAGACGCGCTCTTGAGGCCGTGGACCTCTATCTGATAGCGCAGAATATCTGATTCCACAAGCTCGCTCAGAAGCTTTGTCTTGCGCCTGCCGTCCGCACAGTAAAGGCTCAGCAGATCGACAAAGCCGTTCTCGTCGCCGGAATAATACTGCATGGCGGCGTCCATATCCAGTCCCTCGATCTGAAATTTTGCCGGGTCGGGCGGTCCGGATTCCTCCTGCGCGTCCGCGCTCTGTCTGTATTTTTCGGGAATCCAGCGTAGCAAAAGCTGGTTGAGCTCCTTCCGGTCAAGGGGTTTGGCAATAAAATCCTCAAAGCCGTGCTCCAGAAAATGCTCCCGCATCCCTTCCATGGCATTGGCGGTCAGCGCCACGATAACCGGGGCGGATCCGTTTTCCCCGCAGTCTCTTCGGATGATCTGCGCCGCTTCGATGCCGTCCATGCCGGGCATCATATGATCCATAAAGATAATATCGAAACGGTTGGCGCGAACCAGCTCAATCGCCTCCGGCCCGCTTTCCGCCTCGGAGAGATCGAAGGAATAGTTTTTCAGGAAGCCTCTGGCCACCTTGCGGTTTATTACATTATCGTCCACAATGAGAACCTTCACGCCGGGCGCGGTGAAAAGATCCGTGATGTTCTGCTCTGCCTGCGGCATATCCGGTATTTCTGAAATCGGGCGGCGGTCTGTGATCTTCTGGGGGATCGTGATCGTGACGACCGTTCCCTCGCCGTAGGTGCTTTCCACAGTGATGGAGCCCTCCATCAGCTCCGCAAGGTGTTTCACGATGGCAAGCCCCAGTCCGGTGCCTTCCGCGCTGCGGTTGCGTCTGGAGTCTACCTGCCGGAAATCCTCGAAGATTTTGTCGAGATCCTCCCTGCGGATACCGCAGCCGGTATCCTCCACATGGAAGATGAGGAGCTCCTCATCCTCACTCCTTCCGGGCTGTCCGGTAATATATGCGCGCACATATCCTTTTTCGGTAAATTTAATGGCGTTGCTGAGGATATTGATCAGGATCTGTTTGATCCGGCCGTCGTCGCCTCTGTAGCGGCAGGGAATCGTCCGGTCGCATTCGTACTTGAGGATCAGTCCCCTCTGGGAGGCGGCCATATCCATCATTCCCATGACTTCGTCCGCCATGACCTTTACATAGTAATCCACATTCACCAGCTCCATCTTGCCGGCCTCTACCTTGGACAGATCCAGTATATCATTGATGATCGCCAGCAGATTTTTTGCCGCGGACTGGACATCCTTGGCGTGGGCGTAGATCCCGGTATCCCCGCATTCCTCCATGATGATGTCGTTCAGCCCGATGATGGCGTTCATGGGGGTACGTATCTCATGGGACATATTGGCAAGAAACTCGCTCTTTGCGATGCTGGCCTTCTCGGCCTGAAGCCGTACACTCTTGATCTCGTCAATATAGGCGTTGATGTCGGTCATATCCATGATCTGAATAACGCAGCCCTGGTTTCTGCCGTTCTCATCCATGATATGCCTGGTGTGGCTTTCATAATGCCGTTCGCCGATCGAAAAGCTGAAGGCCTCTTCCTTATCGAGCATTTCCACGCAGAAGTCCTCCAGCACCCGGATGCTTTCTCCGGGCTTGTGGGCAGGCAGGCGGGTGAAGATATCCGCCGCCGCCCTGTTATAGTTGACCAGCCGGTCATGGTCGTCCAGTGCGATTACGCCGTCGCCCAGATTCTCCAGAACCTTCTCCGCCGCAAGATGACGGAAATCGTAGTTACGGCGGCTCCAGATCACGATGACCACCATGGACATGGAGATGCCCAGCGTCAGCGGCGTCAGATCGAATACCGTCACGATCTTGCAGACATAGGCCATCAGCACAATGGCAGGCAGGGTGGAGATTCCCAGGATCGTCCAGTATTGACGGCTGACCCGGCGGTCTGAGCGCTCATGGATGGCGCGCAGCAATGTGCAGATACAGAGGATGTAGGGAATGATAATGCGACTGAACAGAAAGACCACATACAGCGGGCCGTAGGCGATGCTGACATGGAAAAACCCCTCCGAATCCGCCACCCACCGGACTTCCCGGTAAAAGAGGCCGTACCAGTTAAAAAATACCGATGGCAGAGTAAAAAAGCTGACTGCCCCGAGAAATCTTAAAAGCCTTTTCGGCGGGGCGATACAGCAATAGATGTATATAAACCAGCAATAACAGAGCGCTACGAAAGCGGAGCCCACATTTTCGACAGTCACCGCGGTCATGGCCGCCTCCAGCGTGGGCGCGGTCAGCTCCAGCAGGTACCCCACATTCTGTACCAGGGAACCGCACATGATGATGATCAGCAGCTTCTGTTCCTTTGCCCCCTCCCCGTTGAGCAGAAGAAGCAGGGCTACAACGCTCAGGCATATGCCCAGACACTCCGTTGCGATGACGAAATTTACCATATTACCTTTCCGCCAGCTTGCGGCTTTGGCGGCCAGCGCGATGGCTTTTTTGTTTATTTCCTCAGGAAGTAAGCGGGATGCCATGCTCCGGGGCATATGGCCTGTGCCGCGGGATATCTGATATTAGAAATATATTACAATTTTGACGCCATGTCAAGGATGGCCGCCGCGAAAAGCGGGACTGCGCAGGACGGAAAAAGAAGGATACGTATGACGGAAAAACGCATGTCCTGGTTTTGCTCTTGTATTCTCCCGCCTTTTGTGCTTAAATAGAACATGGCGGGCTTTTCCGCACAAAAAAGGTAAGGGACGAAAGTGGGATGAAAAAGAAAATACTGCTTCTGACGTTTTTCGCATTACTTCTTTCGGGATGCGGCCAGGAGGTAATCACGGTGGCCGGAATCCGGACGCAGGAGGGCCAGGAGAGCGGGTACATAGAAATGAAGGAATTCCGGTTAAAGGAGCCGGAGCAGGAGAGCGGCAGGGAGGAGGTAAGCTGCTGCGCGGTGATGATCCCCATGGGGTATCATGAGTCGGAGGAGATCCCGGGGATGTATATCCACGAGAGAAGCCCTCTTGATTCCTCCAATGTGTATTACACGGTATCCGAGGGCGGGGGCGAGGGCAGAGTGTCCGCTGAGCTGACGAAGGAGAAGTACCGGAAGCTGCTGGAGGAGGCATACAGGCAGGGCGGCCAGGAGGTTCAGGTGGAGATAGAATCCTTTGAGAGGATCGATATGGAAGGAATTCCCGGCTACAAGGTGCGCAGCGCCTGTCAGGTGGGGGATGGAAGGATGGAACAGCTCGCTTACCTGATCCTGGGGGAGGACACCTACACCATCACCTACAGCCAGATGAGCGACGACGAGCTGATGGCGGATTTTGAGATCTCTGACGGGGAGATCCGTCTGGTCAGGGAGGAAGAAGTGAGCCTGGCGCAGGGGACAGATTAGGGTTGTGCTTTCAGCGTCGGAAACATCAGAAACCATGAGAAATTTCAAAACAGGTATTGACAAATACAACCAATGGCTTTAAGATAAGTGAGTATGCGGTTGATACCGACAAAAGAAGCAGAGTATCCACTCTCACCCTGTGGCGATTGGGCTTACAGGCGTTTATATTCCGAAAATGGACACTGGTCAGCGCGGGGACAGAATGTCGGGTTCTGTGCCATGAAGCGGGGCAGGTCTTAAGGCTCTGCGTCAGGGGATGCCGGTTATGCAGAGCAGGAGGATAGAAGATAAGTGGATGGCTGTGCTGTCCACTTTTTTGTGCGCAGCCCCATGCAGAGGAAGTATGCCGCTAAAGCGGGGCGCGCGGCGAGCAGGGGAAGATAAATCTTTCCTGCTCGATTTTGGCCGGCGGAGTATTCTGTCCGTTGTCCGGTATCAATGATATTATGTAGGGAGGTTACAGCCATTAGCGATTTATTCATTAACGAACAGATTAGGGACAGAGAAGTACGTGTGATCGGAGAGAACGGGGAACAGCTCGGGATCATGTCATCCAGAGAGGCCATGCAGAGAGCCGAGGAGGCGGGGGTGGATCTTGTTAAGATTGCGCCTACGGCCAAACCGCCGGTATGCAAGCTGGTGGATTACGGCAAGTTCAGGTACGAACAGACACGTAAGGAAAAGGAAGCCAGGAAAAAGCAGAGAGTGATTGAAATCAAGGAGATCCGCCTCTCGCCCAACATTGACACCAACGACCTTAACACCAAGGTCAACGCGGCCAGGAAGTTTCTCTCCAAGGGGGACAGGGTGAAGATAACGCTCCGCTTCCGGGGACGTGAGATGACGCATATGGCCAACAGCAGGCACATACTGGACGACTTTGCACAGGCCCTGTCCGATATTTGTGTCGTGGAGAAGCCCCCCAAGGTGGAGGGAAGAAGTATGACCATGTTTTTAACTGAAAAGCGTTAGTTTGCCAGTTAAAATAGAAAGGCGGCGCCTTTGCCCGCCCGCAGAAAATGAAATGATATACAGGAGGGAACAGTTATGCCTAAAATGAAAACAAAAAGCTCTGCTGCAAAGCGCTTTAAACCTACAGCTACAGGTAAATTAAAGAGAAGTAAAGCATACAAGAGCCATATCTTAACCAAGAAGTCTCCCAAGAGAAAGAGAAATTTAAGGCAGCCCGCGATGACGGACAAGAGCAATGTTAAGAACATGAAGAAGGTTTTGCCTTATTTATAGGAAGTAATCGGTAAGGAACAATCGTTAACAAGGAGGACGTAAGACATGGCAAGAATTAAAGGCGGCATGAACGCCAAAAGAAAACATAACAGAGTATTGAAGCTTGCGAAGGGCTACAGAGGAGCCAGAAGCAAGCAGTACAGGGTGGCGAAGCAGTCGGTTATGAGAGCGCTTGCTACTTCCTACGCGGGACGTAAGGAGAGAAAGCGTCAGTTCAGAAGACTCTGGATCGCCCGGATCAACGCGGCGGCAAGGCTCAACGGCCTTTCCTACAGTAAGTTTATGTATGGTCTCAAGCAGGCGCAGGTGGATATCAACAGAAAGATGCTTGCTGAAATGGCAGTGAATGATGCGGAGGGCTTCAGGGCGCTGGCAGAGATTGCAAAGAGCAAAATTGCATAAGCGCATCATTTATCTGTTTGTGACGAAAGCGGACGGTACAGCTTCTGGAAAATGAGCTGTACCGTTTTTGAATCAATAAGCTGACTCGCGGAGCGTGGCAGCGTTTGATCAGAAGGAGGTTTGTTATGGATACCATAAAGAATCTGAAACCGGCAAATGTTTTTGCCTTCTTTGAGGAAATATGTCAGATCCCCCATGGATCGGGGAACACGGAGCAGATCAGTAACTATCTGGCGGAGTTTGCCAGAAAGAGAAATCTGGAATATTATCAGGATGTGATTGGAAATGTGATTATTATCGGGGAGGCGTCTGCCGGATACGAGGATCATGATCCGGTGATGCTCCAGGGCCATATGGACATGGTGGCTGTGAAAGAGCCGGAGTGCGCTATCGATATGAAGACAGAGGGACTAAGGCTCATGAGAGAGGACGACTGGCTCTGTGCGGAGGGTACCAGTCTGGGAGGAGACGACGGGATCGCCCTGGCCTACGGGCTGGCGCTGCTTGACGGAGCGTATCCCCATCCCAGGATTGAGCTGGTCTGCACGGTGGACGAGGAGGTGGGAATGGACGGCGCAAGGGCGCTCTCGGTTTCGCCTCTTAAGGCCAGACGGCTGATCAACCTGGATTCCGAGCAGGAGGGGATCTTCCTCTCCGGCTGCGCGGGGGGAGCGAGGGTAAACATGAGACTTCCCTTCGAGCGCAGAGAGAAACAGGGAATTCCCTGCGAGGTTCGCGTGTGCGGCTTAAAGGGCGGCCACTCCGGCGGCGAAATCCATAAGGGGCGGGGGAATGCCATCTGCATCCTGGGCAGGGTTCTCGCACGTCTGGGTGAAAAGCTGGATCTGTGTCTCTATGAGCTCGAGGGGGGCGTGGCGGACAACGCCATTCCGGTTCAGGCGCAGGCGGCGTTCCTGGTGAGGGGGCGCGCGGATCAGGACGGGGAGGCGCAGTCCCTTTCCAGAGAGGAGTGCGCGCAGCTCACGGAGAGGATCTGTGCGGAGATCAACGCCATGCTGCGGGGAGAGCTGGCAGATAAGGATGAGGGCGTAAGGATCGAGACCACCGCCGGGGAGCCGGTTAAGAGAGAGGTTATGGGGGAGGCCCTGAGCAAGAGGACCATTGATCTGATCAACAGTATGCCGTATGGCGTACAGGCCATGAGCAGCGCCATGCCGGGGCTGGTGGAGACCTCCTTAAATCCCGGCCTGCTCCATATGAGCGATGAGAAGGTGAGCATCGGGATCTCGGTGCGCAGCTCCGTGGACAGCGCAAAGGACGCGCTGGTGGGCAGACTTAAGAGCCTGGCTTATCTGGCGGGAGCCGGGACGGAGGTCACCGGGGATTATCCCGGCTGGACCTTCCGCAGAGAATCCCCTCTGCGCGACAAAATGGTGGAGATTTACCGGGAGCTTTACGGGAAGGAGCCTGTGGTGGAGGCCATCCACGCGGGGGTGGAGTGCGGACTGTTAGCCCACAAGATTCCGGGGCTGGACTGCGTATCCATCGGGCCGGACATGAGGGAGATCCATACCACAGGGGAGGCGCTGTGCATTTCCTCCGTGGAGAGAGTGTGGGAGTATCTGCTCAGGGTTCTTAAGGAGCTGTGATATCGGGACGGATATATAAGTAGAGGTAAATATTTATGAACTTAAATCGAAAGAACATAAGAAAAATCAGAGGACTCATCCTTTTTGCGGCCCTCGCGGTGCTGGCGCTGATGAAGTTTGACGTTCTGTGCGCGATGGCGGTATTTCTGGTTAAGATTGTAAGGCCCTTTCTGGTGGGAGGCATGATCGCGTTTGTGATCAATATTCCCATGAGCTTCTTTGAGAGAAAGCTTTTCGGGAAGGAAAAGCAGAGGGAAAAGCCGCGTAAGCTTTTCTTAAAGTGCAGCCGGGGAATCAGCCTGACCATGGCTTACCTGGCGGTAATTCTGGCGATCACGCTGGTGATCGTTACGGTGATCCCCCAGCTTGTGGGGACAGCGCGAGTGCTTACCAACAAGATTCCCGCCTTCTGGGACGGCATAATAAAGGAGCTGGAGGTGATCTTTGCGGCCAACCCGGAGCTGATCCGGATCCTGGATGATTACGAAAATCTCGAGATCGACTGGAAGGCGATCATCAATACGGTGGTGAATTTTCTGCAGAACGGCGTGGGCAGTATGCTTGGCTCCACCTTCTCGGTGGCCAGCAGCATCATCAGCAGCACGGTCAACTTTTTTATTTCTCTGATTTTCTCCATCTATATTCTGGCGCAGAAGGAGAAGCTGGGAAATCAGTGCGACAGACTGCTGAGGGCCTATACCGGCCATAAGATCTACAGGGCAACCCACAGGGTGCTCGATCTGCTCAACCGCAATTTCAGCAATTTTATTACCGGGCAGTGTACGGAGGCGGTGATTCTGGGGCTCATGTTCGTGGTGTCCATGACGGTATTCCGGTTTGACTACGCGGTGATGATCGGCGTCCTGATCGCGTTTACCGCGCTGATCCCCATTGTGGGGGCCTTCATCGGGTGCTTTGTGGGCGCCTTTCTGATGCTGGTGGACGATCCCCTGAAGGCCTTCTGGTTTGTGGTTTTATTCATCGTTTTGCAGCAGGTGGAAGGGAATCTGATCTATCCCCATGTGGTGGGAAATTCCGTAGGCCTGCCCTCGATCTGGGTACTGGCGGCGGTCACCGTCGGCGGCAGCCTGATGGGCGTGTTCGGGATGCTGGTTTTCATTCCTCTGCTCTCCACGGTTTATGTGCTCCTTCGGGAGGATGTGAACCGGAAGAATCATGAGGGGACCGGGAAAAAGGCGGAGATCCCGGCTGTGGAGTCTCCCCCGGAGAGGGTCCTGAGGGAATAAGATGCCTGAAACGGATTGATAACATTGCGGCTTTATGGTAGTATGGGAATGGACATTGCGGTTTGAAAGCCGCCTGCCGGCAAGAGTATGGAGGGCAAAATGGAAAAATACAAGCAGGAATTTATCGAGTTCATGGTGGAGAGCCAGGTTCTTAAATTTGGCGAGTTTACCTTAAAGAGCGGCAGGAAATCTCCCTTTTTCATGAATGCGGGAGGGTATGTCACCGGGGCCCAGCTGCGCAGGCTGGGAGAATACTACGCGAAGGCCATCCATGACAATTACGGCCTTGATTTCGACGTGCTTTTCGGGCCTGCCTACAAGGGGATTCCCCTTTCCGTGGCCACGGCCATGGCCATCAGCGAGCTCTACGGGAAGGAGATCCGCTACTGCTCCAACCGCAAGGAGGTCAAGGATCACGGCGATACCGGGATCCTTCTGGGCAGTAAGCTCAGAGCGGGGGACCGGGTGGTGATCATCGAGGATGTGACCACCTCGGGCAAGTCCATTGAGGAGACCTTTCCGATCATCAGGGCGCAGGCGGATGTGGAGATCCTGGGCCTGATCGTCTCCCTGAACCGTATGGAAAGAGGACAGGGGGAGAGGAGCGCCCTGGAGGAGATCCGGGAGAAGTACGGTTTTGACGCCAATGCCATTGTGAATATGGAGGAGGTTGTGGAGTACCTCTTCAACAGGCCTTATAAGGGACAGATTTATATCGACGATCAGATTAAGGCGGCGCTGGACGCATACTATGCGCAGTATGGCGTAAAATCATAGAACAGGGAGGTTGTCTGTGCGCACAGAGGATGCGCGGATAGGAGCGGAATATGGAAGAAAGAGTGTACAAGATCATGAGCGGCGCGGGAGCCATGAATATCGCGGTGGGCGTTGTGACTCTGTTGAGCGGTATTGTCTGCGGGATCCTGCTTCTGATTGGCGGGGCGAAGCTTCTGGCGGGCAAGTCCAGGATTCTGTTTTAAAAAGCGTTGCGGGAGAGGGCATTCTGAAAAGGGATGCCTTTTGTCTCGTGGGGATTTCCTGCGGAGGAAATGATTTCGGATAATCTGAGAAAGGCCTGGATGGATGCTGAAAAGTAAAGGATTTATTTTCACCAACAAAAAGCATACGGAAAAGGGGATCATGTCAGCCATCCTGGGCGTGCTGGCCTGTGCCACTCTGGGAACGGCGGTCTGGTTTTCCTATCTGGGCGGCGGCGTATCCTCACAGCGCTATGGCACGGCGGCGGCTCTGGCGGTGGTTTTCATGGTCGTGGGAATGGGGCTGGGGATCTGGTCTTCCACGGAGACGGAGAAGTTCAGACTCTTTACGGTGGTGGGCATCGTCGTAAATATTCTGGCCTTCGGCATGCTGAGCCTGATCCTGTTTGCAGGGGCGTATGTGGATTAAAAGGTTTCGAAGCAATGTGCCGCCGCAGAGCCGGCGGCGGAATGGGAGGTTGCAATGACGCAGGAGAGATTTATGCTGGCCAGAGAGCGGGTCGGACAGATCCCGGCAGAATCGGTTCTGCCCGGGGAATTTCAGGCGTATTTTGCCAGTACGGCACAGTTTTTATCCATGATCTGTGAGGAGTATGATTTTATCGCCGGGGGCGGGCTCCTGGAGAGTCCCATGGCGGAGCTGCAAAGGAGAAACTACAGACTCTACGAGGACATTCTTCCTCAGAACTACGGGCAGAGCTACGCCAATCCGCAGGTCTGCGCACAGAGGCTGGGGGAGGAATACGGACCGATCCTGTGCGCCCTGTACGCGGAGCTGCGCAGTCTGATCCCGCTGGCCTGTGAGCGCAGGCTGGAGGAGATGGTCATCCGTCTGGAGCTGTTTCTGGAGATATACGGTTCCTTCTGCTGCAGCCAGGAGGAGATTTCTGCGCCTGCGGATCCCCAGGCCCTGCGGGAGAGCATATACTGGTATGTGAACGATTACGCCAGGGACGCGGCGGCAGGAGGGATTCGCGACGTCCTCGTGCCGGAGGATAATTTTGCCCGCAGCATCGTGGAGGGAGATCTGTCGGATCCCCGATATCTCTATTACTTTGGCGAGTATGTCACCGAAAACGAGATCATGACCTGGAAGCATCTGGTCTCGCTGCCACAGGAGACGCTTCAGAGGATGGCGGATACATATACGGAGGGCTACCGCATCGGCTTTGCCGTGGGCAATAAGGATATCACGGGGAAGAGGACGGTGGGGATCCTGTACTGCCTGGGGTTTGAGCCCATGATCCGCAGGGCCATCCGGAATTTCAGGGACATGGGACTGGAGCCCTCCATCTACCGTATGCCGTCCGGCCTTCTTTACAGAAGGAGGGTAAACCCGGTGGGATACTTTGGGGCCATTCCCAACAAACAGTATGATTTTGACCATAAGGACGATCTGGCCCTGGTTCTGGACAGGAGGCTGATGCAGGTGCGGCTCGAGGCCCTTAAGGAGGGCTTTGAGCAGTACAGGGAGCAGGCCGCCCTCTACGGCGGTCCGGCGGTGGTGGAGACCTTCGGGGAAAAGCCTCCGGAGCTTAAGGAGAAGAAGCAGGCGCTGCATTTATCCCCGGAGCAGCAGAAGCTTTCCGTAGAATACCGCTCCGCCGCAGGGGAAATCCAGAACCGCTATATCAGGGAGGAGGAGAGGAGCTTCACCATCATCGCCTTTCCCACGCCGCAGATCGGAGAGCGCTTTGCGGAGATTTTCGATGAGGTGATCCGGATCAATACCCTGGATTACAGGTTTTATCAGCAGATGCAGCAGAGGATCATCGATACCCTTGACCTGGGGAAATATGTGCTGATCAGGGGGATGAAGGGGAACCGAACCAATCTCAGGGTAATGCTCCATCCCCTTGAGGATGCGGAAAAACAGACGAATTTCGAAAACTGCGTGGCGGATGTGAATATCCCTGTGGGAGAGGTGTTCACCTCCCCGGCGCTGGCGGGTACGGAAGGGACGCTCCATGTGAGCCGGGTATTCTTAAACGGGCTGGAATACAGGGATCTGTGGATCGCCATAAAGGACGGTATGACGGCGGACTATGGCTGCGCCAATTTTGACGCTCAGGAGGAGAACCTTAAGTTTATCCGGGACAACGTGCTGTTTCATCATGGCAGCCTGCCCCTGGGGGAGTTTGCCATCGGCACCAACACCAGGGCCTTTGTGGCGGCCCGCAAATACGGGATTGAGGACAAACTGCCCATTCTCATCGCGGAGAAGACCGGCCCTCACTTCGCTCTGGGGGACACCTGCTATTCCCACGCGGAGGAGGTCAGGGTCTGTAACCCGGACGGGAAGGAGATCATCGCCAGGGACAACGAGTGGTCGATTAAGAGAAAGCAGGGCGATGCGTCCGCTTATTTTAACTGTCATACCGATATCACCATCCCCTACGACGAGCTGGGAGAGGTGAGCGTGGTGACCCATGACGAGAGGGTGATTCCTGTTATTATAGAAGGACGGTTTGTGCTGGAAGGGTGTGAGGAGCTGAACCGGGCGCTGGACGAGGCGCAGATGCAGGCATGATTCGTGAAATTGTAGTTGCAAGAGCCGCCCGTTTTATAGTAAGATAAGAGCAGAATGTTATAGAATGACAGGAACAGTGCGAAAGACTGCGCTTTGAACGGGCGCAGGCGGAAAGGTATGGTTTTTATGGCGCAGGTTGGAATTGTGATGGGCAGTGATTCGGATATGCCGGTTATGTCCAGGGCGGCGGACGTGCTTAAGGAGCTGGGGATTTCCTTCGAGATGAGGATTATTTCCGCCCACAGAGAGCCGGATGTGTTTTTTGATTATGCCAGTACGGCGCAGGAGAAGGGATTTAAGGTGATCATAGCGGGAGCGGGCATGGCGGCCCATCTGCCGGGAATGTGCGCGGCGATTTTTCCTCTGCCTGTGATCGGAATTCCCATGCACACTTCTTCCCTGGGAGGGAGGGATTCCCTCTACTCGATTGTACAGATGCCTCAGGGGATCCCGGTGGCTACGGTGGCCATCAACGGGGGAGCCAACGCGGGGCTTCTGGCGGCAAGGATTCTTGCCACCTCTGACCAGGCGCTTCTGGAGCGGCTCAACGAGTACAGCCGGAACATGAAGGAGAGCGTCCAGAGGAAGGATGAGAGACTGGGCGAAGTTGGATACGAGAATTATTAAGGAAGCCCCCAGGGCAGAAATGAGAGGGAAAATGGATTACAAAAAAGCCGGAGTGGACATTGAAGCGGGATACCGCAGCGTGGAACTGATGAAGGAATATGTGAAGGACACCATGAGAGCGGAGGTGCTGGGGGGACTGGGAGGCTTTTCGGGAGCCTTTTCCCTTTCCGCCATCAAAAACATGGAAAAGCCTGCGCTGGTATCCGGGACGGACGGAGTGGGAACCAAATTAAAGCTGGCCTTTCTGATGGACCGGCACGACACGGTGGGCATCGACTGTGTGGCCATGTGTGTCAACGACATCGCCTGCGCGGGGGGAGAGCCCCTGTTTTTCCTGGACTATATCGCCTGTGGCAGGAATTTCCCGGAGAAGATCGCTTCTATTGTAAAGGGAGTGGCGCAGGGCTGTAAGCAGGCCGGGGCCGCGCTGATCGGCGGCGAGACCGCGGAGCATCCCGGGCTGATGCCGGAGGAGGAGTACGATCTGGCGGGCTTTGCGGTGGGCGTGGTGGATGAGAAAAACCTGATCACCGGGGAGAGCATAGCGGAGGGCGACGTGCTGGTGGGCCTTGCCTCCTCGGGCGTTCACAGCAACGGCTTTTCTCTGATCCGGAAGGTGTTTGATATTACCCCGCAGGGGCTTTCCACTTATTATGAGGAGCTGGGGGCGAGCCTTGGGGAGACGCTCCTTACCCCTACGAGAATTTACGTGAAGGCCCTGCGGAGCATCAGAGAGGCGGGCGTTACCCTGAAGGGATGCAGCCACATCACCGGAGGGGGATTCTATGAGAATATCCCCAGGATGCTGCCCGAAGGCGTATGCGCCGTGATCAGGAAGGACAGCTATCCCGTTCCTCCCATTTTCCGTCTTCTTCAGGAAAAAGGACAGCTGGAGGAAAAAATGATGTACAACACCTACAACATGGGCCTTGGAATGGTGCTGGCGGTATCCGCGCAGGATACCCCGAAAGTGATTGAGAGCGCTGAAAGGGCCGGAGAGAAGGCGTACATCGTGGGCAGCGTCAGGGCCGGAGAAAAGGGAGTGAGCATATGCTGAGCATCGTCGTATGTGTCTCCGGAGGCGGAACCAATCTCCAGGCCATTCTGGACGGAATCGGAAACGGAACCATTCAGAACACCCGGGTCGCGGGTGTGATCAGTAATAATGCGGGGGCTTATGCGCTGAAAAGGGCAGAAGCGGCACAGGTCCCTGCCTTCTGCATTTCTCCCCGGAGCTTTGAGAGCAGGCAGGAATTTAACCGGGCCTTTGTGGAGAAGCTTAAGAGTCTGGATCCCGACCTGATCGTGCTGGCGGGCTTTCTGGTGATCCTTCCCCCGGAGATGATCGAAATCTGGCGGGGACGGATCATTAACATCCATCCATCCCTGATTCCCTCCTTCTGCGGTACGGGCTACTATGGGCTTAAGGTCCATGAGGCGGCCCTCTCCCGGGGCGTGAAGGTGACCGGAGCCACCGTCCACTATGTGGACGAGGGGACGGATACGGGAGAGATCATTTTCCAGAAAGCGGTGGCGGTTCTGGAGGGCGATACCCCCGAAATTTTGCAGCGCCGGGTGATGGAAGAGGCGGAGTGGGTGATTCTGCCCGCGGCCATCAACCGGATCGCCCAGGCCGCCGCACAGGGGCGGATCTGACCGAAAGAAAGAGGATATTCCGGTCTGTCGCCGGATAAAACGGACGGACGCCGGATTCTGAAAGGAGTATCGATAAAATATGAAAGTATTGATCGTAGGAAGCGGCGGCAGAGAGCATGCCATCGCGCACAGCGTTTCAAAGAGCGGACAGGTGGAGGAAATCTACTGTGCCCCCGGGAATGCGGGGATCGGCCTTCTGGCGCAATGCGTCCCCATCGGGGTGATGGAGTTTGACAGGATCGAAGCGTTTGCCAGGGAAAAGGCCATCGACCTGATCATTGTGGGAGGCGAGGACCCTCTGGTGGGCGGACTGGTGGATCAGCTGGAGGCGGCGGGGCTTCGCGCCTTCGGCCCCAGGAAGGACGCGGCGATCCTGGAGGGGAGTAAGGCCTTTACCAAGGATCTGATGAAGAAGTATCATATTCCCACGGCAGCCTATGAGACCTTCGATCGGGCAGAGGATGCCCTGGCATATCTGGAGAGCGCTTCCTTCCCCATTGTGCTCAAGGCTGATGGCCTTGCCCTGGGAAAAGGCGTGCTGATCTGTCAGAGCCTGGAGCAGGCCAGAGAGGGCGTTAAGGCCATCATGGAGGATAAGCAGTTCGGCAGCGCCGGGAACCGTCTCGTGATCGAGGAGTTTTTGACCGGCAGGGAGGTGTCCGTTCTCTCCTTTGTGGACGGAAAGACCATCAAAACCATGACCTCCGCGCAGGACCACAAGCGGGCGGGGGACGGGGACACGGGCCCTAACACCGGCGGCATGGGAACCTTTTCCCCCAGCCCTTTTTATACGCCGCAGATCGACCGGTTCTGCCAGGAGCACATCTATCAGCCCACGGTGGACGCCATGGCGGCGGAGGGACGTCCCTTTAAGGGAATTATCTTCTTTGGGCTGATGCTCACGGAAAAAGGGCCCAGAGTGCTGGAATACAATGCCCGCTTCGGGGATCCGGAGACCCAGGTGGTGCTGCCCAGGATGAAGAACGATATTATTGAGGTGATGGAGGCCTGCATCGACGAAAGGCTGGATAACATCAATCTGGAATTCGAGGACAACGCGGCGGTGTGCGTGGTCCTGGCCTCCCGGGGCTATCCTGTCAGATACGAAAAGGGCTTTCTGATAGAAGGGCTGGAGCGGTTTGAAGGACGGGACGACTGTTTCTGCTTCCACGCGGGAACGAAGCGGACGCCGGAGGGCATCGTAACCGCCGGTGGAAGAGTCCTGGGGATCACCGCCAGGGGAGAAAATCTGCACCGGGCCAGAGAAAATGCCTATGAGGCCGCGCAGTGGGTTACATTCGAAAATAAATATATGCGCCATGATATCGGAAAAGCGATCGATGAGGCGCAGTAGATCAGAATTCTTTTTATGCCGCAGGGCGGCGGGATGACAGGGACTTTGAAAGGAGCATGACGGTAAAGATGGCTGAGAAAATGCGGGCATTCGTGCTGACAGGAGAATTGAAAAGACCGATTATATGTGAGAAATGCGGCGGGATTTTAGTTTACGCAGGTCTTGGCGAGTATCGCTGTGAGGAATGTAAGACTTCAGAGTTTGACGATTATGGTAAGGTGCGTACATATCTGGAAAAGCACAGAGGCGCCAATGTGACCGAGATATCGGACGAGACGGGGGTTTCCCACAAATCCATCAGGGATATGGTGAAGGAAAACCGTTTTGAGGTGATTGAGAGCAGGAGCGGCTATCTGAAATGTGAAGTCTGCGGGACAGATATCAGGAGCGGACGTCTGTGCCGCAACTGTGAGCAGACCTATCACAGGGAGGTGGAGCAGGCGGCCCGCAACGAGAGGCAGAGAAACATGTCCGGATATGGGGAAGGCCCTCATGAGGATAAGGGGAGCAGGCGTTTTACCAGAGAACGTTAGAGATATGCGTTGTCCCTGATAAACAGGATACCTGCGGCGGGCAGGCGCAAAAGGCCGCAGGGATGGAAAGGAAATGGATAAGGAAATGAGAAACATTAAGACGCTGATGAACAAGATCGGCGAAACCGGAAGGATAAACTGGAAAAGAAAGGCAGCGGGGTTTGCGGTAGCATTTTCAGCGTTTTGTCTGTCTGCACTTACCTGTTATGCGGCGGAAGGGAAGGTGACCGCGGAGACGGCCAAGATCCGTGCTTCGACGAGCACGGACAGCGAGGTGGTGGGAAGCACCCAGCGGGGGAAGACCATCGATCTTCTGGAGGCGGTGAAGGACAGCGCGGGCGTCGTATGGTATAAGGTGTCCGTGTCCGGGGGAGGATACGGCTATATCAGGAGCGACCTGGTGGAGACCAGCGCGAAACTGGAGGTAAAGGAGCAAACCTCCCAGACCACAGCGACCACAACCAGCCCGGGAGAGACCACGCCCACATCCATCGGGGAGCAGCCGGCAACCATCAAATCCGGCAAGAACGCCAACATCCGTTCCGGAGCATCCACACAGCACAGCACGGTGGCGACGCTGCCCAACGGGACCGGCGTCACGCTGATCGGGGAGGCAAATGACAGCGCGGGAAACAAATGGTACCAGATCACCTGTACCTACAACGATAAGACGGTGGAGGGCTATGTGCGCTCCGACCTGATCGCCATGGGAGGCGGGGAGAGCACCGCGCCTTCCGAGGGCACAGAGGGTGAAAATCCGGAAGGGACAGAAGGAGAAAATCCCGAGGGCACGGAAGGGGAGAATCCCGAGGGGGAAGCGCCCCCGGAGAGCACGGAGCCGGAGCCGGTTCCGGAGGAGGAACACAACGACTATCAGGTAGTCTACGCTCAGAATGAGACGGGCGAGTACGAGTATTATCTTTACGATAATATCAACAGTACCCAGCAGAAGCTGGGAGAATTACTCAGCGCAGTGCGGACAGTGAACGAAAACAACCAGAAGCTTTCGGACCAGGTGGAAAAGGAGAAGATCATCATCATCATTCTGGCGGTGGTCATTGTGATTCTTTTCATCGTTCTCACCATTCTTCTGTTCAAGATCAGAGAGCTCTACTATGGGGACTATGAGGATGAGGAAGAGGACGAGGAAGAACCCGCCCCGGTAAAGAGAAAGGTCAGAAGGCGCGAGGCAGAGGAGGAAGAGCCTCCTGTGGCAGTAAAGAGGAGAGCGCCGGAGGCAGAGGGCAGAGAGCGCGCCAGAAAGTCCGGGGAGCGCACGGAGCGGCCTTCTCAGCCAGGGGCCAGAAGGGAGAAGGAGCTGCATGCCCTTGAGAGCAAAGAGCCGGCCAGGAAGCAGGCCCCCAGAAAGCCTCAGAATTTCCTGGTGGATGACGACGAGTTTGAGTTTGAATTTCTGAATATGGACGATAAGGATTTATAAGACGCAGGAGGAATGGCCCGGAAGGTTTCGCAGCTATTCCTCCTGTGCATGAGGGGAGGATTCGGGCAGCCTTTACCTTTGGGCGGGCCGTCCGGAGAATTTCTGTGACAGAAAGGACGCTACATGGTAATTGAGATTGACTTTAACAGTCAGGAAGCTCTTTATATGCAGCTTCGAAATCAGATTATCCTTGGAATTGCCACAGCCAGGTTCAGAGAGGGGGACGCCCTGCCCTCCGTGCGTCAGCTGGCGGAGGAGATCGGCATCAACATGCACACGGTGAACAAAGCCTATACCGTACTCAAGCAGGAGGGCTTTGTGAAGGTGGACAGAAGAAAAGGGGCCGTGATCGCGCTGGACATAGACAGACTGCGGGCGATGGAGGAGATGGACGAGGATCTGCGGGTGATCCTTGCGAAGGGAATCTGCAAGGGGATTTCCAGAGACGAGGTGCATCGCATGATCGATGAGATTTATGAGGAATATGGAAATTAAAAGGAGGAGCCGGGATGCAGTCAGAGGGATTTACCCCTAATGCCAGAACGGCGCTGTCTCTCGCGGAGAGAACGGCGTCCAGAATGAATACGGGTTACGTGGGAACAGAGCATCTTCTGGTGGGCCTGCTCAAAGAAAACGCAGGAGTGGCAGCCAGAGTTCTCAAAGAAAACAATGCGGATGAAAATAAGATCCTGGAGATGATCAGGGAGCTGATCATGCCGGATATTGCCGTCGCCATCAGGGAGCGTGAGAACTATTCTCCCCGGGCGCGGCGGGTGCTGGAGGAGGCCCACAGGCAGGCCGACCGCTTCGGCGCGGAAAAGACAGGAACAGAGCATCTTCTCCTTGCGCTCTTAAAGGAGGGGGACAATGTGGCGGTGCGGCTTCTGAATACCCTTGGGATTCCCATCCAGAAGCTCTATGCGGACACCCTGGTGGCCATGGGGGAGGACGGCAATCTCTACAAGGAGGATCTGGGACGGAAGCAGGGAAGAAAGAGCAGACAGGCCTCCGCTCTGGAGCAGTACAGCAGGGATTTGACGGCCCTGGCGGCGGCGGGGGAGCTGGATCCGGTGATCGGAAGGGAGAGCGAAATCCGGCGTGTGATCGAGATCTTAAGCCGCCGAACCAAGAACAATCCCTGTCTGATCGGGGAACCGGGCGTGGGAAAAACGGCGGTGGTGGAGGGACTGGCCCTTCGCATCGTGGCCGGGGAGGTACCCATTACCGTGCAGAACAAGCGGCTTCTCACCCTGGATCTGTCAGGAATGGTGGCCGGCTCCAAGTACCGGGGAGAGTTTGAGGAGCGGATTAAGCGCGTGATCCGGGAGGTTCTCGAGGATGGAAACGTGATCCTTTTCCTGGATGAAATGCATACCATCATCGGGGCCGGGGGAGCGGAGGGGGCCATCGACGCCTCCAACATCTTAAAGCCCTCTCTGGCCAGGGGTGAGCTTCAGATGATCGGCGCCACCACGGTGGCGGAATATCACAAATATGTGGAAAAGGACGCCGCCCTGGAGCGTAGATTTCAGTCGGTTTATGTGGAGGAGCCCTCGGTGGAGGAGGCGGTGGAGATCCTGCGGGGAGTCGCCCCCAGATACGAGGAGCATCACCGGGTGAAGATCACGGAGGAGGCCATAAGAGCCGCCGCCGCCATGTCGGAGCGCTATATCAACGACAGGAACCTTCCCGACAAGGCCATCGATCTCATCGACGAGGCGGCCTCGGCGGTGCGGCTGAAAAATCTCCGCACCCCACAGCAGCTTAAGGAACAGATGGAGCTTATCCGGGAGCTGGATCAGAAGGTGGAGGAGCATCTGAAGGCGGGAGAGCTGACGGAGGCGGCCGAGGCGCGCAGGGAGCAGGAGAAGCTCATCAAAAAGTATGAGCGCGCCAGGGAGAGAAACCGCAAAGCTCAGAGCGAGGGCCGCCTTACGGTGGGAGAAAATGAGATTGCGGAGGTGGTTGCCGTCTGGACAAGGGTGCCGGTGAAGAAGATTACCGAGAAGGAAAGCGAGAGGCTTCTTAAGCTGGAAAAGACACTCCATAAGCGTGTGATCGGACAAAGCGAGGCGGTCAGCGCCCTTTCCAGGGCCATCCGCCGGGGCAGGGTGGGACTTCAGGATCCCGGAAGGCCTATCGGCTCGTTCCTGTTTCTGGGGCCTACCGGAGTGGGAAAGACGGAGCTCTCCAAGGCGCTGGCAGAGGCCATGTTTGGCACTGAGAACGCCCTCATACGGGTGGACATGTCGGAGTATATGGAGGGCCATTCGGTGTCCAAAATGATCGGCTCCCCTCCTGGGTACGTGGGCTTTGAGGACGGAGGGCAGCTCAGCGAGAAGATCCGCAAAAATCCCTACTCGGTGGTGCTCTTTGACGAGATTGAGAAGGCCCACCCCGACGTGTTCAACGTGCTTTTGCAGGTGCTCGACGACGGGCATATCACCGACTCCAAAGGCAGGAAGGTGAGCTTTAAGAATACCATCCTGATCATGACATCCAACGCCGGGGCCCAGCGGATCGTATCCCCCAAAAATCTGGGATTTGCCACAGAGACCACGAAGGAGCAGGACTACGAAAGGATGAAGGCCGGTGTGATGGAGGAGGTCAGAAAGCTCTTTAAGCCGGAGTTTCTCAACCGGATCGACGAGATCATGGTGTTCCAGCCCCTTCAGAGGGAAGAAATGCACGAGATAGTAACCCTTCTTGCAGGAAATCTTGCAAAAAGATGTAAGGACCAGATGCAGATCCGTCTCACGGTGAGCAATGCCTTAAAGGAGCATATCCTGACGAAATACTCCGATGCGAAGATGGGTGCCAGGCCCTTAAAGAGGGCGATCCAGAATGTGGTGGAGGATAAGCTCGCGCAGGAGATCCTGGAGGGCCGGATCAGGCCGGGCTGTGCCGTGACGGCGGGATACCGTAAGGAGCAGGTAGTGTTTGATGTGAAAAGCGCAGAAGCATAGAAATTTTATAATTTCAGCCTGATTTTTTGTGGAAATTTATGCAGAAATATATTATACTGACATTAACTGATAGAAATGTTGCATTGCGCCGGGCCATATATTCAGGGCGAAATGCAGGGTGTATATGCGACAGCGACTTTGGCAGGAGGACATAAGAAAATGGCAGTTGTAGAGGAATTATTGCGTTCGGAGCAGGACGGTACCATCAGCTTTGGCAACTACACGCTGGCGAATAAGGCCAAGCTGGAGGACTTTGAGCATAGCGGGGACCTGTACAAGGTGAAGACTTATAAGACCATGACCAGGCTGGAAAAGAACGGATTGTTCGTTTATGAGTCGGTGCCGGGAACCAGCGTGCTGCATTTTGCGGAGTCTGCGGATGAGATCAGATTTACTGTGGAGGGCGGCGGGGACGTCCAGATCACGGTGGGTCTTGGCGAGGATACAGAGTATGAGGTCTTTGTGGATGAAAAGAGCATCGGCAAGATGAAGACCAATCTGAGCGGGAAGCTGGTGCTGGGGGCGGAGCTTTCGGAAGCGCGCATGGCGCAGGTCAGGATTACGAAATAAGTCCGGGGAGAATTTGCGGATGTACGTGTGGAAATCATATTTATTCGTCATGGAGAACCGGATAAGGCGGAGGTTGACAGGAGGGGGTTTATCGGACTGGGAAGAGAGCTGGCTCCGCTGACCGGAGTCGGGATCAGGCAGGCCGGGGAAGCGGCGGAAAACCCGCTTTTAGAGGGAAGCCAGCTGATCGTATCCTCCCCGTATACGCGGGCCTTACAGACTGCGGCGATTATTTCACGAAACACAGGACTGGAGATCAGAGTGGAGGTTGACCTTCATGAATTTATCCCGGATAAGACATTTCAGGTAAAGGGCGAGGAGGAAAGCGAATTACTCCATCAGGATTTCCGGGAATGTCAGGGTGAATATCCCGAAGGGGAAGTCAGGAAATGGGAGACCATAAGGGAAATCATTGATCGCACCAGAGTCGTTCCTGACAAATACGTTGACGGGGGATACGAAAAGATAATCGTGGTGGCGCACGGCGGAGTTATCAGAAGATACGTGGGAGAGGGAGAAATCCGTCACTGCGGGGTTTTTAAAGTGGAGTATTCAAAAGATTTCAAATGCTTTGAATGGGTTTAGCCGAGTGCGGTTCCGGAATCGGAAACCCCGCAGGCCTGCGGGAGAGCGTAAAGGAAAGCTGTCGCAAAAGGGTAATGCTTTTTGCGGCAGCTTTTATGCGCAGGGGCGCACAGCGGAAAAACCGGCGCGCCGGATATGTTGCTGACACAACGTGCGCCCCGCGCGGCGGCAGAGGAAAAATCTCCTCTGCCCGATCGCAGGGGCGCAATAAGATGAATTGGGAGTATATTTATTATGGCAAAAGGAAAAAATTCTACTATATTTTTCTGTCAGAACTGCGGTTTTGAATCCAGTAAATGGATGGGGCAGTGTCCGGGATGCAGGGAATGGAATACCTTTGTGGAGGAACCGGCGGCATCAGGGAGCGCGGGAGGGGCTGTGAAGATCATCGACAGGGAGAGAAAGCGCCCTTTTCTGCTGACAGAGATTTCCCTGGACGAGGAGGATCGGCTCACCACAGGCATGACGGAGCTTGACAGGGTATTGGGAGGCGGTCTGGTCAGAGGGTCCCTGACGCTGGTGGGAGGGGATCCGGGAATCGGAAAGTCCACGCTGCTTTTGCAGGTGTGCAGGAATCTCGCCATGGATGGGAGGGAGGTGCTCTATGTCTCCGGGGAGGAATCCCTTAAGCAGATCCGGCTGCGGGCCGACCGTATCGGAGAATTCAACGACCGCTTAAAGCTGTTGTGTGAAAATTCTCTGGAGAATATTGAGGAGACCATACGCCGGGCCGGCCCGGAGGTGGTGGTGATCGATTCCATTCAGACCATGTTTCATGAGAGCGTCTCCTCCGCCCCGGGAAGCGTCTCCCAGGTCAGGGAGGCTACCGGCGTGCTCCTGCGGCTGGCCAAGGGGCTGAACACAGCGATTTTCATCGTGGGCCACGTGACCAAGGAGGGAACCGTGGCAGGTCCGAGAGTCCTGGAGCATATGGTGGATACGGTTCTGTACTTTGAAGGGGACAGGCATGCCTCCTATCGGATTGTGAGAGGGGTGAAGAACCGCTTCGGCTCCACCAACGAGATCGGCGTGTTTGAGATGGAGGCCCAGGGGCTTAAGGAGGTGGCGAATCCTTCCGAATTTATGCTGAGCGGAAAGCCGGAGGGAGCCAGCGGCTCCGTGGTGGTGTGCTCCATGGAGGGAACGCGCCCCATGCTTTTGGAGATTCAGGCCCTTGTGTCCCATTCCAGCTTCGGGATCCCCAGGCGTCAGACCACGGGTACGGACTTTAACAGGGTCAATCTTCTGATCGCGGTGCTGGAGAAGCGCCTGGGGCTTTCCATGGGGAACTGCGACGCCTATGTGAACATCGCGGGAGGGATCAGGATCCAGGAACCGGCCCTGGATCTGGGGATCTGCATGGCCCTTGTCTCCAGTTTTCAGAATAAGCCCATCGACAGTAAGACCATCGCCATTGGGGAGGTGGGATTAAGCGGAGAGGTGCGCGGGGTCAGTATGGTGCAGAACCGGGTTCAGGAGGCGAAAAAGCTGGGCTTTACCACATGCGTCATTCCTTCGGTGAGTGTGGAGAGTGTAAAAGAGGTGACGGGCATCCGCATCGTTGGCGTGAAAAACGTGGGGGAAGCGGTCCGGTTATTATGACAAAAAAAGTAACAATTTGTAATAAATTTGACATTTTTTGAAAATTCAGTGTTCAAAAAAGGAAAATTATGATAAAATGAGAAAAGATTTTGTGTGAAAAAACACCGGAGACGGTGCAGGGAGTCGAGAATGGACAAAAAGAAATGGATAAAGCATGTTCCATTGCTGATACTGGAACTGGCAGTGCTGGCGGCTGCGGTCTGCGTCCTGTACGTGACGCTTCGGGCTACGGACAGTAAAAGCGGTGCGGAGAAGGTCAACCTCAAGGAAGAAAATATCGCGGTCAATCCGGAGGTTAAGGATAAGCTCACGGAGCAGAAAGATCAGGAAAAACGTCCTCAGAATCAGAAGGATGACCAGATAAAGAGTAAATACACCGGCGTTTTCAATATTGCCTTTTTCGGAGTGGACGCCAGGGATGGAAGCCTTGGCAGGGGAAACAGAAGCGACACCATCATGCTTTGTTCCATCGATATGGACTCCCACGAGGTCCGTCTGATTTCCATTTTCAGGGACACCTATCTGAATCTGGGAAACGACACCTACAATAAATGTAATACGGCCTACGCCCAGGGAGGGCCGGAGCAGGCCATCAGTATGATCAATATGAATACCGACATGTATGTGACGGAATATATCACCGTCGGCTTTAAGGGGCTTAAGGAGGCCATAGACGCCCTGGGCGGTGTGGAGCTTGAGATCACGGAGACAGAGCTCTCCCATCTGAACAACTACCAGAGCACCATGGCGGCGGAGATGGGAGTGGAATATACGCCTGTAAAGGAAGCGGGCTTACAGAATCTGAACGGACTGCAGGCCACTGCCTACTGCCGCATCCGCTATGGGGGAGGCGACGATTTCCGCCGGGCGCAGCGTCAGAGGGATGTCCTGATCGCCATGCTGGACAAGGCGGGGAAGGCGTCCATCCCCTCCCTCACGGAAGTGATGAACGCTGTCCTGCCCAATGTGCAGACCTCCCTGGATGTGCAGGATATCATTCCGGCCCTCGGAATGATCGCGGACTATGAGGTGACCGTCAGCGACGGTTTCCCCTTCGAGGGAATGCGCAACGGCGGAACCATCGGCACCAAGGGCGACTGCGTGGTGCCCATTTCGCTGGAAGAGAATGTGCGCAGGCTTCATGAGCTTCTTTACGGGGAAAAGGATTATGAGCCCTCGAAGGAGCTGAAGGAGTTCAGCAAAATCGTCGAGGAGGATACGGCGGGCCGGCTGAAATATTAGTCCGCCGAGCGTCGGGCCCTGTCACCGGAACGGATATTTTCCGTCAGGTTTTCTGATTCGAAATTTTTAAATTTTAGATCCGAGCTAAATTCGACAAAATAACAGTTGACAGAAAATGGGCGGGTAGGATATAATAAGGATCGGTGGTTTTGAAGCCACTGCGATAGGGGCATAGTTCAAAGGTAGAACAGCGGTCTCCAAAACCGTCGATGTGGGTTCGATTCCTACTGCCCCTGTTAGATAAAAGGAATGAAGGTGCGGCGAGTCTGAGTGTATAAGGCCTGCGGCGCTTTTTTTTGCGTGAGCGCGTCCGCGGCGCGTGACATCCCCGGTTTTATATGATAAGATAAAAGAAATTACCGCTTTGAACAACAGAACGGATACCGGATTTCCATAGACGGAGGAGGGCCGGCCCGCCGGGCCGGTTCACGCAGCACAGCGGGAGGAAGACTTCAGGCGAAGGATGAAGCGTCATGAGCGACAAATCGATACAGAAGAAAAAGTACATAACGCAGACGGCCCGGCGGGTGTTTATGGAAAAGGGCTACAGGCAGGTGACCATGAAGGATATTGTGGAGGCCTGCCAGATCAGCCGGGGAGGCCTTTACCTGTATTTTCAGAATACCGGAGAGATCTTTGAGGAGGTGCTTAAGCTGGAGCAGGAGGAGGCTGACGACGTATTCGGACAGAATATTCCCGGAGAGGCCATGCCTTCCGACATACTGGCGCTATTTCTGAAGGAGCAGAAAAAGGAGCTTCTCTCCAGAGGCCCCTCCTTAAATAAAGCCATCTATGAATATTTTTTTGAAAACCGCACGGCCGGGAAGGAAAACCTGCTGAAAAAGCAGTTCGACGCCGCGGTGCATGTGATCGAGAAGCTGATTCAGGCCGGGATCCAGGAGGGAGAATTTTATTGCGAGGATCCGGCGGGAGCGGCCAGAAACATCATGTATGTTCTCGAAGGACTGAAAATAGCCGCCCAGACCAGACAGATCCCTGAGGCGGCGGTGGACAGAGAGATTCTGTATGTGATGCAGGGGCTTTTCCTGGAGGAGTAGCCGGAGAGTAACTATTAAACAGAAGCGATGGAGGACAACAGGTTCACTATGGGAAATGTAAAACGGATCTATGTGGAAAAGAAAGCGCCCTTTGCGGTGAGAGCAAGGGAACTGAAGGAGGAAATCGGAAACTATCTGGGGATCGCAGGCGTGCGGGAGGTTCGGGTGCTCATCCGCTACGATGTGGAAAATATTTCGGAGGAAACCTTTGAGCAGGCGGTTTTCGGCGTATTTTCGGAGCCTCCGGTGGACATTCTGTACAGAGAGACGATCGATATCCCCGCGGACGGAAGGGTGTTCGGGGTGGAGTTTCTTCCCGGGCAGTTCGATCAGCGGGCGGATTCCGCCATGCAGTGTATCCGGTTTTTGAAGGAGGATGAGGAGCCGGTGATCAGAACCGCCGTCACCTATCTGATCGTGGGAGATATTTCTGACGGGGAATTCGACAGGATCAAAGCCTACTGTATCAATCCCGTGGATTCAAGGCAGACCGGAATGGAGAAGCCGGATACGCTGATCACGGAGTATGAGGAGCCTGCGGATGTGGCCATCCTTTCCGGCTTCTGCCAGATGCAGGAGAAGGATTTCAGGGAGCTGTATCAGAGTCTGGGGCTGGCAATGACGTACCGGGATTTTCAGCATATCCGAAACTATTTCGGGCACGAGGAGCACAGGGATCCCACCATGACGGAGATCCGGGTGCTGGATACCTACTGGTCGGATCACTGCCGTCACACCACCTTTTCCACGGAGCTTAAGAACATAACCTTTCAGGACGGCTACTACAGAACGCCTCTTGAAACCACTTACCAGAGCTATTTAGATACCAGAGAAGAAATTTTCGCCGGCAGAGAGGATAAGTTTGTCTGCCTGATGGATCTGGCGCTGATGGCCATGCGCAGGCTGAAACGGGATGGAAAGCTGCAGGACATGGAGGAGTCCGACGAGATCAACGCCTGTTCCGTGGTGGTCCCGGTGGAGGTGGACTACGGTCAGGGGCCTGTCACGGAAGAGTGGCTGGTATTTTTCAAAAATGAGACCCACAATCATCCCACGGAGATCGAGCCCTTTGGCGGCGCGGCCACCTGTCTCGGGGGCGCTATCCGCGATCCCCTATCGGGCCGGGGATACGTGTATCAGGCCATGCGCGTGACCGGGGCGGCGGATCCCACGGCGCCCGTCTGTGAGACCTTAAAGGGCAAGCTCTCCCAGAAAAGGCTGGTGCGGGGGGCCGCCGCAGGGTATTCCTCCTACGGCAACCAGATTGGCCTTGCCACCGGCTATGTGAAGGAGATCTACCAT
>CANOVJ010000054.1 GCA_947570615.1 uncultured Lachnospiraceae bacterium
ATCCTTATCAGTTGCATAACTATAAATTTTTGTCTAACTTTTTGGGGTCAGATCAAACCGGGACGGCTCTCACACGCTGATCGTTGTTTATCGTCTTATCATCTCAGTATCCAAATCCCCGGTCGATGACCGTGCCGTCCAGGGCGTTGATGGTGAGCCAGCTCTCGCAGGGCCCGTCCAGCACATAGGACTCATCCGCGTCAGGATAGCGAATGGTCTCGCTTCCCATGAAATCCCACACCGGAACCATTTTCCCCTCGGTCCAGGTACCCTTTTCCACGATCCGCATATATCCCAGCCGCACCTGATCGATGACAAATTCCACCGTTGGAACCTCCTCCACATCTCCAAAAAAGTCGCTGTACTTTCTGACCATCATCTCCTCAAAAATCCCCTGGATCTCCTGGAAGGGAAGCAGGAACAGGTACTCGTCGGACTCCTTTTCCACCTCATAGGGATCCGTCCACGTAAAGCCGGCAAAGCCGTCCGCCGTATAGATGAGGGTGATCTTCTCATAGGGCCATGACGTGTCTACCCCCTCCTCCAGGCTCGTTCCGTCCTCACCGGTATAGGTCACCGGTACGCCGTCCAGCAGCCTGGTAAAGTGGACGCCATATCCGATCTGCGTCACCTCGAACTCCCTCTCCGGATGTTCCTCGCTGGCCGAAAGCGCGCCCATATACTCCCCTCCTGCAACGGCAAAATCGGTGAATCCCATGGCGGCCATGGCCTCCCCGGCCATTTTCTCGATCTCCGCTGTGGGGAGACCGGCCGCCGCGGCTGTCTCCTCATCCACCATATCGGTAAAATTACTGTCGGCCTCGTCCGATCGGATCTCAAAGTTGATCCACCGCCAGTCGGGGAGCAGGTTGTTATCCAGGAACACATTGAAATCCTTTCCCTCCACGGTGGCCATTCCAAAGAGCGAATTCTCCTCCAGGTACTCATTGGTTTCCGTATAAGAGACCACTGCGGGAACCTCCACCGCGGAGATCTCCGAAGGCGCGCTCTCTCTGAGCTTCTCCCACTGGGCGATCTCCTCGTCGAAGGTCCTTCCCTTCGCCCCCGCCTCGTCGATGATCTCTCCCTGATAGCCCCTGGCCTCATAGCTTTCCTTTCTCGCCTTCAGATCGGCGATTTTCGCATCGATCTCCCCTGCGGTAAAGCCGTTGGAGGCCCCCATCAGCTTTTCATCTCTGTTCCAGAGCTTTTCCCCGCCCAGGAGCGTTTGGCTTACCCGGTCATAGTCCTCCTGTGTAAAGACCCGGCTGGTCACCCGCCAGTTCTTAAAGCCCTCTCCCTCCGGAATCACAACAGGCGCGTCCACCTTTACGCTGACGATCTCATCGCCTCCCTCCCAGGCATAGCGCTCCGGCGCCTGCACCTGCTGCGCGATCCCGCCGGATACCGCCTCTGTCTGCTCTGTCTCCTTTGGCAGGGCCCCGTCCTGTTCCTCTTCCGCCTGGCTCTGCTCCCTCTCCTGCTCTCTGGGCGTCACGAGCTCCTCCCTGGTCTGGGCGCTGTTCTGACAGCCCGCCAGAAGCAGTGAGAGACTGCACATACACGCCCCCAGAATTTTCTTCCGCTTCATATTCCTTATCCTCCGGTTATATCATACTCCCGTCCAGGGCGCTCTCCTCAAAAGCTCCCGCGCCTGTCTGACCGGTGCGGTAATACCATAACCCATCCTCCTGTAAAAGGTATTCAGCAAAATGTAAAAATTTTGTAAATTGGGGCCTTCCGCGGCTCCGGTTCGGATTTTTGACGGCTCTGACCGTCCTGTCCGCCGCTCATTCAGGAAACACCACCGAAACCGCCGTTCCCACTCCCACCTGGCTTTCGATCTCAAGCTCCGCCCCGTGAAGATGGGCGATCATATTGCACAGGGCCAGCCCCAGCCCGCATCCTCCCGCCCTGCGGCTGCGGGCCTTGTCCACCATGTAGAATGCCTCTGTGACTCTCCCGATCTCCTCCTGCGGGATCCCGCAGCCCGTATCCCGCACAGTGATCCGCTTCCCCGTCCCCTCCAGAAAAATCTGATCTCCCTCCCTGCTGGCCTTCGCGGCGTTGTCAATGAGGTTGATCAGAAGACTCTCAAAAAGATCCCGGTCCAGCCGCCGTCCTTCCATGGAGCAGGTACAGACAAGCGTCATTCCCATCTGCTCAAGGTGATACCTTTCCATCCGCTCCACCTGGGCAAAGAGCTCCTCCATATCCGTCTCCTCCATGGAAATACTGTCGTTTTCATACAGTCCCATCAGGTTCATAAGCTTGCTGCCAAGGCGCTCGAGACGGCTGCATTCCTCTCTGATATGCCACAGCGCGCGCTGCTGCTGCTGTTTTTTCAGATTCACATGCAGAAGCGTATCGGAATAGCCGATGATGGAGGTCATGGGCGTTTTCAGCTCATGGGTCAGGCTTCCCAGCATCTGTCTGCGCCGTTCCGACACCTTTGAGAGCTCGCTCACCTGATCCTCAATCCGCTCCGCCATGCGGTTAAAGGCCCGGGCCACAATTCCGATCTCATCCCCGGTGCGGATATCCGCCCGCCTTCCAAGCTCCCCCTGACTGATATCCTGCGCCGCCCTTTGCAGCTCCTTAAGGGGGCGCAGGACCCTTTTTGTGACCAGAAAAATCAGCAGCATGGACACGACGGCGGCTCCCCCCACGATCCCCAGACCGGATCGCGCCTGCCTGCCCAGATCCTCATAAAGCCCTGAAATATCCTCTGCCAGCACCAGCGTCCGCACCGGCCCGCCCTCCATGGCCGGAACCCTCTGCGCCGCAACCAGGATATAGCTCTCCGCCCTTTTCTGGATCACGCAAAAGCCCTCCTCCCGCCGCCATCTCTCATGGCCGGGATCTGTCAGCTCAAAGGGCGTCAGGTTACACAAAATCTCCCCGTCCTCAATCAGGATATACCTGGAGGCGTCGAATTTTTTCATGGTGTAATTGATATAAGAATTTTTCGTGACCTTGCTGTAGCCCTTCATGGGGCCGTTTTCCAGCTCCCGGGAGAGGGCCCATGCCGTGGAGGCGAGACGCCCTGCGCCGCTCTCCATGGTCTTTTCCTGATTATAGATCAGAGACTGCCAGATCAGCGCCGCCCCGCAGGAGACGGCGGCGGCCAACAACACCAGCACAGTCGTCAGCGACAGTTTAATCCAGAGTTTCATCTAATCCAGGTCCTCCAGCCTGTATCCTGTCTTTGAAATGGTGCGGATCACCTTGTGGAAGCCCAGCTTCTTGCGCAGCTGTCCGATATGTACGTCCACCGTTCTGCTCTCCCCCATATAATCCGTTCCCCAGATCCGGTTTAACAGCTCTTCCCTGGAAAAGGCCACGTTCCGGCTTCCGGCAAGAGTGACCAAAAGCTCGTACTCCAGCGGCTTTAAGGATACCCGCTCGCCGTTCTTTTTCACCGTGTGCTCCGTCAGGTCGATGGTCACATCCTTTATCTGAATCACTCTGCGGCTGCGTCCCGTCCTTTTGAGCACCTTCTCCATCCGCACCAGGAGCTCGAGCACCTCGAAGGGCTTTACGATATAGTCCTCCGCCCCGGCTTTCAGGCCGTGGACTCTCGAGAGCACATCGTCCCGGGCCGTTAAATAGATCACCGGAATCCGGGCCCTCTCAAAATCCTCCATCAGCGCAAAGCCGTCCTTTCCCGGAAGCATCACATCCACCAGGGCCAGCGCCGGCGTCTCCTGTGCGCCGTCCCTGACGGCTCTGGCCGCTCCGTTTCCGGCCGCCGCCTCTTTCTCAGTGTTCCCGCAGGATGCCTCCCGCAGAAACGCCTCCGCCTCAAGCCCGTCCGTAAGGGGCAGAGGCTCATAGCCTGCCGCCTCCAGATTCATACAGATCAGCTCCGAGATGGAGGCATCGTCCTCTATTACCAGTATTCTTGTTTTCATCCCGCCCTCTCCCCCGACTCGTATTTGTTGTTTTCGCACCGCACGGGGCGGACGCCTTTTCGTCCGCTCTGCGAAATGTTGCGCATCTCTGCGTATCAACCGCTTAACCGCCGTCAGATGGCTTTCAGTCTATCTTTTTATCGTACCACAGGAAAAGCGGAAAAAAAGCATCAAAATGTAAATTTTTCAGCGTTTACATTCTGATGCGTATGTATAGTCCTGTTTCTTTCCTTTTGCGGCAGCACATCCTTCGCTTCCCGCACGCGGCGCACCCTCGCCCGCACTCCCTTCTCTCCCGCCCCTTACTCAGCACAGCCCAAAATATTTCAGCAGCGTAATCCACAAAAACAGCGTAAACAGACAGGCCACGTTGCTGACGGCAACCCCCGGGCCCGCCAGGTCCCCGTTTCCGCCCAGCTCTCTGGCCATGGGGTAGGAGGAGCTGGCCACCGGGGAGGCATACATCAGAAACAGGCCTGCCAGCTCGATCCCCCGAAATCCCAGGGCGGCGGACACACACAGAAAGATCCCCGGCACAATCACCAGACGGGCCGCCGTGGCCCAGATGAGATATTTCTTATATTTTTTCAGGGCGTCAAAGGTCAGCGTCGCTCCCACGCACAGAATAGCCAGCGGCGTTGCGATGGCGCCCAGATCGGCAAGCGGCTTTTGCAAAAGCGCCGGGATTTCCAGGCCCGCCCCCTTTACCAGAAGCCCAAGCGCGCTCCCCATCACCAGCGGATTTTTCGCGATCCCCTTAAGCAGGCGGGGAACGGAGAGCCTCTCCCCTCCCCGAAACACTTCAAAAAGCACCACCGCCAGGATATTAAACACCGGCACCACGAAAGCCGCCATCACGGAGATTACGCTTAAATTCCCGCCGGGGTACATATTCTCCGCAATGGAGAGACCGAACAGCACATAATTACTCCGGTAGATCATCTGAATCAGCACAGGCGCGTCCCGTCTCTCCTTCACAAAGCGTCCCACCAGAATCCAGGCAGCCGCATAGACGACCAGAACGGAGGCAACCGCATACAGCAGCAGCCCGGGCTGAAAGACACTGCCAAAATCCGACTGATAAATCTCCAGAAACAGCCTGATGGGAAGAAATACCCGAAACACCAGCCTGTTGATCTGGGTGAACGCGTCCTCGCCGATCATCCCGGTCTGCCTGATCAGGATCCCCAGCGCCATAAAAAACAGAATCGGAAAGATGATCTGAAACGAAATGATAAAATAATGCATCTGTATTCCCTCTCAGGGCGGATCTGCTTTTCCTTCCCGGTTACACCCTGGATCCGGAGTAAACCACCATGGCTCCTCCCACACACTTAATCTGTCTCTGCGACGGATCGTCCACATAATCATATTCCTCGAACGTATCCGGGTGTTCCACAATTTCGCAGGTGCAGGCCAGCATATCCGTCAGACAGCCGTTCGCGATCCCCTGTCTGCCGTGACCGGAATAAATCGCCTCCACCTCGCCAAAACGCGGCGCAAATCCGGCAAGGGCGTCCCAAAAGGCGGTGACGGTCATATATTCCGGATAAAAAGGGTTGGGAAAGCGCTCGATAATCAGCGTGGGCGTGGACAGAACCGCGTCCCCGCTAAAGAGCAGGCCGCTCTTATGATCCAGAAACATACATCCTCCGGCGGGAGAAGCCGTCCCTGCTCTCTTTTCATCCATGCCTCAAGACAGGGCACGTCGTATTCGTGGCAGTACACCTGCTCAAACTGTCCGTCTCCGGCACTGTGATCCCCGTGAAAATGGGTATTTGCCACCAGAAGCGGTTTGTCTGTGAGTCTTCCCGCAAGCCCTTTCAGATCGCCGATTCCGTATCCCGTGTCGATCAGCAGAGCCTTCTTTCTTCCCTCAATCAGATGCATCCAGGCGCTGCAGCTCCCCCTGCTGCACATCAAAGCAAAGATGCCATATCCCCTCATGTCTTTCATCGGCGTACACCAGCACGTAAGGATCCTCCGGAAACGTCTGATGCTCCCGGGCCAGAAGCCTTCCCATCCACTGATCTGTGGCTCTCATATTTTCTTTCCATTTTGTCATATCAATATTCAGGCTCCTTCCAAATCCCGGCCCGAAGCGAATCCAGACGCCAGGCGCCTGTGAACCCAAAGAGGTTTTCAGCTCAAAGAGATTGTATCCGCCTGACAGCCGCCAAAATTAACATTTTCTACAGCACACGGCTTTCGATGTCTCTGCGATACAAATGTCCCGTAAGCTTATAAAGTCTCGTCCAGCGCCTGCCGGATGTCCGCTCTCATGTCCTCCACCGCGGCCCGGGCGGCCTGCCCGAAGCCCTCCGGTCCGAAGCCGGCGTATTTCTCCTGCTGGTATGCGGCGATGATTCCCCGGGAGGAGTTGACGATGGCTCCAAGGCCGTCCTCATTGAAGAAATGCACAAGATCCTTTCCCTTCCCGCCCTGGGCGCCGTAGCCCGGCACCAGAATGTAGCTTTTTGGCATGATCCGGCGCAGGGTCCTGCCCATCTGCGGGTAAGTGGCTCCCACCACCGCGCCCACATAACTGTAGGAATCGCCCATAAGCTCATCGGCCCAGCCAGCCACCTGTTCCCCCACGATCTCATAGAGCGGTCTGTTATCCGCATCGGAGATCAGCCGGTCCTGCAATTCCCCGCTGCCGGGATTGGAGGTTTTCACCAGCACAAAGATCCCTTTCTTTTCCTCCTGGCACACCTTAAGGAAAGGCTTTACGCCGTCGGAACCCAGATAAGGGTTGACGGTGGCGAAATCCTCGTCGAAGCCGGCAAAGGTCTTACCTGCGATCTTCACCTTTCCCAGATGCCCCACCGCATAGGCCTCGGAGGTGGAACCGATATCCCCTCTCTTGATATCCCCGATCACCACGAGGCCTTTCTTCTTACAATAATCCACCGTTTTCTGAAAAGCCGCGACGCCAGGCACGCCGAACTGCTCATACATGGCGATCTGGGGCTTCACTGCGGGAACAAGATCGCAGATATGATCCACGATTTCCTTATTAAACTGCCAGATGGCCTCCGCCCCGCCCTCCAGGGTCTCTCCATACTCCTGAAAGGCCCTGCTCTGAATCTTCTCCGGTATAAACCTCATCATGGGGTCCAGCCCTACCACAATGGGCGCGCCCGTCCTTTTAATATTTTCTACCAGTCTGTTGATCATATGATCTCCAATCCTTTCCGCAGCCCCGGCCCCGCTCCCGGTCAGGGACAGTCCCCGGCCGCTCTGCCTCATTGACATCAAACGCTGTCACGTTGCGCGAGCCAGCTTATTGATACAAACCGCCCGCCAGGCGTGCTGTCCGTTATTTATCTGGTCTGTAAAAATTCATATTCTCTCCGGGCCGCCTCATCGTCCGGATAGGTGCTTAAGTAGCTGCTCATCCGGGACGCCGCCTCCTTAAAATCGTAAAGCCGTTCATAGGCCACGATCTCGTTCATCTTAAGCACCTGCATCATCCCGTTGTCCTCAATATTAATAGCCGCCTGAAACGCCGTGAGGGCTCCCTGGAAGTCGCCCGTATTCATGCGGCAGAGCCCGAGCTGGTTGAGAACCTGGGCATTGGGTCCCTCGCTCTCCAAAAAAGAGCTGTAAACACTGATGGCGTAATTGTTATCCCCCAGCGTCTCATAGGTTCTTCCCAGGAAAAGGATGGACTCATATCCCCCCTCGTCTCTGGCCTTCTCCAGATAATTCCGGGCATTCTCATAGTCCTCCAGGTAGTAGCAGATACGCCCCTTTTCATAGTTGGTCATATCCTTTGTTCCCCCGTCCATGGCAGCCTGGAGATAAGCCTGTCCCGCCTCCTTGCAGCCATTGTCCGCGAGAACGCCGTAAATATCAATGAGCCGGTCATAATCCGACTTCTTAAGGGCGATGGCACGGTCAAAATCTGCCGTGGCCTGCTCCATATTTCCCTGCTCCGCACAGATCGCCCCGCGCAGGTAGAGCGCGTCCCGCTCTCCCTCCTTAAGCCCCAGGATGGCGTCATATACATCCAGCGCTTTCTGCGTCTCCCCCAGCTTATAATAGGCGGTGGCAAGGTAATAATTGATATCATAGTCCATACTGTTTACTCTGCCGTCGCTGCAGGAGAGCGCGTTCTCAAAGGCCTGGGCGGCCTCGGCATACATGGTTTTTCCAAGGTACGCCATGCCCTCCCCCCGGCAGAGAAGACGCTCATCCTCCCCCGCCTGCCTGGCGGCGGCAAAGCTGGCAAGGGCGTTATCATATTCCAGAGCGGCCACGGCCTCCATGCCCGCAGTGATATTTTCGTTTTTTCCGTTCATTCCACAGCCGCCGGAGAGCACCGCCACCGTCGCCATACACAGAACTGCGTAAAATCGTTTTTTCATCTGATTTCCTTTTCGTATCCGGCTTCCCGGCCAGAGGCTTTGGCCTGCCGGGAACGCGCCGCCAGCCTTACGCCGAAAGAAGCTTTCCGATGGCCTCCACCGCCCGTTCGTGAGCCTCCTTAATCTGTGAAAAATCCTCGTCCACTCCCTCGTAATTGTGGGCGCGCAGCTTCTCCACAAGATCGGTGGTGACCTGATGGAGCCGGGTCATCTCCAGGTTTCCGGTCACGCCCTTTAAGTTGTGGGCATGGCGGAAGGCATCCTCATAGTCCTTCGCCCCCATCGCCTTTTCCAGGTCCGAAAAGCATGTCTCGCCCGGATATTTCCCCAGCATCCGAAGAAGGAAATCCTCCTTTAAGGGAATCCTTGCGGCGATCCCGTCAAAATCAATCCCCGCATCCAACAGCATTTTCTTATTTTCGTCCGTCATGATAAAACATCTCCTGTCTTTTTATTAACATAAGGATGTCTGGCGAAGCCTGGCATCCGTTGTTTTTCTGAGTCCTCTGGGATAATGGTTCTTCATTATTCCGCCGGAGAGCTTTCCCCAGCCAAGGCTGTAACCATCCACCGTGATCAGATACCAGCCCTTCTCCCCCCCGGCGGAAAGGGTCTCCCCCTTCAGATAATGTACCGCCTGCCCGCAGGAAAGATCCAGCCTGTTCCTGGCCTGCTGCGGTTTCAGAAAGAGAGCCAGCGCATGGGCAGGCTCAAACCGCTCCTTCTTAAAGGTTCCCAGATGAAGCCCCGGCCGCAGCACCTTAAGCCCCTTCAGGTCGGGAGCACACCGCGGCAGAAGGTAGAGCTGATCCCCAAACCTCACATATGTCCCCTTAAGACATACCGAAAGGTACTGCTCCTGAAAGTCCAGAAAGGCGGCGCACTCCTTCTCAGAGAGCCCTTTTTCCCCCGGCACATCCATCTCCCGAAGAGGAAAGTCTCCCCGAAGAGCTCCCGCGCACTTCCTCAGGCTTGCCAGAAAATGGCCTTCTCCCCTCTGCTTATGGGGCCAGAGCCTTACGCACTTTTCCAGCTCAAACTCCCGGTGTCTTTGCAGGAAAGCCTCCACCGTCTCCTCGTTTTCCTCCCGGGAAAAGGTGCAGGTGGAATATACCAGCCGCCCTCCCAGGCGCAGCGTCTGCGCCGCCTGATCCAGAATGTCGGCCTGCCTGCGGGCGCAGCCTGCAACCTTCTCAGGGCTCCACTCTCTGCGGGCCTGCTCGCTTTTTCGGAACATCCCTTCCCCGGAGCAGGGCGCGTCCACCAGGACTCTGTGAAAAAATTCCGGGAAGCGCCGGGCCAGATAAGCCGGCTCATGACTTAACACAAGGGCGTTGGAGATTCCCATCCTCTCCACATTCTCCGACAGGATTCGGGCCCTGGCAGGGTGGATCTCGTTGCACACAAGAAGCCCCTCCCCCTTCAGATCCGCCCCGATGCGGGCGCTCTTCCCGCCGGGAGCCGCACACAGATCCAGGATCCGCTCCCCCGGCCTGGCCCCAAGGGCCGCCGCAGGAGCCATGGCGCTTGCCTCCTGAATATAGTATACGCCCGCCTCATGGTAGGGGTGCCTGCCCGGACGGGCATCCGGGCGGTAATAAAAGCCGTCCTGCTCCCAGTCCACCGCCTCCTCCAGAAAGTCCGTCCTTCCGGCCAGCTCCTGACTCTGCGCCTTAAGCGGATTGATCCGAAGAGAGAAGGTTTCGGGTTCCTCATAGCTTCGAAGAAAGGCTCCGTACTCCTCTCCCAGCATCTGCTTCATTCTCACCAAAAAGGGTTCAGGCAACATCTCGCGTTCCTTTCGGCCTCCCAGACTGAAAAATCCGTCTTTCTTCCTTAATTTACAGACATCCCGGCCGCTCACGTTTTGTGGCCTGCCGATTTGTTCTATTATAACGCTTCCGGCAGGTAATTACAACAGGATTCTCCCGCCCTGCGCCACGCCCGCGCCGGGACATTTACCGGACAAATATCGCGTTTTGGGTATTGTTATTCCTATCCGGTATTTTATAATTTTCATTGAAAGTCCGGACAGAGGCAGGCCCTCCCGACAGGCTCCCTCCTCCCTCCGGATGCCAGAGAAAGGACTGATCCGAATGAAAGAACACGGCCCCTCCCCTATGGAAAAGGTCGCCACGTTTATCGTGGACAAACGAAATCTCTTTTTTCTGCTTTACCTTTTTGCCCTCGTCTTCTGTGTCTTTTCCACCGGCTGGGTGCAGGTGGAAAACGACATCACAACCTATCTCCCCGAACAGACCCAGACCCGTCAGGGGCTCACCGTCATGAACGACGAGTTTGTCACCTACGGCTCCGCCAGGGTCATGGTGTCCAACATCTCCTGCGAGCGGGGGTTTGCGCTCAGAGATGCCCTGGAGAAGGTGGAGGGCGTGTCGGAGGTCACCTTCGACAGCACCGAAGAGCACTACGCAGACACCTCCGTCCTCTACGATGTCACCTTTGACGGGACGGCCGACGACGAGAGCAGCATTGCCGCCATGGAGCAGATCCGGGAGCTCCTTAAGGGGTATGACACGTACATAAGCTCCGAGGTGGGCTCCGATACCGCCGCGGAGCTGCAGAAGGAAATGCAGGGAGTGGTGGTCATCGCCGCCATCATTATCGTGCTGGTTCTCTCCCTGACCTCCCGCTCCTACGCGGAGGTTCCCGTGCTGATCGCCACCTTCGGCACGGCGGCCCTTCTCAACATGGGAACCAATTTCCTGTGTGGAACCATCTCCTTTGTGTCCAACTCCGTGACCGTGGTTCTGCAGCTGGCCCTGGCAATCGATTACGCCATCATCCTCTGTCACAGATTCAGCGACGAGCACGAGACCATGGAGGCGCGGGAGGCCTGTATCGCCGCCCTTTCCAAGGCGATCCCCGAGATCTCCTCCTCCTCCCTCACCACCATATCCGGTCTGGCGGCGCTTGTCTTCATGCACTTCCGTATCGGCATGGATCTGTCCATGGTGCTGATCAAGGCCATCCTGCTGAGCCTTTTATCCGTCTTTACCCTGATGCCCGGCCTGCTGATGCTGTTCAGCAAACTGATTGACAAAACCCGGCACCGCAAGCTCCTCCCCTCCATCACGCTGATCGGGAAATTTGACGTGGCCACCCGCTTCGTTGTGCCCTTTCTCTTCGTGGGGATCGCGGCGGCTGCCGCGGTGTGGGCGAACAAATGCCCCTACTGCTACAGCTCCACGGATCTGACCACTGCCAAACAGAGCCAGAGCCAGATCTCCTATCAGAAGATCAAAAACACCTTCGGTGCCTCCAACATGGTGGCCGTGATCGTCCCCGCAGGCAGCTACGAGGCGGAGGGCGCGATCCTCAGGGCTCTTGAGAGCTATCCGGAGGTCAAATCCGCCATGGGGCTTGCCAACATCGAGGCCATGGACGGCTATGTCCTCACCGACGCCTTAAACCCCAGGGAGTTCTCGGAGCTGGCGGGCATCGATTACGAGCTGGCCAGCCTCCTGTATTCCGCCTACGCGGTGAACGACGATCAGTACGGGCAGATCTTAAACGGCCTGAACAATTATCAGGTTCCCCTCTTCGACATGTTCCTGTTTTTAAAGGAGCAGATGGAGCGGGGCAATATCACCCTGGAGGGCGAGATCCAGGATACGCTGGACGATCTGTTCGATCAGCTGGAGAAGGCCAGGCTCCAGCTCAAAACCGACCGCTATTCCCGCCTTGTGGTATACTTAAATCTCCCCGAGGAGAGCCAGGAGACCTTTGACTTCCTGAAGGTGATCCGCCGGGAGGCCACCCGCTTTTACGGGGAGGAGGGCGTCTATGTGGTGGGGAATTCCACCAGCGACTCCGACCTGTCGGCATCCTTCGGGCAGGACAATCTGCTGATCAGCATCCTCTCCGCCCTGTTTGTGATCATCATCCTTTTATTCACCTTTAACTCCGCGGGGCTTCCGGTACTGCTGATCCTGGTCATCCAGGGAAGCATCTGGATCAACTTCTCCTTCCCGTACCTGCAAAACGCCCCGCTCTTTTTCCTGAGCTATCTGATCGTAAACGCCATCCAGATGGGGGCGAACATCGATTACGCCATCGTGATATCCAGCCACTATAAGGAGCTGAAAGAGCAGATGCGTCCCAGGGAGGCGATCGTAGAGGCCTTAAACCAGTCCTTCCCCACGATCTTCACCTCCGGCTCCATTCTGGCCTCCGCCGCGGCGCTGATCGGGCAGATGTCCACCAACCCCATCGTGTCGGCCATCGGAAGCTGCCTGAGCAGGGGAACGCTTATCTCCATCGCGCTGGTGCTGGGCGTGCTGCCCCAGATCCTGGTGCTGGGAGACCAGATCATCGAGCGCACCAGCTTCGAGCTGAACAAAATCAATTTGACGCCCAAAACCTGGTCCGGCGTCACCCGCGTGCAGGGGCATATCCGCGGAACCGTAAACGGTACCGTGGAGGGAGCCTTTTATGGTATCATACGGGGAGATATGGAGGCCCTGGTGATCTCCGGCAGCGCCGTCTCACTGGAGGATGACCTGCCGAAGGCGCAGAACGGAGATTTCGGCGCTTCGCCCGCCCCGGTCGGCCTCATCCCGCAGGCTGAGGCCGTGCAGGAAACGCCTCCCGGCCCCGCCGGCCGGACGGATGAGGAGGACGGAAGACGCTCTCACGCTTCGCAACCAGCCCATTGTAAGGAAAAGGAGTGCGGCCATGAAGAAGAATAAAAACAGATATCGCCGGATTGTCTCATTTGCCCTGGGGGCGTCCCTCCTGCTCTGCGGGGTTCTCTCCAGTCCCGCAGCGGCAGATGCGAAGGTTCTCCCGCTGCGGGGCAGGGCGCTCTCCGGGATCGTCAGCGCGCAGACTCTGGACGGGACGGCCGATGAGGAAACCCTGGACGGGATGTCCGACGCGGCCGCGGCCAGAACGGAATCGGAGGCCTTACCCCAGATCACGGAGGAAGCCATACATATCGCGGGGGTGGAGGACTTTCTCTCCTTCGCAGAGAGCTGCACCCTGGATACCTGGTCGCAGGATAAGGTTTTTGTGCTGGACTGTGATCTGGATCTGAGCGGTCGGGAGGATTTCTCCCCCGTCCCTACCTTCGGCGGGTGCTTTCTGGGACAGGGCCACTCCATCAGCGGCCTGAAGCTGGACAGTGGCAGCTCTGACCTGGGGCTGTTCCGCTACGTCCAGGAGTGCGGCCAGATTTATCAGCTTTCTCTGTCGGGGATCGCGCAGGCCGACAGCTCCCACAGCGGGCTGGCCCTGCTGGCCGGATGCAACGCCGGGCTGCTTTTCGAGTGCCATGTGACGGGGAATGTGTCCGGAGGCGACCGGGCGGGCGGCCTGGTCGGCTCCAACCGTCTCACCGGGGTCATCTCCGGCTGCACCGCGAAGGGTATGGTCTGTGGCAGCCATCTGGTTGGCGGCATTGCGGGCAGCAACGAGGGCTGCATCACAGACTGCACCAACTACTCCCTGGTGAACACCACCGCCTCGGATAACAACCTCGACCTCTCCGCCCTGGAGCTGGACACGGCCATCACGGATGTCCTGACCACGGAAAACGCCGCCTCCGTGACGGACATCGGCGGCATCGCGGGCAGCAGCCGCGGCGTGATCCGCGCCTGCATCAACGAGGGTTCCGTGGGCTATCCCCACGTGGGCTATAATATCGGAGGGATCGCGGGCAGCCAGACCGGGTATATAGAGGGCTGCGTCAATTACGGCCACCTGAACGGGCGCAAGGATATCGGCGGGATTGCGGGGCAGATGGAGCCCGTCAGCGAGCTGGAATTTCTGGAGGACACCCTCTCGAAGCTGGATAAGGAATTCGATACGCTCCATACGCTTCTCACCCGTTTAAACAGCGACGCCTCCCATACCTCCGAGCGGCTCACGGGACAGATCGGCCAGCTCTTAAGCTCCGTGGAGAGCGCCCAGTGGGCAGTGGATCAGATTCTCTCCGACGCGGGCTCCCATCTGGAGGACTTCGCCAGCCTTACGGATCTGGCCTCCCTCCCCTCCCCGAATCCGGTGTCCCTGGATTTCCTGGACCGGCTTCCCAAACCCTCCTTCACGCCCTGGCCCTCATGGCCGGCGTCCCCTGCCCCTTCCGGCACGCCGGAGGAAAGCGCCTCGCCCACCACTTCCGCAACGCCGGGGGGAAGCCCTGCACCCACTCCTTCCGCAACACCGGAGGGAAGCGCCTCGCCCATCCCTTCCGCAACGCCGGAAGGAAGCGCTGCGCCCACCTCTTCCGCAGCGGCGGGGGGAAGCGATACGCCCAATCCTTCCGCAGGGCAGGGGGGAGACGCCTCACCCATCTCTACCGCAGGGCCGGACGCCGATACCGACGTGAGCTCTCCCGCCGGGCAGACGCCTGCCCCCCTTACGTTTTCGAAGGGCCCGGAGGGGCTGCAGGCGGCACAGGAACGCCATACGCCTCCCGCCCTCATGGGCAGGGCCGGATCCATCCGGCTGGTGCAGATGTCTGATATCACCGGCGGCCAGAGGGAGGCATCCGGCTCTCCGGGGCCCACTGCGTCCGGCTCCCCGGACGCGGGCCAGGCGGGTTCCCCCTCCCCGGAGCCCACCCCCACCAGAAACCCCTTCGCCGCGGGCTTTCCGGAGGACATATTCAATTATCTGCCCACCACCGGCATCACCCTGGACGACGTGATGGACAGCATCGACCGGGAAAAAATTGAGGAAAATATCAACCAGGCGCAGGAGCATGTCTATGAGGACGCTTCCCGCGTGCTGCGCAGCTTCCAGGACACCCTGCAAAACCAGGCGTCCCTGGCCGTGTTCCGGCTGGCCAGCGCGCAGAGCTCCTTAAGCGGCAGCTTTTCCTCCATCATCGCGGATATGCGGCTGTTGAATTCCATGATCGATGAGGAGAATCAGATTCTCCTGGAGGACTTCCAGGCGGTGGTGGACGAGGTTCACGTGATCACCGACATCATCACGGAGTACGAGACACCCGGAGCGGATGAGCTCTTAAGGGACGTATCCGACGAGGATAAGCCCACAGATCTCACCGGGAAGGTCGCAAACTGCGCCAACCGCGGGATCGTGGAAGGGGATCTGGACATCGGAGGGATCGCGGGCTCCCTTTCCAGGGAAAATAATCTGGATCCGGAAAACGACCTGGACTCCCTCGACAGCGCCACCCTGAATTTCCGGTATAAGGAGCGGATCGTCGTCCGCGGATGTGAAAATTCCGGCAGGGTGGAGGGCAAAAAGGATCGGGTCGGCGGCATCGCAGGGGAGATGAAGCTGGGAACCGTCCTGGACTGCATCAACCAGGGGACGGTGAAGAGCGACGGCTCCATGGTCGGGGGAATCGCAGGCTACAGCGCCTCGTCCATACGCTCCTGCAGTGCCAAATGCACCCTCTCCGGCAAAGAACAGATCGGCGGCATCGCGGGCTTTGGCTCCGCCATATCGGACTGCCGCAGCATGGTCAATATTCCGGACGGAGGCATTTTTACGGGCTCCGTGGCCGGAAAGGCGGACTCCCTCTCTTTGCTGGAAAACAACTTTTTCGTGGAGGACGGCCCTGCCGGGGTGGACGGCGTCAGCTACAGCTCCCTGGCGCAGCCTGTGAGCCATGAGGAATTTGCCGCTCTTTCGGATCTGCCGGAAATATTTGAGGAGATCTCCCTGACCTTTGTGGCCGACGAAGAGACGGTGGATGTGGTCACGCTGCCCTACGGGGCTTCCTTCCCGCCGCAAAAGCTCCCGCCATTGCCGGAAAAGGAGGGCTGTACGGGAAAATGGGAGGATTTCAGCTATGAGTCCGTCACCTTTGACCGCACCGTAAACGCCGTGTACACAGAATATATCACCGCCCTGGAGAGCGGGCGGCAGACGGGCGAGCGCCCTGTGCTGCTGATGGAGGGGCAGTTTTCGCCGGACAACGGGCTGCTCCTGGACGAATCTTCGATCCGGCCGGAGGAAGGCGCCTTTCACGGAAAGGAGGCCGAAGGAGAATACTGGACGGTCTCCCTCTCCGGCCCCGCCCCCCTCTTTGGCCCCTTCACCCTGCGCTATCTGGCGCCGCAGGCCTTTAAGCACCCCGTGCTGATCCTCTATGAGGACGGCGTATGGCGGCAGACGGATACGCAGCGGGACGGGAGCTATCTGGTCTTTTCCTCCGAAAAGGCCGACCTCACCTTCGGGTGTATCGAATCTTACGATGCTCCCGGCGCCGGTCTGCTTCTGGCGGCAGGCGTTTGCGCCCTGGCCGTGCTGGCGGGGGCGTTTATCCTCGTGCGCAGACGCCGCAGAAAAAAGAAATAACCGTTCCTTCCGATCTCTGAAAAGGGATCGGGAACACTGTCCGATACAGAAGGAGATCTCCATGACCCACGAAGAAATGTCCCTGCACACCCGGCAGGCAATGAGCTGTTCCCTGAAAAAATATATGGAAAAAAAGCCCCTCTCCCATATCACGGTGAGCGAGATCTGCGCCGACTGCGGCGTGAACCGCAAAACCTTTTACTATCATTTTCAGGATATCTACGACCTGCTCCACTGGATGCTGGATCAGGAGGCCCTGAACATCGTCAAACAGTTTGACCTGCTCAGGGACTACGAGCAGGCCATACGCTTTATCATCGACTATGTGGACGCCAACAGCCATATCCTCAACTGCGCTTACGACACGGTGGGCCGGGAGGGGATGAAGCGTTTCTTCTTCGCGGATTTCAAAAGCTCCGTCAGCACCATCATAGATGGTATGGAGAAGGAGGAGGGCTGCCCGCTCGCCCCAGGCTATAAGCGCTTTCTCGCGGATTTTTATATCAACGCCCTCTCCGGCATCCTCCTGGACTGGTTTATGGATCGAAGCGTCCGCACGCGGGAGGAAATGGCCGTTTACACGGCCATGGCCTTAAAATCATCCGTCCGAAGCGCGGTGCGGGAGTCGGCCGGGGCCTCTGCGCCGGATTCAGCCCCTCCGGCGGAGGGCTTACCGCCCCATTCCCTCCCTTAACCCTTCAAAATCCAGATAATCCTCGATAAACTGCTTTCTCAGAAGCTCCGGCGGCACAAACTCGTTGTATTTGCCCCGGATCTGCACCTTGTCCGGAAGCGGCAGCGCGTACAGATCCAGGTCAGAGCAGAGAATATCCCGGATGATGGCCTCCAGCTCATCCGCCGTTCCATCGAAAATCACCTCCAGATAAAGAGCCGTCCCCCACAGCCACCTGCTTTTGATCTTCCGGGAGAGAAGGGCATAGTGGAGGGTGGCCAGCTGCCTGGTCCCCACCCAGGGGAAAACCGCGAATTTCTTATCGGAGAGGGCCGTCACCAGATGCTCCAGGATCCCGCATCCCCGGGAGATATAGCGGATCTCGTTGAGCCGCTCCCTGCATCTCTCGCTCAGATACGGATATTCCTCCTCCCCCAAAAGAACGCTGCGCACCTTCCTCACCAGTACCGTGTGCAGATCCACCTCGAAATCCTGATCCCAGTCCACCGCTGAGATCCCCTGCACCCTTTTTACAAAGAGCACCTTGGCCCTCTCGTTCACATCCACCGTCTCCCAGGACAGCCCCGCCAGGGCAAAGCGCGTGCCCACCGGATAGATCTTGTCCACCGTGCCGATGGTGCGGTTTTCATCCTTTACCAGAAGATACTCGGGGGCCTGGAAAACCGTCAGGAATTTGTGGCTGTTCACCACCTTCTCCCCCGCTCTCCCGATCGCCAGCCCGCCGTGCTCCGTGCGCTCGAGCTGCTCAATGTGGATCATGTAGCCCAGCAGCTTCCGGTAGTCCTCCTTCGTGATCTTACGGAAGCAGGACAGGGAGAGGACAGCCTGCGCCAGCCCCGCCGGGGACATCTCCCCGCCGCTCTTTAAGCAGCTCATGGTCTGATGGCAGAGAATGTTGTAGGCGTGCTCAAGGGGCGGAATGGGCTCCATCCAGTGGTCCCGCAGATAGAGCTCAATGATGGCGATGGTGCGGATAAACTCCCAGTTGATGGGCCCCAGGGTATCCGAGGAATGGATCTTGAGACTCTCCACAAAGGTAAAGAGGATCTGGGGCACCTGTCCCCTCCTGCCGCACCTTCCCAGCCGCTGGGCAAAGCTGGACACATTCATGGGGGCTCCGATCTGCACCGCCTGATCCAGGGAGCCGATATCAATCCCCAGCTCCAGAGTCACCGTTGCCCCGGTGACAATCTTCTCGTCGGCGGACTTCATCTCATCCTCCGTGTTCTCCCGAAGCAGGGCGGACACGTTTCCGTGATGGACCCGGTAGACGTCCGGCGCTTTGTACTTGAGGGCCGTCTCCCGCAGATGCCCCATCACCTGCTCGATCTCCTCCCGGCTGTTGGCAAAGATGATGGTCTTTTTGTCCAGGGTCTGGCGGAAAAGGTAATCGTAGTGCTCCCGGTCGCCGATATCCCCGCCGGAGCTGTTGTTAACCACGTTCATACTGCCGTCCCGCTCGATAAAATCCTTTTTGTCGGCGTAATTTACGAACCGCTCGATGTGGAGCCGCACCCGCTTTTTGCCCTCGTCGAACAGGGGTGCGGCGCAGGCGCGCCCGGTCCCCGCGTTCAGCCAGTTCTGCGCCAGGGACACATCCCCCAGGGTGGCGGAGAGCCCCACCCTTCTGGGATTGACGCCGGTTAAATTCTTAAGCCGCTCCAGCACGCACAGAAGCTGCAGCCCCCGGGCGTCGCGCATGAAGCTGTGAACCTCGTCGATGACCACAAAGCGCAGATCCGAAAACATTTTCATGCAGGCCCCCCGCTTGTTGGTGATCAGGCTCTCCAGGGACTCCGGGGTGATCTGCAGAACGCCCTCGGGACTTTTCATAAGATTGTTTTTGCGGGTCAGGGAGGCGTCCCCGTGCCATTTGGTCACCAGAATATCCGAATCCTCCAGCAGAAGATCCAGCCGCTTGAACTGGTCGTTGATCAGGGCCTTTAAGGGGGAAATGTACAGAGCCCCCACGGAGGCGGGCGGGTTCTCCCAGAGCCTTGTCAGGATGGGTAAAAAGGCGGCCTCCGTTTTGCCGGAAGCCGTTCCCGAGGAGAGCAGCAGATTGTCGTCGCTGTCAAAGATCACCTCGCAGGCCGCCACCTGATTGCCGTGCAGCTCCTCCCATTTGTTCTGATAGATGAAGTCCTGTATAAAAGGAGCCAGTCTGTCGAATACGTTCATGAAAAATCCTCATGCCTTTCCACTGCCTGGAGCTTTTGGGCCGCAGGCACAAACAAACCTATATCTCAAAATCCTGAAATTCGTCGCCGATTTCCTCCCCGGGCAGGCCGCCCCTGGCCAGCTCGAAGCTGTTATCCCCCAGAACCTGCGCAAGGCTTTTTTCGGGATTCTGATACAGGATATTGATCAGCTCGATGAAATCCCGGATAATCTCCCTTGGGGTGATGTGGGTTGCGGCCCCCACCCGGTTGTACTCCACCGTGAGGAAGTAGACCAGATCCCCGCTCTCAAGACGGGGCGTGTAGTGGTAAAGCCCGGCGTGGATATTCAGAAGCTTCTCCACCAGAATGTACATCTCCTCCTGATTGAGCATCTGCAGCCGGATGATGGGCGCGGAGAGGTCCTTAAGTCCGTCGGAGGCGAAATGCCCCTCCGCCAGCCGGGAGCGCAGGGCTTCATAGCTGAACACGCCCTTATACTTATCCTCGATGCACTGGGGCGTGCCCCCCATGAGAAAGCCGATATGTCTGGCCTTTCCCTGGAGCACGTCGTTGTACATGGTCAGAATCTTCTCATAATTGTTGGCCCTTGTGACAGAGTTGGAGATCTTGAAAATGTTCACCAGCTCGTCGATCATCACCAGCAGTCCCTTATAGCCCGCCCCCACCAGGAAGGCGGCGAAAATTTTCAGAAAATCATACCAGGTCTCGTCGGTGACGATAAAGTTGATCCCCAGATCCTCCCTGGCCTCCCTGCGGGAAGGATACTCCCCGCGAAACCACCGAAGCACGTTGGATTTCATGGCTGAGTCGTCCTCCCGGTAGGCCTTCCAGTACAGAACCACCGCCCGGGCAAACTCAAAGCCGTTGACCATCCCCTCCAGGGAGCCCGCCACCGCATAGATCTGCCGCTCCACCAGAGTATCGAAGTCCTCTTCCTCCTCATTTCCCATCCGGCTTTTGACGCCGGTCTGAATACCGGAGATCCATTTTTCCAGAATCAGGGGAAGCGCGCCGCCGTCGGGCCTGGCCTTCGTGGAGAGATTTTTGATCAGCTCCTTGTAGGTGGCCAGCCCCTGCCCCTTTGTCCCCGCAAAACGCCGCTCCGGCGAGAGGTCCGCGTCCACCACCGCAAAGCCTCTGGCCGTGGCATGGTTTCGGATCGTCTGCAGCAGAAAGCTCTTTCCGCTGCCGTATTTTCCCACAATAAACCGGAAGGACGCCCCTCCCTCCTCGATCATGTCGATATCGTGCAAAATGGCCGCGATCTCCTGCGTCCTTCCCACCGTGATATACTCCAGCCCCGCTCTGGGCACCACGCCGCCCTTTAAGGCGTTGATCAGAATATTCGCAATTCTTGCAGGCACCTGACTGCTCATAACCAAACCCGACTCCTTTCAAAGCCCGGGGGATCCCCCGGATATTTCGTGACTCCCACTCCCGCGGGTACGCATTACCGACCGGCGGATAACATTTCCGCTACCTGCTCCAGATAATCCTCATAAATGCACATCTCTCCGTCCAGAAGAGCGTCCCCCAGGTGATCCATGGCCTTTTCGTTGATGCCCTCCGCCAGAACCTCCAGCATCACGCCGCATCTGTCGGCGAACTGCTTTACGTCCGCCTCCTTTTTCCAGATCAGAAGCAGCGCCTCCCGCTCCGTGTCTGTCAGTGCGTTCTTTAAATCCGTCCAGGGGCTTTCCTGCCGGGGAGGGTCTGCGGAGATATCTGCCTGCGGACTGCGGACAGTCAGGACGGTGTGAGAGCGCTCCCCGTCCTCCTGAATCTGCGCCTGCCGCGGGTTCTGCCGGGGACTCTCCTGCATCCTCCATCCCGGGGCCTCTTCCTCCTCCGGCACCGCCAGCCTCTCCTGGGTCATCATCGCCTCCCGCCGGATCTGCTTAAGCCTGTCCGGGTTCACGCTCACCACCGTTTTCGTGGCTTCCCGGTAATACTCCAGCGTGGTGGCGGCGACCTCTTTCTCCAGGTCGATCCCCGCCCGCCAAAGCGTCTCCTCCATGGCCGGTTCCGGCTTCCCCGGAGAGAGCTTGTATTTGAAGGAGACCGCCTTTCGAAGGCCCGCCTCCATCTGCTTCATCACACAGCCCAAAAGCCGCCTTCCGCTCTCGGTGGTCAGGGTCTTATAAAATGTCCACCTGCCGTCCCTGTACAGATAGACCTCTCTCTTTGAGAGCGTCACCTGCCTCTTTCGCTTCCTGGCATCGGCATCGCCGGAAACGGAGCTCTCCTCCAGGTTCAGATCATACGGATCCGCAAAAGCCCTCCCACTCCCGGGCTCATAGAAAAGAGCGTCCTTAAAGGGCGTCCATACCGGCATATTCTGGGCAGGCTGGAAAATCATTTCCTCCAGGGAAAGACCCTTTTCGCCGAACCTTTCCCCGAGCCGCTGCCAGACAAAGCCGAAGCATTCCCGTACCAGCTCCCTTCTCTCCTCCTGGTAAAAGGAGGATTTGCGCAGATCATACCGGGAGATGGCGCAGAGAGACTCGAACCGGTCCTCCTGGTCCGAGAGCTCCGGGTAGTACGCCTCCAGAGCGTTCCGGGCAATAAACTCCTCAAAGGACCAGGGCAGCTCATAATAAATATGATAGTCCTTAAGCCACCGCAGCACGTATTTTCCCAGAGCCCCCTGACGGCCCCTGGCCTTCAGCCAGAAATCCATCAGCTTCTCCAGACCGTCCCGGGGATCCGAAACGCCGATCTGATTGAGCAGCTCATACAGATACAGAAAGGCGTAGGACAGGGAGGTCTCCCGGATTTCCCCCTGCCGCACCCTGGTCCGCCAGGTAAAATAGGTGCGCAGCTGATCGTATCCCATGGCCTGATAGCTGGGAAAATAGGAGGAAAAGGGAACCTCCTTCTCATAATGATCCTCAAAATCCTTCATGAACATGCCCTGCTCATAAAAAATTCTGGCGTTCTCCTGCCGGATCTTCCTGTCATAAAACCGGGAATTTTCATAATAGAGATACTGGTTTTTGCGGGCGATATCCCGCATCTGATTAAACCTTTCCCGGACCTCGTCCCGCACAGGCGCCTCTATCTTCAGGGCCCCTGCGCCGGAACCGGACAGAATGCTCTGCGCCTGTCCGCCGGACTTTAGTCCGACATTCCCGCTCCGGGCATCTGCCTGCCGCCTTACAAACCGGCCCACCCCTGGCATGGGGCAGGAATCGTATTCGATCTCGTAGTATGGGGCCTCCTCCACAAACCGTATGGTATCCCGGGAAGAGCCTTCCGGATCCTCAGGCCCGGAGGGGCCGTCCGGGCGAAACGACCTGCGCCTCCCCTCCCGGGCATTCTCCGAAAGGGACATTCCCTCCCCCGGAACCTCCCGCGGCTTTATTTTCTCTGAAAGGCCTTCCTGCCCTGAAGCGTCCTGCTGACTGATCTGTTCAAAAATCCGGAACGCCTCATATTCTCTGTCATAGTCGCTCATACTGATCCCCTGCGCCGGAACGCTTTGCACAGCTTCCCACCGCCCCGACATCCAATACAAAGTATATCATAAAACTCCTACATAACAATCCCTTTTCTGCCGATATATATGATAGAACAAATGTTAATCAAAGTGTATCCAGGGAGGGATAAGCCAAAGCATACGGACATGAAACGCTTTATAAAGTTCAGGCGGTCACGGTGATCCCGCCTCTTCGGAGGGTTACCTCCGATGAGAAGAAGCACCGGTTCAGACAGGACTCATCCGATACCGCTCCGGGGAAGCTTTTCCCGGAAATACTGGATGAAATGTGTGAGAAGGAAGAACAGAAGCAGATCCATATCTGCACCAGCGGCTACACCAGGAAGGCGCTTCCTTATCACATACTGATCAGCAAACGGGAGTATTGTTATCCCACGTAACCAGTTGTAATGATCGTTTTTAAAGGGCATCCCGGCGGGGATGCTCTTTTATTAACATGAGGCCGGCCCCCGGAGCGCGACATCCGCTGTTTCGCATAAGGGCGGTTCGCGGTTCAGTGCAGGGTTTGTTTCATCTGGTTTTAATTACTATATATTACAGTTTGACACTCATTATTATATTGACTTCATTTCTTTGTGATATTATAATGGACTCCGGAAATAAAATCTTTGCAATGCGCCGATACCGGTGCAGGAAGGGAGTCTTACGTGGAATATCAACCGCTTAAGATCAGAAACAGGACCGCCCGCATCCCCATCGTACAGGGAGGAATGGGCGTGGGCGTAAGCCGGAGCTCTCTTGCGGGAGCGGTGGCCAGGGCCGGCGGGGTGGGGATCATCTCCAGCGCCCAGATTGGATATGACGAGCCGGATTTCGAAGAGGATACAGAGGGCTGCAATATCCGGGCAATCGAAAAACATGTCCGGCTTGCCAGAGAGCAGGCGGACGCAGGGCTGGTGGGCGTCAACGTAATGGTGGCCCTGCAGCACTACGCCGACCATGTGCGGGCGGCGGTACGGGCAGGGGCAGACCTGGTGGTGTGCGGCGCGGGGCTCCCCGCGGATCTGCCGGAGCTGGTGGGGGACTCCGATACCGCAATCGCCCCCATCGTATCCACCCGAAAGGCGGCCTCCCTTCTTCTTCGCATGTGGGATCGGAAATATAAGAGAACGGCGGACATGCTTGTGATAGAGGGCCCCCTGGCCGGCGGCCATCTGGGCTTTTCGCCCGAACAGCTTACGGACATCCCCGCTCTTGCCTATGACCGGGAAATCCGGGGCATTCTGGAGGAAAAAAGGATATTCGAAGAAAAATACAATGTATCTATCCCGGTGGTCCTGGGCGGCGCAGTCTCTGACAGCGCCCGTGTCCGCCAGGTTATGGACATGGGACTGGACGGCGTACAGGCCGCCACCCGATTCGTGGCTACCCGGGAATGCGACGCCTCCCCCGCCTACAAACAGGCTTACATACAGGCCTCCGAGGAGGATGTGACGATCATCAAAAGCCCGGTGGGCATGCCGGGACGCGCCATACGAAACAGCTTCATCCGCCGGGCGGAACGGGAACAGATCCCGACAGAGCGCTGTTTCCGGTGTATAAAGAAATGTAACCCCGTCCGGATCCCCTACTGCATCACCCAGGCGCTGATCCATGCGGTGAAGGGCGATCTGGAGAACGGACTGATCTTCTGCGGCGCAGATGTGGGAAAAATCCGGGAAATCACCACTGTAGAGGCCGTGATTCATGAGCTTATGGGAGGCTAAGCGCCTCCCTTTTCTCTGCGCAGGCCTGGATACAGCTATTTCCTCACTCCTGTTCCGGCTCTGTGGTCACCGTGCGGAACATATAGGAGGCGTTTCCATAAAAGCCGTCGTCCCCGTAGTCCTTCTCATCCCAGAAAAGAGTGATCCGGTAGATCCTCTCCGGCTGCAGATGCAGCAGGAAGCTATCCTCCTCCAGCTCCTTCCTCTCGCAGGAGACGCTCTGCACGGGCTCCGCCCCGGTATTGCCGACATCCTTCTCGTCATAGGCCTCCGCCACAAGCCGGGCGGGCCAGAAAACCTCGTCGGTTTCCTCCTCGATCTCCTTCACAATCCATTCGATGGAAACCTTATACTGCTCCGAACCCGAGGCGCTGGACGCCAGAACCAGGTTCTCCCAGGAACCGTTTTCGTCCAGCGGATGGGGAGCGTCCGCTATACTGCTTTCCCCTTCCTCCCTGGAAACCCGGTAATTCCAGTTAAAGCTCCCCGCATCCAGCAGCGCCTCTCCCGCTTCCCTGTGAACTGCCGCCAGCTTAAGCTGAGGCGGCCTTGTAAGGCTGTCCCTGGCAATGGTCTTTCCACAGCCGGACAGCAGAAAAAGCATGGCCAGAAACAGGGCGCACGCCCTGCCTGCCAGGCGTCTGTCGCCAAAACCTGCCGCCGGAAAATTCTTTCCTGTCTTCATGTCAATCCTGTTCTCCTTTTTCAGTCCTCTGACTCATTTCTCTCCGGGAGCCTGCCACAGGCTCCCCTCCATCTGTTCTGCCGTATTGTCCCTCACAGGGCCGCGATATCGATCAGCGAAAACGCGCCGCCCGCATTCTCCAGGCTGGTCACCAGCGCCCTTGCGGTGTCCATGGCCGTAATGCAGTTGACGCCGGTCTCGATGGCCGTCCTGCGGATCAGAAAGCCGTCTCTGGACTTATCCCGCCCCTGGGTGGGGGTATCGATCACCAGATCGATCCGGTGTCCCAGAATCAGATCCATCACCGTGGGGGATTCCTGGGAAATCTTGTTCACCTTTCTGGCCTTCACCCCCGCCTCCTGGAGGGCCGCCGCCGTGCTTCTGGTGGCGTAGATGGTGTAGCCCAGCTTCTCGAACCTGCGTCCGATCTCCACCGCCTCCCCCTTGTCCGCGTCCTTCACCGTGATAATCATCTGTCTGTGTCTGGGAAGGTCCACTCCCGCCCCCAGAAACGCCTTGTAGAGGGCCTCGTTAAAGGTTTCCGCTATCCCCAGGCATTCTCCCGTGGATTTCATCTCCGGCCCCAGGCTGATCTCCGCTCCCCTGATCTTTTCAAAGGAAAAGACGGGCATCTTGACGGCGAAATAATCCGCCTCGGGCTGTAAGCCCGGCTCATAGCCCAGCTCCCGGATGGTTTTGCCCAGAATCACCTCCGTGGCCAGATCCACAATGGGAATCCCCGTCACCTTGCTGATGTAGGGCACGGTACGGGAGGAGCGGGGATTGACCTCGATCACATACACCTCCTCGCCGATGGCGATGAACTGGATGTTAATCAGCCCTTTCACGTGAAGGGCTCTGGCCAGCCTTCCGGTATATTCCCCGATGCGCTCCTTCACCGTCTGCGAGATGGTGTTGGCGGGATACACCGAGATGCTGTCGCCGGAGTGGACGCCCGTGCGCTCGATATGCTCCATGATCCCCGGGATCAGGATGTCCTGCCCGTCGCAGACCGCGTCCACCTCGATCTCCTTGCCCTGGAGATATTTGTCCACCAGGATGGGGTGGTCCTGGGCGATGCGGTTGATGATCTCCATAAACTCTTCGATCTCCTCGTCGGAGATGGCGATCTGCATCCCCTGGCCGCCCAGCACATAAGAGGGACGCACCAGCACCGGGTAGCCCAGCCGGTTAGCAACGGCTTTGGCCTCCTTAGCGGTATAGACCGTGCCCCCCGCCGCTCTGGGGATCCGGGTCTGCTCCAGGATCCGGTCAAAAAGCTCCCGGTCCTCCGCGGCGTCCACATCCTCCGCCCGGGTGCCCAGGATGGGAACCCCCATCTTCATCAGGCTCTCGGTGAGCTTGATGGCGGTCTGGCCGCCAAACTGCACCACCGCCCCGTCCGGCTTTTCCAGATCCACAATGCTCTCCACATCCTCCGGGGTGAGGGGCTCAAAGTAGAGCTTGTCGGCAATATCAAAATCCGTGCTCACCGTCTCCGGATTGTTGTTGATGATGATGGTCTCATAGCCCGCCTTCGCGAAAGCCCAGGTGGCGTGGACGCTGCAATAGTCGAACTCGATTCCCTGGCCGATGCGGATGGGGCCGGAGCCCAGCACCAGCACTTTTTTCGGAGGGCAGGTGATCGCCGCCTCGTTCTCGCTGCCGTAAACCGAGTAATAGTAGGGTGTTCCGGCCTCAAACTCCGCCGCACAGGTATCCACCATCTTGTAAGCCGCCACAATGCCGTTGTCGCAGCGCATTTTCCGGATCTGCTCCCGGGGGATCCCGGTAAGCCGGGCGATCACGCTGTCCGGAAACTGAAGCCGCTTGGCCTGCCTGAGCAGCTCCAGAGGGAGCGCTTCGCCGGAAGAAGCATACTGCGCAAGGGCATTTTCCATCTCTGCCAGTACGGCGATCTTATCAATAAACCAGGGATCAATCATGGTAAGCTCATGAATTGTGTCATAGTCGATCCCCTTTCGGATGGCCTCGGCGATCACATAGATCCGCTGGTCGTCCACCTTTTTCAGCCGCTCCCTCAGCTCCTCCACGGAAAGGGCGCTGAAATCACAGCTGCGCAGACAGTCCACATGCTGCTCCAGGGAACGGATGGCCTTCATCAGGGCTCCCTCGAAGCTGTCGCAGATACTCATCACCTCTCCGGTGGCCTTCATCTGGGTGGTGAGAGTCCGCTTGGCGGTGATAAACTTGTCGAAGGGGAGCCTGGGCAGCTTTACCACGCAGTAATCCAGGGCGGGCTCAAAGCTGGCGTATGTTTTGCCCGTGATGGCGTTTCGGATCTCGTCCAGGGTGTAGCCCAGGGCGATTTTGGCCGCCACTCTGGCGATGGGGTAGCCGGTGGCCTTGCTGGCCAGGGCGGAGGAGCGGCTCACCCTGGGATTCACCTCGATGACACAGTATTCAAAGCTGGTGGGATGAAGGGCAAACTGCACGTTACAGCCGCCGATGATCTCAAGCTCGTTTATAATATTCAGGGCGCTGCTGCGCAGCATCTGGTATTCCTTATCCCCCAGGGTCTGGGAGGGCGCCACCACGATACTGTCCCCGGTGTGTACCCCCACCGGGTCGATGTTTTCCATGTTACAGACCGTGATACAGTTCCCCGCACCGTCGCGCATGACCTCGTACTCGATCTCCTTCCAGCCCGCGATGCAGCGCTCCACCAGCACCTGTCCCACCCGGGATAAACGCAGGCCGTTTTCCAGAATGGTCTCCAGCTGGGCCTGATTATGGGCGATCCCGCCGCCGGAGCCGCCCAGGGTGTAGGCCGGGCGGAGCACCACCGGATAGCCGATGGTCCTGGTAAAGGCCACGCCCTCCTCCACTGTCTCCACCACCTTCGAGGCGGCGCAGGGCTCCCCGATCTTTTCCATGGTATCCTTGAATTCCTGCCGGTCCTCCGCCTTTCGGATGGTCTGCGCGGTGGTTCCAAGGAGCCTTACATGGTGGGATGCCAGAAAGCCTGACTCCTCCAGCTCCATTCCCAGATTCAGCCCCGCCTGCCCGCCCAGGGTGGGAAGGATACTGTCCGGCTTTTCCTTCTCGATGATCTGTTCAAGTACCCTGACTGTCAGGGGCTCGATGTACACCCTGTCCGCAATATTTTTGTCCGTCATGATGGTGGCCGGATTGGAGTTGACCAGGATCACCTCCACCCCCTCCTCCCTCAGGGAGCGGCAGGCCTGCGTTCCCGCATAGTCAAATTCCGCAGCCTGTCCGATCACAATGGGGCCGGAGCCGATCACCATCACTCTTTTTACCTCTGGATTCTTAGGCATTGCTCTCTCCTTTCATCATCTCAATGAACCGGTCAAACAGATAACCGGAATCCTGGGGACCGGGGCAGGCCTCCGGGTGGAACTGGACGGTAAAAATCCTTTTTCCGGTATAGGAAAGCCCTTCGTTGGTGCCGTCGTTGACGTTGACAAAAGCGGGAGTGGCGAGGGCGGGACTTAAATTCCGCGTATCCACCACGTAGCCGTGATTCTGGGAGGAAATATAGACCCGTCCGGTCTTTAAGTCCTTCACGGGATGGTTCCCCCCGCGGTGGCCGTATTTCATTTTGTGGGTATCCGCCCCTGTGGCCAGGGCCATAAGCTGATGCCCCAGACAGATGGCAAAGATCGGGATATCCGTCTCATAAAGCTCCCTGATCTGGGCGATGATCTCCCCGCACTCTTTGGGATCGCCGGGGCCGTTGCTGAGCATAATGCCGTCGGGCCCGTCAGCGATGATCTCCCGGGCCTTCGTAAAGGCGGGATACACTCTTACATCGCACCCCCTCTGTACCAGGGAGCGGGCAATGTTATCCTTGGCTCCGAAGTCCAGCAGCGCCACCTTCATCCCGGCCCCGTCAAGACGCCTCACCAGGCAGGGGCTCTTTTCTCTTCTTCCGGCGGCGTAATCCTCAGACGAAAAGCGGGCGCTGCCGGAGAGTGGACCGTTTTCCGAAAGCGCCTTTGCCCCTTTCATATCATATTTTTGAGAACAGGTCACCCTCTCCACCACCCGGCCGGTGGTATAGCCCTTCAACCGGGGAAGAACTTCCGCCAGATCAAAGGAGTCGTCGGTGGTGATCATGCCGTTCATGGTTCCCTTTTCCCGCAGGAGCCTGACAAGGGCCCTGGTGTCAATCCCCGCAATACCCGGAATTTTCTGTTCCATGAGAAATTCCTGAATGGTCATATCGCTGCGGAAATTGCTGGCCAGGCGGGATAACTCCCTTACAATCAATCCGTCCGGCCAGGCCCTCTTCGATTCCATGTCCTGCCTGCACACGCCATAGTTGCCGATCAGAGGATACGTCATGCACACCGCCTGTCCCGCGTAGGAAGGATCGGTGAGCACCTCCGGATAGCCCGCCATGGAGGTGTTGAACACGATCTCGCTGACGACCTCCCTCTCGAACCCTGTGTGGATACCGGTAAAAACAGTGCCGTCCTCCAGAATTAAAAATGCTTTCATGTTTACCACCATTCCGCCGCCGTCAGGCGGCTCTTTAATCCATCAGGGAGTTTGCGCACAGGCACAAACCCCAGGTTGAAAAAGCCGCAGGCTTTTTCAACCTGTTCCCTTTCTGTATCATGTATACAAATGAAAGTTTTGCTTAAATCGACTCATTATAGCACAGGAAGGGACTCTGTTCAACCGTGGGAGGCTTCTTTCCACGGAAATCAATTTTCCACAAGCTGAAGTAAATATTGTATAATAAGCTTCAT
>CANOVJ010000055.1 GCA_947570615.1 uncultured Lachnospiraceae bacterium
CATTCCTGTGTTCTTCAATTTTTACAATAGCGGTTTCGTTCATAATCATCTCTCCCTCTTTAATCCTGATTTGGAAATTCAGTTTAGGAAAGCATACGCAGGAACCTTCTTTTCTGATTTTACCTGGTGTAACCCCAGTAAAACTGCGCACTGCACGCGTAAATGCCGTTGCCGAATTATATCCGTACTTCATGGCTATATCAATAACCCTATGGTCTGTATCTGTTAATTCTCTTAGCGCATAATGAAGTTTACGTTTTCTGATATACTCATCCACTGTCATATTAGCGATTAGCAGAAAGAAACGCTGATAAGCAGACCTGGACATTCCGGCTATCCGGGCAGCTCTTTCAAAATCGATCCCTTCCAACAGATTATCCTCTATGTATGCAATTGATAAATTAAGCCCTTCTGCATAATCCATTTTGCTGCCTCCTGGTATAATAATACCCTGTATATGTCCTGGATACTTTACAGCAAACGTCATTCGCTGTACATTCACTTCATTGTTCTGCCGGGGCTGATATTCTTTTTTATCAGATAATTTCTTTAACAATCGGCCTGTGAATGTACATATTTTTATATGTGTCCCTTCGGCCTCTCATTCCCTCCGCCGGGCTCCCATGTTCCCTTTCCCTGTGTGAAGGTTTCGTCCACCATATCGCTGATCCCTGCCAGCAACATAATTACACCCTGCACTTTGTGGGGTTGGATCACATAAACCCCTTTCTGTTGCCCGTCTTCCACAATGATATCGGCGGCCAGCAACGGTTTCATGTGATGATAAACCTGTCCTGTAGATCCAAAACCACATTTCTCTACCAGTTCCGCCACGGTCTTAGGTCCGCGAAGTATCTCCAATAACATCATAAGGCGGTTTGAATTGCCGATGCAGGCTAACACCTTACCTGCGACACCACTCTCGATGAGCGAGAGCAACTCATCGGTGGGGATGCCATTTCGTATCCAGTTAGATTGGCGTCCGCCGGAATTGTATACCCCGAGGTAGGTCACAAGTCCGCTCACCCCTTTTTCCTCCGTTTTGCAGCACAGTTCCTCCATTTGTTCACTGAGGCAGCTATCCGGATGCATTCCATGCATAACATGAACCCTTTTTAACAGCTCCGCAGATGGCTTCTTTGTCGGCTGCTTATCAGAAAGCAATTCCATCACCATAGCCCGCAGCTCGTCAAGTTGAGGAAATATCATATTTTGAAGGTTTCCTATCTGCTCTCTGAGAGCATCAATCTCTTTATCATAATCTCGACCCATAATTCTATTACTGCTCCTTTCAGAAGTTTTAAATTCCGTAACTACGTATTAGCATAATACTATGAGATGGCATCAATGTCAACAGGTTTGAGAAAATATTTTTTGCATCTCCTGCAGCTACTTGTCAGGGACATATTGAATCATTTCATACAAAAAAAGACGCCCAAAGATTTTTCATTTCTTTGAACGTCTCCCATTTATCTTAAATTCATTTGTCTGTCATGATCAGATACATTCCGCTGCCAAAACCAACATTCCTGACACCGGTATCCTTTCCTTCCTGCATGATCTGAACCTGAAGGTAATGAGGATTTTTATCACTTACAGCATCTCCCTGACCATAAGCTGTACCGCTCCCCCATCCTCCACTTTTTCCCATGCAGTCCGGGAATGATAATCAGGATGATCCATCTTCTGAAATTCAAAAGAGTGGTTCTGCACCAGTTCTGCATAAAGCCCGCCGTCCGCCGCACGGTTTAATTATGATCCTGTTCTGATCCACTTCAATTTCCACCTTTCTTCTCTAAAAAATTCCTGTACCGTTTCGCTATCTGAATACGCTTCCATGCTGCTACCAGATAAAGAAGTCCTTTTCCATCAGCCTCAAAATGGCCTCTGTAAAGAAATAATCACCATAAATAACTGGTACCTGATGAGGCTGTTCCTGCTCATGACAGGCAACCTTTCCGGCGCCCTGAAATCACACAATGGAAGAAAGCCGGTAAGAGAAACATTTTCAAGCTTGTTCTCCAGTCTCCGCCATATATCCTGCAGCCATTCTCTGTCCTTTTCTGTTAAAAAGCCCTGCATTGCTATCTGTCCTTTCTTTTTCGTCCATTCCGGAAACTTTCCGGTTTGTTCCGCTCCGCCCCGGCCACCTATGTCTGCTGCTTCATTCCGCTCACCAACCTGTCTCTACCGGCATAATCAGCCCTTCTATATTTTGAAGAGACTTCTCGTCTATGCAGAGCATATCTTCGGACAGCCTTGCCACGGCAGCCTCTCCATTCCCAAACAGCAGATACCAGTCGTCTCCTTCCTGGTAAACAGACGGGTCGATTGTCTGGGATATCCGGATTCCATTCGACTGCATCATTCCCGGCGTCACCATGGGCTGGTTCATTGCCTTAAAAGGGCCTTTAGGACTTTTGGATACGGCAACTCCTATTCATGCTAGAGGGTCTATCACAACCCATAAGCAACAAGCCAAGTGGCTGCCCATAGGCATTTGCCTTATTGGAATCTCTTTTGTAGATTTTAGCTGCTTTTGTTTCTCTGGCAATCTGCCGCTTATGTATAAATTATTTTGGGCTGGTTTTCTTTCCCATGGAAATATCTGTAGAAACATTCCCATGAAAAAACACACCTAAAAGCTTATTTAAGTGTGTTTTTTCCCCTTATACTTTCATGAGCTTCCGCTTTTTCATAATTTCCAGAAGGTCTGCAGCCCCGGCCCTCGTATCTGCCACGATCTCCGCCGGTGTCATATGCTCGTACCTTGCCGCATTGTATGTGCGTATCTTCCTGATATCATCCAGGTCAAAGCGTCCACTGATCTCCGGTTCCTTTATCATCGCTGCCATAGTCCTCGTCCTCCTCTCCCAATAATGCAGATGGCGGGTATATCATCAAGTCCTTATATCCCTCATATGTGGTGATGGCCTTTATTCCACGGATGGTCTTTACATTCACGACATGCTTAAAATTCCATGAGATGATAAAATCGCATCCTGCAAGGATCGCCGCCGCTATATGGCGGCAGTCATTATAGTTTTTCCTCTTTAAAAATCCAAAGTCAATGAATTTCTCAGCCAGTTCCACCGTCCCTTCGTCTGTCTCAATTATATTATACTCTATCCGGTCTAAATTATTTTTGCTTTTTCCACCGGTCTTTCTGACTTTTCCGGATTTTGTCTTTCTTCCCGGCTGCTATTTTTTACTTTTGTTTTTTCAGCCTCTGGACAGGTATCTCTTTCACCCCTGCCATGCCCTACAACTCTTTTTATCTCCGGTTGTCTGCTTTTTCCGCACCTCCATGCTCCTGTACTGACGGTTCTCCTGCTTCCGGCATGATACTTCTTTCCGCATTATTCTGCTCCATCCCCCCTATCGCCGGATTTATGCTCCATGGCTGTACGGATATTGGCATTGACCTGATCGAAATATCCATGGTCAATGCCGATCCTATAAATCTGTTCCATACTTTCATTTCCTTTCTGCTACGATAAATTTATCATTTAAAAATTCCTGAAATTCACTCATCATTTTTCACCCTTTCCAAATAATCCTTGCGATATGTTTTGGCCAGCTTTATTTCCCGCTTCGGCGTTTCCTGCGTTTTCCTGACAAATCCATTGGTTATTATAATCTTTTTCCCATAATAGAAAAAATATAATACCCTTGTTATATCTGTTCCTACCCTTCCACGAACCTCAAATATCCCATCATCCAAATGTTTGGTGTATGGCTCCCTTAGTTGATTTCCTTTTTCTTCAAGAACACTGATTATTCCCAGGATTTTTGCCCGCATTTTAGTGTTCAAACCAAGGATAAAATCCCTGGCTGGTTTTTCACCGTTATTAATTCAATAATTCACATATTTTTTCAGAACACTCTTTTGGAGATAATTCAAGTGTATTCAATGTTAAATCATATCCCTTTTGAGGATAAAGGTACTCACATGAAGCTTTTGCCGAACCAATATATCTGTCTTTGCGCTTTTTTTCTCTTTTTTCTAATTCATTTAACGGACATGTTACCTGTACCATGATTAACGCATATTCTTTCAAGGCTTCCGTTAATTGTTTATAAATGCGCTCACTCGTAATTACATGGTCAACAATAACTCCATGACCGATTTTTAAGATATTTAGCACCTTTTGGCAAAGCAGATGAGATATTTCAAAAACATCATCTTCATAAACAGGCTTATTAATCGTCATATCTAAAAAATCATCAATTGAAATTATAATATATTTTTGTTTTTTATTGTCTTTAAGGTGATTTTGTAATGACTTTGCCAGGGTAGATTTCCCACTACTGGATGCTCCGTTTAACAAAATGACTTTCAAAGACATGACTTTCACCTCCGCTTAGTTTTGTTATCTGTTATGCTGTCGGCTCTCGCTCTGAAACTCCCTCTCAAGGTTCTTTTTGTTGCAGCTGATTGTTTCTGCCCCTTTGAAAGATGTGCCGTTTCCGACTGATATTGTCAGACTGTTGGTATCTCTGTTCCTTATCCGCTGTGAATTTCGCAAGGCTCTCAAAGCTGTCTATCTTCCTTGTCGTGATAAATTTCTCCGCATTGCCGGCTGACTGTAAAGCTGTTCTGTCGGATATTCTTCTTAGGCGTTTTCCGCCTTTTGTTCTGCATACTTTTCCACATAATTTTTCCTGACTGCTGCTTCCAGATGCTTTACCTTCTTCTAAATGAAATCATACAGTCAGAATCCATCAACAGCGCAGCGTTTTTTCCATGACATAGTTGGTGAGCGAAACCCCGTCCCGGACGACCTGCTGCTCCTTCATTACCTTATACCCTCTCTGTTCAAAAAACGCTCTGGCAGTGACAGAAGCATGTGTGGTAATCCGGTTCGCTTCCACTGCCTTTTCCAACCTGTCGCAGATGGCAGACGCGACTTTCTGCCGCTGGTAATCTTTATGGACATACAGCCTGTCGAGATACCCTGATCTGTCAATATCTCCAAAACCGGCTATCACATCATCCACAAGGGCTATCACTGTATCATGTCCGGAAAAAGACTGATCCCACTTTTCCAGATCCACTTTCCCGTCCGCCCACGCATCCAGCTGCTCCTTTGTATAATCCCGGGCATTTACAGTGTGAACCGTCTGGTAGAACAGCTCCGCCAGATGTACACAGTCCGATGAGATATATTTTCTGATAACCAATTCCTCTATCCTCCATCCCGCTCCATTCATCTTTGGGTGCGTCAGCCGGAGAATCCCTTTGCTTCATTTCCGGTGGAATCCTGCTTTTTGCACCGGGGCTGTCTCAAAAATCCTTCCGCATCCATACGTGCGGGCACCCCTCTTCACTTTCTATACCGCTGCACTCTGTATAGCCCAGCCTTCGATAAAAAGCGGCCGCCTGGCACTGAGCATGTAACGCCAGACATTTCCCGCCCTTTCCGCACACATACTGTTCCGCCCTCCCGACGAGGGCCGATCCTGTGTTTCTGCCCCGGTATTCTTTGAGCACTGCAAGCCTTCCCAGCACATGGGAATCCCTTTCCCCATCCCAGAAAACGCGACAGGTTGCGACCGGCGTCTTATTTTCGTCAAACGCTACGATATGTGTGGCCGTCTCGTCCTTTTCGTCAAATTCGTTTTGAAATCCCTGTTCATCCTCAAACACCTGTTTCCTGATTTTCCCCGCACAATCCGGAAACCCTTCATATATCAATATTTCCATTACAGCTTTACCCTCCTGCTCCCTGGAGATGTCCCAGGTCAGGGCCCTGGCTTCAGTTCGCCGCTGGCCTTAATTCTCTGATAGATCTCCAGCCCGCACTTTCTTCCGAACAGATGCAGGCTGCTTAAATATATGATTTTTGCGTTTTTCTCCTTCCCCTCGATCATATTCTGAATCTCTTGCGTTCTGCTCTCGTATTCCGTACCCTGAAACAGCTTCTGCAACACTCCTCTTATCCGCATTCTCTCCATATGAGCAGCATGAAAGCCTCCTATGGAGAGCCGCTCCCGCAGATGCCGCAGCTCTCCCGTACGGTCGTTGTTTTCGTTCCCGTTTACAATTCCGTCCTCTATGCTGGAGGCCAGCAGAACTCTCCGCCTGGGAACGGCCCGCTTCTCCCAGTAGTCCCGCACCGCCGTAACCCCGCCGTCATTGCTGATCACCGCACTGATACCGCCGTACCCTGCGCCGATCAGCTCGCCCAGCCTTGAGGCGATATAAAAGTCCAGCGCGTTTTTTCCCGTATTGCAGAGCTTACAGACTTCAAAGACACACCCGGAGGCGGTGAGCTCCTCCAGAACTCTCCGCTCCATATTTTTCCTGGAATCGCTGTAAAAAACAACAACGTGATCCCGGGCGTCAAGATAATCGCAGCCCTTCATCCCGGCGTTCCCCACATTTTCATAATCGATTAAAAAAAGCATGACCACACCCTGTTTTACCGAAAAAGAAATCATCGGTTCCACCCTGAGATTATCATGCTTTTCCCGATATGTCATTGGACTTATGATCCAAAACCACAGCGGACGATCCGGTCGTAATCACAGAAGCTGTTCCTTCAGTCTCCCGTACTCCACATCGGTAATCCTCAGAACTCCTCCATGCCGTTTTCTGGTCACGCCCATATCATACTCCTCCGGGCCCAGTATCCGGAACTCTCCCGAGGAGAGATCAGATGTGACCAGGGGCAGATACCCCGTCCCCTCCATGAACCGGTCGGCGATCAGGCACCAGGTCTTCCCATCGGGAAGAAGATACCCCTGCGGCCCTTCCACTCCGATCAGCTCATCCAGCACCGGCGAAGGAATCTGTGCAAACTCTCCCAGCAGAGAGTCCGCCGCCTCCAGAATCAGATGCTTTTTTGTCTCATCCTTGGAAATCCGGTAATAGCGGCCGCCGCTTTCCAGTATGGTGGTGTCGATCACATGATTTTCCCTTTCCATATATAAAAAGGTCTCCGAAAAGGAGCAAAAGTCCTGCGTCCAGGCAGCATAGATCCTCTGCCTGGCCTGCGTCTGCCCCTCCTTCCTGGTCTTAGAGGCAAAGAATACGAGAAAGGCTCCCCTTTCCCGGTCATACACCGCCTCCGGGGCCCAGACACAGCCCGCTCCGGGAATCCCCACAGGGCAGCTCCGCTCGCTCCCCCAGTGGATCAGATCCCCGCTCTCCCACACGATCAGATTCCGGCTCCCCTGCTCCTCGGCGGCCTTCCAGCCACCGCCCGCCTGGATCCGCAGATCCGTAGCGATCAGGTATGCTTTTCCGCTTAAGGGATTCCTCACCGGAAAGGGGTCCCGCACCCCGCAGGTTCCCGTGCGGGAGAACAGCACAGGCTTCCCGCCGTTTAAATCCTGCCAGTGCAGGCCGTCCCTGCTCAGCGCAAAATAAACCTGCTCCCCGTCCTTCTCCTCGCCCACAAAGTGGGCAAACAAATATCCTGCCATATCAATCACCATTCTGCCGCCCTGCATGGGCTCTCAGATCAAAGCCGCAGGCTTTTTTCAACCTGACTCCCGGCCCGCGCAGGGCGGCAGCTCTCAAATTTCATACTACTGCTCGATAATACACACATCGTACTTCTTAAGTACCGTATCCCGGGACGCGCTCTTTCCCGTCAGCAGATCCCTCTGTCCCTCAAAGCAGGCCGGAAGCTTCCTCTCCTGATCCGTAAAATTCATCACAAAGTAAAGCTTATGGCCGTCCCCGGTTCTGCGGCAGACGATCTCCAGCCCCTCGCCGCCGGAAACGACGCTTTCCACCTGCGCATCCAGGGCCGCCTGGTCCAGCACATGGGCAAGGCCCTGCTCCTCCATATGGGTTCCCACATAATAAACATGGCCCTTCCCGAAAGCATTACGGGTCGCCGCAGGCATCCCCTTATAAAAGTCCTCCCCGTACACTCCAAGGCTTTCGGCTCCCTCCAGATGCATCAGGTCGCACACAAGGCCGCACCTGCAGCTCTCACCGGAGTTCATCACCACCTGGTTAAACTGCTCCGGAGCCAGGGCGTCGATCTCCTCCACCCACACGCCGGCCAGCTCCCGCAGAGGCCCAGGATATCCGCCCAGATGTACGTTGTCGGACTGATCCACGATCCCGCTCATATAGGTGAGCACAAGGGTTCCGCCATTTTCCACAAAGGCGGTGAGCGCCTCCTTCATCCCTTCCTTTACCATATACAGAACCGGCGCCACAACCAGGCTGTATTTTCCAAAATCCGCATCCACCGGAAGCATGTTTACAGGGATGTTCCTGTCATAAAAATATTTATAATACTCATGGATATGCTTCACATAGGTCAGATCCACGGAGGGGCCGCTGGTGTACTCCAGCGCCCAGTAGTTGTCCCAGTCGAAGACAATGCCCACCCGGGACTCGTTCACGCTTGCCGGAAGTACGCTTCCCAGTCTCTCCAGCTCCTCCCCGAGCTGCTCCACCTCCCGGAACACGCGGGTGTTCTCCGTCCCCACGTGGCCGATCACCGCGCCGTGGAACTTTTCGCAGGCTCCCACGCTTCTGCGCAGCTGGAAAAACTGGATGGTATCCGCCCCGTGGGCCAGCGTCTGATAGCTCTGGGCGCGCATCTGCCCCGGACGCTTTAAGGAATTATAGGGCTGCCAGTTCTGCTGGCTCGGGGTCTGCTCCATGAGCATGAAGGGCGCGTCCTTAAGCCCCCGCATGAGATCATGGGTCATAGCCGTGCGGCTCCAGGGGGTATTATAGCTGGGGTAATTATCCCAGGAAACAATATCCATCTCCCTGGCCCACTTAAAGTAATCCAGACCGTTGTAGGTCCCCATCAGGTTGGTGGTGATGGGCGTCTCCTTATCAAAGGCGCGGATAGCATCCCTCTCGCTGATGAAATTGGCCAGCATTCCGTCAGAGTTGAAGCGTCTGTAATCGATGGAAATTCCGGCAAAGGCCGTCTTATCCTTTCCGATCCCCTCGCTCAGCTCATTGGGCGGCACGATCTCCTCCCAGTCATAGAAGGTATGCCCCCAGAACTCCGTGTTCCAGGCCCTGTTCACCGCCTCCAGGCTGCCATATTTCTTTTTCAGCCACTCCCTGAAAGCCCTGGCGCAGTTCTCACAGTAGCATTCCCCGCCATACTCGTTGCTGATGTGCCAGCACTTTACATGGGGATTCGCGCCGTAACGCTCCGCCAGCTTTCCGGCCAGCGCCTTGGAATACCTCTGAAAAACGGGGGAATTGGGGCAGGCATTGTGCCGCTGTCCGAATTTGTGCCGTCGTCCCTCATAGTCCGTGCGCTCCACCTCCGGGTACCTGGCAGCCATCCACGCGGGCAGCGCTCCGGTAGCGGTGGCCAGCACGATCTCATAGTTTTCCCGGCTGAGCATGTCGATGATATCGTCCAGCTCGGAAAAATCATATCTGTCCTCGGCGGGCTGAATCTTCGCCCAGGAAAAAACGTTGACGGTGGCGCTGTTGATATGGGCCTTTTTGAACATCCGCATGTCTTCTTTCCAGATATCCCTGGGCCACTGATTGGGGTTGTAATCCCCCCCGTAGAGAATCCCGTTAAATTTCTTCATTTGCTTTTCATACTCCTTTCCGGCCTGCAAATTTATGCGTTCAGATCCGGATCTTCCGGGCCGGAGAGTCCGGGGTTTAAATTTCAGGTCTGGTCTTATGCTTCTGAGCGTGTTTCAGACATATTATACTCTATCCGGAATAAATAGCCAACAGGATTGACAAAACAATCCTTCTCCCTATATAATAAATCATCTTAGCGACAACCGGAATCCTGTTTCCGGAATACAACAACGGCTGTCACGCCCTGCGTGGCAGCCCACTGTAGACAGAAGGAGAATCATATGCAGTTAAAAAAAGCAATTCTTACAGGCTCTGCGGCGGCTGTCCTGGTCGGATCAGTTCTGAACGTATCCGCAGCCAAAATCACCGCCGCCGATTATGTGGATGTTCTGAAAGCGGATGAGAAGGAGAATCTGATCCTCGACGTGGACGCCTACAGAGCGGCCTACAGCGATCTGGCGGCGGCCTTCGGGGACGACACCGACGCCTATATCGAGCACTATCTGACCATCGGCGTCTATGAGGGCAGAACCAGAGGCGTTCTGTTTGATCCTCTGGCCTACGCGCAGGCCTACCCCGATGTGATGCAGGCCTGCGGAGACGATATTTCCGCCATCGTCGACCACTATGTGAACTTCGGCGTCACGGAAAACCGCACCCTGGGAACCGCAGGGGGCTATACCGACATCGCCGAGGCTCAGAAGAACGGCGCCCGGAGAAGATCTGTTCCGGCGAACGGGGCCAGAGTAAACGCACCCGCCATCAGCCCCGCCGCTGTCAACGCAGGCGTTGCTGCGGACGGGAACAGCCCTGCTTCCAGCTCCGCCGACGGGGGCTACACTCTCAACGCGCCGGCCGGAAGCTATGGCAATACTGACGCCTCTGCCAGCGCTGCCAGCAGCTACAGCGCCAGCGCCCCTGCTGCGAACAGCGCGTCTGCCAGCGCCGCTTCCAGCGCACCGGCCGCTCCTGCGCCGGCGCCCAGTACGGACAGCAGCCAGAGCTATCACCATACCACCTCCATCTATACCAACGACGAGTCCACGCTTCTGCGGGTGGAGTATTATGATGATAACAACAAGCTGTTCGAGTATTCCAGCGTTTCCGACTATGACAAGGATACCGGCTCCTACACGGAAACCGTATACGGGGTGGATAACGAGCCCGTTCGCACGGACACCTATGTAAACGGAGAGCTTGCTTCCTCACAGAAACACTGAGAAGCTTATTGATCCGTTTTTGTCTGTTTTTTACATCAGAAAATCCTCCGGAAATCAGGGCCTGAAACGCGATGGCGTCTGTCCCCTGATCCCCGGAGGATTTAATTTTCCCTTACTTCTTAATTCTTACCGTCTTAACCTCGAAGGCCTTAAACGGGAGCGTCATCTCCCCGTTCTCCACAGGAATCTCCCCGGTAACATTTTCCAGCATATCGCACAGGTATGCTTTCGTGCCGAGAGCGCAGCGCACCCTGGCCGTAACCGCCGCCTTTTTGGACTCGTACAGACGCAGGATGATGTCGCCGCTTCCGTCCTCTGCGGGCTTCATGGTATCCAGGATCACGTTTGCCTGATTGATGGACGCCGCGCTGAAGGCCTTCACCGCGCCGGCGCTTAACTGCGGCTTCACGTTGAGCTCGTAGCCCTGTCTGGTCACATCGCTCTGGGCCAGGCTGCCTTCCCATGCGGTAAAGGCGTAGGTAAAGTGATGGACTCTGTTGTCCGCCTGCATTTCAGGACAGGTGCTGGCCCGCAGCAGTGTCAGCTCCAGAGCATTTTTGTTCATGCTGATCCCGTACTTGCAGTCGTTGAGCACCGCCGCCCCGTGGGCGCCGTCGCAGAACGCGCTGTAGTGGTGGTTGCAGACCTCGAAGCGGTCCTTATCATAAGGCTTTGAACGATGGGCGGGACGCTCCACAAAGCCAAACTGCATTTCGTTGATGCCGTTCTCCGCATACACGTCCACCGGGAAGCAGGCCTTTAACAGGCGGTGCAGCTCCTTCCAGTCGATCTCGGTATCGAAGGTCAGCCTTGTGCTGTCGGCGGCAAGGCGGATATACTGCACCATACGGGAGTTGCTGATGACTCCGCTCACCTTAAGCACACCCTCCAGTCCCTGGGAGACCAGCTCAACTCTGGCGTCCGTGAGCGCCTCCACCTCCTGATGGATATAGTTGGAGTCGATATCCCAGGCATCGAACATTCTGGCCACGTCCTTATACAGACGCAGACGATTCATAGGCTGAGCCGCGAACTCCCTGCCGGAGCTCTTTAAGATAAAGGAGGTCACCTCGCCTTTCCTGTTGATAACGGCGCGCACCTTCCCGTTCTCCATCACGAAGCCTTCGGCCGTCTCCGCTACACTCACCTCCGCAGCCTTTGCATCACAGGCATCCGTCGGAATCAGGGAAACCGCCCCGCAGGAAGGGATTTTTACCAGGGCCTTCACCACAGCCTTCGTCTGGCCATCGCCCTCTGCGAAGGCCTGCGGCGTGCCCGCCATCCTCTGCACGGGAACAGCTTCTCCCTCCAGCGTCCTTGCGCCCTTCTCAAAGCGTTCGGGCAGCTCCACCAGCGCCTGCCTCTCAAAGCTTAAGGAGTTCCACACCGTCACAGCCTCCTGATTGGAGGAATCCGCCAGCGCGGCCAGGGCCTTTTCCTTCATCTCGCAGGCGCCCTTCTGAATCTCCTGGTGGGCCTTCTCCGCCTCCACATAGACGCGGCCGATGCTGGAGCCGGGGAGAATATCGTGGAACTGATGCAGAAGCACCTCTTTCCAGAGAGCGTCCGCCCGCTCCAGCTCATAGCTCATCCCCCGGTCCATGGCGAGACTGCTCCAGAACTCCATCTCTCTCATGGCCAGCTCGCTGCGGCGGTTGTTCTGCTTGATCATGGCCTGGGAGGTGTAGGTTCCTCTGTGGGCGCTGAAATACAGCTCTCCCACGTAGGTATTCACGGGGCCGCCCTGTTCCTCCATGTCATGGAAGAACTCTGCCGGGCCCGCCATCTTCACCTTAACGTTCCCCTCCAGGTCCTCCTGCCGTTTTGCATACTCGATGAAATCCCTTGCCGGGCCGCCGCCCCCGTCCCCATAGCCGTAGGGCATCAGGAAAGCGTCCAGATCCTGAAGCTGGGTGCGCTCCTTCCAGATCCGGTTGGCCTCCACCGGGTCGGTGCGGTAGGTGTAGCTGGTAGGCAGGAAGGATACGATCTGAGAGCCGTCCATTCCTTCCCAGGTAAAGTAGTGATAGGGGAACTGCTCCCCTTCGTTGTAGGACCAGAAAATCTTCTGGGTCACCAGATATTTCACGCCGCAGCCCTTTAAGATCTGAGGCAGGGCCGCCGTGTAGCCAAAGGTATCGGGAAGCCAGAGGATCTGGCTGTCCACGTCAAACTCTTCCTTATAATAACGCTTCCCGTGCAGGAGCTGACGGATCAGGGCCTCGCCGCTGGCCATGTTGGTATCGGGCTCCACCCACATGGCTCCGTCCGCGATCCACTGACCGCCCTTAATGGCCTCCTTGACCCTTGCAAAGAGCTCGGGATAGTATTTTTTGCACATCTCATAGGAGGCGGGCTGACTCTGGATGAACTTATACTCCGGATACTCCTCGATCAGACGAAGCTGAGCCGCAAAGGTTCTCTCCGTCTTGCGGTAGGTCTCCGCCATGGGCCAGAGCCAGGCCAGATCCAGATGGGCATTGCCCACCGCGTAGAATACCGGCGCGCTGGAGCCGTTCCTGGCCTCCATCACCGGGCGCAGAGCCTCTCTCGCCTCCTTATAGGAAGCGATCCTTCCCTCCCTGGGCTGCTCGAAATCCACGATCAGGGTAAACTGCTCCAGGGCTTTTGCGATCTTCGCCGCCCGCAGGGAGGTCTCCTCCAGCGTGGTGAGAAGCATACTCAGCGTGGACACGTCCATATAAAGCTGGTAGGCCTCCTCATTCCAGATCCCGTAGGTGCATTTTCCAAGAGTTCTGCGCTTTCCCTCCTGGGCGGGATCCTGATAGGCGCCGGGCAGTACCGGCCCGGTGGCGCAGCCCCCGGTGGGAGCCTCGGCTATGTAATGGCCCGCGTAGGTCTCCATCACAAGGTCATAATGCTCCCCGCCCTGGGCGCAGAAGCTGAGCGCATTGTCCTCCATAAAGTGATGGGGCGCGTCCACCCAGGACGCCCGGTAGGTTCCAAAGCTCTTTCCGTTCACAAAAATCGCCGACTCCCCGTCGGGCTTTAAATCCAGGACGATCCGCTCTCCCTTGGCCCTCTCAGGAAGGGTAACGCTGCCCTTAAACCAGCAGTATTCCCACTCCCTTCCCCAGGTAAATCCAGGCGCCACGGGCGCAAAGCTTCCCTTCAAAGCCTCCTCCAGGGTCAGATAATCCATGGTCTGAAACGCCTCCCACGAGATCTCCCCCAGGGGCTCGTAGAGATCGTCCTGCAGGGTGCGGATCCAGTGCTTCACCCTGTCCTGCCATTCCGAATGCATCAGTTTCATTTTCCAGTCTCCTTTTCACGTTTCCCAATATCGCCGTCACATCCGCGTGCGGCGCTTCCTATAACTCCATTATAAAAATACAACCCCAAAAGTCAACATATCAACTTCATATCAACCTGCAACGCCCTTAATTCGGTTCCCCATACTCCGCCGTCACATCCACCGCTCTGGCCCGGCTGTCGTAAGATAAAAGAAGTGTGCGCGTTCTCTCATCCCATTCCGTGGAAATGGGGATCTCTTCTCCGTCCTCATCCATGGCGATAACCCTCTCCACCGCCCTGGGCAGGCGCAGACGCACAAAGGCTCTGATCTTATCCGCCGTTTTAAGCCGCATATAGATTCCCGTCTCATCCGGAACGGCCTGCTCCAGACGGGCGCTGCTTCCCACAATACGAAAATCCTCCCCCCGGATCCTGTCAAAGTCAAACAAAATCGCGCTCTCGTCCGGCCTGATCTCCTTTCGGGTGATAATCCGGTAATCGTTCTCAAGCAGATCCGCATAGAGGCCCTCAAACACCTTACTGTCCTCATTCACGCTCTCATCCATCACGGCGGAAATGATATAGGGGCCTCTGTGGAGGGTCAGATCGTTCCGATATTTCCAGTCAATCCCCTGCCGCGCCAGAGCGTCTCTCACCAGCGTGCGGTACTCCTGCGCAATCTCACTGCCAAGGCAGATCCGGGCGGGAACCTGGTTCCACACAAGAATCCTTCCCCGGCCCACAGGATAAACGCCGTCCCCAGGCTTACTCTCCAGTCCCGCCATCCGGAAAAGATGCTGCGCCGGATTCTCATAGCCCGCCTCCCTCCACCAGGAGCTGATATTATGGTAGGGGTCGCTCCCGTCTCCGATATAAAGAAGGGTTCCGCCATTTTCTACCCAGGAGACCAGGGATGTATTCACATCCGGCCCCTCCGGTTTCATATACTCGTAGCTCAGAATCAGGAATTTCATCCCGTCCAGATAGCCCGCGAACCGGCGCACATTGTCAAGCTGAACCGGCTTTATGGGAAGAGCGTATTTCAGAAGGGGCATTGCCATCCCGAAAAACTGCGGGAACGCGCTGCTCTGGATAAAGTCCAGCATCATGGAATCGTCCCTGCCGATCTCCCCGGCCAGCTCTGCCATCCCCTGCGCCTTCCTGCGCAGACTTTCCTCCGGATCGGAATTTTTCATAAGAGCCTCTCTCATCCGCTCCTCAATGGGCTCTCCCTTCACCACGCCGTCCGGGAAGGTTCTCTGGAACAGTCCGCTGTCCGACATGAAAATTCCGATCCCTTCGTCCACTCCCTCGAACCGGGAATCCGGCTGCTCCATATCCCCGAAAAGCTGGAACATGCCCGAGAGAAGGGTTGCATAGTCGGCGGGGATGCAGCGGGACTCCTGGGTCTCTATGCTGGTCTCGATCTTCTCCGCGATCCGGGGCTGGAGCCTGGGGTATTTGCCCTCGAAGACCCGATGGGGCCAGGGACAGATCTCATAGTGCCAGATGCCGGGGTGGAGCAGAGATGCCGTGGCCGTTTTAATATAATTGTAGCGGTAATTCTCCCAGGTGTATCCCGCCAGATCCTCGATGGGATCGTTCAGGAACCACATTCTTCTGCCCGTCCCCCGCACCAGCTCCTGCATGACCCCATACTCCAGATATGCGGTCTCAAAGGTGCGTTCCCGGTAAACGCCCTCATACACATTCGCCTCACGGCTGGTTCCCGTCCAGATCTGGGCAATATAGCCGTCCACCGTGGGAATATCGATCAGCGCCGCCTCCGGGCTCATGATCTTCCACTGGGTATAGTTTAAGAGGCTGTGGGTGGGGACATAGATCCGAAGATCCCTGTCATATGTCACCTTCGCATATTCCTTCAGGGACGCGCTCACCCTGCCGATGGTGCGGCAGTAGAGCCACGCCTTGAGCCTGGCGGATTTATAGCGCACATCCAGATCCTCGTGCTGAGGCCTCCAGGGCTCCCTGTAAAAAATCTCGTACTCCCGCTGAAAGGCCTGCGAGTATCCGCTTCTGTCCCAGAACTCCGGCTCCTCCATGTGGATGGCCTCCACCCCCATGTCCACGGCGATCTTAAGCCGCTGCGTAAGATACTCCGAAAAAGCCACCGTGGGAACCATATAGGGAACGGTGGGATTGTGGTTGACCTCCCTGCCGTCCCTTTCCACCTGCCCCTCATCCCAGTGCTTTCTTCCATCCCGCTTTCCATCCAGGTAATCCTGATATTCTCCCCATGCGATTCCCGTCATGAGATGAATCACATAGCCCGCCTCCCGGTATTTCCTGATACGCTCAGGCATGGAATCATCGATCCCGTAGACCATGACGAAATCACAGCCAAAGTCAACGGAGGGACGGAAAGGCTCCCCCGCCTGATAACCGGTCAGTTCCTCTGTCCTGTTTCTGATATATGCCATAAAAATGATCCTCCACGGATTTGATTAACATAAGGATGGCCGGCGGCGCCTGACATCCGTTGTTTTCCGGTTACAAAAAGAGGGCGTACTTAATAAATGATATTAAGCTCACCCTCTTCTCTTTTAAAAGTTCGTCCGGCCTGCGGCCAGCGTCCTGTTTTATGTTCAGGACAGCCCGCAGTTCGAACTGCCCCTGTTATGTTCTGATTTCAGAGATATCCTTCTCAATAAGCGAAGTCATCCCTGGTGGTGGACTGCTCGCTCATCCAGTCAAGGAACTCCAGGAAGATCCCGCCGTCGTTGGTGCGAAGATACTCCTGATACTCCTCAAGAATGCCCCTGGCTTCCTCCTCGGTGTCGGCGAAGAATGCGCGCTCAATGTAGGTATTCTCTTTATCACCGTCAAATGCCCATTCAGACATCTCCTGGTATCCCTCAAAGTTGGGCGCGATTGCATCGATGCCGTAGCCGGGAATAATCTCAGCCGGACGCTGCTTCTTGTAATCTGCAAGATAAGGATCCATGGCGTCTTCGTCAAAAGGAGCGGACTCGCCAAACCATGAGTAATTCTTTCTTGCCACATACACTCTGCCTACCATGTAATTGATGCCTCTCTCCCGAAGCTCTTTATTTACATTCTCGGAATCGGTAAGACGCCTCTCCACCAGCTCCGCCGTCATTCTGGGCTGCCCGTTCTCGTTCATCTCATAGGTGTCGCCCTCAAATCCGTAACAGATCAGCTTCATACCTTCCTTACTGTTCACATAGTCCAGCCATGTAAGGGCGGCGTCAATGTTAGAGCAGGTATTGGGGAAGAAGATAGCGGGAGAGCCGCTTCTTCCTTCCGACTCGGTCTGCTTAAGCGGGGACCCGTCGCTGTAGGTGAGCGGTCCTACAGGAATATAGCGCATCTCAGGGTTGGAATCATAAAGGCCGGTCTGCTTGGTTGCGTCAATGGTCACATTATACTGGGCGCAGGTGAAAAGCGCGGTACCGTTTCCTACCTTCTCCTTGGCACGGTCATCGGAGGTCTTGAAGCATTCCTTATCCAGAATATTCTCGTGTACCAGTTTCCAGATAAACAGCTTCTCCTTCAGGTATTCGTCCGTGAGCTTGTAATAATCTACCTTACCATCCTCCACATGCCTGTAGTCTGTGAGGTTCTTCGGCTTATAGCTCTGATAAAAATCAGAATAGTTCCAGCCGCTGTGGAAAGTGGTCGCCACAATCGTATCGTTGCCGTTTACATCCTTAAAGCCATAATCCCTGGCCTGAACCATGAAATCATAGAGCTGATCAGAGGTCTTGATGGTAGTGGGATCCACCCCGAGGGTCTCCGCCACGTCGCTGCGGACAAATACCCCGTAAGCCCAGAGATTGATATCCTCCACGCTGCCGGCCACCTCTGTGGGCAGGATGTACCTTGCGCCGTTGTTGTTGGGATCGTCAATATCGTTTTCCAGATATTTTCTGCTGATCACGCCAATATCCCAGGCGTCGGCAATATTGGGGTATTTGGGGAGCAGGTCCTTGATATCGATCAGACGTCCCTCAATGCCGGCCTTCTTGATGATGGCGGTCTCACCGGAATTGCCGCCCCAGAAAGGCGCGTTCACCATGTCGGGCATATCGCCGGAGGCGAACATGAGGTTGAGCTTCTCGGACTCGCTCATCATTACTTCCTCAAACTCTACGGTTACGCCGATCTTTTCACGGATCGCCTTTGCCACATCATTGTTGTACTGGTCGGAAGGGGTGTTGAAGCCGCCGTTCCAGCACACCAGCATTTTCAGCTTTACATCGTCGAATTTCTGATACTTGTTTCCGTCCTCATCCACATACACGTCCCCCGACGCTTCATCCGCTGCGGATGCGTCTGTGGACGCACCGGCGGATGAATCCTCCGTGGATGCGGACGCATCTTCTGCGCCTGTCGACGAACCGCCTGTGGAATCGCCCGCGCCGCCGCCGCAGCCGGCCAGCAGCCCTGTGGTCATGGCCGCGGCCAGCAACAGGGAAATAACTTTTTTCTTCATTAATAAATCCTCCTTCTTGTGATTTTAACAGTTACTGAATCTATTTCGGGTAAAAGGCTTTTAACCTTTTACAGAACCGACCATTACGCCCTTCACATAATATTTCTGCAGGAAGGGATAGACCACCACGATGGGCATGGTCAGAATCATAACGAATGCCATCTGCAGGGACATGGATGTATAGCTGGTCATGGAGCCAACCGTGGTCTCCTGCCCCACCTTTACCTGAGAGCTGGCGGTGGCCTCGCTTAAGATCTTCTGAAGCACCGTGGCCGCCGGATAGAGCTCCGTCTTCGCCTGATAGTACGCCCCGGTAAACCAGTCGTTCCATCTGCCCACCCCGATAAAAAGGGTGAGGGTCGCCAGGATGGGCTTGGAGAGCGGGATGTAAATCCGGGAGAGGATCGTCCACTCGCTGGCCCCGTCCAGCTGGGCCGACTCCCGCAGCTCATAGGGAATGGCCGCAAAGTTCGTCCGCAGCAGAATAAAATTGTAGAAGCTGTAGACGGAAGGGATGATATACAGCCAGAAGCTGCTGGTCAGTCCCACGCTGCGCAGTACCATGTAGTAAGGGATCATACCGCCTCCGAAGATGGTGGTAAAATACCAGAAAAAATTCATAAAGGTCTTGCCCGGGAGGGTCTTTACGCTCATGGCGTAGGCCGCCAGGGCCGTAAACGCCAGCCCGCACAGGCAAAGCAGGATGGTGGAGCTCACGGAAATCCCAAGGGAGGTCAGGATCCGGTCGTCCCGGAACGCAAGGCCGTAATTCTCCAGCGTAAATTCCCTGGGATAAAGCCACACGCCGCCCCGTATGAAATCACGCCCTGTGTTGAAGGAAGCGATCAGCACATACCAGAAGGGGTAAAAGGTGATCAGCCCGAGCAGCGCCAGGAACGTATAGTTGAATACTTTGAATATTTTCTGTCCTTTCGTCTCTCTCATCAACGATTCCCTCCTTCCTTACCACAGACCGACTTCTGTAAACTTCTTTGACAGATGATTGGTGATTACGACTACCATCAGCGAGAATGCCGATTTAAACAGGCCGATGGCCGTGGCATACTCGAACTTGCCGTATTTAAGACCCGTCTGGAGCACATAGGTATCCAGCACCTGGGAAATCTGCATGTTGGCGGGCTGCTGCAGCAGAAGGATCTGATCGTAGCCGGCGTTCAGGATTCCGCCCACCGCCATGATGAACATGATCCCGATGGTGGTGGAGATTCCCGGAAGAGTCACATGCCAGGTACACTGCCAGCGGTTGGCCCCGTCGATGGTGGCCGCCTCGTAAAGCCCCTGATCCACGCTGGTGATGGCGGACAGGTACACGATGGATCCCCAGCCTACCCCTTTCCAGATATCCGAGAGAACCACCAGGGGATAGAACGCCGCCTTCTCACCCATGATGAACACTGCCTCCAGCCCCATCATCTTACGGATCTCATTGACAAGACCGCCGTAGGGAGTGAACACAGCCGTCATCAGCTGGATAACCACAACCCAGGATACGAAGTTGGGCAGATAGCTCATGGTCTGGATGGTTCTCTTAAAGCCCGCGGAGCGCACCTCGTTGAGCAGAAGCGCCAGAATGATCGGAGCAGGGAAGCCGCAGATCAGCTTCAGTCCGCTGATCACCACCGTGTTCCGGATGGTCATCCAGAACTCCGGGGAGGTCATAAAGGATTTAAAATGCTTAAGTCCCGCCCACTCGCTGCCGAAGATTCCCAGATCGAACCGGTAATTCTTAAACGCCAGAACGATTCCTGCCATGGGAGCGTAACAGAACACAAGCAACCACACGATACACGGCAGCATAAACAGATACAGTACCTTGTGCTTTTTGACCTGAACCCAGAGACGCTGTCTGTTGTAGGCTTTCTGCTCCGCAGTCAGGACCACAGCACTTTCACTTTTCCTTGCCATACATTCACACCTTTCCTGAATTAATTTCTGTTATGACATGTTTTGACATATCAAAACAATGTTTTGCATATCCGTTAATGCAATGTTTGTCTTTATAATGACTCTACAATATTTTGTGCATGATGTAAACCTGTTTTTTCAAGTTTTTTTATTTTTGTAAATTTTATATAAAATTTCTCTTATAAAATAATACATATTACATATAGCAAATATATCAAATCTTCCATGTTGACATAATGCAAATCACTGGGGTATACTATAACAAACAGACAAAAAAGGAGGGTTGCATCGTGGCCGATATGACGGAAATATCCGGTCTGCCAATGTATCTGAAAATTAAAAATGATATTATGCAGCGGATCAGATCAAATCTTCTGCTGCCAGGCGACAGGCTGCCCACAGAGTTCCAGCTCATGGAGGAGTACGGCGTGAGCCGCATCACCGTCTCCAGGGCTCTGGGGGAGCTGAAAGCGGAAGGATATGTGGAACGATTCCCCAATAAGGGGACCTTTGTGGCTCAGGCTGCGCCCGCCGTCTCCCTGGTCAGCGAGGCCGCCGTTCCGGAGCGGACGGGGGATCCCCCGGATATTCTTCCCGAGATCGCCTGTATCCTGCCCACCATCAGCGACCTTTTCTCCCTGTCCATGTTAAACGGCGCCCTCTCAGTCTTTTCGCCTGAGAAGTACCTGTGCCATATTTTCCGCAGTCAGAATTCAAAAATGGAAAACTACCTGCTGCGGCGCTGTCTGGATACGAACATCTCCGGGATCGTCCTTTTTCCACAGGATCAGCCCTTTTTCAGCAACGAGCTTCTCTCCATCCAGCTCCGGAAATATCCCCTGGTGCTGCTCGACCGTTATCTGCCCAGGCTGGACACCAGCTATGTGATCGCAGACAATAAGGCGGCGGGGGAGCTGTGCGTAGATCACTTAAGCGGCCTTGGGCATCAGCGGATCGCCTTTGTGACCGCCACCAGACGGGATACCTTCTCCGTCAAATACCGGATCGCCGGTCTCTATGCGGCAGCCGAACGGCGGGGAATGGCGGACAACGCCATTTATATTATGGAATGCTTCGATCAGGGAAAAACCCTTGCGCATTATCAGGAGACTTTTCGGAAACTGGTGTTCGAGAACCGCATCACCGCTTTCATCGCGGCCGAATCCGGCGTGTGCGCGTACCTGTACCAGCTTTTTTCATCCATGAATATGAAGGTCCCGGGAGATCTCTCCCTGCTCTCCTTCGACAAGCCGCTGACGGAGGTAAAAAATCCCGACTTCTTCACCCACATCAACCAGTCGGAATTTCTGATGGGCAAGGAAGCCGGGAATATTCTGCTGCGCCGTCTGGAGCAGCGGGATATGAATGTGTATCACAAGATCATCGCGCCCACCCTGGAGGTGCATTACTCTACGGGGGCGGTGGTGCTTTGAACGGTAATCGGGCAGAGGTTTTTCCCTCTGCCCTGACTTTTATGCCAGCCTCACCTCCACCTGTGCCAGTGAAAAGGGCTCCACATCAAATATCACATCCTGCCCCTGCGTCCTTACAGGCGCGTCCACTTCCTCCCCCATCAGGTTTACCTGACGGGCAGAGGCCACCTCCGTTTCAAAGCAGAGCCGCACCGTCTCCTTTTCCCCCGCCGTCTCAAAAACGCGCGCCAGGATGCTTCCATCCTTTCCGGGCAGCACGGCGGACACCGCCGCATGGGCGCAGGAAACCTTCAAAAGGCTCTTTTCCATGGGAAGGACGCCCCCGTGGGAGTTGGAGGGCTGGTAGAACATGGCGTGGTTGCAGGCCGTGGCCATCTCCTGCGCCTTCTTCGCGTCCTCCTCGCAGACGCCCAGCCACAGGGTGATGTGGTGAATCCCTCTCTCCGGATAGGGATCCGGGCTGGTGGAGCTGTTGATCAGGGTCAGGGCCAGCCGTCCCCGGGTTCCCCGGTAGCCGTATTTGCTGTCGCTGATCAGGATCGCGGAACGAGCAGCGCCGTCCTGTTTTTGGCTCCCGGCTCCGCCTTCCTCTGCCCTGGCAGCGGCCTGCGTGTTCTCCTTCCCGCCGCGCTCTCCCTGCAGGGCCATTCCGTATTGCAGAGCCGGTACGTCGTTGGTGAGGGCCTCCCTCTCAAGAGAGCCTGCGGGAACGTCGTAGAGGAACCGCTCTGCCGGATAGGACAGAGGAATCCGGTAATCCAGCACGGGGATACTCTCGCCGCCCACCTCGTGCCAGTCTGCGGTTACCTCCATCTTCACGACGCTCTGATGCTGATCCAGGCTATAGATCACCTCGATTCTGGATTTTTCAATCTGGTAAACCGCCTTCACACTCTTTCGCAGCGTCCCCTCTGCGACCTTCTCCATGTGCAGGCAGCGGCTCACAGGGATATCCTTTATATGCCGGCCAATATTCCACGCGCTGGAGGTGGCCTTTTCCGTCTCGATGAAGGTAAAGCCCGCTCCCTCCTTCTCTCCGATCAGCTCTTTTCTGGCGCGCTTATCCCACAGGGAAACGATCCGCCCGCCGGAAGCGTCGATACGCACCCGGATCCGGTCGTTTTCCAGCACCTCATCGTCAAAGAAACGGGACACATGCTCTCTCTCCTGCAGGTAGGTGTGGTAGGTCTGCGGCTCCTTCTGGGAGAGCACCACTGTCGTATAACCCATGGCCGGAACCTTTACCTCCGCCAGAACCCGCACATACTTATGATCCCAGTATTGCTGGAGGGTCTGATCCAGAAGCTGGAAGGGGATCTCCCCGCCCCGGTAATCCGTCATGGTGAGACGGCGCAGATCCCCCGTCCAGTCCCACACGGTCAGGGTCACCGTCTCCGTTCGCTCCCATGAGAGTGTATTAAAAATATGGAAAATCCGGGTGCGGCCGCTCCCCCGTTCGGTGCTGGGCACGCCGCAGAAATTCTCAATGCCATAGCCCGCCCCGGCCCCCTCCGACTGGCTGTTGTACGCGTCGATGTCCACCAGGATCGAGGAGGTGTCGATCTTCATCCCGACAGAGCGCATGGCGTTCTGAAGCTGGGTGTTGGCCATGGCCGCGGAGGTCTGGAACAGCCCCATGGCATGCTCCCGGGAGTCCTGCACGCAGGAACCGGTGAGGATATCATGGAAATGAGTAAAAAGCACATCCCGCCAGGCCTTCTCCATCTTTTCTTTCGCAAAGGGAAAGCCCGTCATTTTTCCGGCCATGACGCTGAGCGCCTCTGCGTCTGTGAGGGAGGTCTCCAGTCGGCGGTTCCCTCTCTTGATCCGGCTCTGGGTAGTGTAACAGCCGGGGGCGAAGTAATTCAGCTCGCTCTCCACTACCGGCAGCTTATCCCACACACTCTCCGCCTCTTTGAAATATTCCCGCAGGGTTCCGAAGCGGATCCTGGGATAGATTTTCCAGGTCATCATCTCCAGCGCCCGCTCCACGTCCCTTCTGGTGGGGCCGCCGCCGTGATCTCCCACGCCGTAGACCACAAGCCCTGTGCGCAGCCCGCCACAGCGGGCGCAGATCTGAGGAAGTCCCGCTCCCATGTGAGGGGTGATGGCTCCGTTGTACCAGTTGGGCTCCCGGCAGGCCAGAACCTCCTTTCCCGAAGGGGCCTTATAGCGGTAGAGCAGCACATCCTTTCTGCCGTTTCCCCGGCAGTGATAATAGTATTTCACGCCTCCGAACCGGTCGATCTCCGGCACAAAGGCGCTGTGCCCGAAGGTATCCGGTGAAAAATCCACCTCCAGCTCCTTAACGCCCCATACCCTTTCCATATACTCCTTCGTGTACTGGATATGGCGGAGCAGGGATTCCCCGGAGGGCATATTCTTGTCGGTCTCCACCCATGCGGCGGCGGTCACCTCCCAGCGTCCCTGCCTGATCCGCTCCCTGATCTCCTCCATCAGCTCCGGGTCGTACTCCTCCACGATGCGGTAGACCGCCCCCTGGGACTGGGAAAAGCAAAACTCCGGATACTGATCCATCACGTTCAGGATGGAACGGAAGGTGGCAAGTACGATGGCCACCGTCTCATTAAAGCTCCACATCCAGTTCATGTCGATGTGGGCATGGGCCGCCAGGATGAGCTGATAGCTCCTGGCCTCCTCCTCCAGGGGCTGCATAATCTCCTCCGCCCGCTCACAGTCCGCGTTGGTGAGCGCCCCCTGCCTGTCGATGCACTCGAGCAGAAAATCCAGCGCCTGCTCGAGGACGGCATCATGGACATGATCCGCCTCCTCCGACATATGTAAGGCAAATTCCAGCTCCCCGATGATTCTGGTATTGGCCCTGTTTGGACGGGTGATCCCCGCCTGTTCCTCCCTGGGCATTCCAAAGGTGTCCTCATAACCGGTCTTTTCCCGGTTACCGCCGATGGAAGTCTTCAGTCTGGTAAATTTCTGCGCGACTCTGCTCATGATATCCCTCCATTTCCGAACCTTTTCAGTAACATAATTTCATTATAAAATAAGGGCTCTGAAAGTCAACATATCGACTTCATGTCAACTTCATCATTTTTTCTTTACTTTTAAGGGATCATCCTTTAGAATGCTTATGCAGGACGCGCCGCGTCCGGATGCCGATACACCGCCACCGCACAAAATCAGGAAGAGGTAACTGACATGTCAGGTGATAAGACCCGTCCCATGTACGAGATCATCCAGAACGATATCATTGAGAAAATCCAGAACGGAACCTATAAGGAGGGAGAACGCGTCCCCAGCGAGCAGGAGCTGATCGAGGCCTTTCAGGTAAGCCGCACAACCGCCACCAAGGCCCTCACGGAGCTCTCCCTGGGCGGTTATATCCACCGCATCCAGGGAAAGGGCTCCTTTGTGAATCCCCTGGGGAGCCATCTCTCCCCCGGAGAGCGCGTTCCCTTCCGCTCCGGCGGCGAAAACCCGGAATTCCCCCGAAAGGTGGGCGTAATCATTCCTCAATACTACGATCATCACTCCGGCAACATCATCCAGGGGATCCGGGAAACCCTAGCCTTCCCTTCCTTTTTCATCAACATCGCGCTCAGCCTGAATATGCAGGAGGAAGAACATGCCCTGCATTATTTCCTGCAAAGCGGCCATGCCGGCATCCTGCTCTTTCCCGCCAGCTTTGAATTCTACAGCGACACCATTCTGCAGATGACCCTGAACAAGTATCCCCTGGTTCTCATGGACCGGGACTTCCCAGGCATTCACTGCATGTCCGTCACCTGCGATAACCGCAAGGGCTGCGAGCTGGGCGTCTCCCATCTCGTCTCCCTGGGACATAAGGGCATCGCCTTTCTGGCCAACGCCCCTTATCAGGAGCAGGTCACCAATCTTCGCTATAACGGCTATCTGGACGCCATGACCGGCCACGGGCTGGCCGGGATCCCCTACGAGGATTTCTTTCACGGAAAATCTGCCGCCCTGATGCAGGAGGACTTTTTGCAGCGCGTCAGGGCCGGGGCTCTCACCGCCGCCATCGCCTCCAACGCGGACGCCGCCCTTTTGCTCTACCAGCTCTGCAGCCGCCACGGCATCCGAATCCCCCAGGATCTCTCCGTGCTGTGCTTCGACAACCCCAACTTCGGCTGGCATCCCGCAGGCAGCTTTTTCACCTACCTGGAGCAGAACTCCTTCGATATGGGCAGGCAGGCGGCGATGCTCTTAAAGCGCAGCCTCTGTGGGGAGATCTGCGGGGAAATCTCCCCGGAGACGGACGCGGCGGACGGACGGGTGGTGCTGCGGCCCGAGCTGGTGGTGAACGGGTCTACAAGGGCGGTGGGGTGAAAAGTAACCGGGTACATACCTGGGAAATTCCGAAAAATATTTCCTTCAACGCAGAAATGCTGTATAATGGATACTAAGGAGGCGTATCATGTCTGATAAAGGATTTTCTGAAACGGTGGTTTTCCGCCTGGGAGATATGATTTTTGAGTATGACGAACGGAAAAATGCGTATAATATCCAACATCACGGCATTTCCTTTCAGCTTGCCGCCCGTGTATTTTTTGATTATGACCGCATCGAGCTATATGATGAAGAAAACAGCGGGACAGAGGACCGTTTTGATACAATAGGCGATCTATCGGCGGGATATGCCAATCTTCCAAGTGGAAAAGAGATTGTGATCGGATCTGCGAATTCTCTCTCAAAAACCGCAAACGATATAATATTTGTAGTCTATACAGAAAGAATACAGACCAGCAGGGATGGAAAAAAAGCAGATGTCACCAGACTTATATCTGCCAGATTTGCCACCAGTTTTGAAAGGGGGTTATATTATGGTAAACACCAGTGACATGACAGATGAAATGCTGGCGGAGCTTGCCTTTTCAGAGGACGAAATGATTGCCTTGTCCAGGGCGCGAAATAAACCGATTGTTTTTGATGAAGACTGTCCCGAGACAACTCCTGAACAGGCGCTTAAATTCAGACGGGTAAATCCGCCGCGGAACAGTATTCAGAAGAGGGCATAAAATATTTCTGTACTTAAACAACGGCTGCCCGGCTATGCCAGTCATCCTTATGTTAATAAAAAGCAGCCTCCACCCGCCAGAGTGGTTGGCTGCTTTTCGATCTGTGAGGCGGTTTGCATAAGCCTCTACCCAAACGGATTATAAAACCTGCTCCCGTCCGCAAAGGTAACCGCCAGCGCCGCCGCCGAGAATATCACCGTGAAAATGATCGCAAGGTAATCTCCCCGCCGCAGCTTCTTTTCCATATACCAGGTTCTCTTTCTGTGCTTGCCAAAGCCCCGCAGCTCCATGGCGTTGCTGACCACATCGATCCTGTCCATGCTGGAAAAGATCAGCGGAAAGATGATGGTGGCGGTATTTCTGATCCTGCTCAGAAGAGAGGCCTTTCCCGACATCTCGATTCCCCTGGCCTCCTGGGCGTGTCTGATCTTCGTAAACTCCCCCTGCACATCCGGAATATAGCGCAGAGCGATGGAGATTGCATAACCCACATTGTAGCTGACGCCGATCCTGCTTAAGGAGGCAGCGAACTCGCTGGGATTGGTGGTCACCAGGAACATAAACACAGCCGGAATGACCGTGAAATACTTGAGCACCACATTCAGCTCATAGAAAAGCTGCTCCTTCGTGATATCATAGCGCCCGGCGATATGAAAAAGCACCGTCCGGGTACCATAGATTTCCGTCCCCTGATCCGGGGAAAAAAGGTAAATGGCCACCACGTTAAACACCAGAAATACCAGGACCAGCTTAAACACCGCCCCGACCTGCTTCCACTGCGTCCTGGAAGCCTTAAAGATGATCAGGGCAAGCGCCAGCATCACCGCCAGCACCCTGGTGTCATAGGTGAGCATACTGGTCAGGCACCAGAGCAGGAAAAAAATCAGCTTGGTGACGCCGCTCAGCCGATGGATCCACGTATCCTTTTCTTCATATGATAATATCTTAGCCATCCGCCCGTTTCTCCTTCAATCCCCGTTCATAAGCAATAAACCGCTCCGCAAACTCCGACGGGCTCTCGATGCCGCAGCGCAGAGCCAGATCGTAAAGCGAAGTCTTCTTCAGATACGCCTTGTCGGCAATCCTCTCATTGGTCAGCACCCGGGCTGGGGTATCGTCCGCGATCAGGTGTCCGTCTGAGATGACGATGGCCCGGTCCGTGTACTCCAGCATCAGATGCATGTCGTGGGTGATCATGATGATGGTGATCCCCAGAGACTCGTTGATTTCCTTAAGGAACTCCATAATCTCCGTATAATGGCGGTAATCCTGCCCTGCCGTGGGCTCGTCCAGAATCAGCACCTGCGGATTCATCACCAGAATGGAGGCGATGGACACTCTCTTTTTCTGTCCGAAGGAGAGCGCTGAGATCGGCCAGTTGCGGAAGGGGTAAAGGCCGCAGATTTTCAGGGTTTCGAAGACCCTCTCCTTTATCTCCTCCTGGGGAACGCCCCGCACGGAAAGGCCCAGAGCCACCTCGTCGAAGATCATGGGCTTTGAAATCATCTGGTTTGGGCTCTGCATCACCAGCCCGATCCTCTCTCCTCTCTCCTTAATGGACAGGGGCGAGATATCCTCCCCGTTTAAGAGAATGGTTCCCCTGGTGGGCCGGTAGAAACCGCAGATCAGGTTGGAAAGAGTGGACTTGCCCGCCCCGTTTTTGCCGACGATGCTCACCATCTCCCCCTTTTTGATATCGAAGTGGATATGCTGGAGGATGGGGCCTGCCCTCCACATAGGAAAAATACAGCTCCTCCACCTTAAGAGCGGAGGGGGCGTCCGGTTTTGGCTGCTTTTGCGGGGCCTGTGCAAACCATTCCCGCACTTTCTGCGCATAGCGGTCCAGCTCCATGGTCTCCAGGTGCATGGGATGATCCTGGGCGCTGATCTGCGCCCCCGCGTGTTTGATGGCGGTGATATAAAGAGGCTCCCGGATTCCCTGCCGCTTCAGAATATCCGCAGGCAGAAGCTCATCCGGGGAAGTGTCCGCCACAATCCGTCCCTCCCCCACCACAATAATCCTGTCCACGTCCCGGTAAAGGGCGTCCTCCAGCCGGTGCTCGATGATCAGGATCGTGGCCCCTTTCTTTTTCTGAATCTGATCGATCAGGTCGATGGCGCGCTTGCCTGTGGCCGGATCCAGATTGGCCAGCGGCTCGTCAAAGAGCAGGATATCCACATCGTCCACCATGACCCCGCCCATGGAGACTCTCTGCTTCTGCCCGCCGGAGAGCTCCCTGGGGGCGTTTCCCAGGAGCTTTTTCACATCTACCAGCTCCGCCACCTCGTCCACCCTGGCAAACATCTCCTCCTGGGGAACCCTGTCATTTTCAAGGGCAAAGGCGATATCCTCCGCTACGGTCAGCCCGATGAACTGTCCGTCCGTATCCTGCAGCACCGTCCCCACGATTTTGGACAGACCAAAAAGCCCCAGATCAGCCGGGTTTTTTCCGCCGACCGTGAGGCTCCCCGTCATTTCCCCCGGATATGAGAACGGAACCAGCCCGTTGACACAGTGGGCCAGGGTGGACTTCCCCGAGCCGGAAGGCCCTACGATCAGAACCTTCTCCCCGGGCATGATGGTAAGATTGATATCCCGGAGAGTCGGTTCCTTCTGAGCCCTGTATTTAAATGAAAAATCCCTGAACTCGATCATAGGTTCCATGCATTAATCCTCTTTGGAAAGACTCGAAGACTTCGCTCCGATTTTGGAATAACCCACGCACAGCAGTGTCCCCAGGATCCCGATGATCAGAATATTCCCCAGGAAAGCGCCTGCGCCCTGCAAAAAGAGCTTGTCCACCGGCTCCGCGTAGATCAGAATGTCGAGAAGAGGGGCAAGACCGATCCACGCGATGGCATTCACCACCACCTGCGCCGCGTTAAAGAGCACGATCGCCTTTCCGTTAAAGCCGCCCTCCTTTGAAGTGAACCCCTTTTGTTAGACAAAAATGAAAGTCTAACGAAGGGGGTTAT
>CANOVJ010000056.1 GCA_947570615.1 uncultured Lachnospiraceae bacterium
TGGTATCAGAAAAAATGGGAACAGGCACGTCCTCTAAAGGATTATATAGATTACATAGAAAAGTTAAAACAGATCAATTTCCCGATACGCTTAAGATTTGGTCTGGAGGTATGCTATTCTCCTGAACATGAGATTGACATTGCCCAAATAAAACAACTGTATTCCTTTGACTTTTTAGCAGGATCAATCCATTTTATTGATGGATGGGCATTCAGTCATCTGAAACAGCGGTGGGATAAGAATGATTATGATATGGATGAACTGTATAAAAGATATTATGCGCTTATGCTGTCATTAATTAACAGCCGCTTATTTTCAGGGTTGGCACATCCACAGTCATTACAATGTTATGGGGCATACCCGCAAAAGGATTACAGACATATTTATTTACAGCTTGCGAAGGCGCTTTGTTCAAATGATATGTATATTGAGGAAAGCAGCGGGTTGGCAATTAATTATGGCGATAAGCAATTAGGAATGAATGCGGATATGCTGGAGTGTATGGCAAAATGTAATGTGCCGATTCTGACGGCATCAGATGCCCATTCGCCACAAAATGTCGGCTTATATATCAAAGAAATGAACGCCCTGATTCAATCTGTATAATTGATTATTACAGGTGAAATTATGGTGTGAGCTTTTCAGATAACGTAAAGGAGTTTTTTCCATGAGCCAAAAAATTATTGTTATTGAAGGTTATCTTGCGTCTGGTAAGTCTACTTTTGCATTACAACTGTCCAGAGCGCTGAATATATCATATCTAATTAAGGATACCTTTAAAATTGCACTGTGCAAAAATATTTCTGTTGCCAGCAGAATAGAAAGCAGTATTTTTTCAACGGTCACATTTGATGGTATGATGTATGTTACGGAAAGAATGCTGGAAACAAATACCCCTGTTATCATTGAAGGGAATTTTGTTCCTGCCGGCGTCAAAAAGATTGATGAAGCCGGTGCGATAAAGCACTTAGTTACTAAATACAATTGCACTTCATTGGATTTTAAATTTATGGGAAATACACGCGTTTTACATCAACGATTTTTGCAAAGAGAAAAAACTGCTGAACGCGGTGAGGTGAACAAAATTGGAATGGATGTTTCCTATGACACGTTTGATCAGTGGTGCCACAATTTTGACGATTTTGATATTGGTGGAGAAACAGTACGGGTAGATACCACCAATTTCACCAACGTTGATTTCAATACCTACATTAAATTGGCAAAAGAATTTATGGACAACCTCCCCCTTTGCGGACTTGTTCCCTGAAAATGGAAGTTTTCATATTGTAATCCTCGTAACAGAGTAATTATTTGAAACGCCTCCTGTCCCTGAGACTGGCCTGCAACACCTTTCTCACATCAGAACAGGAGGCGATTTTATTTACCGGTTCTCATTCACATAAATCTGAACCCGGCTCTGGATAATGGCGGCCACCTCCTTCGCGCTCTTCTGTCCCGCGAAGTAGGGCGCAGCCTCCTCCTGAATGATATTCAGAAGCGTCTCGTCCAGCCGGTAAACCTGGGTAAAGCTGTAGAGCTGCTCCACGATCTCATCCGCCCGCTCCTTCGATATGGGGGTGATGGGGATCTCCACACCGCCCACATAGAAGGTCTCGTCATACTCCACCTTCTGATTGTTTTCGTCCGTATAGTTTGGCTTCTTCATAGCCTCCTCCACTCTGGCATTCAACTGCTTAATGCTCAGAGGGAACAAATACTCAATCTTTTCCTGGTACTCATCCATAAGGAAGGTGCGCAGAAACGCCCAAGCGCCATCCTTCACTCTGGATTTGTCAGACAGGGCAAACTGCATGCCCGGCCAGATGGCGGAGCCGTCCCCATCGGAAGAGGGGAAACCGATCATGGTAATCTCCTCCCCGAAGGTTCCCTTTTCCATACTGTTGAAGTTGCGCAGATCGCCTATATTGGTCATCTGGGCAATCGCTTTGCCCTCCCGCCACATGGAGTCATAGTTATCCCAGAATTCATCCGACAGATTCTCCCAGTTCACTTCCTCAGGAAAACTCCCCACAAACTCCAGCATCTGAATAAACGCGTCCGAGTTAAAATTACAGGTGCCGCTCTCCCAGTCGATAAACTGGCTTCCCGCCAGGGAAATACAGTTCTGCATGGCGTCGTTCCTGGTCACATTCACCATGAACTGAGTGCCTTCCGGCTTTGAAGAGAGCAGATCCTGCACCTCCTGCACCGTCCATCCCCGTTCCTTTCCCACCTCGGAGGTCTTCGCCACCAGGGTATCTATGGAATAGGAAGGAACCAGGGTATAGAGCTTTCCGTCCACGGAGAACGCCTCCACAATATTGGGCATAAAGTCCTCCAGGTCCAGCTCTTCATCCTCCTCGATAAAGGGCTTTAAATCCGCAAACAGTCCCTTGCTGATATAGCTGTCTATCGGCATGGAATTATTCAGAAGCATGATATCCGGCGCCTTCCCCGATACAATGTCTGTATTCAGACGGGCAATCCCGGCACTCCAGTCGTCCCCGGTGACGTAGGACTCATAATCCAGAATGGAGATTCTGTATTCCTCGCTGCCCTTGTTAAACTGAATGGCCAGCCGACGAACATCCCAGTCTGTGGAAGGCATGGCAAGAGTGATGATCTGCTTTTCCTTTACATCCTTCGGATCCACCTTACTGAATCTGGTCAGCGTATCGCCGTTCTCCCAGTCGTTGGTGATGGCAAGGAATTCCCGCTCGTTGAGACCGGTCACCTGATAGATATCATAAAAGGTAAAATCCGAATCCATGGAGCTCATGATAGGCGTCTTGTCCTCATCCCCCAGATTGTACCCATAAAGCCCATAGGTGCTGGATACATACAGGTCATACCCCACCCCCGGATAGTAGGTGTAATCATAAGATCTGCCTGGGATCGTATACTTTTCGCCCAGCGTCCCCGCCTCCAGATCCGCCTCTGCAAGGGACATGCCGTTCTCCTCGTAGAGCACTGCCACCATACGCCCATCCTCAAGCATAATAAAGGTGGATACATCCTGGAAGGGATTTTCCTCCCCCTCCTTTGTGAGGCGTCTGACAAAATTGCCCTCCAGATCAAATTTAAAAAACTGGTTATAAACATTAAAATAAAGCCCGTCCCCCGGTTTCAGATACATATCCCCCACGTAAAAATATCCGTTTTCCTCCGCAAGGGCCTGAAACTCCGGCACATCGTTGAGCTTCACGGAAAGCAGCTCCTCCCCGTCAAGGTTCATTTTCACCAGATAATAATCGTCTGTATACTCTTCCGAAGAGCCGTCCGCGGCGGGTTCGTCCACGTCCGCATCAACAGTGTCGGAAGCCTCCGCCTGCTCCTCACTGTCGCTCTCTCCCGCGTCGGCATCCGTGTCCATATCCCGGGCCGCGCCGTCCTGGCCTGCATTTTCTTCCCCGGCATCTTCCTGCCCGGCGGCATCCTCCGCACCGTCTCCGTCCTCGTCCTCCTGAGTATCTCCGCTGACCGCCTCCTGGTCCGCAACTCTGAGCACGCTCGATGCTGCATCCAGCGGCATTACCTCCTCTGTTCCCGAATCAGAGGGGGCATAATAAACATTTTTCACACAGTAAAGATTCGCTTCCTCATCCATGGAAAGACGCGTGAAGCTGGTATTAAGCTCTCCCAAAATTTCATGGGGCTCTCCAATCATCCCATCCTCGCCGATCTCATAAAAAGTAAGGACAGCGCCTCCCTCATCCGTCCAGCGGTTTCCATAAGCGTAAATGGCATCTCCGGCCCGGAAAATCTGGTTGATGCTCTGGTTATCTCCATCCTTAAGCCCAAGCTCCGTCGCCCGGTACACATATTCTTTGGAGGCCTTCACCGCAGCGGCGTTTGCACCGTCCCCCTTCTTCCCACAACCGGAAAGCCCCAGCCCCACAAGCAGGGTAAGCCCCAGTATAACCGGCTTCTTCTTCATAAAATTTTTCATAATTCCCCCATTTCTGCGCTGCACCAGGGCGCATGCCGCCCGGGACCATCCGGCAGCGCACGGACTGCTCCCTCAATACCAACCGTCGGCCCGCTTCACAAACCGACTTACTCAATCAAAAATGCTCCCACCGGTTCTTCTCGCCGCGGATCCTGCGCATCACCTTATCCTTTGTATCCACCGCAAGGTTTTTCACATCCTGAAAAGTAAAGGAACGATTCCTCCATTTTATGATGAGGAATACCACAAATATCACTGTCGGAATCAAAAGAAACAAAAACCGGAACATCATAGCCAGCGCCGCCAGATCCTCCCAGCCCCGTCCAATGTTCTCCCAGTAGGGAAAACGAACGGCGTAATTCTGCATGGAACGGGTTCCAAAGGAGAGGATCACCGGAATCAGTGCCTCCGCCGAATAGCGGGAGGAGTTTTCTACCACCACCATCTCTTCCTCGGCTACGCCCAGCTTTTCCTTCACACAGCCCGTTACAAACCCTTTCACAGGATTGGGCGCAACCAGCTCGTAAACGCTGACGCCCCGGCTTTCCCCATAGGCCAGGAGAGATTCGTTGGAGAGATACACAAAAGCCGACGCCGAAGAAAGCCCCGCGCCCTCTGCAAACCGGTCCTTCTGTCTTTTCACTACGCCGCAGACATAATGAGGAATCCCGCCGATCATCACACTCTTTCCCGCAATATTGGAAGAACCGAAGAGCTGCCAGGCCGCCTCCTCATCCAGAATAACGGAATCCTTCATCAGATTATCCCCGGAAAAGTAACTGCCAGACACAAGCTGCAGGGGATGGAACTGAAAGAAGTCGCCGCTTATCCCCACCGCGTTTGCCTCCACATTCCCCTTTTCGCTGACCACCGTAACCCTGCCCGTGGAGCTCCAGGAACTGATGAACAGGCGCTTATTCTGCTCCAGCTTCTCCCGGAGCTCTGAATCCACCTCCAAAAGGCTCTGCTCCAGCTGCTGCTGGAAATTTCTGATCTTAAACTCGTCCATCTCCACGCCGTCCGCTAGAAAACAGCTCACCTGGGCGCTGCCTCCCTGGGCGTCCCACCGCAGGGCCGCCTGCTGATCAGCCAGATCGCCCACTTTCCCGTTAATCCACAGGGTCAGAAGCAGATACGAAATCAGAGAAAGGAAAAAAATCAGAGTAAAAACAATCTGCTTCAGGGACAGTCCCCGCACAAATCCTTTGATGTCCGCCGTCATTTTTCCCTCCTTTCTCCTGTTCATCCCGCAGGGCCGCTTTTCTGAACCTGTCGGGATTGTGCGGCCCTCCTATGACTCATTGAGCCTTACCTGTTTTCCGGCCTCCACCGGCTTGGTGGAGGTGGTGATCACATATTCATATCCGTAAAGAGCCGCTGAGATGGCCGTATTGGTATCGTCCGAAGCCAGCACATCCACATCCACTCTGGTAGCAATATACCTGTTATTGAGCGGGCCGCTTCTGGACTCCACAATCAGAATAAATTTGCCGTTATTGTCCTCCCTGACCGCGCTGTTGGGAACCACAAACTCATATTCCTGGCTGCGCTGACCCACTGAGATATTCAGCGCCTGTCCCGCCTGTACGCTCTCTCCCGTCACATTGAACACCAGCAGCTTGTTCTGGGAAGGATTGTCCGGGTCGGGCTTGATGGCGGTAAGGATGATCTGCACGTCGTCATAGTACCAGGCGTTCTGCATCTCCGCGGTATCCCCCACCTGAACCTTTTTTGCCTGCTCGTTGGTCACGGAAACAGACATGGTGTAGCCCTTGCCCTCCACCTGGATTATGGCCGCTGCCTCCTCCGGCTTGGTGGTCTCCCCCGCCGCGTAGGTCAGGTTCGTAACTGTTCCGGCCACAGGGGCGGTGATGGCCGCTCCCGTGGAGTCCTCCTTCAGCTTTTCGATCTCCGCCTTCTTGTTGGCAATATCCTTCGTGGCCTTTGAGAGATCCAGCTCCGCATTGATATTGGCCGCCAGCTCTGTCTGCTCCGCCTTGAGCAGTTCAAGAACCGCCTGGGCGTTTTTCAGGGCGGCCTCCGCGTTGGCCAGACGGTTCTGGGCCGCCGTGGACGCCTGTTTGTTGGCGCTGTTGATCTCCCGAATGTTGCGCTGGGCCTGCTCCAGCCTCTCTTTGGCGTCCTGCACGCCGTCGTTGGAATTGACGGTGATGGCGTTTATCTCCGCCGCGGCGTTTTCCAGATTACGCAGCTCGTTTTTCAGGCTTTCCAGACGGCTTTGCTGGGCGTTGTTACTGCCGTATTCCTTCAGGGTTTCCGCCGTAGCGTTCATGGCGTCTACCGCATAGCGGTATTCTCCGTAGGCGGCTTCATACTTTTTCTGAATGTCCGGTGAAGCGTCAGTCCAGGATAAATTATTATACCAGTCTTTTACTCTGCTCTCCCAGGGCCATCCCTGGGCTGTTTTGGTATTAGGTATATTCCCTCCCAGACTGTTTATCTCGTTTATCTTTTCCTCTACCAGAGACCTTTGCTGCTCAAACAGCGTATCAGCGGGCAGAGGAGAAGGACTTGCACTCGGCGTCGGTGTCTGTCCTGAACCCGATCCGGTCGCCGCCCCTGCATTACTGATCAGCGTCTCCAAATCCGCGATCTGATTCTTCTTCTCGGTAATCTCGCTGTTTATCTCCGCCAGCTTTTTCTCCTTATACTGATTGAAAGCCGCCTCCGCCGCCGCCAGGTCCGTGGTGGCCTGCGCCTCCGCCAGCTCGTCCGGGATGGTGCTCACCCCGGCGTCGTTGGTGCTGATGGTATTCTGCAGTGTGATGGTCTCCACCGTCTTCTGGCACTCCGCCACACGGTCCTCGGCGGCCTGCAGACGCGCCTGCATATCCGTCACCATGGCCCTGTAGGAAGAAAAGGAATCTGTCTTACCGCTTGCCACCTTATTGATCACATCCGGCGAGAGCGTGCCGCCGAAAAGTCCTTTCATATAAGCAAGCTCCAGATCAGCCAGCTCTGTCTGCGCCTGCTTTAGCTCATCGCTCTCCTTATCCTCAAGATAATAGAGAACCTGATCCTTCTCCACCACATCTCCCTGCTTTACGGCCACGCTGGAGATTACCCTGGTATCCTTCACCATCACATTGTAGGGATCCGTCGCCTCCACATTTCCGGTTCCGCGCACTTTGGCGGTGATCGTACCGCTCTGCACGTACTGGGTCGCCACCTCCGGCAGAGAATAATTCATAATCGTGTTGGAAAAGAAGGTGAGAATCAGCATGATGATCAGAAAGACGATCGCCGCATTCTTCACCCAGTCTCTTCTTTTCTTTCCTTCGTTCTCGTTCATAGCCTTATCCCTTCCGTTCCTGTATTTACAGCTCGCTCTGCATGATTTAGCCGGAAGGCTGTCTGTGCTTTCTGACAGCCGTCACTTTTCCGATAAAATTTACCCTTTGATACCGCCCTGATAGGTGATTCCCTCCACCAGATAATCCTCCCCGTAGAGAAATACCAGGATGGGAGGAACCATATAGATGGTCGCCACCGCGAAGGCCAGCCCGATCTCCCCCGCGTTGATCTTTGAGAGGAACACGGAGAGGGGATGCTTTTCCTGATCCGAAAGAAGGATCAGGGGCTGTTCCACCATATTCCAGTAGTCGATGAACAGCAGGATCGCGATGGAGCACATGGCCCCCTTGCACAGCGGCATACAGATATGCCTGAAAATCTGCCATTCCCCGGCCCCGTCGATCTGCGCCGCCTCCATCATGGAAACGGGAATCCTTCGCATGTACTTTGTGAGCAGATACACCGCGAAGGGAGAAAATATTCCCGGCAGCCAGATCGCCCAGTTGGTATCCAGCAGGTGAAGCCACTGGGACACCAGATAGTTGGGCACCAGCGTTACCTGATAGGGCATCAGCATCAGAATAATATATACGAAGAAGATGATCTCCCTGATCCTTCCTCTGTATCTGGTAAATCCGAAGGAAGCGCCCGCCGCCACCAGAAGCTGGAACGCTACGATGGGAACCACCAGGATCACGGAATTCCAGAACTTGAACAGATACTCCGGACTTTTGAACAAAACCGTAATATACTGACTGAAGGACACCATATCCGGTATGAATTTCAGGTTCACCTTCTCCGCGATATACATCTTTCCCCCGGTATCGGATGTGGCGAAAACCTGTCCGTAATTGGAGGATATCTCCGAAGCCGACATAAAAGAGTTCGTCACCGTCAGCACGATAGGCATCAGGAAAAGGACCGCGAAGCAGGCCGCCACCGTGGTAGCCAGGCACACGCGCACCAGATGTCTGGCATCTCGAATCTTCTTTTTCTTTCTGACCTCTTTATCCCAGCGCTCATCCGAAAGGTTGTCCATACTCCGTCCGCCTGACGCCGGGTTCTTCCCAAAATGCTTTTTCATCCTTCCACATCCTTTCCGAAGTAGTTCTCGGTCAGGAACAACGCGCCGATAATGAGTACCATGACGATCGCCATCATAATGGCGGCCGCAGACATTTTCTGGTAATCCAGCCTGCTGAAGGTGTTGTTCATAAAATGCTGCAACATATACATGGTGTCGTAGGGATAATCTCCCTTCAGCAGATAGATTTCCCTGAAAACCTTAAAAGAATTTATCAGGGACATAATCGTCACGAATAAAATGGTTGAAGACATATACCGCAGCTTGATATGCCAGAAAATCTGAAAGGGCGTGGCGCTCTCAAGCACCGCCACCTCCAGAATATCCTTCGGAATACTGCTTAAGGCCGACATAAACAGGATCATGTTGTATCCCAGATTTTTCCACAAAAAAAGAACGACAATGACCACCTGTGCAAAGGAAGAATTCAGCCAGTCCACCCTGTCCCTGCCAAAAAAGGCAAGCACCTCGTTCATCATCCCGTTGTAGTGGAACAACACTTGCCAGATCAGCACCACCGAGGCGATGGGCACCATCATGGGACTTAAAAAAAAGGTTCGGAACTGGCTTCTGAAGGGGATTTTACTCTCCAGCAACATGGCCAGCATCAGGGATAATACCACCGCCAGCGGCACCGCCACCAGAGAAAAGGTCATGGTATTTCCGGCCGCCTGTCTGAAGGCGGAATTGTTAAACACCGAGACAAAATTGTCCAGGAACACAAACTGCCTGCTGATGGGATTGTCCACCACAGAATAAAAGATTACAATCATAAAGGGCAGCACGAAAAACAGCAGTACGCCCAGGGCGCTGGGAAACAGGTATCCGGCGGATACCAGCCTCCCTCTTCTCGTCCCTGGACTACTGCCTGCGCTTTTCTCTGAACGCGGGGCCAGCCTGCGCAGCTTAGTGCCCGCTTCCTTTGAGCTGAGCCTTACTTTTTTTCCTTTTCCGGGAAATTTTCCGGGAAAATGCATTTTACATCCCTCACAGCCTTACAGCTTTTCAACTGTTTTCATTCACATAAATCTGGATCCGGTTCTGAATGATCCCGGCCACATCCGCCGCCGACTTCTGTCCCTTAAAGAAAGGCTCCGACTCCTCCGTGATGATATTTACAAGCTGCTCATCCACACTGCCGCTCACCTTTTCCGCGGATTCGATCAGACTTCTCACCGCGTCCACTTCCTCCTGGGTCGCCGCCATAATATCCATCTGGAAATCATCCCATCCCCAGCTGGTCTTGGCGTTCTCCGTCTTATTACCGTCCTCATCCTCAAAATAGTCCGGCGTCATATCCAGTTCAAACTGTTTCTCAAGAGCAGACTTCTTCACCGGGAACCCGAAAGAATTACCGTGCTCCGAGAGCATGCTGTCCTGGTATTCCTCGGAGAGGAGCCTTTGCATGAACTCCCATGCCCCCTCCTTGTGTTTAGATTTGGAGGAAAGCCCCATACAGCCGCCTGTGGCCTGGACGAGATTCCCCTTCCGCTCACTGTTGGGATAACCCAGGAAGGAAACCTTCTCCCCGAACATTCCCGTGAGCATCTGAAACTCCTGCACAGAGCTGATGCTGCTGTCCAACAGCAGAACCTTGTCGGAACGAATCCTGCTGGAGATTCCCTCCTCCCGGTCCGCCTGATAATCATATTCCTCCGGGTATTTGGCCGCAAACTCAAGGGTTTTGATAAAATCCTCACTGTCGAAGAAGCATTTGCCGCTTTCCCAGTCGATGAACTCGTCTATATTATTATAAATACAGTAGTAGAATATACTGCTTCTGCTTCCGTAGGCAAACAGATTTTCTTCCCTGCCCTCGGCAAATTCCAGCATCTCCGAAAGAGTCCATCCTGTCTTATCTCCCACCTGGGAGGCCTTGGCCATGGTGGTGCTCACATAGAAGGCCGGAATAAGACCGTAGAGCTTCCCGTCAGACTCATAGGCTCCAAGGATATTCTCAAGGTAATCCGCTTTGTTAATGCCGCTCTTTTCCATATAAGGATAGAGATCCTCCAGCACGCCCTTGCTGGCGTAGAGATGATAGTCCAGGGAATTCAGGCCGATGATATCGGGGCAGTCAGCCGTGGTCAGATCCGCGTTAAACTGGGTCTGCGCCGCCTGATAGTCCTCCACGGCCTCCCCGTATTCCTTCACGGTGATACGGTATTTGTCGCTGGTCTTGTTAAAATCGATGATTGCCTTCTTCACATTGGAATCCACCCACATGGCGCCATAGACGATCTTCTCCTTCTGCGGCACCTGGGAGGCCTCCTTACGGCTTAAAAGAATCAGCTCAAACTCCGGCCCGTCCGCGCCCTCCGATCCATAATCTCTGGTAAGAGCCCACACCCGACCGTCGGATAACTCCCCCCGCTGGCTGACATTGTCGCTGTTGATGTCCACATCCAGCCAGCTGAAAAGCGCTTCCTCCGTCTGGGTGGAGAGGTCGTAGAGGGAAACCTGGCTGCGGTTATCCATCAGAAAGCTCTTCGTGGATCCGGTGATGAAATCCTGGTTTCCGTAACCGCTCGCCAGGCCCGTCTGAGGCTCTCCCAGCTTTTTGGCGGCAATATCCACCTTGCGCATCTCGAGCCCGTTCTCCCCGTAGGTGGAGATGTACACATCCCCCTCCTTCGACGCGGCCATGCTCCGGATCCAGTTGTCGGCCTTAATCTCGCAGATTTTATTCATATCCTGATCCAGCACATAAATCGTGTTGTTGCCGTCGTCCAGATAGAAATTCCCCTGACCGTCCACACAGAAATTCTGTACATACGTTCCCCCGTCCTGGGAGTTTCCAAACACCTCGTTTATATCCTTCTGCGATTTGATGGAACCGTCCTCGGCGGACACACTCCACAGCGTGATGGAAGATTTATAATTTGTTGGCTCGCCGTTTTCATCCGTCTCATAAGTATAAGAATTGACCACCATCGCAAGGCTTCCGTCCGCCCCTGCCGTCATGGCGCCGATGTTGTCGTCCTCTCCCACCGCAAGGGGAATGGTCTCTCCCTCCCCCTTCGCCAGATCATATCGGTACAGGAAATTGCTGCTCTCCTGACTCTCCTCATCCCATTTTATCGCGTTCATAATAACGCTGTCCCCCAGGGACGTCACGGAATTGATATAGGTGCAATCCACATCCATCTGCACATATTCGGGGACATACACATATCCGTCTGTCTCATCCTGCGAACCGCCCTCCCCGCCGCAGCCCCACAGCATTGTCATAAGAACCGCGAGTATTGCCGTCAGGATCAGTTTTCTGTTCTTTTTCATAATAAACCCCTGCCTTTCCGTAGCCTGTACCTACAAACTATAGCACAATACCCCCTGAGAAACAACGCGAATAATCTTAATTTTTTCCTAATCATATTATTGTGAACTTAATAATGATTTTTATGCTCATCCCTTTTCGCAGCCGGCTCAGATTAATTCTTAAAGCTGTGGATGGGTGCGGGGATCCTGCCGCCCCGTCCTACAAACTCCTCACAGGAAAAAGCGTTCACCTGCATAATGGGCGCGTACCCCAGAAGACCGCCAAACTCCACCGTTTCCCCCACGTCCTTTCCGATCACGGGAATGACGCGCACCGCCGTAGTCTTCTGGTTCACCATGCCGATGGCCATCTCGTCCGCAATGATGCCGGAGATGGTGGAGGGGCTGGTCTTTCCCGGTATGGCGATCATGTCCAGCCCCACCGAGCAGACGCAGGTCATGGCCTCTAACTTCTCCAGGGAAAGGGCCCCGGCCTCCACCGCGTCGATCATCCCCTGGTCCTCGCTGACCGGAATAAACGCGCCGCTTAAGCCTCCCACATAGGAGGAAGCCATCACGCCGCCCTTTTTCACCTGATCATTGAGCAGAGCAAGAGCCGCCGTGCTCCCCGGCGCGCCCGCATATTCCAGCCCCATCTCGCAGAGAATATCCGCCACGCTGTCGCCGATGGCGGGGGTGGGGGCAAGGGATAAGTCCACGATTCCAAAGGGCACCCCCAGACGCCTTGACGCCTCCTGGGCCACAAGCTGTCCCACCCGGGTTACCTTGAAGGCCGTCTTCTTGATGGTCTCGCAGAGCACCTCAAAGTTTTCCCCGTGTACCTTGCTGACCGCATTTTTCACCACTCCCGGCCCGCTGACGCCCACGTTGATGATCCGCTCCGCCTCCGTCACCCCGTGAAAGGCCCCCGCCATAAAGGGATTGTCGTCCGGAGCGTTGCAGAATACCACCAGCTTGGCGCAGCCCAGGGAGTCCTGTTCCCTGGTGTACTCCGCGGTCTGCCGGATGATCTCCCCCATGAGCCTTACCCCGTCCATATTGATGCCGGTGCGGGTGGAGCCCAGGTTCACGGAGCTGCAAACCCGCTCCGTCCTGGACAGGGCCAGAGGAATCGACCGGATCAGCAGCTCGTCCGCCGCGGTCATTCCCTTGGAGATCAGCGCGGAGTAGCCTCCGATAAAATTGACCCCCACCTGGCGGGCCACCTCATCCAGGGTTTCCGCCAGGGAGGCGAAATCTCCCACGCTCTTACAGGCCGCTCCGCCCACCAGAGCGATGGGGGTCACCGAGATTCGCTTGTTTACAATGGGAATGCCGAACTCCCCTGCAATCTCGTCCCCGGTCCTGACCAGATCCCTGGCCGCGTCGTAGATTTTTCCGTAAATCTTATCCTTAAGCCGCTTTAAGTCGGAGTCGATACAGTCCAGGAGGCTGATTCCCAGTGTGATCGTGCGCACATCCAGGTTTTCCCGGGTGATCATTTCGTTGGTTTCGACTACTTCAAATAAATTTATCATATTTCCATGCCTTTCCTTGCGTCTGCACCCACGGTTCTGTCATTATATTCTGTGCATCTTATCAAAGATCTCTTCCCTCTGGCTTCTGATCTCCACGCCGATCTCCTCTCCCAGCCCGTGCAGCTCCTCCGCCATCTGTCCGAAGTCTTTCTCCATCATGCGGGTGTCCACGATCATCATCATATTGAAATATCCCTGCACGATCGTCTGGGAGATATCCAGAATATTGATTTTGTTTTCAGCCAGGTACGTGCATACCCGCGCAATGATTCCCACCGTATCTTTTCCCACTACTGTGATTACTGTCCTGTCCATGTCTCAACCATCCTTCCAGAATTAATTCCTTCATTGTCTGTGACTGTCTTTTCTTCCGCCGGTTCCTTATCCCTTCAGATTTGTATCGCCGCAGAGGGCCTGCTCCTGGAGGCCACGTACATGGGGAAATCGCCGAACCCGATGTCTGTTCTTTCTCCCCCGCTCTCCCGCCTGGCGCAGGCCATGGTCACTTCCACTCTCACCGCCTCAAAGGCCAGCTCCGGCAGGTTGTTTTCCTGGCTTAAGTGCCCCAGCACCACCGCTTCCAGTCCGTCGTGAAGCAGCTCGCACAGAAGCTGTCCCGCTCTCTCATTGGAGAGATGTCCCTTCTCTCCCAGAATCCGCTGTTTCAAATAGTAGGGATAACGCCCTACCTGCAGCATATTCACATCGTGGTTGGCTTCCAGCAAAAGGGCGTTCATGCCCCGCAGGGATTCCACCGTATAATCATTATATGTACCCAGATCCGTGACGATCCCCACCTTTTTTCTGCCGTGGGAAATCCGGTACGCCACCGGCTGCGCCGCATCGTGGGAGATGGCGATGGGATTACAGACAAGATCCTTGATGATTACCTTCTCATCCGCCCGGATCTCGTGAAAAAGCTCCTGCGGGAGCTCTCCCACCGACGAACTGCTTCTGATGGCCTGAATGGTTCCTCCGGTGGCATACACCGGCACGCCGTATTTCCGGCCGAGAACCCCCAGCCCCGCAATGTGATCCGCGTGCTCATGGGTGATCAGTATCCCGTCGATCTCCTTCATGGACAGATCCAGATTTCTGAGTCCCTCCTCCGTCCGCTTCCCGCTGATTCCAACGTCCACCAGAAGGTGGGTGGCCTGGGATCCCACATAAATACAATTTCCGCTGCTTCCGCTGGCGATACTGCAAATTCTCATCTCTGTAACAATGCTCCTTTCAGGGCATACTTCCTTCCGGGTACGCTCCCCTGTGGGACTTCCCCTGTGTAAGTTCTGTTGCGTCTGTCAGGCGCGGAGCCTTTCGTCTATCTGCCGCAGGGCCTGCCCGATCTCCCCGCTGTTATCGATCACCACGCCGCAGCGGCGGCGGAATTCCTCCTCCGGAAGCTGGGATTTCAAAATCGCCTCCGTCTTTTCATCGGAATAGCCTCTCGTCCTTTTCAGACGCTCCCGGCGTATCTCCTCGCCCGCATAAATATACCACATTTCATCCACGATTTCCAGATATCCCTCCTCGATCAGAAGGGCGGCCTCCAGAAACAGAAAATCCTTCTGCCCCTGGGCCCTGGTCTTACGGATTTCCCGCAGAATCTCGCTCTTTACCGCCGGGTGAATGATCCCGTTTACTTTTTCAAGAAGCTCCCTGGACCCGAAAATCGCTGCGGCCATCCGCCCCCTGTGGATGGTCCCGTCCCCGTTCAGGCAATCCGGGGGGAGCGCCCGGACCAGCTCCTCATAGCAGGAAGCGCCGGGCTCCTTTACCCTGTGGGCCACCTCGTCCGCAAGGATCACTTTACAGTTATAATTTTCCTTTACATAAGCAAGCAGCGCGGATTTGCCACAGCCCACGCCGCCCGTTATTCCTATCACTTTCATTGCTTCCCTCGTTTATTTTGCCTCGTACCAGTCGCTGCCCTCGTGCAGATCGATCTCCAGCGGAACGGAGAAATCCGCCGCGCGGCTCATCTCCTCCTCCAGGATTGTGCGCACCTGCTCCGCCTCCTCCTGATACGTCTCGATCAGCAGCTCGTCGTGTACCTGTAGAATCAGCCTGGATTTCAGCCCCTGTGCCTTCAGTCTTTCGTGTACCCGCACCATGGCGATCTTGATCACGTCCGCCGCCGTCCCCTGAATGGGGGAATTCATGGCCACCCGCTCTCCGAAGGAGCGCTGCATGAAGTTGGAGGAGGACAATTCCGGCACAGGCCTTCTTCTCCCGAACAGAGTGAGCGCATAGCCCTTTTCCCTGGCCTCCTTCACGGAATTGTCCAGAAAGCGCTTCACACCGGGATAGGTGGCGAAATACTGTTCGATATACTCCGCCGCCTCCTTTTTGGTGATGCTCAGGCCCTGGCTTAAGCCAAAGGAGCTGATCCCGTACACGATCCCGAAGTTCACCGCCTTGGCGTTGCGGCGCTGTAAGTCCGTGACCTCCTCAAAGGGGATGTGGAACACCTGGGAGGCGGTGATCCTGTGGATATCCGCATGCATCTTATAGGCGTCGATGAGCTGCTCATCCCCGGACATATGGGCCAGAATCCGCAGCTCGATCTGGGAATAGTCCGCGTCCGTAAAGATACAGCCCTCCCTGGGCACAAAAACCTTCCGTATTTTTCTCCCCAGCTCCATCCGCATGGGAATGTTCTGGAGATTGGGATCCGTGGAGCTGATACGCCCGGTGGCCGTGATGGTCTGGTTAAAGGTGGAGTGGATCCGTTGATCCTCCCCGATAAAGGCGAAGAGCCCTTCCGCGTAGGTGGATTTGAGCTTGGCAAGCCCCCGGTATTCCAGCACGTCCGCCACGATGGGATTCTCCTCGGAGAGCTTCTCCAGCACGTCCGCCGCCGTGGAGTAACCTGTTTTGGTCTTTTTCCCGCCGGGAAGCTTAAGCTTCTCAAAGAGAATCTCCCCAAGCTGTTTGGGGGAATTGATGTTGAACTCCGCTCCCGCCTGCTCATAAATCTTCTGCTCCAGCTCTTCAATCCGCCCGGTGAGGGCGTCCCCGTAGGCCTTCAGCTCCTGGGGCTTTACCAGAATCCCCTCCTTTTCCATGTCATGGAGCACAACAGTGAGGGGCATCTCGATCTCCCGCATCAGGGACGCCATCCCCGCCTCCTCAAGCTTTCGCCTCAGCACCGGCCCGGCGGCAAGGCTCACGTGGGCAAGGAAACAGGCATACTCCGTAAAGGCCCGGGGCTCCTGCGCAAGGGCCCCGGCAAGGGTCATTTTGCCGAAGCGCTCGCTCCTCTCCTTTATGGTAAGGCCCAGATGCTCCGCGGCCACATCCGCCAGCGTGTAATCGTTTTTCAGAGGATTGAGCAGGTAGGCCGCCAGGATCACGTCAAAAAACCGCTCCGTGTCGCCGCACTCTAAAAAGTCATAGGTATCCTTGATGTTCCCGCAGGCCAGTCTGTTTTTCAGCGCAAGCGCGGACATTTTCCCTTTCAGATACCCCTCTGTGACCAGTCCGCCGCACAGGGCCAGCGCGCACTCCCCGCCGAATGCCAGTGAAATCCCCACAGGAGCGCCCTGGCTTTCCGCCTCCCGCAGCAGTGCAAAACCGATCTCTTCCGCCTGCCCCGCCCTCTCAAAGAAGGCCTCCACATCCGCCAGCTCCGTAAGGCAGCCAAATCCCGCGGTAATTTTTTCGTTTTCATCCCCTGCGCTCGCCGCCCCGTCAAAGCGGGAAAGCATGTTTTTAAATTCCAGCCTCTTAAAGATGGCGTAGGCCTGCTCCGTATAAAAATCCTCTACCTTCGCCTCCTCGAGATCAAACTCCAGAGGGCTGTCCACGTTGATGGTTGCAAGGGTTCTGCTCAGATACGCCAGATCCCTGTTGCTTTGCAGGGATTCCCTGATGGATTTTTTGGACACCTCCTCTATATGATCATAGATATTTTCAAGGGAGCCAAACTGCGCCATCAGCTCTGTGGCCGTCTTTTCTCCCACCCTGGGAACGCCGGGGATATTGTCGGCGGTATCCCCCATAAGAGCCTTTAAGTCGATAAACTGAACCGGATTTACCCGATATCTGCTCTCCACATCGGCGGCGTAGTAATCCTCGATCTCCGTTTTCCCGCCTTTGGTTTTGGGGATTCTGATCTTGGTGCGCTGCGTGGCTACCTGCAGAAGATCCCGGTCGCCGGAGACGAGGGAGACCTCCAGCCCCGCCTTTTCCGCCCGCCTGGCCAGCGTCCCCAGAATATCGTCGGCCTCCAGCCCCGCCTGCTCCATCAGCCGGATCCCCATGGCCTTCAAAACCTCCTTCAGCACGGGAACCTGCTCCCGCAGCTCCTGGGGCATGGGCTTTCTGGTTCCTTTGTACTCCTTATAGATCTCGTGGCGGAAGGTGGGCGCATGCACGTCAAAGGCCACCGTAAGATAATCCGGCGCCTCCTCCTCGAGAATCTTAAACAGAATGTTCAAAAAGCCATAAATGGCGTTGGTGTGCAGCCCTTCGCTGTTGGTGAGATCCGGCACCCCGTAAAAGGCCCGGTGCAGGATGCTGTGTCCGTCTATCAGTACCAGTTTTTTCATATCAATATTACACGCCTCCTTTTATGTCAGCACAAAGAGCAGGATTATAAGCACCGCACTGACCAGCGCCACCAGCCCCTCGAGCAGGTAAAGCAGGCGCTGCATGTTTTCCCGCATCCACAGCACGTGCTCCGCCTCGTCCATCCGGTAATCCAGCTCGTTTTTCAGGTCGAACACATTGCCCGCCTCGAGCCTGGACAGGCCCACCCGCACCAGAAACTGAATGGAAAGCTCCTCCCTGCACTCCCCGCACTGCTCTATATGCTCCAGAAATTCCCGCAGATCGTCGGTATCCAGATCGTCCTTAAGAAATAACGGAATCGTTTTTTCCACTTCTTTACATGTCATGACAGTTCCTCACTGCAATGCATAGTGTTTACTTACTCAGATAAATATACACTAAAACAGGGGTAAAGTAAATCATTAATACCTGCGAGCCTCCCCATCCCTGCAGAAAATGCTCCGGATTTTAAATTTTTGTAACCTTTTTCCCTTTTCAGCTGTATTATCAGTGAAAGGCCTTTCAATACCAACTGCAAAAATCGCAGGAAAAGAGGAGCGCTCATGAGGCAGGAAGTACAGGAGCTGGTGGCGTTATATCAGGACAGTCTTTTCGCGGTGGCATTCAATCTGTGCAAAAACGCGCAGGACGCGGAGGATGTGGTTCAGGATACGTTTATCCGGTATTACACACTGAAAAAAGAGTTTGACAGCAAAGAGCATATCCGCGCCTGGCTGATACGGGTGGCGATCAACCGGGCCAAAAACGTCAGCCGCACCTTCTGGAGGAGGAACAGGATTTCTCTCCAGGACTATATGGAGACGCTGACCTTCGAAACGGAAGAATCGGAAAACCTCTTTGAAACCGTCATGAAGCTCCCGGAAAAGTACCGCATCGTCATTCACCTGTTTTATTACGAGGATTACAGCGTCGGTGAGATTGCCGGTATTTTGAACCTGAGCGAGAGCAACGTCAAAGTCAGACTGTCCCGGGGCCGCACACTTCTTCGGGACGCGTTAAAGGAGGAATGGAAGGATGACGAATAAGGAACGCTATAAACGGGCATTTTCGGCCCTCCGGCCCTCCCTGCAAATATCTCTGGAGGTAGAGGAAATGGCACGAATTCAGAAAAAACACAGAACAAATATGGCGGTGGCTGCGGCCATCATATGCGCCGTGATCCTGGGAGGCTCCGGTACAGTGTACGCCGCGGATATCGGAGGCATCCGTCAGAAGCTTTCCCTGTGGATCCACGGAAAAGAAACGGACGTAACGGTGACGGACAACGGCGGGATCGGATACACCTTCACCTATGTGGAGGACGGGGCAGTGCAGGAAATGGGCGCGGGCGGCGTCAGTATCGGAGACGACGGCAGCGAAACGCGCCTTGGCGCGGAGGAGCTCGCGGAGGATATGAACCAGCATGCCCAGGTGGAAGACGACGAAAACGGAAGAACCCTGGTATACTGTTACGATCAGGTGATCGATATCACAGATCACTTTAACGGGGAAGGAATCTGCCGGGTCGTACTCACCCGTCAGGACGGAAAAGAGTCCTGGCTGACGGTGAAGCCCAACGGGGACGGCGGCTATCATCTCACCCAGAGGAATGATCCGGAGACCGACGCGGATCTGTATATCCGGGCTGAGGATCTGATAGAATAAGAGAACAGGGAAAAGGCAGTGCGCTCAGGCGGGCTGCCTTTTTGCGGGATCCGCCAGGCCCTCGTCCTTCCCCTGCGAAAAGCCTGTTGTATTGCGCATTTCTATCCGCTCACCAGCTCCGCCAGGGGCCGGAAGGAATAGCCCATCTCCTCCCATTTCGTCAAAAGCTCGTCCAAAATCTCCCCGTTGGTGGAGGAGGTGTTATGTAAGAGCACGACAGCCCCGGGATGGATCCGATTCGTCAGCTTTTCAATCGACTCGTCATGGCCGGGCTGACTGTCCGTAATCCAGTCCACATGAGCCAGGCTCCAGAAGATGGTGTAATATCCAAGCTCCTGCGCCATCTCCAGATTCCGCGTATTACACTTTCCCTGAGGCGGGCGGTAAAAGGGCGAAAGCTCTGCGCCGGTGACCTCGCGAAACAGCCCGGCCACGTCGTCCATTTCCTTCTGAAAGGCTTCCATATCAGAGATTGCGGACATATCCGGGTGGTGATACGTGTGATTTCCCACCGTATGGCCGTCCTCCACCATACGCCTGGCCATATCAGGGGCAGTCTCCAGAAAATGTCCCACCACAAAGAAGGTCGCCGGGGCCTGATGCTTTTTCAGGGCGTCCAGAATGGGCTGCGTGTTGCCGTTCTCATATCCACAGTCAAAGGTGAGATAAATGACCTTTTCGCTTTCCTCTCCCACATAGTATGCGTCGTACCATGCCAGATCCTGCGCGGTGGCATTTCCCACCGGGACCGCTCCCGGCTCCCCAAAGGAAAGCCCCCAGTCCTCGCTGGCCAGCTTCAGCGTCCAGCCCTGGGGTCTCTCCTTCACCGTTGCCGGGGGGATCTGACCGGATACCTCCTCTGCCGCCTCCGAATCGCGCTGTGCCGGAACATCACTCTCCGGGGAGCTTTCCTGTGACTGCTCTTCTCCGTTTTCTTCTCCAAACACATCAAGCGCAGAAGCCCTCCGGAGAAGATCCCCGGCCTCTGCGCCCGATGTCTGTAACTGCCCCGCCCCCTCCTCCCGGCCGGCCTCATCTCCGGCGCCCGCACATCCCGCAAGGCCCGCTGCCAGAACAAGGGACAGTAATCCTGCCGCCAGCTTCAACGCTTTTTTTCCATGCTTCATCACACACATCTCCTTTTCTTTTGTCTGCGTATATTATAAAGCATGGATGCATCAAACTTGCATCATAGTTCCATATTTTATGTAAATATCAATTCTCCCAATAAATCAGACCGCCTTATCCTTCCAGCTTCCGCGCTTATAGAAAAAGAAGGTGAGCGCCGCCCCCAAAAGCCAGGAAATCAGAAGGGAGATGAACACGCACTCCTGTCTGCCGCCGGGGAAATCCGCCGATCTGGTGAGGAACGCAATGCCGTAGGCAACCGGCACACGGATCAGCACGGTGGTTATGATGGAGATCCACATGGGCGTCACCGTATCCCCCGCTCCGCGCATCACACCGGAGAGGCTCTGCGTCACGGCCATGGCTATGTAGCCCACCGCCAGGATTCCCATCATGTCGCGGCTTAATTCCACCAGCTCCGGCGTCTTCGTGAAAATTCCCATCAGCGCTTTTCCAAAGATCAGGATCAGGCCGGTCAGCACGGCGGAAACGCCCATGGCGATGACCGTCCCCTCCCTGGCCCCCTTATCCACTCTGTCATACATCTTTGCTCCCACGTTCTGTCCGGCATAGGTGGTCATGGCCGTTCCGAAGGAAAAGTTGGGCATCATGGCGAACCCGTCCACACGCATGACGATCACGTTGGCCGCGATAAACATTTCCCCGAAGCTGTTGGTCAGGGACTGAACCACGATCATTGCCATTGAAAAAATCGCCTGGGTAATACCGGAAGGAAGACCCAGCTCGATGATCTTCCTGGTATGCTTGCGCGTCAGCTTCAGATAACAGGGCTTTAAGTCAAAATGTGCACCCATCCGCATGAGCTTGAGCAGACACAGCAGGGCGGAGATCGCCTGGGCGATCACCGTGGCCAGGGCCACGCCGTTGACTCCCATTCCCAGCCCGGCCACAAAGAAAATATCCAGCACGATATTCACCACCGTGGACACCAGCAGATAGAGCAGGGCGGACATGGAATCCCCAAGCCCGCGGAGGATTCCGCCTAAAATATTGTAGAAGGCAAGCCCCGCAGATCCCACAAACAAAATAATCAGATAGGACTGGCACCAGTCGATGATGGACTCCGGCGTGTCAAGCAGCTCCAGCAGCGGCCTTGCCACCAGGGAGGCCACCACCATCACGAAAAGAGACGCGATAAGCGTCAGTGTGATACAGTTGCCGATGGTCAGGGAGAGCTCCTCCCTCTCCCTGGCCCCGAAATACTGAGATACCATGATGCCGGCTCCCACGCTGATCCCCACAAAAAGCACAATCAGCAGATTCAGAATCGGCCCCGCGCTTCCCACTGCGGCCAGCGCGTTATCCCCCACATAATTCCCCACTACCACACTGTCCACCGTATTATAAAGCTGCTGGGCGATGTTACCCACCAGCATGGGAAGTGTAAACAATACGATCTTCTTCCACGGCGAGCCTTCCGTCATGTCCACCGGCTCAAAAAGCTTCTTCACTAATTCCATACTGCCTCATACCCTTTCCGCTGCCACCCTTTCGGAACCGTCTCTGTGACCCTCCCGCCGGACGCCGCTTTTCTGATGTAAACGGCGGATTTTACTCCCGCCGTCCGCTGTTAGTAACGTTTAAACAGGACAGCGCTGTTTACCGCGCTGTCCCTCCATATAGCATTATACACCAAATTTTCGGGTCTGTCACTCACAAAATTTTATTACGGGAAAATCGGCAGAGGAGAGTTTTCCTCTGTGCTCCCCTGCGCACAAAAACAGACCGGCCCGCCAGGCGCGGCGGCGTTTGTTCCGCTCAGCTTTTGCTTCTGCCCTCTTCCGGCAGGCCTATGCGGATGCTCAGCACCGAATCCCTGTAAACGGCGTCGATCGCTCCGTTCATCTGCTCCATAAGGCTCCTGGCGATGGACAGCCCCAGCCCCGTTGAGGGCCGGGCCGTCTCCACCGTGTAAAACCGGTTGAACAGCCGCGAAACCTGCACCTCGTCAAGGCCCTGCGCATGATTTTCAAAAAAGATATCCCCTGTCCTGGTCAGGGTGATCCGAAGATCCCCGTCGCTGTATTTGACGGCGTTGCTCAGGATGTTTTCAAGCACCCGGGACAGCGCCTTTTTATTGCATCTGCGCACCACCTTTTCCTCCGGAATGGAAATACAGGGGACAATCCCGCAGCCAGTGAGCACCGGGTAGTAAGCGGAGATGCTCTCCTCCAGAATCCCGCCCAGAGACAGCTCTTCCGGCTCCTGCCCGGAAAAACCGGCGGCCAGGGTGGTATAGCCAAAAAGCTCCTCCGTCAGCTCCCGCATGCTCCCGGTCCGCTCCTTAATAATCTCCAGGCAGCGCCTCGCCGCCTGCGACATTTCCTCCTCCTCGAGCAGGGCCAGATAGCCGCAGACAGCGGTCAGGGGGGTGCGCAGATCATGGGAAATATTGGTGACGGCCTCCTTCATCTCCAGATCCCCCTGCTGAAACCGACGCCGCTCTGCGCGCAGAAGCCGAAGCTCTTCGTTGATCTGTCCGGCCAGCCTGCGCATGGATTTATCCCGGGTGGAGACGGCGATCAGGTTATTGGTTTCATGGGCAAGGCTGTACGCCAGCTCCTGGCCGATCTCCCGGGCCGCCTTTTTCAGCAGGCAGATTCTGACCAGAAGAACCCCGATTATAATGAAAGAAATGATACAGGTAAGACAAAGCCAGAGCATGGGACCTCCCCTTCCTTATTTAATATCCTTCCTGCCAAAGAGATATCCTCCGCCGCCCGTAGCCGCCGCTATGATCAGCAGGGAATACAGCGGCATCTGCCACAGGTGTACCGGGTGCGACTCAAACATATTGGAGATCTGCAGCGCCTGCCCGAAGGGGTTAAAGTCATGGAGAAATACATAAAGCTCCCTCCGTTTTCCGCTCAGGTACTGGGGATTGGCTGTCAGCTCCGCCCCCTGAAATTCCTCCTGGGCCGCAACCACCACATTGTCCTGATCGTACATCGGTCCCATATAGATAAATTCCGGGGCTTTGAGCTTTTCCTCCACGCTGATGGCCGCAAAGAACAGAAAGAATGTCAGCAGAACCATACTCACAGCCATCACCGCCCTGTTCTGGATCAGATGGCCTGTCAGAGTAAAGACAGCGGAGAAGGCGCCGATGGTCAGGACGCTCTCACCGGTCATGATCAGGATAAACTCCCAGTCCGACTTAAGCGGGCCAAACAGGGGAATCCCCACCATACACACAACCGCCTCAAACACAAGGGACATGGCCAGCGCCGCTCCAAAGACCGTGACCAGATTCGCCAGATACACCGCCCACCTGGTATGTCCGGCGATCAGCTTATTGCGGATAGTCCCATCCCCGTACTCGGTTCCCAGATACAGACCGCACACCACAGACAGAGGAAAACCGACGATCAGAACATATCCCAGGAAGAAGCCGTCCAGTATGGTCTCCCTTCCCAGATAATGATAGTGATCTGCACAGATCAGCATGACAAGAGCGGCCATCACCCCATTGGCCAGCCAGAACACCCTGCTCTTCCGCAGACGGAGAAAATTTGCAGATATCAGTTTTGTCATTTTCCTGCCGCTCCTTCCCCCTGCCCTACCAGGTTTATATAGTAGCTCTCCAGACTCTCCTCCCTCTCGCTGGCGGAGAGGGTCTCACAGCCCTGCTCATGGAGCGCCACAACCACCGCAGAAAGGATCATCCTTCCGTACACGTCAGCCCGTGTCCGGGAAAGGATTTTGTATTCCATCCCCATGTTGTCCAGCACCCGTGCCAGGATCTGCGTATCCTCCACCTCCATACGCACGCACCTCCTGCATGCCTGCTCCAGCTCAGACGCTCTGACCTCCTTTAAAATACACCCGTTATCTATGAACCCATAATCCGTGGCGATTTTGGAGAGCTCCCCCAGAATGTGGCTGGAGATCAGAAAGGTAATCTGCCGCTGCCTGTTCAGCTTAAGGATCAGCTCCCGGATCTCGATGATCCCCTGGGGATCCAGACCGTTTACCGGCTCGTCCAGAATCATGAAATCCGGATCCCCCACCAGGGCCACCGCAATCCCCAGCCTCTGCCGCATCCCCAGGGAGAAATCCCCGGCTTTCTTCTTTCCTGTGTCCGAGAGTCTCACCAGCTCCAGGATTTCCTGCCAGCCCTCCAGGGAAGGCAGCCCCAGAATCCGGTACTGCTGTTCCAGATTCTCCCTCGCCGTCATGCCCGGATAGATGGAAGGATTCTCCACAACAGCTCCCATCCGTCTGCGCGCCCTGCCAATCCTCCGGTCCGTATTTTTCACCCCGTAAAGAGTATAGTCGCCGGCGGTGGGGCTTTGCAGTCCGCAGACCAGACGGATCAGGGTGGTCTTTCCTGCTCCGTTCTTCCCCACAAAGCCGTAGATTGCGCCTTTCGGTACGTGCATGGAAAGGCCGCTCAGCGCCCTGAAGCTCTTATAGCTCTTACACAGAGCGTTGGTGGTCAGTACATATTCCATTCTCAATGCCTCCTTTTTCTGTTTCTGGTGATATTATAAATAACAGGCGTTAAGAAAATGGTTAAGGAAATGAGAAAGAAATGGTAAAGATTTTCCGGTTATCAGAGACTGTCCTGCCTCATTTTAAATCCGATCCCCCACACGGCCTCGATATAATCCCTGCCGGACCTCTCCCGCAGCTTGCGCCGCAGATTGCTGATATGCACCTTCAGGGAGTTCTCCACACCGTCCGGGGTATCCTGGCTGATCCGCTCCGTCAGGATGGATTTCGTGACCACCTGACCGGGATTTGCCATCAGCAGACGCAGAATGGCAAACTCTGTTCTGGTCAGACGCACCTCTTCTCCCTGTACCGTCACCGTGCGGGTATCGATCTCCATAAGTATATCATCGAAAGCAAGCCTCTCCCCCTCCTGCCCGGCCAGAGACTCCCTCTCCCGCAGACGCACGGCGATTCTGGCTGTCAGCTCCTTTATGTCAAAGGGCTTTGTAATGTAATCCGAGGCTCCCCCCAGGAGCATTTCCACCTTATCGTCCGTGGATGCCCTGGCGCTGACCACAATCACCGGGATCCCCCGCAGATGGGGAAGAACCTCCTCCCCATTCAGTCCCGGCAGCATCAGGTCCAGGAGCACCAGATCAGGCCTGTCCGCGGAGAGCGCAAGCAGAGCCTCCGTCCCCGAATAGGCCCTGCGCACACGGTAGCCCTCCCGTGAGAGCACCTCCTCCAGCATATTTCCGATATTGACGTCATCGTCTGTGATCAGGATTGTTTTCATTCTGATTGATCTCTCCCATTTCAGCCGTTTTTCCTGCCAGAAAAGCCGCCTCACTTAAGGATCAGTGAAGGCGGCTCCCGTTACCCGAACGCCGCCCGCCTGGCGAACCGGCTTTCAGAATTCGAAGTCCTTTATTTAACCAGCAGGGACTTTCCCGTCATCTCAGCGGGCTGCTCCATTCCCATCAGCTCGATCAGAGTGGGAACAATGTCCGCAAGACAGCCGCCCTCCCTTAAGCGGTAAGCGGGATCCGCGTTCACCAGAATAAAGGGAACCGGATTGGTGGTATGGGCGGTGAAAGGCGCCCCTGTCTCGTAATCCACAAGCTGCTCCGCGTTTCCGTGATCCGCACAGATAAAGAGCTGTCCGTCCACTTCCTTAATCGCGGCGACGGCCCTTCCCACACACTCGTCCACGGCCTCCACTGCTTTGATGGCGGCGGCCTCCACTCCGGTGTGCCCTACCATGTCCGGATTTGCAAAGTTGATGATGATCACGTCATAGGTTCCCGACTGAATGGCCTCCACCAGTCTGTCGCAGACCTCATAAGCGCTCATCTGGGGCTTTAAGTCATAGGTCGCCACATCCTTGGGGGAATTGACCAGGATCCTGTCCTCTCCCTCATTGGGCTCCTCCACGCCGCCGTTAAAGAAAAAGGTTACGTGGGCGTACTTTTCTGTCTCCGCGATCCTGGCCTGCTTCATATTGTTGGCAGAGAGCCACTCCCCGAAGGTGTTGGTAACGGAAATCTTGTGGAAGGCGATCTCCTTGTTGGGTATGGTGGGATCGTAATCGGAAAAGCACACATAAACCAGATCCAGCCTCTTTCCTCTCTCAAATCTGGTAAAGTCGTCGTCACAGAAGCTTCTGGTAATCTCTCTGGCGCGGTCAGGACGGAAATTAAAGAAAATCACGGAATCCCCATCCTTAATGGTGGCCACCGGCGCGCCGTCCTTCACGATCACTGTGGGCTTTACGAACTCGTCGGTCTCCCCCCTGTCATAGGAAGCCTGGATTCCCTCAGGGCCGCTCCCGGCGGTGAGTCCCTCCCCTCTGGTGAGGGCGTCGTAGGCCAGCTTCACTCTGTCATAGTTGTTATCCCTGTCCATGGCGTAGTAACGTCCCATCACGGTGGCGATCTCACCGACGCCGATCTTCTTCATCTCCGCTTCCAGATCCTGCGCGTAGCCCCTGCCGCTGGCGGGAGGGGTATCGCGCCCGTCAAGGAAGCAGTGTACATAGACCTTCGAAAGACCGTTTCTCCTGGCCAGCTCGAGCAGGCCGTAGAGATGGGTATTGTGGCTGTGTACGCCTCCGTCCGATAAAAGCCCGAACATATGAAGAGCGGAATCCTTCGCCTTACAGTTTTCAACAGCCTTAAGCAGCGCCGGATTTTCAAAAAATGTACCGTCCTGAATCTCTTTGGTAATTCTGGTAAGCTCCTGATACACGATCCGTCCGGCTCCCATATTCAGATGGCCCACCTCGGAGTTGCCCATCTGCCCCTCGGGAAGTCCCACCGCCATGCCGCTGGCATTTCCCTTCACAAAGGGGTACTGCGCCATCAGGCTGTCCATAACAGGTGTTTTTGCCTCTGCCACGGCGTTCCCGTCCTGGCGGTCGTTGAGTCCGTATCCGTCAAGGATCATTAATACTGTAGGTTTCTTCATTTTTTCTCCCTCTTTCTTTACTGTTCTGCATTTCGTATCAGATATTGATCAAACGCCGATGCGCCTGCGCGCTCCGGCTTCTCTTTCCAACTACGAATTATACACGTTTTACAGGGACGGCGCAACCATTTTTGCAGGCGTGGGCGCGGGTTTTCAAAGCCGGCGTCCGGGTATTTTCATATGGAAGGACATCCTGTCCCATTCTGGAAATAATCATGCATATGCCTGAACATATGCCTTATCCACCTCGATCACCGCGAAATAATTCCCGTCCAGCTCCCCGATCCGCTCTGTCAGCCAGTCCACCACTTCCCCATCCGACATGGGGTAGTCAAAGGGCACCACCACGTCGAAGATCAGGTTCGTGTGGGTGGGCCCATGTACGATACGAAAATCGTGAAAAGCCACTTTTCCCTCCATCCCTGCAATGATCGCAGCCACCTTTTCCCTGATCTCCCGGGTAAGGGCGTCGTCCACACACACCGGATCCATATGAATCACGGCGCTGCAGTTCAATTCCCTGGCGAGCCGGTGCTCGATCAGGTCGATCATGTCGTGAAGCGCCAGAATGTCCCCCGTGGAGGGCACCTCCACATGGACGGAGAGCATCACCCGGCCCGGCCCGTAATTGTGAACCACCAGGTCATGGAGCCCCAAAACGCCCTGTTCCTTGTATTCCATGATGATGGCCTCGATCTTATCCACGAACTCCGGCTCCGGAGGCTGACCCAAAAGAGGGCTCACGGTATCCCGCATGGCCTCTATCCCCGTCCAGAACACAAAAACCGCCACCAGAATTCCGCACCAGCCGTCGATCTGAACGTCGGCCGCCACCGCCAGCAGCGTAGTTGCGAATACCACCGCAGTTGACACACAGTCGCTGATACTGTCCCTGGCCGCCGCCATCATGGCCGTGCTGTCGATCTTTCCCGCAATCATGCGGTTGTAAAAATACATATACAGCTTTACACAGATGGAAATCAGCAGAACAGCCAGCGCCGCGCTCCCCACCTTCACCGGAAGGGGATGCAGGATTTTGTCCACAGAGGATTTAAAAAGCTCCGCTCCCATCAGCAGAATAATCACCGACACCAGAAGCCCCGCTATGTATTCGATCCTGCCATGACCGAAGGGATGGTGGCTGTCGGGCTTTTGTCCGGCCATCTTAAAGCCCACCAGCGTGATCACGGAAGAGCCCGCGTCCGAGAGGTTGTTGAAGGCGTCCGCCGTGATGGCGATGGAGCCGGAAACCGCTCCCGCAATAAATTTGATGAGAAACAGAAAGGCGTTCAGAAAAATCCCCACGCCGCCGCAGAGCATACCGTAAGCCTGACGTACCTGCGGTTTTGAGGTGTCCTGGGCGTCCCTGATCAAAAGTCTGGCCAGTAATGAAATCATACGCTTCCTCTTTTCCTGCCGATCCGAAAAGGCTGCGCCCGTCCGTCCGGCATGCGTCATGATTATCATTCTATTGCATTCCCAGGCAAAATACAATATGTTCTTTTTCTGAAATTTCCCACAGAACAGCTTTTCCCCTGGAAAATTTTGTCCCGGGAACGAGTTTGCCCTATGGCAATTTCCGCCGGGCCGTGGTACAATAGCGGGTAATTAACCGGGAGACCAAATCCCCCTCCCCGGACTGCATCCTGGCATCTTATATACATATGGAGACAACGATCATGAACATAATTGCCGGTTATATCTTTACGCTCATCAATTACCTGTTGTTCTGCTTCAGCCGGTTCTGCAAAACCAGAAAGCAGATGCTGGCGCTGGATCTTCTCGCCAAGGCGGCTTTTATCGCAGGGCTGTTTTTCCTTGGCTCCCCCTCAGGCGCGTTCAGCATGCTCACCATCTTTTTTATCCTGATCGCCGCCAATATCAGAGAACGGACAAAAGGGAAATGGCTCCCGCTCTATGTGTTTTTCCAGCTCCTTCTCATTTTTATACTGTTCCGGAGCTATGCGGGCATCTCCTCCATTCTGGTTTTCATTTCAACCACCATGGCTCTGGCCTCCATATGGTGGATGACTCCCCAGCAGATACGGGTGGCCGGGATCATCGGAAGCGTGATCACTCTCCTCTACCAGCTCAGTATCCGCAACTGGGCGGGCCTTACGGAGCTGGCGGTGCTTGCCAGCAATATCGTCGCCTTTTTCAAATATCACCGCAAAAGCGCCGAAGAATCCGTACAGCCGGCTTCCGGAAAAGGGACGTCTATCTCTCTGCCAGAATCTGCAGAATAAAGGCTCCCTTCAGTCTGGAAACAAGCAGCTTCAATTCTCCGCCGCAGGGGTCTGCACACGGCCATATAAAGGTACATGGAAACGCCCATTTCCTCCGAATAAAAATACAGGTATTCACCGCCCAAGGGGCCCAACCACCAGCTCAGCTGGTGGAATGGGAAAGCCCC
>CANOVJ010000057.1 GCA_947570615.1 uncultured Lachnospiraceae bacterium
GATGCCCGCTATAAACAGCAGGTGCAGGCAGCCGCATAAACCAGGTTTCCTGCTTTGAGATTCTTCCCGGCCTGTTTTCTGACAGGCTTAAAAGCCATGCCCATTTTTATTCTTTATACTCTCCGAACCGCTCTGGTCCAACAATCATCCATCTCTTATCCCACTCATTTCTGAAAATCAACCCTTTCCTGTCTATTTACTATTGAGTTTCCGAGACCGTCCCAACATAAAAACTGACTATACCCTATATTCGCCATCATGAGTAAGGCAGTTAACCTGCGTAATCTGATCTATATTGTTCAGTTTCCGGAGCAGCTTTTCCTTATTCCTCCCTGCATTTATCTCAATAATCATCTCTACCTCTCCATTTTTAATGCAGCGTGCCTTTTCTTTATAATATTTACAGTTATCGCGAATAATCCCATACAGCGTTTCATAATCTATTTCCGTTTGAACGCTGCGCAAGACCAGCAATTCCGGTGCTTTCATATCGGGAACAATATTTAATATAAGCAGAAGTATTGTCATTATAGCAGACAGAATGATACTCAGCATATGTAAGCCTACCCCAACAATAATGCCGGCACTGATTGACCAGAATAAATACAGTAAATCTACTGGATTTTTCACCGCGTTGCGAAATCTGACAATTGACAACGCACCGACCATTCCCAATGATACCAGAATGTTAGACTGCATCGCAATCATAATTGCTGCTATTATGACCGGCATACCTGCTATGGTAATGTTTAAATCCTTTGAGTAAAAGGCTGATCTGGATGACAATTTGTACACCCAGAAAATGTAAATTCCGACCAGACATGCCATTACAAGAATAAAAACCGTTATTCCTGTTGTTAACCCGTTTTCCCCGCCAAGCGACTCAAAAACACTGTTTTTAACGACATCTTTTACCGACATAATTACTCTCCTCAGGACATTATTTTTTTTGATATCTTTCTCTGCAGAGTTGATACTTTGAATAAGCGATCTGCTGCATATTTTCGATCTGTAATAATTGTAAAAGAAATCCTGGTATAAACTCATCATATTTTACTTCCAGTATTTCATCCTGACCTTCTAAAAAATCATAAGAAATTTCCGGAACGCCAAATTTCAGAACATTCTTACTACTTCTGATATTTCTATCCAGAGTAATACGTACATTACCCGGCTCATACACAAATGCTTTTCTTTCATATGTAACAATTACCTCAGGTCTGAGCCCTCTTGTCTGTATTGCAAGATTAAAACGGGTTGCAGGATCATCCTTCGCTAAAATATTTTCTATACATTCACCATGGATCAGCATCTGCATTTCCTCTTCAGTTATGCTTTTTGACCTCTTACAAACCCTGCTATCATATTTTTCTTTCACTTCCATTTTAATTGTTTTTAACGAATTATTGTATATTCTGATGCGATATTTATAACGAATACGGTTTCCCTCTACAGTATCTCTTAAGCATGATCCCCTCAGATCATCAAAGTATAAGCTACTTACACAGTATCCCTCTATACTGCTTTCATATGAATCAGATCTTAGTACATTACTTAATCTTTTCTGTAAACAGTACATTTCATTTTTTGATATAAAATACTTATCTTCCACCCGATACATTGTTCTGTTTTTATTCCTTCCGTTTTCACGCATAGCGATATAATCTTACAGATTATACGGCATCCGCTTCTTCACCGCTCCCCGGTGATCTGATACAGCTTAAACCAGTACCGCTCCAGCATTACGTCCGCCCGCTCTGCGGCCTCCAGGCCGGCGTTTCGCCATTTTCCAATGATCTCCTCCCTGGCGTTCCCGCTGCCGCAGAACCACACCCGCTCATACCGGTCCAAAAGCTCCTTAAGGGCCGCGATCCCGGCCTCGTCGGAGAATTCTCCATCCACCAGCGGATGATTTTGGGGATACATTTCCACGATCAGCTCCTCCGGCCGCTGATACCACAGATATGTGTCGCCTCGCAGATAATAAGAAACCACTCCCTGCGCCTGGTCAAAGTTAAAGACCACCGCATCCTTCTCCCCGATCAGGGAAAGAGCCCCCCGGACCTGCCCCATCTGCAGCCGCTTCCACATTTCCTCCCCGTAAAAGGCCCGGTAGTTCCGGATCCCCACGACCAGCAGCAAAAGCAGGACGGGCACAAAGACCGCCTTCTTCTCCCTGCGCCGGGACAGAAGGAGGGCGAATGCAAGCCAGAACAGCCCCATGGCCGGCAGCATATAGCGATATACAAAAACAGGCCGTATCAGAAGCGAGGCCCCGAAGCCAAATACCAGGATTCCGGCCAGCGTTCCCAGCGCCCCGGCCACAAAGAGGCGCTCGTCGTCTTTATCCCCCAAAAGACCCGTCAGCGACAGGGCCACAAGTCCTGCGTAAATCAGGAACAGCAAAACCGCCAGAACAGCGCTTAGCTCCTGGCCTGCAAACGCGGGCAGAAACAAAAACTTCACGCACCCTCCCAGAGTGCGCAGACTCACAGGGCCGATCCAGTAATTCTCCTTCACCTGTCCCACCTGTAATCCCACCGCGCCGATCATCCAGGGGAGGTACCCCAGCGCGCAGAATCCGCCGCTGATCAGAAACGGCTTCCACTCCTTTTTCAGCATCCTGTTTTTCAGGAAGGCGAAGAACAGATATACATAAATCATCACCGCCGCCACACAGGCAAAGTAGTGGGTATAACAGGCGGAAAGGCCATAGAGTGTCAGCGCCGTCCAGTTAAGCGCCCGCTCTTTCGATCCGGAGCTGTTTTTTTCAGGGCCGGGAACCGCCAGATCATACCCATGGAGCATTAAGGCGGTGACGAAAAACAGCGCCCAGCCGTACATCCGCGCCTCCACCGTATATCCCGGAAGCTGGGGCATGGTCAGAAGCAGGAAGCAAAAAAGGCCGGCCGTCAGCATTCCGAAGCGTCTGCGCACCTTCACCGCCCCATAAACCAGGCACAGAAGAAAGGGCAGGACGGAAACCAGCCTGGCCACAGTGACCGGAGAGATCACCGTCATCCCTCCCACCCCGTCCTGCAGGCCTCCTCCCGGGACGGACGCCGGACAGATCCCCAGCGCCTGAAACAGCATAAGAAAGAGCTTCACGATCATATAGTAGAGCGGCGGGTGAACGTCCCTGGCGGTCACAGAAATAAGTTCACCAAAGGACTGGCCTGCCAGTCCCATGGTAAACAGCTCGTCGTACCAGATATCGTCGCTAAAACAGAGGAATACGCTGACTGCCAGAAAACATGCCGCCAGCAGAAACAACAGTATCCCAAGGACTTCATCCCATGTCAGCTTACGCCTCATGTCTTCCTCATTTCCCCAAATCTACTTCTTCTCTTCCTGCACTTCTTCCCTGCGGATCTCTTTGGTGCGGATCTCCCGGCAGATCTGGCCGATGAACGCTTCCAGAGGCTTCACGCCCTCGTCGCCTGCGAAACGGCTGCGCACGGACACCGCGTTGTCCGCTTCCTCCTGCTGGCCCACCACCAGCATGTAGGGCAGTCTGGCCAGCCTGGCCTCGCGGATCTTGAAGCCGATCTTCTCAGAGCGGCTGTCCACTTCCGAGAGCACGCCGTTTTTCCTAAGCTCTGCGCTGACCTTGCGGGCATAATCCTCATATTTGTCGGAAATGGGAAGCACACGGACCTGCTCCGGACACAGCCAGGTGGGGAACTTGCCCTCGTACTTCTCAATCAGCCAGGCCAGCGTGCGCTCATAGCAGCCTATGGAAGTCCTGTGGATAATGTAAGGGCGCACCTTATCTCCGTTCTGGTCAATATAGTACATGTCGAAATTTTCGGCAATGGCACAGTCAAGCTGAATGGTGATCATGGTGTCTTCCTTGCCGTATACATTTTTCGCCTGAATATCGATCTTGGGCCCGTAAAAGGCGGCTTCACCGTCGGCCTCCGTGAAGGGAACGCCATACTCTGTGAGGATTTCCCTGATCTTGCTCTGGGTGGATTCCCAATACTGCTCGTCCCCCAGATATTTCTCCCGGTTGTCGGGATCCCACCTGGAGAGGCGGTAGGTCACCTCGTCCTGGAGCCCCAGGGTGGTCAGGCAGTACACCGCCAGATCCAGACACCGCTTCAGCTCCTCCCCGGCCTGGTCCGGACGGATGATCAGATGGCCTTCTGAGATGGTGAACTGGCGCACTCTGGTCAGACCATGCATCTCCCCGGAATCCTCGTTTCGAAACAGGGTAGAGGTCTCCCCGTAGCGCAGGGGCAGATCCCGGTAGGAATGCTGGGTCGCCTTGTACACGTAATACTGGAAGGGGCATGTCATAGGGCGAAGGGCGAACACCTCCTTATCCTTCTCCTCCTCTCCCAGCACGAACATGCCTTCCTTGTAGTGATCCCAGTGGCCGGAAATCTTATAGAGGTCGCTCTTTGCCATGAAAGGCGTCTTCGTCCTCACATAGCCCCACTCGTTGTCCTCCAGATCCTCAATCCAGCGCTGCATGGTCTGCACCATCTTCGCCCCTTTGGGCATCAGCAGGGGCAATCCCTGCCCGATCACGTCCACGGTGGTGAAAAGCTCCATCTCCCGCCCGAGACGGTTGTGATCCCGGAGCCTGATATTTTCCAGATAAGTGAGGTAGTCGGCGAGCTCCTCCTTCTTATTAAAGGCGGTGCCGTAGATCCTCTGGAGCATGGCGTTCTCGGACCTGCCCCGCCAGTAGGCCCCGGAGGAGGACGTCAGCTTAAAGGCTTTAATCCCCCTGGTGCTCATCAGATGGGGGCCTGCGCACAGATCCACAAAATCCCCCTGATCGTAAAAGGAGATCTCCGCATCCTCCGGCAGATCCCGTATCAGCTCCACCTTGTAGGGCTCCCCCGCATCCTCCATCATTTTGACGGCCTCGTCCCTGGGCAGAGTAAAGCGCTCTAACTTCTTTCCCTCTTTGATGATCTTCTTCATCTCGGCCTCTAACCGGTCCAGATCCTCCCGGGAAAAGGGTTCATGCTCAAAGTCGTAATAATAGCCATTGTCGATGGCCGGACCGATGGCCAGCTTCGCCTGGGGGAACAGACGCTTCACCGCCTGGGCCAGCACGTGGGAGCAGGTATGCCTTACCACCCGCAATCCCTCAGGATCGTTTGCGGTGAGAATATTCAGCGCGCAGTCCTGCTCTATCACCGTGCGCAGATCCACCGTCTGTCCGTTCACCTCTCCGGCGCAGGCGGCCCTGGCCAGCCCCTCGCTCAAATCCGCCGCAATCTCAAAAACGCTTCTGGGACTGTCATATTCCTTCACAGCCCCGTCCTTCAATGTAATCTTCATCTTTTTCGTCATGCTCCTTTCAAAGCGCCGTCTCTGCATTCTGCGCGCCTGGCAGGGCAGATCCGCCCCGGGGCGCGCTGCCGTTTTCACAGAGCCTACAGCTCTACCTCTTTCACTTCTTCCCAGTCGGCGACGGCGTCCTTTTCCTTCTTCCATTTTCTGCCCCTGCGCTTCCTGCCGCATTCGCCGCAGGCAGTATCGCCCTGGTCATTTTTGTCCTGGCCGCCGTTCTCCTCCTCGCCGCCATCTTCCTGCGCCCCATCGCGGCCGCCTTTGTGGAGATTGCCGTTTCCGCTGTTATTTCCGTTGTTGGATCCGATCATCGTGGTCTTTTTCGGCGAAAAAAACAGGCCGAACACGATCCCGCCCAGAACGCAGACCGCCGCCGTCAGCAAAAACTCCTTTCTGCTCATCATCACAACGTCCGTCAGAGATTCTTTGAATTTTTCCAACTTTTCCTTCATATCGCTTTCCTTTCTGAATCTTTATTTACGGTAATCGGCAAATATTGTACCGTTTACCATATGTGACCTGTCGCATACCTGAAACAGACTGATATTATCATATCCATTTATGTATTTTAGCATTAAGCAAATGGCAAGTAAAGAGAGATTTCCAACTTTCCCTCCCCGCAGCTGACGCCGGACGGCGGGTCCGGCATATCCCTCCGGCGTCCCAGCCTGCTGACACAGATCAACTGAACCATGCCTTTCTCTCAGCCTGCAAACTTTGGGCCGCAGGCACAAATTTGCCTGTGAAAAATAAATTTTTCACAGTATCCTCCTCTGCCATTCATTGTACCACATCGCCGCCTTCTGCGCCAGATTGCCAGACCAGAAAACAGCCCCCGCAGGAGCTGTCTTCTGGCGTTACTTCCTATTTATATACTATAACAATGGCCGGCTTTTCCTAGCCCTTGATGGATCCCACGAACACACCCTTCACGAAATATTTCTGCAGGAAGGGGTACACGCACAGAATGGGCAGCGTCACGATCACGGTCACACAGTATTTCACCAGCTCCCGGTAGGCCGTCGCGCCCTGCACGCTGTTGATGGACACCCCGCCGGCGCTTCCCACCGTCGACACAGAGGAATCATTCATCACCAGAATCTCCTTGAGCAGAAGCTGTAAGGGATACCTCGCACGATCCTTTAAAAGTACCATGGCGTTAAACCAGGAATTCCAGTTTCCCACCAGGTAATAGAGGAAAATCACCGCGAGCACAGGCTTTGACAGGGGCAGGATCACCTTCATGAGGATCTGCGCCTGGGAGGCGCCGTCGATGACCGAGGCCTCCTCCAGCTCATAGGGGAAGGACTGAAAGCCCGTGCGCAGGATAATCATGTTCCAGGTATTCAGGGCTGTGGGCAGAATCATGGCCCACATGTTATTGTACAGCCCCACCTGCTTCATCACCAGAAACCAGGGAATCAGGCCGCCGCCGAAAAACATGGTGATGGTGATGATAACCATGATCCCGTTTTTGAGCATGAGATCCCGTCTGGAAAGGGCATAGGCACCCATGATGGTGATGACCATATTCAGCAGCGTTCCCAGCCCCACGTAGACAAAGGTATTCTTAAAGCCCACCAGAAGGCTGTTATCCTTAAAGACAAGCTGATAGCCGCTCAGCGTAAAGCCCAGAGGCTTTAAAAGCAGCCCTCTGTGGGCGATCAGATCTGTGGGATTACTCACGGAGGCCAGCAGCACGTGGAGCAGAGGATAAAAGCAGATCACCGTCAGGAAGGTCAGTATCCCGTAATTGAAGATATTAAAAACCACATTGGAAGGGCTCCATCTGCCAATCCTGTTCTTTTTGTTCCTGTTCATAGCAGTCCCTCCTAAAAAATGCTGATTTCCGAATACTTTTTAGACACCTTATTGGTGATCCACAGAAGCAGGAAATTGACAACAGAGCTGATCAGGCCCACCGCCGTCGCGAAGCTGTAGCTTGCCTCCTGGAGGCCGCGCCGGTATACATAGGACGCAATCACATCCGCCGTCTCATAGGTCAGCGAATTGTACAGCAGAATAATCTTCTCGTGCCCGGACGCCATCAGGCCGCCCACCGCAAAGATAAAGAGGATGATGATCGTGGGGCTGATCTGGGGCAGGGTCACATGCCACATCTTGCGAAAACGCCCCGCGCCGTCGATCTCAGCCGCCTCATACAGGCCGGGGTCTATGGAACTCATGGCCGAAAGGTAGATGATGGAATCCCATCCGATATTCTGCCAGATCCCTGAAAATGTATAGATAGGGCGGAACATATTCGCATAACCCAGCAGGGACGCATGCTCCGTTCCTGTAATCCAGTTCACGAGCTGGGTCAGGATTCCTCCTGACTGGGTAAAAATATGAATCATACCGCAGATGACCACCAGCGAGATGAAATGAGGCATATAAGTGATCGTCTGTACGATCTTTTTAAACTTCATGGCCTTGATCTCATTCAGGAGAAGGGCCAGAATGATGGGGGAGGTAAAGCCAAAGGCCAGCCCCCAGATATTGAGCATAAAGGTATTGATGACCGTTCTTCCAAAGTACGGCCCCGAGAGAAAGTCCTTAAAATGCTTAAACCCAACCCACTGGCTCTTCCCAAAGCCAAGAAGAGGCTTATAATCCTTAAACGCGAGAAGAACTCCCCACATGGGCGCATAGCAGAACACGATATACCACAGAAGAACCGGGACCAACAGCCAGTAGGCGAAGGCATTCTTTTTCAGGTCCTTCTGCAACGCCTTTCCAAAACCGGAAGGATATGCCTTACCGGTTTGCTTTTTCTGTTTATTTCTCATAAGCAGACTCCAATCCGCAAAAGCTTTTTCAAAGCCGGGCTTTTTTCATCGGCCCCGGCGCTGTGAAACGCCGGGGCCGGACATTATCCATTTTTTCAATGAGCCGCAAGGGCGAAACGTACGCCCGTCGCTTTTTTCTCTGCACTCTCCCGCCGCCGGCCGGAAGAGAAAATCTTATCTTGCGTTATACCGATCCAGAGCCGCCTGCCAGAGAGCGACGAACTCATCCGATCCCTGCGCTTTCGCGCTCGCAAGGAACTCGTCGTAGGCATCTACCGGAAGCTGCCCCATGATAATCTTGGAAAAATACTCGTTTCTCATGGTGGAGAGAATGGTTCCCAGCTCTCCCTCCCTTGCCGACTCCTCGGCCGTAAAGGTCACAGGCGGCATGGTCACTGAGGAATCCATGTTGTTAGTCCAGTAATCGCGGATATCGCCGGAGTAACTTCCCTCCGCGGTGATCAGCGGGTTGGAGTTGTGCTCGTCACGGATATCGGCCACGTCATGGAGACGGTACTTCCAGATCAGGTTGCTTAAGGGCTGCTCCTCGGGATCATTGTACATCAGGCCGTCCGTCGGGAAATAGGGAAGTCCTTCCTCATTGATCAGATGCACATCGCCGTAAGAACCGTAGTTATAAAGCTCCCAGCCCTTTTTGGTGTAGGCGAAGTCCAGGAACGCGCAGGCCGCTTCCACGTTCTCGCACTGTGTGGTGATGGCCGCAATCGAGCCCGTCTGCTTAAAGTTGCGGTAGGTCTGTCTGGAGGCGTCCCCCTTGTTCAGAACCGGGTTGAGCGCCGCCACGAAATCAATGTTGTTGTCCTCTTTCCAGTAACCCCACATGGTATCAGGGGAATCCATCATAACCGCACAGTCGTCGGAAACCGCCTCCGCCATTCTCTGGTTAAAGTCCGCGGTAGCCCAGTCTTTGTTAATCAGTCCTTCCTTATACCAGTTCTGCATGGTGGTGAGATATTCCTTCGCACCCTCCTGCTCAGGTCCCCATGCAGCCTTGCCGTCATCGTCCACGAACATCCAGTCCCATACGCCGTAAGCGCCGTTGATAATACCGGTAAAGATCTGCCCGTAGGTAGAGCCGTAGTTGAGGGGCTCATTGTAGCCCGCTTCCTTACATGCCACCAGGAAATCGTGTAACTCATCTATTGTCTCCGGAACCGGCAGCCCGGTCTTATCCAGGGCTTCCTGCTTGATCAGAAGACCGAACCAGCACCATTCATTGTAAGGAGCGATTCCATAAACGCCGCCGATCACGCCTTCATCCGTAACCGTCGTTTTTCTTCTCTCCTCATCGGAGTTTCTCCATGCGGAGTAGTTGGGCATATACTCGTCCACGATGTCGGTCAGGTCCATGTAAGCGCCCTCGCTCACGCCCGCCGCGATACCGCCCGTGTAACGGCCCGCTCCCATGATGATATCCGGCAGCTCGCCGCTGGCAATCATCAGGTTAAACTCTGTCGCCTCCTCGCCCAGGGCGGGAACGATGAAGTTGAGCTTGATCCCGGTCATCTCTTCGAGCTGTTTGAACACCCGGTGCTCGTTCAGGTCGGGGCACACCGAAGCCAGGATGGAATTGTTGGCCATCCACACGTCCAGGGTTACTTCCTCTTTCCAGGGATAAGCCGCATAGTTGTTGGGGATGGTCTTTTCAAAGACGTCTCCCAGATATGTATCGTTGAGGGTGGTGTTCACCTTATTGATCTCATCCTCTGTGGGCGCAGTGTTTCCACGCAGGGAGGTTAAATCCTCCGCTCCGGAAGCGCTTTCCGTCTCCGGCGCCGTTTCCTCCTGGCCTTCCTCATCGGCCTGGTCTTCGGTCTGTGTCTGCGCATCCGCGGCGGAATCCGTGCCCGTATCCGCGCCCGTTGTATCTCCCGAACCTGATCCACAGCCGGCAAGCAGGCCAATCGTCATGGTTGCAGCCAACAATAAACTGATAACCTTTCTTTTCATTTCTCATCCTCCATTTAATATTCGTTACAATAAGCCGCACGCAAAGGCATGACGGCGACTGCCCGTCAGAGATTCTCCTCCACAGACTTTACCTTCATCACAAGCCCCTGTGCATAATCTCCGAATTTTTCCCCGAACAGATTCATTCCTCCCACGTGCCGGGCGTCCGGTTTTACTCCAAGCCGGAAGCTGATGTAATTCCCCTTATCCAGATGAAGGGTAGTAAGAGACTGCTCCGAGCACTTAATGTCGTCCTCATAGCATCCCAGCGAATTCACTCTGATGGACTTGTACAGTCCGTACTGGGTAAGGGTATCTCCCCACCACTGGGGGTTAAGCCTCCCCCGCCGGCCTCCGAAATCCCCCGGTATCGTCATTGTGACAATCTCCCGTCCGTTGATCCAGACAGTGATATCAGAAGGCCAGTCGTTCTGATACCCCGGCGCCTCGGAACAAACCTCAAAAGAAAAGGACACCTCCTGAACCTGCCCGCTCCTTAACAGATGGGTTGGGAACCGGTATTCCACAAATCCCGTATTAAACCACAGAAGCTGCGCCTCGCTACGGTTCTGCCAGTAAAAGCTGGCCGGGAAATCCTCCACGCCCAGATAGCCCTTCTCGCTGATGATTCCGCAGTTTCCCTCTATCTCACAGTCGAAATAATTCCCGATGGGCATGGGAAAGCTGGAAATCTTACTGTTGCTGTGATCAATCTTATGATTAAAGGCATTCAGATAAATGTCTTCAAAAGAAATCCCACAGACCTTCTGTGCTCCGCGCACGCCAGGCTGTCCGATCACGGAGATCATTCCCGCTTCCTCCAGCACCTTAACGTGCAGGGCGGCCGACGACTGGGGCAGTCCGAACTCCGCCGCCAGCTCGCTGATGTTCGCCGACCTTTCGATCAGGAGCTTCAACATTTCCAGGCGCACCTCCGAGGACAGAGCCTTTCCCACGAGAGCAGTCTGCTGCAGATGATTCAAATCCAGTGTGATCCTTTTCTTGTTTGTCTTCATTTGATACCTCCTTTCTTTTTCAATTTTGATTCTGTCTGCTTTCCAACATAAATTATGTTTGCAATTTGTTTTTCCTTTTCCAGCATACCTTTGTCAACCCCCTTTTGTCAATTGTTTAAAACATAATAATTGTTTGTTTTATTTTTGTATCTTTTCCACAATATCGGGCCGTTTTATCATATCAAATGCATGTCATTTTACCGTTTATGTGCATATTGTATGCATATTTGCATCAGTATTGTGCTTTTTATATATGGATTTCAATCTGAATTTTTGATATGGTAAGTCTGGGCATTCCATTTTTCTGTTTGCTTTTTCATTTATTTCATTTTTTATGTTGTTAATCAGGTTTTTCCAACCTTTATTATAACAAAAAAAATGGAATGCCCAACCCTTTTTATGAATGAATACACTAAGCCAGGTCATGAAAGGAGAACAGTCATTAAAACGAAACCAACGGGCCGTCCGCTCCGCGAACCGCCTTTCCATCAGGCCAAAATTCCTCACGGATTCCCCGGCAGGATTGCCGCAGCCCTTCTGTGCGTCCTTCTGGTGTCGGGAGTCCTGCTGGCAGGTTTGCCAGGCTTTAATAAGAAAGGAGACTCTTCCATGCACAGCGAAGTCCATTTAAAAGATGATCTTACGGATCTGACCTTTACCAACGATCTGGGCGTTACCGATATCGGAGACCCCTTTGTGCTTAAAATTTCTGAAAACGAATACTATATGTACTGTACCTCCGCTCCAAACGGCTTTTTCTGCTGGAGGTCGGAGGACCTGGTTCACTGGGGCGAAAAGAAAATGTGTTACGTGAGAGAGCCCGACGCCTGGTGTACGGACTGCTTCTGGGCCCCGGAGGTGGTTTTAAAAGACGGGAAATACCATATGTTCTACACCGCCAAAAACAGGCAGGGGAGCCTGCGGATCGGCCTGGCTGTCTCGGATTCGCCGGGCGGGCCCTTCACGGACGTGAAGAACGAACCCTTTTTCGATTTTGGCTACGCCGCTATTGACGCTAACGTGTTATTGGACGATAATGGAAAAAGCTACTTATACTATTCCAGGGACTGTTCCGAGAATTCCGACGGATATCTCAAAAAGAGCGAGATCTACGGCGTCGCCTTAAGCGACGATCTGCTCTCCACCCAGGGAGAGGCGGTTAAGCTCCTGACCCCGGAGCAGAAATGGGAAAAGGCTCCCGGCGACACGCAGTGGAACGAGGGACCGGAAATGATTAAGCACGACGGCAGGTATTATCTGACCTACTCCGCCAATTTTTTTGCCAGTCCCTCCTATTCCCTGGGCTACGCCGTCTCCGACGAGCCTCTGGGGACCTTCGAAAAATCCCCGGAAAATCCTCTGCTCACCTCCGGTCTTCGCAGGGACGTATCGGGTACCGGTCATCACAGCTTTACTTACTCCCCGGACGGGACGCAGCTCTGGGCGGTTTACCATTCTCATACGGATGTGAAAAATCCCGGCGGCAACCGCAAGGTGAACATTGACCGGGCAGGCTTTACCCCGGACGGAAAGCTTTTTATAAACGGGCCCACCACCTCCCTTCAGCCCCTTCCCTCGGGACTTTCCACGGTGGACGTCACCCGGCGCTTTGACGCCGTGGACGACGGCGGCGCTCAGACACAGTCCGGGCTTGCGCTTCTCACCGACGGTCTTTTTTCCACCTCCACAAGGCACGGATGGCTGGAGCAGGAGCTTACCGCCGGGGACGACGGAAAAATCCGGATCACCCTGCGTTCAGACGAGCCCCTGCCAGTGTGCGGCATTGCTCTCTATCCCGGCGTGGAGTGCTTATCCGATATCGCTTCTGTGAATCTTACAGTGGGAGAAAGCGTCCTTGCGCAGGAGCTCGTCATCGGTGAGGAGGAAGGATCGCCGGTCCTGCTCTGTTTTGATTCCTGCCAGGCGGATACTCTCACGATTTCCCTTTCCCTGCGGGAGAAAAAAACCTCCCTTCGTCTGTCGGAAATCAGCGTTCTTGCCGAAAACACGCAGAAATAATTTTCGGCGGGAGCCGAAACGCCGCCCGCGCCTTCCCGGGACAGCGCCCGGATATGACGGCGGGCGGCACAGGATGCATCACAGTTTGTACATGAATGAAAGGAATACAGGTTATGAAAAGAAACGAATATCCAAGACCACAGTTTGTACGCCGGGAATGGCTGTGCTTAAACGGCACATGGGAATTTTCCTTTGACGATGAAAACCGTTCCGGCGCCGAACACTGGGAGCTGGACTCCTTCCACCCGGAGAGAACCATCCAGGTTCCCTTCTGCTTCGAGAGCAGTCTCAGCGGGATTGGCGACACCTCCATCCACGACCGGATTTTTTATAAAAGAAGCTTTTCCGTTCCCCGTGAGTGGGAGGGGCAGCGGATCCTGCTGCACTTTGAGGCGGTGGATTACCAGTGCCGGGTCTTTGTAAACGAACGGCTCTGCGGGGAGCACACCGGCGGCAATGTGGGCTTTACAATGGATATCACCGATTACCTGAGAGAAGGGGCAGCGCAGTCCCTGGCCGTGGCCGTCTATGACCCCGCAAGGGACGAGACCATCCCCAGGGGGAAGCAGTTCTGGGAGGAAAAAAGCGCCAGCATCTGGTACACCAGAACCAGCGGAATCTGGCAGAGCGTATGGCTGGAGCCCGTGAGCCCTCTGCACATTTCCCATGTAAAATTTACGCCTGATATCGACACCAATACGGTGACGCTGGAGGCGGAATTTTCGGGGTGCGCGCCGGAGATGATTCTGGAGGCGGAAATCACCTTCCAGGGAGAGCGGGTCTGTCTGGACCGTTATCTGGTGGGCAGCAAAAATCTTTTCAGCCGCAGCATCTATCTTGCGGGAGATCACATTTTCCACACCTCCGCCCACGGCGGCAGCCGTCTGTGGAGCCCGGAAAATCCCGCCCTGTACGACGTTACTCTGCGCCTTATGGCGGACGGCGCGATTACCGACACGGTGGAGAGCTATTTCGGCATGCGCAAGATCCACACCAGGGACGGCATCACTTACCTGAACAACCGGCCCTACTATTTTAAGCTGGTTCTGGATCAGGGCTACTGGAGGGAGGGCATCCTGACAGCTCCCTCCGACGAGGACTTTGTCACGGATATCCGCCTGATGAAGGAGATGGGCTTCAACGGCTGCCGCAAGCACCAGAAGGTGGAGGACGCCCGTTTTCTCTTCCACGCGGACCGCATGGGCTTTCTGGTATGGGGAGAGATGGCCGCCCCCTGCCTGTTCACGGACAGAGGCGTCGCATCCTACGCGGACGAATGGTTCGAGATCCTGCGGCGGGACTACAGCCACCCCTGTATCGTGGCCTGGGTGCCCTTCAACGAGAGCTGGGGCGTCCCGGATATCGGCCTTAACAGGCGTCAGCAGAACCAGAGCACAGGGATGTATTATCTGCTCAGAAGCCTGGACGACACCCGTCTCGTCATCGGAAACGACGGCTGGGAAATGACCAGAAGTGATATCTGCGCCATCCACAACTACGCCCACGGCTCCACCGGAGAGCCGGACAAACAGGCCTTCTTCAAACGGACCATGGAGGATAAGGATCTTCTCCTCTCCTGCACCCACGCGGGGCGCAGCGTCTATGCCGAGGGCTATTCCTATGGCGGCGAGCCCATCCTGATCACAGAGTGCGGAGGGATCAATTACAACTCTGAGCAGGCCGGAAGCTGGGGCTACACCTGCGCCCTCAGCGAGGAGGATTTTCTCCTTCAATACGAGCACGTGATCCACACCATCCTCTCCTCCGACCTGGTGTACGGGTTCTGCTATACCCAGCTCTCGGATGTGGAGCAGGAGACCAACGGGCTTCTCACCTATGACCGGACGCCCAAGTGCGACCCGGAAAAGATCCGCAGGATCAATTCCCGGTTCCGGCACAATGTGGCGCCGGACTGGTCATAAAATCAAACGCTGCCACGCTCCGCGAGTCAGCTTATTGATGTTAAACAAACCGGGCAGGGGAGCTTTCTCCCCTGCCCGTTCGCTCTTCGCCAGGCGGCGTCTCTCACAGTCTCTTTAATTCCGGAAAATATTCCACCTCCGCCTTTCCCAGGATCTCGTCCCTTTCCACAAATTTGTCCTCCCAGTACCTGGAATCCAGGGAGTTGTTCCTGTTATCCCCCATGACGAACCAGGAATTCTCGGGAACCACCCAGGGCCCGAAATCCTCCTCTGCCGCCTCCCTGATATAGCTCTCGGACAGGGGCTGTCCATCTATATAGACCACGCCGTCCACCCCCCTGATCTCCTCCCCGGGCAGGGCGATGATACGCTTAAGGTACAGGGATTTTCCATCGTCGGGAAAATAAAAAGCGATGATATCCCCTCTCTGCGGGTCGGCGCTCACATAGGCCAGCCGGTTGACGATGATCCGGCTTCCCTTCATGATCGTGGTCTCCATGGAACCGGTGGGCACCTGGGCGTTGGCGATCAGCGTATGGCTCACCACAAAGGATATGACCAGCGCCGTCAGAAGAACCCTGGACCAGTCCAGGACCTCGTGCAGGATCCTGCCCGCCGCAGAGCGCGGCGTCTGTCGTTTTGATGTAAGAGCTGTCCGCGAAGCGTGACATTCGTTGTTTTTCCTGGTTTTCATTGCAGTTACTCCTTTTCACTTACCAATGTTTCAATACCCCTTCCCCCCGATACCCCGGCCTGAAAACCGGAATCCGTTATCTGATATCATATACGCTTCTCACCCGAAGCTGTGCAGGCTCTCCCCTGAGCACTCTGATTTTCCTGCTGCCGGGGTTCATATCGAAACAGTTGTCCTCCAGCAGCATGGTATCGTCGCCGTTTAAGATTTCCACGCTCTTTGCGTAGGCGCAGGCCGTCACCAGAATCTCGTCCCCGCTAAGCGCCTCCACCTTAAGCTGAGGATCCTGGAAGCGGAAGTGCTTGGGCGCGCAGAACAGAACGCTCCCCGCGGAGAGGGTCTCCCCCTCCTCCTCCAGCTCATAGGAGACATAGTCCTGATACGTGTCGGCATACTGCAGGGGTACGCGCTCCATCCAATAACTGGAGAGGGCCGAAACCGTAAGATTGAGCGTGTGGCTCTCCTTCACCCTTCCGGACGCCTCCCGAAGCTGCCAGTGGACTCTCACCTGGCGCTCCTGCATGGACTCGTTGCTCACGCACAGCCGGATGGACTTTTTCAGTTCAAAGGGCTCCGCGTTCACATTGGTGTCCTGGGAGAGGATCCCCTCCTCCTCACAGGAGAGAAGAAGCGGTGCGAAAAACCGTTTCGCATAATACTGCGCCGCTTTCCAGCGTCCCTCATAGTCCACCATGGCCCAGCTCGCCACCGGCCAGCAGTCGTTGAGCTGCCAGATGATGGACCCCATACAGCGGCCTCTGTTTCGGCGGAAGTGCTCCACCCCGTAGCGCATGGCCTCAGCCTGCAGAAGCTGGGAGGCGTAGAGGGTCACGTCAAAGGACGTGGGATAGAGGAAGGTTGCCCCCATGTAATTCATGATCTTGCCGTTGGCGGAGGAGTTCCTCTGGTGCTTTTCCATCACGTAGGAAAAGATATTCCGATCCTCCGGCCTGGTAAAGGTCTCCACCGTCTTAAGGGCCGGGAAGGACTGGAAACCAAACTCGGACACATAGCGGAAAAAGAATTTGCGGTACTCCGTGATCGGTTTGTTCCCGTGCCATACGTCCCAGTAATGCACATCCCCTCTGTTCTCGGCGTTGGGCTCGTCAAAGCAGCCCCCCGAGGAAGGGCTGGCAGGCCAGTAGAAGGTCTGCGGGTCATGCTCCTTCAGCACCTGGGGGATAATATACTCATACATCTTGATATAGTCCGAGCGCTGGCTGGGCTTTAAGCACCACTCCCCCTGATCCCCCGCCACAAACATCTCCATCTCATTGTTTCCGCACCAGAGCCCCAGGCTGGCATGATGGCGGATGCGCTTAATATTGTCCACAAACTCCGCCCGGATGCTTCTCTCAAAATCCTCCGTCAGATCGTACACGGCGCAGGCAAACATGAAATCCTGCCACACAATCAGTCCCAGCTCGTCGCAGGCGTCCCAGAAAGCGTCGTAGGGGTAATTTCCACCGCCCCATACGCGCACACAGTTAAAGTGGGCGTTCTTCGCCTGCAAAAGCAGATCGTATGTGCGCTCCCTGGTCACTCTGGGCAGAATGTTGTCCTCCGGGATATAGTCCGCGCCCATGGCGAAAATGCGCACCCCGTTCACCTCATGACAGAAGGAGGTTCCCCACTGATCCTTTTCCTGAACCACCCTCATGGTGCGCAGGCCGATCCTCTTTTCCCACACATCCAGAAGGGTTTCGTCCTTATGTAATTCCACCCTGACCGTGTAAAGAGGCTGATCTCCATAGCCGTTGGGCCACCAGAGCCTGGGATTATCAATAACTGCCTCCGTCCGGTTTCCGATCTCCAGCCTGTTTCCTTCAGGGTCTGTGATCACGGTGTCAAGGGTGTAGACGCCGCCGCTCTCCTGTCCGCCCACCGGGGAAAGTCCCGGATAACCGAAAATCTCCGCCTGGGCCCTGATGTTCAGCTTTACCCGGCCCTCTTCGTGGTCCTGGGTCACGTAGACATTGTCCAGTCTCGCCTCATCCGCCCCAAGCAATGTCACGTCCCGCCAGATGCCGGCGTCAGGCAGACGCGGCCCCCAGTCCCACCCGTACATACAGTGGGCCTTGCGCAGATAGGAAGCACCCCGCATGGCGTCGGTGCTCACCGAGATCAGCGGATCCTTTTCATACAGCTCCCGGATATAGTTCACCGGGGAGCGCAGCTCCACCCTCAGCTCGTTTCCGGCAGGCTTAAGCAGATCCTTGACCCTGTATTCCCAGATCCGGTGCATGTTGTCCACAAATCCCAGGTGAGAGCCGTTGAGCCAGATATCCCCCACGGTGTCGATCCCGTCGAAATGCAGGATGATTTCCTCCCGCTTAAGCATTTCATCGGGCACGTCGAAGACCGTGCGGTACTCAAAATCCCGTTTCATCAGCTCCAGCGCCTTCAGCTCGTTGTCCCGGTAGTAGGGATCCTCCATCCTTCCATTGTCCAGATACGCCTGATAAACGCTTCCCGGCACACTGGCGGGGATAAATTCCTGTTCGCCGGCATCGCGCAGCTCCCAGCCGCTGTGCAGCTTCATCATTTCCATCATATCCCTGTTTCCTCCTGATTTCTTTCGCACAAAACTACTGTCATCGTATCACATTTGCAGGGTGGTGACAATCGTTTCAGGGATAATATCCGCCGGAATTCTCCCGTCAGAAAACTTTACATCATCCTCCGGAAAAGATATACTGATAAAAAACAGACAAGTAAGGAGAATCCGCATGAATATTCATTTTATCACCGACTCCGCGTCGGACATTGTCAACCCCGGCCGGGAGGATCTGAGCGTCCTTCCCATGACCATCACCTTCGGGGAGGAGGAATTTCTCGACGGCGTAAGCTTAACCCACAGGGAATTTTTTGAACGGCTGATCGAATGCGACGATCTGCCCACCACCAGCCAGATCGCCCCCTATGCCTTCACGCAGGCCATTCGAACGGTCACAGAGCGGGGCGATATCGCCATCGTCATCACCATGTCCTCCAGACTCTCCGGCACCTGGCAGAGCGCCTGTATTGCGGCGGAGGAATTTGAGGAGAGAGCCTTCGTGGTGGACAGCGAGAACGTGACCGTGGGGGAACGGGCCCTGGTGGAATACGCTCTGCGCCTGAAGGACGCCGGGAAAGACGCCCGTGAAATTGTGGATGAGCTCAACCAGGCCAAAAAGAGAATCCAGCTGATCGCTCTCCTGGATACCCTGGAATACCTGAAAAAGGGCGGGCGCATCTCCAAAACCGCCGCCCTGGCCGGCAGCGTACTGTCTATCAAGCCCGTAATCGGCATCGTGGACGGGGAGGTCGCCATGCTGGGAAAGGCAAGAGGCTCCAAACAGGGGAACAACCTGCTGGCGGAGCAGATCCGCAGAGCCGGCGGAATCGACTTTGAAAAGCCCTTCTTTCTGGGCTACACCGGCTTAAGCGACGCGCTGATGCAGAAATACATAAAGGACAGCGAGGCCCTGTGGATTGAGCATATGGGCTGTGTGCCCGCAGGCTGCGCATCCGGCGACGGGGATCCGGCAGATGACTGTGCCCGGAGCCTTCCCATCGCCACGGTGGGCGGCACCATCGGAACCCATGTGGGGCCGGGCGGAATCGCCATCGCGTTCTTTGCGCCTGCCTGAGCAGACAACGCCCGTCCCGCTCCGGGAGTTGTCCACATATGAACAGAGGGCAGGGGATTTTCCTGGCGCTCCCCTGCCCTTTGTTTATCCTGTCTTATTCCTATCTCTGCACCCGCGCTCCCGCGCCGCCCATGATGGCCTCCACTTCCTTCCTGCTGGCCATGGTGGTGTCGCCCGGCGTGGTCATCGCCAGCGCGCCGTGGGCTGCGCCGTAATCCACGGCAACGCCCGCATCGTTTGTGGTCATCAGGCCGTAGATCAGGCCGGAGGCGAAGGAATCCCCGCCGCCCACACGGTCCATGATCTCCAGCCCCTTGTAATCCCTGGCCTTGTAGATCTCGCCGTCCGCCCAGCAGATGGCGCTCCAGTCGTTCACGGTAGCCGTCTTCACCTCGCGCAGAGTGGTGGCGACCACTTTAAAATTCGGATATACGCCGGCCGCGTGATTGATCATCTTTTTATAACCCTCCAGATTCAGCTCCTTCAGGTTCTCATCATTGCCCTCGATCTCAAAGCCAAGACAGGCCGTGAAATCCTCCTCATTGCCGATCATCACATCCACATATCTGGCGATCTCCTTATTCACCTCCTGGGCTTTGGAGAGCCCGCCTATGGCGCTCCACATGGACGGTCTGTAATTCAGGTCATAGGAAACCACCGTTCCGTATTTCTTGGCCGTCCTGATGGCGGCCAGCACGGTCTCGCAGGACTGTTCGGACAGCGCCGCGTAGATGCCCCCCGTATGCAGCCAGCGCACGCCCAGCTCTCCGAAGATATGTTCAAAATCAAAATCCTGGGGCGTTGCTTTGGAGATGGCGGTATTGGCCCGGTCGGAGCATCCCACCGCGCCGCGGATGCCAAAGCCCCGCTCTGTAAAATTCAGGCCGTTCCTGCAGGTTCTGCCGATGCCGTCCGTCTTCATCCACTTAATCAGCGAGGTGTCCACGCCTCCCTGAAGAATAAAGTCCTCCATCAAAAGGCCCACCTCGTTCTCCGCAAAGGCGGTGATCACGGCGGTCTTAAGCCCGAAGCACCTGCGAAGCCCGCGGACCACATTGTATTCTCCGCCCCCCTCCCAGGCGCGGAAGCTTCTCGCCGTCCGGATCCTTCCCTCGCCCGGATCCAGGCGCAGCATCACCTCGCCCAGCGATACCGCGTCATATCTGCACTCGTTTTCTGGTCTTAAATTCAGTTCCATGGTATTCTCCCTTTCCCGATCCCTTCGTCCGGCAGAGGCGCCTGCTCCGGCCGCGGCACTGTCCCTGCGCGCTGCGGGCGCTCCCGCTCCTCTGCACGGGCCCTGGCAAAATTCTACCGGCGAATCGACGCCGCCAGCTCCACAGCCTCTTTTGTCATTTCCCGTATCTTATCGAACTCTCCGTTCTTTATCATGTCTCCCTTAACCATCCAGCTTCCGCCGCAGCACAGAACCTTATCAGAGCTCAGATAATCCTTCAGATTCTTCGCGCTGATCCCTCCTGTGGGCATAAACCGGACCATGGTGTAGGGGGCGGCCATGGCTTTGATCATGGCGATGCCGCCGGCCTGCTCCGCGGGAAAGAACTTCACCACCCGCAGACCCCTTTTTACTGCCTGCGCCACCTCGGAGGGGGTGATGCATCCCGGAAAAACCGGGATCTTTTTCTCCAGACAGTAATCCACGATCTCAGGGTCGAACCCGGGGCTGACGATAAATTTAGCCCCCGCTGCCACCGCCCTCTCCACCTGCTCCGTGGTAAGCACTGTTCCCGCTCCCACCAGCATTTCCGGGTACCTGGCGCTCATCTGACGGATCGACTCCTCCGCCGCCCGGGTACGGAAGGTCACCTCCGCGCAGGGCAGGCCGCCCTGTGTCAGCGCCTGCGCCAGGGGAAGCGCGTCCCTGGCATCCTCCAGCACCACCACCGGCACCACACCGTATTCCTGAAACTGTTCCTCGATTGTTTTCATACTCTGACCTCCATATGTTTTGGGGGAGGAATGACCGACAGGCCATTCCTCAGAACTTCTTCTCACACTTTTAATACTTCAGATAAGCTCCCTGCATGGGACTGGCCGCGTGTTCACCAAACAGTCTCAGCACGCCCTTCTTATACCTGGGCTGTCGGGGCTTCCAGTTTCTGCGCCGCTCCTCAAGGACAGCCGCCACTTCCTCCATGGTTTTGCGCTCTCCGGCAATCCCCACAATGTTCAGCTTTCTCTCCTGCACGTCGATCTCGATCAGGTCTCCCTCTTCCACCAGAGCGATGGGACCGCCGTCCACGGCCTCCGGGCTGCAGTGCCCGATCACCGGCCCCGTGGACGCGCCGGAGAAACGCCCGTCCGTGATCAGGGCGATGCTCTTTCCCAGCTCCTTATCGCTGCTGATGGCCTCGGAGGTGTAGAACATCTCCGGCATGCCGCTTCCCTTAGGTCCCTCGTAGCGGATAAACACCGCGTCGCCCTTTTCCACCTTATGCTTTAAAACCGCGTCCAGACACTCCTCCTCGCTGTCGAAGGGTCTCGCCCGCAGAACGGCCTTAAACATCTCCCTGGGGCAGGCCGTATGCTTGATCACCGCCCCCTCCGGCGCCAGATTCCCCCGCAGGATGGCGATGCTGCCGTCCGTCCCGATCGCCTTCTCACAGGGCCGGATGATATCCTCCCTGGTCAGGGAAACGTTGTAGCGCCTGTTGAACTCCTGCAGCCACTTTTCGCATCTCTCATAGAACCCGTTCGTTCTGAGCTCATCCAGATTCTCTCCCAGTGTCTTCCCGGTTACCGTCATGGCGTCCAGATGCAGATGATCTCTGATCTCCTCCATGATGGCCGGAACACCGCCCGCATAGTAGAAGCACTCTGCCGGCCAGCGGCCCGCCGGGCGCACGTCCAGAAGATATCTGGCGCCGCGGTGCAGCCGGTCAAAGGTATCGCCGGTGACCTCCAGCCCGAATTCATGGGCGATGGCCGGGATGTGCAGCAGGCAGTTGGTGCTGCCGGAGACCGCCGCGTGTACCAGGATCGCATTCTCAAAGCTGTCCATGGTGATCATCTCGCCGGGCCGCATGTGAGGCATGGCAGCCAGCTTCACCGCCTGGGCCCCCGCCTGTCTGGCAAAGGCCAGCAGATCCGGGCTGGTGGCGGGCATCAGGGCGCTGCCGGGAAGGGCCAGTCCCAGCGCCTCCGCCATGATCTGCATGGTGGAAGCCGTCCCTATGAAGGAGCATGCCCCACAGCTGGGACAGGCGTTGCATTTCGCCCAGTTCAGCTTCTCCTCGTCGATCTCGCCCCGTTTAAATTTCGCGCTGTACATGCCAAGCTGCTCCAGGGTGAGCATCTCCGGCCCTGCGTTCATGGTGCCCCCCGGCACCACCACACAGGGGATATCCGCCCTGGCCAGCCCCATCAGATTGCCCGGCATTCCCTTATCGCAGCTTGCCAGATAAACTCCCGCGTCGAAGGGGGTTGCGCCTGCGTGGATCTCGATCATATTGGCGATCATCTCACGGCTCACCAGGCTGTAATTGATCCCGTCCGTGCCCTGACTTTCCCCGTCGCAGATATCGGTGCAGTAATACCGGGCGCCGTGCCCGCCGGCCTGCTCGATCCCTTTGCGCACCTCCTCCACCAGCAGATTCAGATGCCCGCTTCCCGGATGGCTGTCGCCGTAGGTGCTCTCGATCATCACCTGCACTTTGGAGAGATCCTCCGGCTTCCACCCTGTCCCGATGCGCAGCGGATCCAGCTCCGGCGCCAGCCTGCGCATCTCCTGACTCCTTAATTCCATATCGTCAGACTCCTTTCCGTCTAAATATTTTCTTATTATTTTCTAATTTCCAGCAGCCCCGGAACCAGGTCAGGCAAAGAAGGAAATAATCAGCGCTACCAGAAATCCGGCTCCGCCCACCAGCGTTTCCATAATGGTCCAGGTCTTGAGGGTGGTCTTTTCATCCATCCCCACCAGCGATTTCACCAGCCAGAAGCCGGAATCGTTAAAGTGGGAGCACACCGTCGCGCCGCCGGCCACTGCCGCCGTGGTACAGGCCAGATACAGAGGCGAGAGATCCGCAATCCCCGGCATGGCCGCGATGATGCCCGCCGCCATGGTCATGGCAACCGTGGCGGAACCCACGCAGATTCTCACCAGCGCCGCCACAATAAAGGCCACCACCACGATGGGCAGATTGGCGGAGGAAACCGCGTGACCGATCAGATCGCCCAGCCCCGAATACTGGAGCATATACCGCAGCACGCCGCCGCATGCGGTTACCAGCAGGATCAGCCCCGTGGGCTCCAGAGACTTTGTCATAATCTTTTCCAGCTGCTCCATATTATATCCGTGCTTCAGTCCGAGAATCAGCATGGCCGCAATCGTGGCGATGAGAAGGGCCACGAAGGGCTCGCCCAGAAAGCCGAAGATGGGAGCCAGAGGGCTCAGCGCCGGAACCACCCCCGCCACGGAATCCAGAATAATCAGAACCAGCGGGATCAGGATGATCCCCACAATCGTCCAGAACCTGGGCAGCTTCGACTCGTCGAAATCCGCCTGGTTGGCCACATGCTCCGGAACCGGAACCATATACCTGTTGCCGCAGATCGCGCCCCATACCGGGCCCGCCACAATCATCGCCACGATACCGCACAGAACCCCTACCATAATCACCCAGCCAAGCTCCACATTGAGCATCGTCGCCACCAGCACCGGTCCCGGCGTGGGCGGAATGAACGCATGGCCTACCGCCAGTCCTGCCAGCAGCGGAATTGCGTAAAACAGGGACGAACGGTGGGTTCTCTTGGCCAGAGAGAAGGCCAGTGGAATCAGGATGATCAGCCCCGCGTCGAAGAACACCGGCATGGCGATCACCAGCCCCGTAATCCCCAGCGCCCACGCCGCCTTCTTATCCCCGAACCATCGGACCATGCTCACCGCCAGCGTCTGGGCCCCGCCCGAGGCCTCCAGGATCGCTCCGAACATGGAGCCGAGCCCTACCAGCAGCGCAATTCCCTTCAATGTGTTACCGATCCCGTCGTTTACCGCCGTCACAATACTCTCAAAGGGCATCCCTGCCCCCAGCCCGATCACGATCGCTCCCACCAGAATGGAAACCATCGCCTGCACCTTAAACTTAATGATCAGCAAAAGCAATACCGCAAGCCCCAGAATGGCCGCTATCACCAGTCTGGTCGGATTCAACGCCAATACTTCACCAGCCATGATTTAATACCCTCCTCTTTCTGCTATCCTTCTTTTTGATTTTGTTTTCCTTCTGAGCATCCCCGGCGCGGTGGCTCCTCACTGCCCCATAACATCTGACGTCTTATGTTATCGTGGTTAAATTATACATTCACAGCCCTTTCCGCTCAATACATCTGATGTATTTATTTTCAATTCTACTTTTCGCACAAAAAATGATGGGTAACCCCTGCCTGTCCCCATCATCTTTTGTATATTATTTCCATTTTACTTTTCCGGTCGTCTGCCGGACGGCCAAAGTTGTCTGATGTATTCACCCCTCACAGGATCAGCAGCTCTCCTCATCCCTTTCCTCCAGGATTTTCATAATGGTCTGCCGATTATAGGTCAGATGCATCATCATGGCGCACCTGGCTCCAACCGAATCCCGTTTCAGCACGGCGTCCGTCACGGCCCGGTGGGTCCTGATGGTCTCCTCCATCAGCATGTGATGGGTCAGATTGGCAAAGGTATAGACAGCCGTATTGATGACCGGAATCAGCGTCTCCACCACCTGATTTTTACTGCACCGGGCGATGCAGGTATGAAACTCGATATCCCTGCTGATGTGATTGCGTCCGCTCCGGTAGAGCTGTTCCGTCTCATCGCACAGCCTTCTGAGCATTTTCAGCTCCTCCCCGGAGGCGTTCCGGCAGGCCAGGGCGGCGATCTCCGGCTCGATCATCAGCCTCACCTCGAACAGATCCAGCGCCAGCTTATATTTGTCCTCGATCCTGCCAAAGCCCAGCGGGTCTGCCTCGATGGAATTGGTGCTGATCACATAGGTGCCGGAGCCTCTGCGCACCTCCAGGATCCCCCGGGAGACCAGCCCTTTCACCGCTTCTCTGATGGTGCTGCGCCCTGCCCCGAAGCGCTGGGCCAGCTCAAATTCATTGGGAATCTTCTGTCCCGGTTCCACAGGCTTTTGCAGGATATACTTCATCAGCTCGTCCTCAATCCTGGCCGCCAGGGGTTTCTTATCCATCCTCCACCATCCTTTTCAGCATATACGCCGCCCGTAGAGTGCCTGTTTCAGACTGCGTCTGTGCGTTTCCCGCGGCGTCAGCGATCTTCTGTACTGAGCCTATTATAGTTTTTCTCGCAATCCGGGTCAATATACGCGGTAAGAAAAAGTAACCCTTTTAAATCAGGTATAATACTGTGCCTGCGCGTTCCAGAGCTCTTCATACTTTCCGCCCTGCCTGGCGAGCAGCTCCTCGTGGCTGCCCTTCTGCACAAGGCGGCCCTCATGGAATACCGCGATCTCGTCGCAGAACCGGCAGGAGGAAAGCCTGTGGCTGATGTAGATGGCCGTCCGATCCTCCACGATCTCATTGAATTTCGTGTAGATCTCATACTCCGCCTCCGGATCCAGGGACGCGGTGGGCTCGTCCAGAATGATAAAGGGGGCGTTGTGGTACAGGCTTCTGGCGATGGCTGTCTTCTGGGCCTCCCCGCCGGAAATCTGCACGCCCTTTTCGTCCAGATCCTTATACAGAACGGTATCCAGCCCCTGGGGCTTTGTGGCCAGCCACCGGTCAAGCCCCGCCAGATGGACGCACTGTGCGGCCCGCTCCCGGTCGTAATCCATCCGTTCCGGCGCACTTTTTGCGGCCCGCCTTCTGCCGGAACCGGCAGAGGCTCTTCCCCGCCTTAAGGCCCCGGCGCTCCCCTCTGTCAGCGCGCTTCCACCGCTCAGAGCGCTCCCGGCGGCCACATTTTCCCCCAGAGTCATGGCCAGAAGCTGAAAATCCTGAAAGACCACAGAAAATACGCTTAAGTATTCCCGGTAATTGTATTTGCGGATATCGATACCGTTGAGCAGAATCACCCCTTCCGTGGGATCGTAGAGGCGGCACAGGAGCTTGATAAAGGTGGTCTTGCCGGAGCCGTTCTCCCCCACCACCGCCAGCCGCTCTCCCACCCGGAATTTCAGGGAGATATTCTTAAGAGCCCACACCTGCGTGTGGGGATAGCGAAAGCTCACGTTCCGGAATTCCACCTGGTACTTTCTGTCGGAGCGCTTTTCCACCGTCAGAGTGCCCTGGTACATCTCGTTGGGGATATCCAGAAACGCAAAGGTGAGCTTCAGGGTATCGGCGTTGACCCTGGCCTCCCCCATCACCTTCAGCGCCCCGGCAAACCCGGCGGCGAAGGACGTGATGGCCCCGATATACCGGGTCACGGAGCCCACACCGAAAGCGCCTCCCCAGGCCTTTAAGCACACGAAGAGATACGCCGCCCCCATGAACACTCTGGAGGTGGCCGCCGCCAGAGCGAAGAGAAGCCCCATCCGTCCCCGGGCGTCCTTTTGCATCCCGCTGAGCATCCCGCCTTTCGGATCCGCCGTCGCTCTGATCTGCCTGACTCCATACACATCCTGCCGGTAGATCCGCATATCCGCCGCTCTTCCGGTCTGCTTAAACAGATCCATACAGAAAAAATAGACCCGATTCCCAAGCTTCATTTCCTCGTCATGATTCATGGTACGCATCTGCGCCAGTGTGGACAGATAAGGGGAGAGCACCGTCGCCGCCACCAGTATAAGCGCCAGTAAAAGGATAAAAAAAGGGTGGTTTAAAAGCGTCAGCCGTCCCGCCTTCTCCGGCACCTGCAGTCGGAACAGGGAAACCGTCAGCGCCGCCCCGCCGATCATCCGAAACAGCTCCTTTGCCAGCCGCTCAAAGTGCTCATATATTTTGTTCAGCCCCCAGCCGCTCCACATCTCCCGCTGATGGAACTGACTGATCAGGTCGTGGGTGGACACATCCTCCGCCGCGCAGAAGTCCATGGTCAGGATCTTCCGGGAAATCCTCGCCTCCCCCTGGTAATAAATGGTACTGCACAGCGCCTGCTTCCACCGGCAGACCAGGGCTTTGAGCAGATATGCCAGGGCGTCCGCCGCCAGCAGGATAACCACCCACCTGGTCAGAACGGGAGGCCGCCGCTCTCCCGCCAGCTCATCCAGAAGCCGGGCGGAGAAATAAATGGTCAGACAGGGAACCAGGGCGGCGATCACCGAGTGGAGGGCGGCGGATACAAACAGCATGGGGCGCTCCCTGCACCAGAGCAGCACCGCCCTCTTATTCAGAGCAAACACTTCCTTCAGGGGTAATCTGTTTTCCCTTTCTGTGGATTTTTTATTCCTCATTTCCTCTTACCTCCCGCTCCGCATCGTTCAATCCCCACTGCTCTTCCGGCCCCTGTGCGTAGTATTTACTCTGGATCTCAAACAGCCGGGCATAACCCTTTCCCTGCAAAAGCAGCTCCTGATGGGTTCCCTCCTCCGCCACCTTCCCATCCTCCAGCAGGATAATGCGGTCGCAGAAGCGGGTGGAGGCCAGTCTGTGAGAGATGAAAACCGAGGACTTTCCCTGACTGAGCTCATGGTACTTCTGGTAAATATCCCTCTCCGCGATGGCGTCCAGGGCGGCGGTGGGCTCATCCAGGATCATGATGGGGCTGTCCCGGTAGAGAAGTCTGGCCATCATCAGCCGCTGCTGTTCCCCGCCGGAGAGGTCGATCCCGTCGTCGTACACCTCCTTTACCAGATGGGTGTGGTATCCCTGCGGGAGCTTCTCCACCTTCCCGGCCAGCCCCACCTTTTCCACACAGCTTCGCACCCGGTCCATATCCACGTCCTGATCGGAGGATGCCACATTCTCCCCGATCTCCCCCGCCATCAGGGAGAAATCCTGGAACACCGCCGCAAAAAGCCGGTAATAGTCCCTGCGGTTGTACTCCTTAATATTCACCCCGTTGAGCAGCACCTCTCCTTCGTCCGGGTCATAAAAGCCGCAGATCAGCCTGATCAGCGTGGTCTTCCCGGCCCCGTTGGCCCCCACCACCGCCAGCTTTTCGCCGGGATGGAGGGTCAGGTTCAGGTGGGAGAAGATGTCCCGCTTCGCGCCCGGATAGCGGAAGGTCACGTCCCGCAGCTCGATGACATACTGCTCCCCCGGCTCCGGGGCCAGCGCCCTTCCCTCCTCAAAGAGAAAGGGCTCCTCATAGTCCAGCAGCTCCCTGATGCAGGACAGCTCCATGCTCTGCTTATGAAGCTCGGAAACGCCGCCCATGATCCCGGTGATCCAGGCGGTAAAGCCGCTGGCGGCTGTGAAATAGAGCAGAAACTCCGAGGCGCTCAGGTTCCCCTGAAGAGTCAGGCCGATCAGCCAGATGTAGGCGATCCCGTTGCGCAGGAAGGAAAGGGCAATGTCTGCCACATCCGCCAGCAGATAAACCCGCTCCCTCCTCATATAAAAGTCCTGCAGCATTCCCATGCTCTTATCCAGAAGCTCCTCCAGCCACTGCCCGATCCCGAAAATACGCACATCCTTTGCCAGACGGCGGTCCCTGGACTTGTCCCGAAAATAGAAGAAATGGTTTTTGATATCCGCCTCCTGCTGCCTGTGCCGGTAGCCCCAGCCGTTTAAGCGGCTTCCCACCAGGTAGCTGGCCACCGCCGCGATCAGGGTTGCGATGATGATCACAGGATCCACATGGGTGAGCAGATACAGATAGATACCAAACCCCAGAAGATTCTGCACAAGCAATGCAAGGGTATTCCAGATATATTCCGCCGCCGACATGTTATTGAACGTCGCGTCGGTGGCCTTTGCAAAGGCGCGGATAAACCCCTGGCTCTCCCGCAGCGGATACGAACAGATCCCTGCCTTCTCCCACATCAGAGATGGATTGTCAAGTGTGTTTGTAAACTTTTCTTATAAATTTAGCAAAAAGGTGCATCATACCAGAAGCTTTTACCTCGTCACGATACACCTTTTTGTACGATTATCCGTCTTTATTCTATTTATACAGACTAATCTTCTTCAAAATCCACATAAATATCCCGGATATTC
>CANOVJ010000058.1 GCA_947570615.1 uncultured Lachnospiraceae bacterium
ACTTGCATCTGTTGTTCCCCCAGCTCAGCTGGGGGATTGATACTGTTTCATTCAATCAAAATTTGCCTGCTTTACTGGCCTCCTCAATGGAGGCCGCCGCCGCTTCCTGCGTTCCGCCTGATTTCCTCTCTCTGGCCGCCGCCTCGTCCTCAATGATCACAATCCTCTTCATTCTGTGATTTCGCCCTCCACACCGAACATATCCCGGCAGATTTTCTTTCCGCTCTCTGTGCGGAAGATATTTTTATATGCAGCCGCTGCGGCCTCTGTCGTGCTCCCGTCCTCATACAGATTTACCAGAAAGTCCGCCTCCACCAGGATCCGGTAATCCATCCCGTCAATGTCCGTATAGGTGTGGTGATGCCCTACCAGCCAGGCGATGCGCCCGGTCTGCTCCGGGGAAAAGCCGCACTGCGCCAGCATCTCCCTGGCCGCCTGCGGGCCCAGCTCCTCCTGACGCTTTCCGTCGCAGTTGCCGTAAATCGCCTCCGCGGGCTTAATTCCGATATCGTGAACCAGGGCGGACGCCTCCAGAATCAACAGCTCCTCCTCCCCAAGCCCCTCCCTGTGCCCGATCAGACGTGCGAAGCTGTGTACCTTCACAAAATGCTGGATCCGGGCCGGATCCCCCCGATAATAGTCTGTCATGCGCAAATACAGTTCATCCAGTAATAAATCCCTGTTTTTCATCTCAGATAATCCTCCACTCTCATCCCCACCGTCAGAATCTCAAAAGGCTTAAAGAAAAGGCTCTCCGCTTCCCCCTCCACGTCCTCGAGCATATTCATGAGAACGCCCTTAAAGGGAAGTCTGACGCACCCTCGCAGTCCGTCCTGCTCGCTGAGCCGGAAGACAATGTACCTTCCATCCTCGGAGAGCTTCACCGCCTGGAGATAAAGAGGGGCAAAATCAGGCAAAGGACAGAACGCTCCGCGGGCTTTCTCTGCGTCCGGCAATGACCGCCGGGTTTCGGAAGGCATCCCCACGCCGGGCCTGAAGCCCCCCACGCCGGTGCGCACAGGGAGGACGTTGAAGGCCAGCGCCCTGCGGTTTATCCCTGCTTCCACCGCGTCCCCCTGATGGGGAAGGATCAGATAGCAGAAATCATGATGCCCCACATCAGAGCTGATATCCGGCCGGATGGTGGCGCGAAGAAGGCTTAAGGAAAACCCCTTCTCCTGCGGCCCCAGACCGTATTTTCCATCATTGATCAGGGCAATGCCTCCGCCTTTTTCCCCGAAATCGCACCATTTGTGATGGCATACCTCGTACCTGGCCTTCTCCTGGCCGGTATTGCGGTGGGTGGGCCGCCTGATATAGCCGGCGCTGGTGTCGCACACAAGCTCCCTGGAAAGGATGTTGCAGGAAAACTCCGCCTTCACCAGCCTGTGCTTCTCGTTCCAGTCCACCACGTGCTCCACCTCGATCCCGGGATCCTCCCGGAAAAGACGGACGATCACCCGCCATCCGCTTTTTTGCCCGGGCGTCCTCAAAAGGGCGGTAAGCTCCGCCGCCGTATGATCCGCGGCTCTCAGATGGAGCGGCTCCTCCACCGTAAAGGAAAACTCCACATCCTGATACCCCGCCGCAATATCCCAGGCGTCATACAGGCCGGGCATATCCTGATACAGATGCAGGCGGTTGAAGCCCCCGTCCACCCACTGTCTGTCCCATCTTTTGTCAGAAAGGCTCTCCATGGAGCCGTCCTCCCCGAACCGGATCCGGTAAAAGGGCGTCTCCACCTCAGGGCCCTGTATACGAAACCAGGAAGCCGCCCCGCTCTCCTGCGCGGCTTCTTCCTCCTGCGCGTGCTTTTGCATTCCTTTTCGGCTGTCATCCGCATTTTCCGAAAGCGCCCTCTCCGGATCCCCCTCCGGGAGAAATTCTCCGGTTCCAAAAGCCTCCGTCTCCGGCAGGCAGAAATATCCCCTCTGTCCCTTTCTCACGAACCGGCCGTCCTCACAGGGCACAAAGACGATTCCCTCCCGCCTGAAATTCAGAGTATTGAAATACCGATCCCCCTCCTCGCAAAGCACTGCGTCCAGACGGCTCTCCAGCTCCCTGTAATCCTTCATGGCGTCCTCAAAGACCGGATGGATATGGCTTCCCGGCAGGATATCGTGGAACTGGTTCACAAGCAGCAGTTTACAGCACTCCCGCAGCTCCTTTTGCGGGTAGGCCTGCCCCTGTCTCATCCGAAGCACCGACAACAGCTCCGCGTCCCGCAGCTTAAACTCCAGCCGGCGGTTATACGCTTTCAGCTCCGATTTGGTGGTAAAGGTTCCCCGGTGCATCTCCAGATAGAGCTCTCCGTCAAAGGTCTCCAGCCCCCGGTCCGGCCCCAGATTGCGGTGCAGGAATTCGTCCGCCCCCATATGCTCCGTCCGCGGCATGATACTCAGCTTCTGAAAACGCGCCATCAGCTCCAGCATTTCCTCCGTGGCCCCGCTTCCCCCGTCCCCGTAGCCGAACATGGACAGGGTCTGCGCGCCCGTCTCCTTTTCCTGAAAGGCGTCCCAGTTTTCCTGAATCTGTCTGGGCATGTTCCAGGTGATGAAGTGAGTGGGCGGTACGCAGGCATATACCCTGCTGCCGTCGATCCCCTTCCAGATAAAATGATTGTGGGGAAAGCGGTTGGTGTCGTTCCAGGTGGACATTTTGTTGGATACAAAATACTCTACCCCGGATTTTTTCAGGATCTGAGGCAGGATCCAGCTGTTCCCGAACACATCCGGCAGCCAGGCGCTGTCCACCGTGATGCCGAACGCCCTCCTGTAATAATGCTGTCCGTAGAGGCACTGACGGATCAGGCTCTCCGCCGAGGGCAGATTACAGTCCGGCTCCACATACATGGCCCCCACCGGCTGGAAACGTCCCTGTCTTACTTTTTCCCGAAGCTCCTCAAAAAGGGCCGGATAGTGCTTCTCCAGAAGCTCATAGGTGTAGGGCTGGGTGTGGGCGTACTTAAAATCGGGATACCGGTCCATGAGCCGCATCTGGATCAGAACCGTTCTGGCGTTTTTCTGCACCGCGTGAATCCGCCGCCAGTAGTAAGCCACATCCAGGTGGGAGTGTCCCACCAGCGCCACGCTCCCGCTGCCGCGAAAGTCCTGATTGCGGTAAATGTGCTCCTCGATATACCGCGCCGCCTGCTCTGCCCCCGTCAGCGTCTCAAAGTCCATCAGATCCAGGGCGTGGTTCAGCTCCCGGATCACCAGCGCCCGGTACGTCCCGTCAAAATCCTCGCAACAGCCGATATCCAGAAGCAGGGTCAGATCATAGTACAGGGAAAGCAGCTCCTCATCCACCTGCGCCACGTACGCCCCCTGAAAAATCTGCCTGCACCCCCTCAGATTCGTGGTGTCCGGATTTCGCTCATCATCCGGTTTGGAACGGTTGTAGCCCTCAATCTCCAGGGTAAAATCCTCTTTTCCTGCCTCCAGCCAGGGATCCAGCAGGATCCGGTCCCGGTTCGGATCGATTCCTCCCGCATAATGGCCGTTGATCCGGACGATCATCTCCGCCGCCGTCTGCAGATAAAGCCAGGCCTTCTTCCCCTCAGACTCCTGCGGGATCCGTCCCCGTCCTCTGATAAAAACCGTCCCGTCGGGCGTAAAATATGTATCCCCTCTTTGCAGGGGCCGGTAATCCGAAAGCTCCTCATAGCTGTTTTCCCCCACCTGGAGCGCATCCCGGATCTCCAGATCAGTGATCTCGGATTTATTTCTGATGATTCCCCGCTTCACCCATCCGCAGCGAAGCTCCGCCCACTCCTGCGGGAGCATCCCCCGCCGGACCACTTTCACAAACGCCATATCTATCCCCCTGCATACCGCGGATTGCCCCTGAGGAATCCGCCAGACTGCAAAATCTTTTTTTACGCCATGTCCCAGAAAAACGGCTTTCTTCGCACAGGCCTGACCATAACCTCCAGCTCCAGGTCCCGCCTTATCTCCTGACCAATCCAGTCAACACACCTGTCGAGGAGCATACACTTTGAACACTCCCCTCTGAAAATCAGCGTGAGCACCCCTTTTTCAAAGGACACAAACTCTGTCCAGCCTCCGTCTGCCTGAATCCGGGGAGCTATTCTGTTCCTGATATACTCTTCCATCCTGATCTCCATCGTTTTTCTTTCCTTCTGTCAAAATCACAGCCGGGATTATCACTCTATCAGCAGCGCTCCCCTTCTGATTCCCGCCGGAACCAGAATCTCCACCGCGCCCCGGGTGCGGGAAACCGCCGGAATCTCCTTCCCGTCCAGAAAAGCGCGGCTCCGGTCATGACAGAGCGCCCGTCCCCCTTTATCCTGTCCGGATTCCGCCTCGGATTTATTCGTTTCGGATTTGTCCGCCTCGGATTTGTCCATGCCGTTATCCCTCAAAACAGCCAGCAAAACCCCTTCCCTGTCCCCATAGTTGGTGACGGTCAGCGCGAAACGGTTCCGCTGCCTGTCCCAGAACTGTTCGTGGATCCACAGGTCAAAGCCGCAGGTCACCGTCCCCGGCCTGTAATAAGCGGCCACCCAGATATTCACCGGCGCGGAGAGTCCTCCGAAGTGATGGAACCATCCGCCTCTGGCCGTGGCGATATTGAGCATCTCAAAGGTGAAATAAGAATAATCCACCTCCTGTTTCCAGGCGTCCAGGGCGGTAGCAGCGATCCGGAAGGCCTCCTTCCCCTTTCCCAGGTCCAGCATGGTCTTCCACAGAAACCACTGGTGGGAAAACCACACGTTTCCGTTCCAGTAACCGTCCGGCCGGTAATAGCTGGCCGACATGTCCACAGCGCTGATTCCCACCCGGGAGAACATTTCCTTTTCCGAAAAAATATGGGCGATCAGGCGCTCTTCCTGCTCCTGACTGCATATCCCCGCCACCAGGGGATAAACGCCGTCCATCCCCTTTGAGAGATTCTCCCCCTGCTCTGTTTTGAACACGCCCAGAGGTTCCTTCCGGTGGTCATGCACCACATAGCCAAAATATCCGCTCTCCTCATCCCAGGCATAGCGCTTAAGCGCCTGCGAGCGCAGGGCAATATCCTTCCCGTACTCCTGCACATCCTCCGTAAGGCCCTGTTCCGCCGCGGCCATTTTCAGGATCTTCGCCATACGGATCAGCTGGGAGGTGGTCAGGGCCGGCGCGCAGTCAGAGCGCTTCCCCTGCCGGTACATCTCCACCTGGGGCGGAAGATCGTCCATACCGCTGCAGTTATAGAAATAGTCAAAGGTAGTGGTCAGGCGGCTTTTGAACGGATCGGTGAAGGAGCCTTCGGTTTTTCCCGCCAGGAAGGAATAGTACCGTTTCAGTCTGGGATACCAGGAAAAAAGACGCCCCTTATCCCCGCTCCGCTTAAGCAGCTCCAGATACAGGTAAGCCTGAACCGGCACCGGGGAGCCGTGCATGAGAAAGGCAAAGTCCTGATTCTGCGGACAGCTCAGATACAGGTCAAGAATATACTCCGCAAGCTCCGGCTCACACTCCAGCAGTCCAAGGCCGATAAAACCGGAATCCCAGGTATAGAGACTGTCCCAGCGCTTCCCCGGGGTGTGATGGACAATCCATTCCCCGTGCCGGTAAATGGGATAGACCACATTGGTGAGCAGGGTCGCCTGCAGGATCCGGTTGCTCAGGGTGTAGCCCTCCCCGTCCTTATTATAATCCAGCGGCCGAAGGGCCCTGCGGGCCTGTTCGCAGATCCTCTGCGCCTGCACTGCGGTTATGGGAGTCAGCCCTGCATTCCGGAGGGAATCTTCGTTCTGGGAGTTATCACAGGAAAAGTCTCCCACCAGGGCGTACTCCACATGGCGCGCCCCTGCGGGAAGGAAGATGGAATGCACCAGGAAATTCTGATAAAAGCCCTCGTCGCTGTGCTTCTCCCCAAAGGCGGAGGTAAAGGTCTCCGTCACATGGTCGAAGCTGGGGTCCGCCTGGGAGAGACGCGATACCAGCGCATCCTCCAGGGTACCGGTGGGAATCTGCCTGATTCGCACCTTTTCCGTAAGAGGAAGAAAACCAAAGGTCTGCGAAACGCCCTCATAGCGCAGAACAAATTCCTTCCCCGCCGTCTCGCACCGGGGCTCATATTCAGGCGCGATGGTTTCAACCGCGAGAGGCGCCTGACTGTAATGGAAAGCCGCAAAATCAATCTCCACGCCGCCCTTTCCCTCAGATACAAGCGTGATCCCAACCTTACCGGCGCTGCGGCCTTCCATATCCACAGGCACCGAAACCATGGACAACTCCCGGGAGGCGGCAAGCTCCAGCTTCCGGGAAAGATACACTCTGCCGTCCTCTCCGCTCACCGTCAGCCCAAACTCCGCCCCCTCCTCTCCCGTTGTCCGAAAGCGGAAGCTCAGCGTATCAAATGCCTCCGCCACCTCCATGGAAAAGCTCACCCGATCCCCCCGATCCTCTCCAAAGGCCCTGCAGGCAGGCTCCCCGGAATTTTCTGACGCGCAAAAGGAAGGGTTCCCTGTCCGATCCCCGAATCCCCGTCCGTCCAGAAAAAGCGGATCAAAAAACTCTCCCCTGTGCAGCCCGTCCGGCATCAGATGATCCCAGGGCCTGGGCAGCGAATACTCCATGGCATCATAATCCACTGCCTTTTTCAGTGCAAACGCTTTGTCACAGGATACCTTTACCATCCGCTTCCAGGGATATTCCATGGCCAGATAATAGTTCAGCACACAGTTCTGGTCCAGATCCGTATTGTTCACATACTCCGTTCTGATCAGCCTCGTGTGCCCGTCCACCCTGGAAAAGGATACGTCCGCATAGACCCGGTCCTTCCACTCCAGCTCCACCCGATAAGCGAAATATGACAGATCCGGCGCGGCCTCCCACACATGCCAGGACGATGGAAAAGTCACATTTGGCGCCGGCTGGCCGGAGTTGGCCAGCATGGGGTGTACCACACAGTCAAACCGCGCGCCCCGGATGGGCGCCTTTCTCACTATCCTGGATATTCCCATATATTTTTTTGAGTATGGCCCCCAGTCGGGAAGCAGCTCCCCGGGGGCGTTAAATTCCTTCATGATTCGTCCCGTACTCCCTTCTCGCCGTTTCGTACTCCTCCCGGGTTACGCCCAGAAGCCCGCAGGCATCCTGCGGGGAAATCTGAAGACTCCGGCTCGCCGCCTCCACGCTCCGCAGCAGCCTTCTCGCGTCGCCTTCCATACGCCCTGCCTCACGCCCTGCCTCTCTCATGGATCTTTCATATTTTTTTACATCAAATTCCTCCAGCAGCATTCCAAGCACCTCCGCCCGATATTTCCTGAGAAATTCCGCCAATATCCCATGTTCCACACAATAATCAACCGCCTGAGACAACGCCAGCCTCATGTCCGATCCGCCTGCCGCAAAGCCTCTTGAAATTTGCACAAACGATGCATATTCCTCCAGTACCCGGCATTTCTTCATCAATTCCGCGTTATGTCCGTGATTAATATTCAGCACTCTGACTTTCAGCTCCACAGACGCCTCGCAATCCCTGTCCTCAAATGCCTCCGAGAGCCGCACAGTCTCCTCCTCCGGCATCTCCTTTTCACCGTTATAAAAAACGACACACTGGGGCGCTGGAAGGGCAATCTGCTTTTCGCCATAGAGACTCTCCCTCGCCTCCTCAATCACCTTCTGGTACTCCTGCGCCAGATAAATCAGAAACCGCACAGGCATATTGGGATTGCAGGTGCTCTGATGCTCATATAAGTTTAAAACACCTGCCATCACAAATGCAAGGTCATTTTTCATTACAATATAGACGACGCTCTCGATGGTGACGATCCGCAATCTGGAAGCATCCCGGTACGCTGTTCCGTTCAATGCATTATAAAGCTGTAAAAGCGCCTCCCTGTCCTTCTCAAACAAAAACCGGAACAGCCTGTCCTTCACCTTCCGGTTAACCCTTCTGCTTCTCCATCCCAATAGTTTTGCTATAAATTTTTCCTGTCCCTTCTTCACCGTTCCTCCTTCTGTGTCTGTTGCAGGATAACGGTTCTCTTCAGAGACAGCCCTCAGCTCCTGCCATATTTGATCAATAATAGAAAATGCGGCAGAAACTGCCCTGAATGTGCGAACTGCACAATATTACGATTTTCCTCGATGGATATAATTATAAATATTTCCAGACGTTTTGTCAACCACAAATATCAAATGTCAGGCTCTCCGATCCAGCCTGTTGTAGAAAATCGGGCAGGGATGCATTCTCCCTGCCCACTGTGTGTCAGAACCCTATCTGCTCTCCGGCTTCATCCGCACCTCAAAGTCAATCTGCTCTCCATTCAGACGGTACTGCTCCATGAGCGCAGGCCCGCAGCTGCCGGAGCCGATTCCGCTCTGACGGCAGTCCACGCACAGCACCGTGTAGGGCGATCTCTCAAGCTGATAATTGTGCGCCTTCCTGGTCAGCTCCTCCTGGGTGTAGACAGAGGCGTTAAAGGCAAAGGTACTGGTTCCGGCTATGGTCAGCGCCGCCTTCTCATTTCCAACCGTCACATAATCACAGTCGTGGTGGCTTCCATTCTCCTGGGGCTTGATGTAGTCCTCGTGCATGGCTTTCACATCCGTCTCAAACACGCCGTGATACCCGGCCCTTCTCTTGTCGATATAGCTCTCCACAGGGCCGATGCCGCAGTAAGTCACCTGCTCCATATCCCGGGGCAGGAACATACGAAGGCCAAACCTGGGCAGGAAGGGGAATACGGGATCCTTCTGCGCGTGGAGGGACACGTCCACGGACCCGTCCGGCCAGATGGTAAAGCCCGCCTGCACGTTCAGAATCCTCTGATAATAAACGGCGGAGATGGAAAGGGTGGTGTCGATCTTCACCTTATCCATCCTGGCCCCGATATGGGTCTCGTAGGCCCTCGCCACCGTGCGGTCGTACTGGGCTTTCTCCCATTTCTGACGGATCACCCGGTCATTGTCCGTGGGGGCGCGCCAGATATTGTACTCCATGGGACGCTCCAGCAGAGACTGGTTGCGGTAAACCATCTTCGAGAACACGCCCGTCAGCTTGTCGTAGGTGTAGCAGAACTGATCGGTGGAAACCGTAACGCTGCGGTCATCCTCTCTGATTTCGAACTCCGCCTCCTTCTGCTGCGCGCCAAAGATCTCCCTGACCTTCTGATTCTCCCTGCATTCGTTCGCCAGCTCCACCTCCTCGAAGCCCAGCGGGAAGCCTGCGGGAAGAACCTGGCTCTCCTTCTTCCGATAATAAGAAACCTTCAGGAAGCATTTGCCCTTTTCCGGGACCGTGAATTCCACCGGAACCGTCCGCTCCCCGTGGGCGGGGATATCCAGCAGCGCCGGATCCGTAACGGCTCCCTTTTCCACCGTGGCGCCGTCGCAGGTCACCTCGTACGCTATCGTGAGATAGTCCTTCAGATTCACGAAGTCCATGTAGTTGTGAAGCGTCAGCTCCTTTTTCTCCTGGGAGAAGGAAACCACTCTGGCAGGACGGTGTACATTCTTAAACTCCATCAGTCCGGTGTGAGGCCTTCTGTCTGGATACACCAGTCCGTCCATACAGAAATTACCATCGTGAGGATACTCCCCGTGATCGCCGCCGTAGGCGTACATCTTCTTTCCGTCGGCAGTCCTTCCGGTCTCGATGGCATGATCGCACCATTCCCAGATGAAGCCGCCGCAGATGCGGTCGTAATGCTCGATCACCTGGAAATAGTCCTCCAGATCGCCGGGGCCGTTGCCCATGGCGTGACAGTATTCGCACATTACATAGGGAAGCTCGCTGTTCTCCTCCAGATATTTGTGAATCTCCCCCAGGGAAGGATACATCCGGCTGTGCAGATCAAGGCTTCCGAAATCACAGTCGCTTCTGGGTACATAATTGGCTCCCTCATAGTGGGTCAGACGGCCGGGATCAAATTCCTTCGTCCACTTGAGAGCCGCCTCAAAGGTGCAGCCGTAGGCGCACTCATTTCCCATGGACCAGATCACCACGCTGGGACGGTTCTTATCCCTCTCCACACAGCGCTGTGTCCTGTCCACAGTGGACTCGGTAAAGGCAGGATTGTCGGCAATGGCGTTCCCCCAGTGCCTGCTCCTCTTTTGCCAGTCGGTCTCCTCCGTGTAGATCTCCCCGGTTCCGTGGCTCTCGTTGTCCGCCTCGTCGATCACATAAAAGCCCAGCCGGTCGTAGAGCTGATAGGCCCAGGGCGCGTTGGGATAATGACTGGTGCGGATGGCGTTGATGTTGTGCTGCTTCATCACCGTGAGATCCTTCATCAGCTGGGCCGGGCTGATGGTAAAGCCGGTCACCGGATCGCTGTCGTGGCGGTTGGTTCCCCGGAATTTAATGTTCACGCCGTTGATGTAAACCACGCCGTCCGTCACATGGATCTCCCGGATTCCCACCTGATCTGTGATCACCTCATTTTCCGTCTCCAGCACCAGGGTGTACAGATAAGGCTCCTCCGCGTTCCACAGATGCGCCTGCTCAAGGGCCATGACCGCCTTTCCGTCCTGCGCCTGCGCCTGCGCCGCCAGAGCGCCCTCAGCGTCGAAGAGGCTGGCCTTTACGGCGACCGGGTTATTCAGATACCGGAAGGTGATCTCCACATTGCCGCCTCTTAAATCCTGAGTGGGCTGCGCCTTTACAAAATAGTCAAAAATTGCCTCCTTCGGTCTTCGCAGCAGATAAACGTCCCGGAAGATCCCGCTCATGCGGAATTTGTCCTGATCCTCCATATAGCTTCCGTCGCACCACTTCAGAACCAGAACGCAGAGGGTATTTTCGCCCTCCTTAAGGCTCTGCGTCACATCGAACTCGCTGGTGGAATGGGAAACCTGGCTGTAGCCAACAAAATTGCCGTTGAGCCACACATAGAGGCAGGAATCCACTCCCTCGAAATTCAGGTACGCTCCGGGCGCCTTTTCGTCCCTGTGCCAGGTAAAGGTGTACACGTATTCCCCGCAGGGATTCTCATGGGGCACCCAGGGCGGATCCATGGGAAAAGGATAACGGGTGTTGGTGTACTGATGGCGGTCATATCCGTAATTCTGCCAGACCCCCGGTACGCTCACCGTGTCAAACCCGTTGGTGTCGTATCCTTCCCGGAAAAACTCCTCCTTCACATCGTAGATGCTGTCGAAATAGCGGAATTTCCATTCCCCGGAAAGCAGCATGAAGCGCCCGGAGGCCTCCCGCTCCCACACCGGATCCTTAAGGGGCTCTGCGGCCGGAATATAGTAGGACCGGTTGGGCATGGTGTTTTTGTGAAGAACGCTTAAGTCTTCATAATACTTTGGAACGATCATTTTTCCCTCCTGTTGGTAAGCTTTTTGTATTCCCCGATCAAGTCAAAGTGAACAGATTCACCAGGCGAATAAGTTCATTATAATGGAAAATGAGACGGATGGAAATGGGGTTTTTTGTACAATAAAAAAGTTTTTGGACGGACGGCTCCGCCTTATGGACGCGGCACTTTCAGGACGAGGGTTTCCAGATGCTTCAGCCTTGCATCCGGTCTGCCGATCAGGAGCTCTCCTTCCGGGAGCTTTAACTCTGCCTCATCCGGGGAGAAGTTCTGAAGGAAGAGGTAGTCGGCTTTCCCTCCGCTTCTTGTGGTGAGCTCGACGCCTTCCGGGAGAGGCCCCTGCCAGGCAGACGGGATGTGCGCCTGGCGGACAAGAAGGCGGTAGAGGTCATCGTAGAAGGCCTGCTCCATGTCTGCGCACACGTAATAAGCGCTTCCCTTTCCGTAGTCGTTTCGCAGAAGGGCGGGGCTTCCTGCATAGAAGTCCTTTCCGTAGACCATCAGGGTCCGGGCGGTGGTGGGCTTTACCAGCTGGCAGAGATATTTGCAGGTATAGCTCCTGCGCATTCCGGCAGACTCCGGCCAGAAAGAGGCGGAATCTTCCTGCCCGGGAAGGCATGCCGTGTTTTCCTCCCAGTCGTAGAGGGCGTCGATCTCCTCGCTGCGCAGGCCGAACACGTCCATGAGGCCATGGGGGGTGCCGCCCAGAAAACAGCGGTCGTTTTCGTCCACAACGCCGGACCAGTAGGTCATCACGAAAATGCCGCCCTTTTCCACGTAATCCCGGATCTTCTCCTCAAAGCCGGGGCGGAACAGATACTGCATGGGAGCCGCCACCAGGCGGTAGTCCGACAGCTCTCCCCTCTGGTCAGTGATATCCACATTCAGCCCCATCCGGCGCAGAGCGCGGTAGGATTTTTCCACGCTCTCCTCATAGTAAAGACCGTCGTTTCTCGGCCCCCGGGACCCCTCCAGGGCCCAGCGGTTTTCCCAGTCGTAGATTACAGCCGCCAAAGCCCCGGTCCGGCTCCCCGCCACTTCCTTAAGGCGCTCCAGCATCTCTCCGGTCCGGCACACGTCCTGAAAGGTTCTGGTATCGTCCCCGTCATAGTGATCCAGAACCGCTCCGTGGAACTTTTCCTCCCCGCCCCGGCTCTTGCGCATCTGGAAATACATGGCCGCGTCCGCTCCGTGGGCGATGCTCTGAAGGGAGCCCGCCTCCACCATGCCGGGCTTTTTGAGCTTGCTCACCCCCTGCCAGTTGGTGGCTCCGGGACAGGATTCCAGCATCAGGAAGGGCTTTTTCTTAAGGCCCCGGATCACATCGTGCCAGAACGCCGTGTCCCTGGCCGTCTCCCACTCCGGCCCCTTGTGCCAGGTGGGATAATTGTCCCAGGAAACCACGTCGATTTTTTCGGCCAGACGGAAATAGTCGATATCGCCGAAATGGTACATGAGATTGGTGGTGGCCGGCTGCTCTGCCCCCGCCGCCCGAAGGGCGTCGATCTCCTGCTCCATAAAGTCAATCGTCTGATCCGATACAAACCTCTTCCAGTCCAGGGTAAGCCCCATAACAGTGCTCTCGCCCAGAGGGGACGGACTCTCCACCTGCTCGAAGCTGTCGCAGGTGTGGCTCCAGAAAGTCGTACACCAGGCGTCATTTAAGGCGTCGATGGTTTTGTACTTTTTCTCAAGCCATCCCCTGAACGCCTCCTGACAGAGCGGACAGTGACAGGCTCCGCCATACTCGTTGGAGATGTGCCAGAGCTTTACCGCCGGATGAGCGCCGAAGCGCTGTGCCAGCCGGGTGTTGATCACGCGCACCTTTTCCCGGTAAACCGGGGAGGTCATACAGTGATTGTGGCGGACTCCGAAAAGCGCTCTCTGTCTCATCTCGTTGACCCGCAGCACCTGCGGATACTTATCCGCCAGCCAGTGCGGCCTGGCGCCGGAGGGCGTGGCCAGAATCACCGAGATCCCGTTCTCATACAGCCTGTCGATGATCCGCTCCATCCATCCAAAATCAAACTCCCCCTCCCTGGGCTCCAGCCTGGCCCAGGAAAAAATTCCCAGGGACACCGTATTGATCCGCGCCTGCTTAAAGCGCTCGATATCCGTCTCAAGAATCTGCGGCATGGAAAGCCACTGCTCGGGATTGTAATCCCCGCCGTACATTAAACCCCTGTTATCCATTTCTCTTCCCTTTCTCTTTCATCCGCCGCGGCGGACATGTCCCTGTGCTCACTGATACCTCTGCATCCGGATCTCCACCTTAATCCCGGCGTTCACATTTTTGCAGAAGATCTCCTCGTCCTCCTTTTTCCCGACAATGCTCCCGTAATGGGTGGGAATGGCCGTCCCGGGCCCGATCAGGTTCACCAGCTCCGCCGCCTTTTTCGCGTCCATGGTGTAGGTGCCGCCGATGGGAACCATGGCCACATCGCACTTGATCTTCTGGTTTTCCTTCGTCATATCTGTGTCCCCGGCGATATAGATTCTGCGCCCGTCGATGGTCAGAAGATATCCCACCCAGCCCTTTTTCCTGGGATGGAAGGGCTTCATATTGTTGTAGGCGGCCACAGCCTCCACCAGTATCCCGTCCGTCTCCTTCAGGATCCCCGGCGACACCGTAAGAAGCTTATCCCCGGAAAACCCCAGGTCTGCCGCCTGATCCTTCATTTTCTCGGGAACTACGATCCTGGCCGTGTCCCTGGCCACTCTGGCGATATCCTCCGGCGAAAAATGGTCGTAGTGGTCGTGGGTGATCAGAATCAGATCCCCGTCGCGGGCCTTCCCTTCTATCTTAAAAGGATCGATATAGATCGTCTTTTTCCCCCTGATCCGGATACTGCTGTGGATCAGAACCTCCAGATTGTCTGTTGTCAGCATGGTAAAATCCCCTCCTGTCCAATACCTTATCCGCGGCGTCCGCCGGAAAAGAGCTCCCTGCGGCGGCGCGCGCTGTTTCTTCTATCTTACCACATCCCAGGAGAAAAATCTCCGAAAAAAATCTCCGGAAAATCCCGCATGGAGGAATCCTGCGCAAATATTTCATTGACGCGGGGAGCGCAAACACGTAAAATATTTATAATTCCTTTTGGGATTCTATAATGATTGGAGGTATACTTATGAAGGTGAATTGCGACAAGCTTGTGATGGCGGTTTTACAGGGGGACGACTACCCTGACGTGGTCAGGGATCTGAACGAGCACGGCTTTTATGTGACGCTTCTGAATTCTTCGGGCGGCTTTCTGAAAAAGCGCAGCGTTACCATTATCATCGGCCTGGAAAAGGGGCGTCTCGACGACGCGCTGGGAATCTTAAAGCTCCATGCGGGCGAGCGGATGGAGGCCTCCTTCCAGCCTGGCGGAGTCGGGATGAGCGCCGTTCCCATCCAGATCCGCAAGGGCGGCATCGTCTACTTTATACTCAATATCGACGAGAGCGGTAATTTCTGATCCGGACAAAACCAGGACTTCAAAGTCCGCAGGCTTTACCCTGAGGGGATATCGGGCGAAGCCTGATGGATTTTTCAGGGATAATCCGCGATATGCAGGGGGTATAAACAGAATGGAAAACAACAGGATCATGGAAAAAGATTCAGACAGACCGGCCGGGTGCGGAGACGACGCCCGGAGCCGGATTGACACGCTTATGCAGGAAAATGCGGCTCTGAAAAGCGCCCTTAAGCAGGCGCAGGATGCCAACCGGGCCAAAAGCACCTTTTTGTCCAGCATGTCCCATGATATCCGCACGCCCATGAACGCCATTATGGGTATGACGTCCATCGGGCTGTCCCATATCGACGAAAAGCCCCGGGTACACGACTGCCTTCTGAAAATCCAGACGGCGTCCTCTCACCTGATGAGCCTCGTCAACGATGTGCTGGATATGTCCCGGATCGACAGCGGCTCCATGACGCTGAATGAGGAAGCCTTTTCCCTGCCGGATCTGGTTCATGATATTTCCGTAATCATACACCCCCAGGCAGCCCGGAAAAATCAGACGCTCCAGCTTGAGATCGGAGAAATCCACGAGGAAAATCTCTGCGGGGACAGTCTGCATCTTCGGCAGATTCTGGTCAACATCATCGGAAACGCCGTGAAATACACACAGGAAGAGGGCCGGATACGGGTCTGTTTCTCCCAGCATTACGCCGGTCGCTCAGACGCTTCGCAGGAAAAGGAGTCTTTGTGGCTGGACTTCTCCTGCGAGGATAACGGCATGGGCATGAGCCCCGAATTTCTGGAACGGATCTTCGTTCCCTTTTCCCGTGTCCAGAATGAGGCCACCAGCCAGATCGAGGGCACCGGGCTTGGTATGGCCATCGTAAAAAATCTCATTGACCGTATGGGCGGAGACATCCGGATCGCCAGCCGGGAGGGGGAGGGAAGCTGTTTCCGGGTACAAATCCCCCTGGCCGTTCCCTCCCACAGTCAGAAAGCCCTCACCCTCCCCCAGGGTCGGAGCGTCCTGGTGGCGGAATGCCACGATAAAAGCGCCGGGCTGATGGCGGACTATCTCACCCAGGCCGGTCTTTGCCCTGTCCTTATTGAAAACGGCATGGACGCGGTCACCTGGCTGACGGAGGCGCAGTATGAGGACCGTATGCCCTGCGCCATGCTCCTGGGAAGCGAGCTCACCGATATGCCCGTGCTGCAGTTTGCTTCCCATGTGCGCCAGCTTGCCGGTCAGGAGCTCCCCATCCTGCTGGTGTCCGAACAGGACTGGGCCCAGATGGAATTCCGGGCAAGACGGGCGGGGGTGGACGCCTTTGTACCCTGCCCGCTGTTTAAGAGCCGTCTGCTGGAAACCCTCTGCGCCCTGATGGGGCAGGATGAAAAGGACGAGGACGCTCTGCAGCAGGGGACGGATTTTGGCCAGTACCGGATCCTGCTGGTGGAGGATAACGAGCTGAACCAGGAAATCGCAATGGAGCTTTTGTCCCTGACAGGCGTGCAGGTGGAGGTGGCCGGAAACGGGGCCCGTGCGGTGGAGCTCTTTACGGCCTCCCCGGAGGGGTACTTCGATCTGATCTTTATGGATGTGCAGATGCCTGTCATGGACGGCTACGAGGCCACCCGGCAGATCCGGCGCCTGGGGCGCAGGGACGCGGCCTCCGTCTGGATCGTGGCCATGACGGCCAACGCCTTTGTGGAGGATATCCGCCTCTCCCGGGAGGCCGGAATGAACGATCACGTGTCAAAGCCTGTGGATTTTGAACACCTTCAGGAGATCCTGCAAAAGTGTCTGGTCCAGAAGCAGACAGCGTAAGTAAGCCGGCGAAGGGGGAGCAAAAATGCAGCCTTATCAGGAAGAATATACAGCCAACTTAAACGCCATCGCGGCCCTCACCGCCAGGAAAAAGGTGCAGGGCCGTTCCTTTGAGGATTACCTTGATCAGCTCCTTGCCGACAGAGAGCGGGCGGAGGAGCTTGTCCGGCGCAACATGGCTCTTTTGCGGGAGAACCTTTTTCCGGTGCTGGATCATCTCTTTGAGATGGGGGATAAGGTTCTCAACGAGCTTCAGGAATTCGCCGGAAAGCTCTTAAGCGGACGCAGCGAGCTGGACGCGGGGCTGTTCTGCCAGATCCATCAGGCGCTCTTAAGCCGGGCCAGGATGAAGGGGGATCGGGCCCATATCATCGAGGAGCTCTACTGGCTGGGCATCGGCCGCAACAGCCTTTGCAACAAGATGGTGGGACTGGATCTGTCGGTGATCGAGGGCTACATCTCCCAGATGCGGCTGTGCTTTGTGGAGGCCGCCGCTTATCTGAAATACTACGACGAGATCGAGGATACCCGGACAAGAGGATATATCCTGCGCAGTCTGGCCAACCGTTCCCTGGGGCAGTTTAAATTCCATAACGAAAAAATCCATCTCACGAGACAGACCCTGCAGGTCCTTCAGGATCCGGAATATCAGGAGAAGGAGCCCGACCTTCCCTGGGACCGCTTCATCTATATGACCCATCAGCAGATGACCGCCAACATCTCCCACAGCAGGGAGCGGGTCATGACTGCCCAGGATATCGCCGACGTGATGGAATCCGCCTATATCGTTTATCAGCGCCGGATCCTGGAGGCGCAGCAGCGCGGCGAAAAGCCTCCCATCCGCTCCGCGTTTACGTATCATGCCATCAATTATTACTGCGGGCTCTGCTCCCTGGATGAGCTTCTGACCCATATGGAGGTGCTCATGAACGCCGCGGAGCTGTCGGATTTTTCACAGGAAAACATGTACGGCCTGATCTCCCTGCCCGCCTTTTACTGCCAGTATCTCTCGGAATACCCGGAAAAGCTCCCGGAGCGCACCGCCTACATCGAGGGACTCTACCGGAAAATCCTGGAATACGTGGAGGCGTTTCCCGAAGGCTCGGAGAGCGAAACCCTCTTTTTTTACTTAAGGCAGCTTTCCTGCACCTTTCTCGAGACCGCCCGGAGCGTTTCCTTCCGGGATTTCCTGTTAACTCTCCTGATCCGCTTCGCGCCGGAAATCTATGTTCATTCCCACGTGGTGGGCAGCGCGTCCAGCGTCCTGTGCGGCGTGCTTTTTGACGAGGATCCCTCCTTTTTTGACGATATCGAATTCATCCGCGCGATTGAGGATCCCGCCGGAAAACGGGAAGCCGTCCTTACCTTCGCCATGGAGTGCGGTATTTTTCACGATGTGGGGAAGCTGAATTTCTTAAGTCTCTATACCCAGGCGGCGAGACAATGGTTTGAAAATGAATACGAAATGGCTCATCTGCATACAATAGCGGGCGGGAACCTTCTCGCATCCCGCGCCTCCACCTGCGACCTGGCACAGATCGCCCTGGGGCATCATTCCTGGTACGACGGCTCCCGGGGCTATCCCGCTTCCTATCGCCGGCTGGAGTGTCCCTTCCGGCAGATGGTGGATGTGATCGGGCTCATCGACTGGTTCGACAATGTGACCTGCACCAGCCGTCTTTTTACCGGCGTGGAAATGACCTTTCCCCAGGCTCTGGAAAATGCCGTCTCCCTGGAGGGCCGGAGGTTTTCGCCCCTTCTCACCGCATGGCTGACGGACCGGAGTGTGACGGACCGGATTGCGCAGGCCCTGGAGAGAGGACGCAGGGAAGGATATAAGCGGATCTATCTGGAACAGTCCCGCCTGGAGAACCGTACCGGCGTCTGAATACGGCCGGCTTCTCCCTTTTCCCGGACACTTCCGTGAAGCTGCGTACATATAATAATACTGTCAGCCGACAGGCATCAGAAAGGAAACGATTATGTGTACCAGTATCGCAATGAAAACAGGAGACTTTTACTTCGGCCGGAATATGGACCTGGAATATGAGCTGAACGGCAGCGTGGTCATCGCCCCCAGGAATTTCCCCTTTATATTCCGCCGCACCAGCCCCTTAAAACACCACTTCGCCATGATCGGAATGGCCGTGATGGCCCAGGGCGTTCCGCTTTACGCGGAGGCGGTGAATGAAAAGGGACTTTGCATGGCAGGCCTGAATTTCCCGGACAACGCTTATTATTCTCCGCAGGAGGATCCGGATAAGATCAATATTTCTCCCTTTGAGCTGATACACTGGATCCTTGGAAAATGCGGCTCCATCGCCGAAGTGCGGGAGCTGATAAAGCAGACCCATCTGGTCAACATCCATTTCAGCGCCCATCTTCCGCTCTCTCCCCTGCACTGGCACATCGCGGACCAGGAGGCCTCCCTGGTCATGGAAAATACCAGAGACGGCCTTTTTCTCTACGACAATCCCGTGGGCGTCCTCACCAACAACCCCGGCTTTCATTTTCAGATGACCAATCTCTGTCAGTACCTGAATCTGACCACGGGCTGCCCCGCCAACTGCTTCAGCGAGAAGGCAAAGATAAAGCCTTTTGGCATGGGCTTTGGCTGTATCGGCCTGCCCGGCGACTTTTCCCCGGCCTCCCGCTTTGTGAAGACAGGGTTTCTGGCTTTAAACTCCGTCTGTCCCGAAAACGAACAGGGCAGCGTTTCCCAGCTTTTCCATCTTCTGGACGCCGTGGCCATGCCCCGGGGAAGTGTCCTGACCCCGGAAGATCAGTACGACACCACGATCTATTCCTGCTGTATCAACGCCTCGAAAGGGCTCTATTACTATAAGACCTACGCCAACAATCAGCTCACGGCGGTGGATATGAACCGGGAGAACTTAAATTCATGCAGTCTGAAAATCTATCCCCTGATCCGCTGCCAGCAGGTGGCCTGGATGAACTGAGCCGGAGCCCGTCTTATTCTCCGGCGGCCATACTTTTTATCTTAAGAAGCGCTTTATTTACCGGCGGCATCATCAGGATCAGCACCGTGATCGCCGCCTCGGGCACCAGGTAGGCGCCGTTGTAGGCCAGGGAATAAACCGGAACAGACATATTGTAGCCGGCTGCGTTGGCCGCGAAGAAGATCATCCCCGACAGGAAGGTAAAGAAGTATCTTCCCAGCGCCCCCGCAAGATACCCCAGGATCAGCCCGTTCTTTTTTTCATAAAACAGTCCCGAGAGCCCCAGCGCGCCAAAGGCAAATATATAGTCCGTGAACATCTGGGGAATGCTGATGATATACGGATCCACCACCAGCTGCAGAATGCCGTAGGCGATGGCCCCGGTAAGGCCTGCGCGCAGTCCGAACAGATAGCCGATCAGAGTGATAAAGAGCATGCTGCACAGGGTGACGGAGCCTCCCATGGGCATATCCACCAGCTTAATCATACTGGTCACCATTCCCAGCGCCATGGCCATGGCGGAAAACACCAGCGCTCTGGTGCTTACCCTTCTCCCGCCGCCCTCTCCCGCGATCATGCAGCCAATCAGCAGTACCGCCACCATGACAGCCACCAGAGCGCCATAACCCGCGCCTGTCAGCGCAAAATAATTTCCCCACTCCTCGTCAACGATCTCTTTTACAAAAAAAGACATAAAAAAACCTCCTTGTCTGGTCACAGGAGGAATGCATAAAGCCTGTAAGCACACAAAATGCGCGCTTACAAAAACTGCGTCCCTACGCCGGTATTATCCGGGTCAGGTAATGAGGGTCTGTTCGCGGCCGTCCGGCCATGAACACTCTCAGCTTATGCTCCCCTGGCAATCTGTATATAGTTGTATTCTAAAATATATCATTGAGAACGGTTTGTCAAGATTTTCTGCCGGAGGTTTTTATTCTGGAAATGTATTTGGGGAAATTATTTCAGGAAAATATTTTCCTTTTCGGACGCGGCGTAGTAAAATAGGGATGCTGGCTTTCATGATTTTTGCCATGGAAAGGAATGGATACCGTTATGAAAAAGAACTCCGGACTGATCACAGCTCTCTTTTTGCTTGCGGCCGTGCTGGGAGGGATTCTCACCTCACGCCCGGCAAATACCGGAACGTCCGGCGGCGCGGATGCGGCGGGCCCGCAGAACAATGGCGTCATGGAGGTGCATTTCCTGGACGTGGGGCAGGGGGACTGTACCCTGATTACCTGCGGGGAGCACGCCATGCTCATCGACGCGGGGGACGACTCCAGAGGAACCGCCGTCTGGAATTATCTGAAAAAGCAGAAGGTGGAGAAGCTGGATTATCTGATCCTCACCCACCCCGATTCGGATCACATCGGCGGCGCGCCTGTGGTCATCACCAAATTTCAGATCGATAAGGTGTTTGTCTCCAATTTTGAAAAAGACAACAGAACTTATCAGAAGCTGATCCAGTCCCTGGACAATAAGCGGCTCAGATACAGTACGCCGGAGGTTGGAGCGCAGTATTCTCTTGGTCAGGCCGCCTTCACCATTCTGGCCCCCAACGGCGAGTACGACAATCCCAACGACGCCTCCATCGCCCTCCTTGTGGAAAACGGGGAAAACCGGTTCCTGTTCACCGGGGACGCAGGGGAGGATGCGGAGGAGGACATGCTGGAGAACGGCCTCTCCCTGGCCGCGGATGTATATAAGGCGGGGCACCACGGAAGCAGAACCTCCACCTCGGAGGATTTTCTTAAGGCGGTAAACCCCTCCTGCGCGGTGATCAGCTGCGGGGAGAATAACTCCTACGGACATCCCCACGCTCAGACCCTGAACACGCTGCGTGCAAACGCGGTGGAGGTCTATCGAATCGACGAGGACGGCGTCATCATCGCCGTCTCCGACGGAAAAGAGATCGCCTTCAACGTGCCCCCCTCACAGACCTGGAAGGCCGGAGAGCCCACCGGCAGCTCCGCCTCCTCCCGGGGGCAGATCCCTGTAAGGGGCTGCCCCTGATGGCGCCCTTCTCTGGCAGGCGCTGTCCCCTAGAGCTTCCAGATCTCCCTGTTATACTCCGCGATGGTCCTGTCTGAGGAGAAGTATCCCGCCTTCGCAATGTTCACAAGCATCATCCTTTTCCACTTTTCCCGGTCCTCATAATCCGCAAGAGCCCGATCCTTCACCGCGATATAATCCTCCAGATCCAGAAGGGTCATAAACCAGTCCTTATCAAGAAGCTCTCTGTAGAGGCGCTCCAGATTTTCCTTATGGCCCGCCTTAAGAGCCTGCTCTCCCATGATAAAGTCCACCGCCTCCCGGATCACAGGACTCTTATCATAGTAATCCCTGGATACGTAGTCCGCCTTTTCATAATGGTCGATCACCTCCTGGGAGGTCTGCCCGAAAATATAAATATTATCGTCCCCCACCAGATCCCGGATCTCCACATTTGCGCCGTCGGCGGTTCCCAGCGTCACCGCCCCGTTTAACATAAGCTTCATGTTTCCGGTGCCGGAGGCCTCCCTGGAGGCCAGGGAAATCTGCTCGGAGATATCGCAGGCCGGGATCAGCTTCTCCGCGCAGGTAACGTTGTAATTTTCCACCATCAGCACGGTCATATAAGGACTCACGTCCGGGTCGTTACCCACAATCTCCTGCAGCACCAGCAGAAGATGAATGATATCCTGGGCGATCACATAGGCCGGGGCCGCCTTGCCCCCGAAGATAAATGCCAGGGGCCTTGCGGGCTTTTTGCCTCTTTTGATTTCCAGATATTTATGGATGATATAGAGGGCGTTCATCTGCTGCCTTTTGTACTCGTGAAGGCGCTTGATCTGAATATCAAATATGGCCTCGGGATTCAGCCTCACGCCCTGTTTTCTCTCCAGCCAGTCGGCCAGCTCCCTCTTGCGGTTTTGCTTAATCTGCGAAAGCCGCTCCATCACCGCCTGAGAGTCCCGGTAATTCAGGAGTTTTTCCAGCTTGCCCGCATCCTTCTTAAACCCGTCCCCGATGGTCCCGGAGAGGAATCCCGCCAGCTCCCGGTTACAGCTAAAAAGCCATCTGCGGAAGGTGATGCCGTTGGTCTTGTTGTTGAACTTTTCAGGATAAATCTTATAAAAGGCATTGAGCTCCGAATTCTTTAATATCTCCGTGTGGATGGCCGCCACGCCGTTTACGGAAAAGCCGTAATGGATATCGATGTGGGCCATGTGTACCCTGCCGTCCTCATCGATGATCTGCACCTTCGGATCCGCATACTTCTGCGCCACCCGCTTATCCAGCTCCTTAATGTAGGGGACGAGCTGGGGGGTCACCTTCTCCAGATACGCAAGGGGCCACTTCTCCAGAGCCTCAGAGAGGATGGTGTGGTTGGTATAGGCGCAGGTTCTGCTCACCACCCCGATGGCCTCATCCATGGTAAAGGCCTTCTCCTCCACCAGGATCCGGATCAGCTCCGGGATGATCAGAGTGGGATGGGTGTCGTTGATCTGGATCACCGCATACTCATACATGGCCCTGAGATCGCATCTGCTCTCCTTCAGCTCCAGCAGGATCAGCTGGGCCGCGTTGCTCACCATGAAATACTGCTGGTAAATGCGGAGCAGGCGCCCTTTTTCATCAGAATCGTCAGGGTAGAGAAACAGCGTGAGATTCTGGGCGACCTGCTCCCTGTCAAAAAGGATTCCCTCCTTCACGACGCTCTCGTCCACCGACTCGATATCAAACAGCCGCAGCTTGTTGACGCCGCTGTCATAGCCCGCCACATCGATATCGTAGAGTCTGGAGACAAACTTCTTTCCTCCCAGAAACACATCGAAGGTGATATCCGTGCGGGTCAGCCAGGACTTCTCCTCTATCCAGTCGTCCGTTAACGCCTTCTGCCGTTTATCCGCAAAGACCTGCCTGAACAGGCCGAAGTGGTAATTCAGGCCGATCCCCTCCCCGGGAAGCCCCAGGGTGGCGATGGAGTCCAGGAAACAGGCCGCCAGCCTGCCCAGCCCCCCGTTGCCGAGGGAGGGCTCAGGCTCCGCCTCCGCGATGGCCCCAAGACTCTTTCCCTTCCTCTCCAGTATCGCCTCCAGCTTATCGTAAACTCCCAGATTGATCAGATTGTTGGACAGAAGCTTTCCGATCAGAAATTCCGCGCAGATGTAGTAGACCTTCTTTTTTCCCACATTGGCGTTGGACACGGACAAAAGCCTCCTGGCCAGCGTGAGCACCACATAGTAAGCCTCCTGGTCGGAAAGCTCCTCCACCTTCCTTCCATACATATCCCCGGCAATCTCACAGAGCTGCTGCTCCATGTTCAGAACCAGTACATCCTTTTGCAGGTTTGTCTGCGTTGACATAAAGACACCATCCTTTCCCTTTTCTGTCATAATCTCAATGCCGCGTCCTGCGCATCTGAGCGATGGGAAATCCGCGCAGGCAGTTTCCCCATCTGCGGCCCGGGCCGCATCAGTACGCCCGGCTCCGGGAAGGTAGTCCGGGGACGGGCTCAGCAGATAATATCCGTATATTTCATTCTCTCCAGGGTGTAGGGCGTCCTCACGTCCTCCCCCTTCTTTCCGTTCATCAGTCTGTGCAGCTCCTCCATGGCCGTGGCGGATATCCCGGCAAAATTCTGTCGCACCGTGTTCATCTGCTTCCCCACATATCCCATCAGAATAATCCCGTCATAGCCGCACACCGGCCTGAAAATATCCATCTCCGTCAGAGCCTTCATTGCGCCGATGGCCATCAGATCCGATCCGCAGATCACCGTATCATAGCATTCCCCATATTCCATGGTTATATTACGCGCTTTGAGCTCTGACAGTTCCCCGTATTTAAGAAGCATCTCCAGATCCATCTCCCGGGCCAGCCTCGCCATGCCCTCCTGCTGTTCCCGGGCCACATAGCTGTTTTCCCTGCCGGAAATATAAAGCACCCGGTGGCAGTTGTTGTCCACTATGGTCCTTTTTGCCACCTCGTACTGGGCTTTCGCGTGGTCGATCCTTACACAGGAGGTATTTTCACTGGTCAGAGGGGCGTCCACCACCACGCACTTGAAGTCATTTCCGCCCGCCAGCTCCCGAAGCACCGCATCGTCCATGGAAATCCCGTAGATAATGATGCCTCCGATACTCTGGGACTTCAGATACCGGATCAGCTCCTCCACCGTTTTGTCCTGAAACATGGAAAAGAACAGCGTGATCACGTCCAGATTCAACTCCATGGCCTTGTTGATGGCCCCCTGGATATATTGCAGACTGATCTCGTCGATGGCCTGCGTCTTCGTGTTCAGGTTCACCAGCAGAGCCACGCGGGCGGACTGTTTGGAGGAAAGCGCGGCCGCCACGGAGTTTGGAACAAAATTCAGCTCCGCCACAGCCCTGGTAACCCGCCCCCTGGTCTCGTCGCTGACATTGGGATAGCTGTTTAAAACCTTGGACACTGTGGAGATCGCCACCCCCGCATGTCTTGCAACATCCTTGATTGATACCATTTTACCTCCATGCCGCGCCTTTGCGGCAACGCGATACGAAAGCCGCATACGGCCTGCCTGCAGCAGCTATCGCCCGCCGCCTCCTGCCCGCTTCGCAAAAAGGAACCGACGTCCTCTGCCAGTTCCTTCTCTTCTGTCCCTGTCGGTCAGTGCTCCTGCGCCGGGGTGAGAATCTCCATCCCGCTTCCCGGTGCAATCAGAAACCTGATCTCCTCTCCCATAACATGAATGGGCAGCACCAGTATCTTTTCCGCTGTGACTGTGCTCATCTCCCCGAAACATCGCACCGGCCCCTGCTCCAGAGAAACGCCGCTCTGTCCCAGGCTTTTCACATATATTCCTGCAATACAGCTCACAAGCTCCCCTGTGGCCTTTAACGCTCCATCGTCTTCCTGCGCCTGCTCCTCCCCACCCAAAATACGGGCCAGCAAACCAAACGCCTCCGCCTTTCCCACAATGCCGCAGCTGACGCACTGCTCCCCGTCCATGTGCACAATGGCGCCGCTCTCCGCCTCCAGCCTTCCGGAAAAATAAGCCGTCTTCGGGCACAGCTCCCCGTCCACAAACCGCACCAGCGTGCGCAGGGCGATCCCCGCGATATGTAAATACTGATTGTCGCCCATGGGAATACAGATGGGCAGGATCCGGTCCACGTCATTGCTCTTTAAATCCTCCATATCCGGGAGGGTGAGATGATATTCGGACTGAAACTCCTCCATGTACCGCTCTAACTGTTCAAAGGGCATTACATTCTGGCTGGAGAGGGCCTGGGCAAATGCCAGGTAGGCATTCCCCTGCTTTTCCAGAAGACTCTCCACCTCCCATTCCGTCAGATATCCCTTATCCACAGCCAGCTCGCCAAAGCGTTTATCCACCCTGGACTGGTAATTATACACCTCGTCCGCCTGCGCCTGGGTCATCAGCCCTTCCGCCACGGCAATCAGGCCCAGCCTGACATGGATCTTTCGTTTTTCAAGAAGCAGACTGTAAAGCTGCTCCGATGTGATATATTCCCTGCTCAACAGATAACGTCCTATGATACTCGAAACCATTTCCAATTATCCCCCGTAAGTCTGACTTTCATACCGCAGAGAACGCCCCGGATACCTTTTCGGGCTCCGGTCCCTTCCTGCCTATGCTATTAGAATAGTACAATTCCCGCCGGCAGTCAATGTATTGTTGGCATGTCCTTCGCAAAAAAAGGCCGCCGCATCAGGAAAACAGGACACAGGATATGGTAATTCAATACTGTATTATACCATATCCCGTATATTCTGTCCTCCCTGCGACAGCCCCTCATTCACTGAAAAACCGGACAGCCTTCCGTTTATTTTCTCACCAGATGCAGCGGCAGGCCGTTCACAAAGATCGGAAGCAGCTCGCCCATGATAAGCGGTCTCGCATATTTGATATAACCGTCATTTAAGCCGCAACCGTCCTCGGTGATCCACTCTGCGGGAACGGGCCTCTCCACGTTGGCGATGGCGTGAATGTCATATGCGCTGGTACCGCACTGGTAAGGGTTGTCCCCATTGCGGTCGAGAGTGATCATCATGCCGGTCTTGCCCTCCTGGGCCGCGATCACAGCGTCATGTCCAACCTGGAACGCCTCGTTGATATCGGTGAGGGATGCAAGGTGGGTAGCCGCCCTCTGAAGGGTTGAGAACTCGATGGCTCTGGTCTTAAGGCCGGTCTCCTCCGCAATCTTCTGCGCCAGGTAAGCGGCTGTACCGGACATCTGCTTATGTCCGAAGGCGTCCACTGCCACGTTCTCATTGGCAAGCTCGCACACATAGCGTCCGTCTGCGATATGGATTCCCTCCGAAACTGCAATCACAACGGAGGATTTGGTGGCCGCCAGATGTTTTACCTTTTCCATGAAAGCGTCCATGTCGAACACCTTCTCCGGAAGATAAATGGCGTCCGCTCCGCTGCAGTCCTCTCCCCTGGCCAGGGCTGCCGCCGCGGTGAGCCATCCAGCGTTACGTCCCATGATTTCAACGATGCAGATGGTGGGTTTTTTGGCCCCGAAGGACTCGTTGTCGCGGATAACCTCCTTTAAGCTGGCCGCAATGTATTTGGCCGCGCTGCCATAGCCGGGGCAGTGATCCGTAACAGGCAGATCGTTGTCGATGGTCTTGGGAACGCCCATGAATCTCTGTTTCTTTCCGTGAGCCGCCGCATAGTCGGAGAGCATCTTCACGGTGTCCATGGAATCGTTTCCGCCCGCATAGAACAGGCACTCGATATCATGCTTTTCCATGATCTCGAAAACCTTCTCATAGACATCCTCGTGCCCCTCGATCTTCGGCATCTTGAAACGGCAGGAGCCCAGGAACGCGGAGGGAGTTCTCTTTAAGAGCTCAATGCCTGTGGGCTCCTCCAGATAATCCTCCAGCTCGATGAGTCTGTCCTCGAGAAATCCCTCGATGCCGTGTACCATACCGTAAACCTTTTTAACGCCCAGCTCTTTGGCCGCCGCATACACGCCCGCAACGGATGAATTGATTACAGCCGTAGGCCCGCCGGACTGTCCAACTACAATATTTCCTTTCATTTCCCTCTCTCCTTTAATGAATCGTTTCTGTTTTTTAACAGTTCTTTACAGGATGTACCAGTAAAAAGTATAGCAGATTACGATTTCCCTGACAAGGGTAATTGTTGTTTTTGACCCTACACTAAAAATTTCAACCTTTTTTTGAACAATTTTTCACTTTCGGCATATTTACTAAT
>CANOVJ010000059.1 GCA_947570615.1 uncultured Lachnospiraceae bacterium
TCCCACAATCTTCACCACATTTTTAAAGAGCCTTACCAGGATGGAGGAAAAGAGCTCGTTGATGGCTTCGGTGTCGTTGGAGACCCGGGTCACCAGCTTGCCTACCGGGGTGGCGTTGAAAAAGCTTAAGGAAAGGCTGTGAATATGTCCGAACACTTCCTTTCGCATGTCATAGATGATATTCTGCCCCATCTTCTGCAGCATCCAGGTGTCCAGCGCGTTCAGCGCAAAGCCCAGCAGGAGCATACACAGGTAGAGCAGGGCTGCCAGAAGGATACCGGTAAAATCATAATGGCGCAGGGCTGCCAGGTCCTCCCTTTCCAGAAGGACGGCTCCCTCCCGGACATAGCCCTCCAGCACATCGGGGGAGGCGCTTTCCAGAAGCGTACATTCCCGGGCGTCCAGGCCCTCCGCCATGTAGTAGCGGTCCTGCCAGAGGAAGATCTGGTAGAAGGTTTCCGCGCCGGGGGCGGAAGCTGTCCCGCCGGCTTTGAGGAGGCTCTCCTGAGAAGCGTCTTTCCGGGGAGCAGGATCCGTCCGGGAGGTATACCTCCTGGTGAGCCATATATCCTTCCAGGGAACGCTTCCGGGCGCGCCCTCGGTGGTCTCCACATAGGGGTGGTAGTAGCCGTTGATATAGTTGTCGATGGCGTTTCCGATGATGATGGGGCGGTAGAGCTCCACCACGATGATGAAAAGCACCAGCAGGGTTGCCAGCGTCATCACCTTTCTGTGCGGATTTAAATAAGTAAGAAGCCGTTTCATCAGCGCCCACCTCCTTTGCCGGTCAGGGCCGCCCGCTTTTCTCCCATGGCGGCCTCAAGCTGTTGCTTTTCAAACATACTCCGGTAAATACCGTTCTGTTCCATCAGGGAGGCGTGGTTGCCCACCTCTCTGGCCTCGCCGTCCTCAAGCACCATGATGATATCCGCGTTCTGGATGGTGGAGATCCGGTGAGCGATCAGGATGGTGGTCTTTCCACGGCGGTTTTCCTTCAGGTTTTTCAGGATCTGCTCCTCGGTGTCGGTGTCCACGGCGGAGAGGGCGTCGTCCAGGATCAGGATGGGGGCGTCCTTCATGAGGGCTCTGGCGATAGAGCTTCGCTGCTTCTGGCCCCCGGAGAGGGTCACGCCCCGCTCGCCCACCATGGTCTCGTATCCGTCAGGGAAGGAGATAATATTTTCGTGGATGCAGGAGGCCCGGGCCGCCCGCACCACCGCGTCCATATCCGTCTCCTCCACCCCGAAGGAGATGTTGGATTTTAAGGTGTCCGAGAACAGGAAATTGTCCTGGGGCACGTAGGCGATGTGCTCCCGCAGATCCTTTAAGGGGATAGAGCCGATATCCTGCCCGTCGATGAGGATCATTCCCGGCTTTGTGTTGTAAAGATGAAGCAGCAGATTGACCAGGGTGGATTTGCCGTTTCCGGTGCGGCCGATGATGGCCAGAGTGGTTCCCGCAGGGATTTCCAGACTGATATCCTTAAGGGTGGGCTCGCTGTGGCCCCGGTGGATAAAGGTCAGGTGGGAGAGGGTGATGTCCCCTCTGATGGCGGGTACGCGGACTGCCTGATCGCCATCGTGAACCGCGGGCTTTTGCTCGAAGATTTCCTGCACCCTGCGGATGGAGGCGCTCCCCTGGGAAAACATGTTGATGGCGTCGCCGCAGGCGAGCATGGGCCACACCAGCATGTTGATATACTGGTTAAAGGCCACAAAGCGGCCCAGGGTGATCTCCCCCACCAGCGCCAGGTAGCCGCCGTAGATCAGGGTGATCAGACTGCTTAAGCCGATGATCACGTCCAGAAGGGGCATCACGATGGCCTGCAGGCGCACCACGTTCAGGTTTTTGTCCATGGTGTGGCGGTTGGCCTTTAAGAAGCCGTACATCTGGGCCCGCTCCTGCACAAAGGCCTTGATCACGCGCACGCCCGAAAAGCTCTCCTGTACATAGTCGGTAAGGTCGGAGACCGCCTCCTGGCGTTCCTTATATCTGGGGTGCATGATTTTTCCGTAGTAAATCTCGCCCACACAGATAAAAAGCATGGGGATCAGGGCGAGCAGAGTCAGGCGGATGTTCACATAAAAGACCATCTGAATGATCACCATGGCGGTCATCACTGTGGCGTCAAACACGGAGATGATGGCGGGGCCGATGGCCATGCGGATCATGTTCAGATCGCTGGTAAAGCGGGTCATCAGATCGCCGGTCTTGTGTTCGTTGTAATACTCCACATCCAGCTTTTCCAGATGGGCGAACATGTCGTCCCGGAGATTTTTTTCGATGCTGCGGGAAGCGCCGAAGAGGAAGAAGCGCCAGAAAAAGCGCCCCAGCGCAAGACCGGCCCCCAGCAGAAGGAGCGCCGCCAGATGCTTAAGGACCAGCGGCATGTCCATGGCCTGGGCGGTCAGCCCGTCAGTGATGGCGCCGGTCACTCTGGGGATAAAGATGTTGAAAAAATCCACAAAAAAAAGAGTGATGATTCCGGCAATATACCGGAACCGATAGCGTTTTATGTACTGCCAGATAAACTCAAAGCTGTTCATAATACCTCCCGTTTCTGCTGCGGACGCAGCTTTTTCTGAAAATCCCCTGGCGGAGCAGGACGATGCCGCGCTGAGGAAAAACAACGGATGTCCCGGCTGGACATCCTTATGTCAACAACGGATGTCCTGGAAGGACACCCTTATGTTGAAATCAGCATAGCACAGATTTTGGGGAAATACCAGTGGTGAAGTTGCTCTTAACCTGTTGAAAACAGGCAGGATTTCAGGTAGTATTACAGTAATGGTTTTACAGGCGCGACGGGGGCGGCAGATGGCGCGGCGGCTTTCGGGGCGGTCCGGCATGGGAAGACGCGGCAGGAAGGGGACAATATTACATATGGAGAGAGTGGAAAAATGGGATTTTATCGAGATTGAGGTGAAGTGTGCGCAGGGGCTGTCTTTTCAGAATCCCTTTACCCAGGGGCAGGTCACGGGAACCTTTCGGGGTGAGCGGGAGGAGGTGAGGGTCAGCGGTTTTTATGACGGGGGCGGCTGTTATAAGGTGCGCTTCATGCCCGCCCACGAGGGGCGTTACGCCTATGTGATTGAGGGAAATATTCTGAGGGAAGCCATCACCGGGGAATTCGAGGCGGTTTCGCCGACGCGGGAGAACAATCATGGCCGGGTACGGGTCGTCGTCGGCTGTCACCTGGGATATGAGGACGGAACGCCGTATTATTCCATCGGCACCACCTGTTATGCCTGGGTGCATCAGAGCATGGAGCTGCAGGAGCAGACGCTTGAGACCCTTAAGGGCAGTCCCTTTAACAAGATACGGTTCTGCATTTTTCCCAAGTTTTATGAGTTCAATAAGAAGGAGCCGCTGACGTATCCCTTTGAGAGGGGAACGGGCCAGGGGCTGGACGGGACGCTGGCAGAGCAGGACAGGCGGCAGCGGAAGCACTTCCCGGGAATGGAGGAGCCACGGTGGGATTTTGACTTTGATTATTTCCGGCCCAATACGGCGCATTTCCAGCGGTTCGACCTGCGCATCCGCCAGCTCCGGGACCTGGGAATCGAGGCGGATATCATTCTGATGCATCCATATGACCGGTGGGGAATGAATCTGATGCAGGCCCGGTGCTGTGACCAGTATCTGCGCTATATGATCGCCCGTTACGGGGCGTACCGGAATGTGTGGTGGTCTCTGGCCAACGAGTACGACCTGATCGGTACGAAAACCGGGCAGGACTGGGAGCGGTACGGGGAGATCTTCTACAGGGAGGATCCTTATGGGCACCTGCGTTCCATTCACAACTGTATGGGGTTCTATGATTATTCCAGAGAGTGGATTACCCACTGTTCCATGCAGCGGCAGGATTTTTATAAAACCACGGAGTATACCGACGAGTATCTGGAGCAGTATGGAAAGCCTGTAGTGTGGGACGAGATCTGTTATGAGGGAAATATTCATTTCGGCTGGGGCAATATCACAGGGCAGGAGCTGGTGCGCCGTTTCTGGGAGGCTTTTCTGCGGGGAGGCTGCGCCGGCCACGGGGAGACCTTTCTGGATGAGAAGGAGATTCTCTGGTGGTCCCACGGCGGTATTCTTAAGGGGGAGAGCCCGCAGCGGCTCCGGTTCCTTCTGAAGATCTGTCAGGAGACGCCGGGAGGGTATCTGAGGAAGGGGCCGGGGCTCTTCGACGAGGTGGTGGGAATCGGCGGGGAGGGAGAGAGCGATGGGAAAGCCTCCGGATCAGAACCCTGCGGCTATGAGATCCACTATCTGGGAATCACCCGTCCGGCTTACCGGATGCTGTATCTGCCCCAGGATCAGGAATATCAGGTGGAGGTGATCGATACCTGGGGGATGACTGTTGAGGACGCAGGGGTACACAGCGGAACGACCAGGATCGAGCTGCCCGCCAGGCAGTATATGGCCATTCGGATCAGAAGGGTTAGAGGGAAATGCTGCGGAGCGCCTGTGCGGGATGCAGATAAAAAATAAAGAAAAGGCAGGACAAAAACATGGTATTTGAAGTAAAGAATCCGGATTATGATTTAAGCCCTTACACAGGGATGACCAGGCAGCACTGGCTGGAGGCGGGCCGTTATCTGCTGGAGGGGATCTTCGGCAATATCGGCGGCATGGAGGATCCTCTGGTGATGCCCAGAAAGGAGACCAGGATCACCTATCCGCATCTGGACGCTTCGCAGGAGCAGCAGGAGGCGGAGCGCAGGGCGGAGATTTTCGAGGGACTCACCCGTTCCTTTTTCATCGCCTCGGTGCTGATCCGCAACGAGCCGGATATTGAGATCTGCGGCATCCGGCTGAAGGACTATTACAGGAAGCACATTTTGAGAGCCTGCACCAGGGGGGATGCGGTTTACGTGGGAAACTACGAGGAGATGCAGGAGCTCACCGGGAGCAAAAACACGTTCAGGAGCTTTCAGCAGACGGTGGAGACCTGCGCGCTGGTGATCGGCTTAAACGCCTGCCGGGAGCAGATCTGGGAGGACTACGCCAGAGAGGAGAAGGACTGCATTGCGGCGATTTTATCCAGCTTTGCCCATGGGAATACGGTGCCCCAGAACTGGCGGTTTTTCAATATGCTGGATCTGGCCTTTCTTTATAAGGAAGGGTATGAGATTGACCGGGAGATCATGATCGACCATGCCCAGGCGGTGCTCAATTACACGGTTGGGGACGGCTGGTACCGGGACGGACAGTGCTTCGATTACTATTCCTGCTGGGCCTTCAATATTTACGCGCCCATCTGGAACGACTGGTTCGGATATGAGAACGAGCCTTATCTGGCCCGGCGTTTTGAGGAGTGCTCCAATCAGCTCATGGCGAGTTACCCGGACTTTTTCGACCGGGACGGCTTCACCAATATGTGGGGCAGGAGCTGTATTTATCGAAACGGAGCGACCGGGCCTCTGGCGGCCAACTTTTTCCTGAAAAATGCCTCCGCGGATCCGGGGCTGGCCAGACGAATCGCGTCGGGCTCTCTGCTCCAGTTCTTTACCAGGGACGATTTCCTCTACCAGGGCGTTCCCACGCTGGGCTTTTACGATCAGTTCACGCCGCTGGTACAGGGCTATTCCTGTGCGGAGTCCCCGCTGTGGCTGGGAAAGGCGTTTCTGTGCCTGGAGCTCGCTCCGGATCATCCCTTCTGGACAGCCAGGGAGAACAACGGCTCCTGGGAGGGACTCAAAAAGGGTCAGGTGAAGGAGACCGCGCTGGCAGGCCCGGCCCTGTGCTACACCAACCACGAGGCCAACGGCGAGACCATCCTGCGCACCGGCAAGGTCTGTAAGGAGGCCGGGGATATCCACGGCATCTGGAACTACGGCAAGCTCAATTACAACACGAAGTACCCATGGGAGTCCACCCCTCAGGGAAGGACGGAGAATCCTCTTTTTGAGGGCGGGGAAGAAAATCCCGGGACAGTTAAGGAGCAGATCGTCCGCTCCGGAGCTGTGCAGGAACAGGATCTGCGCCCGTGGAAAAACCGGAGGGAGGAAATCTGTGAATCCCAGCAGTATCTGCTCTTTGACGCCGGGGCGCAGCACCCTTCCCGGGGAAATATCACCATCTGGTGTGGTCAGAAGGAGGGCGTACTCTATCGCAGGCAGTTTTTTGACGGCAATCTGGAGACGGAGCAGCACTGGCTCCAGGCCATGAATCTGGCGGATTTCCCCCTGGAGCGGGGGATCATGCGGGTGGATAAGCTGCGCCTTTGCCGAAGGCCGGTGGCCGTGACCCTCGGCTCCTATGGCTTTCCGGACAATCCGGGAGCGGACGGAGAGAAAACCAGGATCATCCGCATGCAGGAGACGCTTCCCGACGGCAGCCTGGCACAGGCCATTGTCCTGATCGGCCATGATCACCGGGGCGTGCAGAGACAGATGGCCATGACCTGTTACCGGGGATGGGAGAGGATGGACGTGATCCACAGCACCGGCACCAATCCGGATTCGCCGGATTCCATCGTGATCTGCGCCGCCATGGAGAGCCGCAGGCAGTACGGCAGCAACGAGCCCTATCTGCTCATCTCTCAGGTGATCACGGCAGAGCTTCCCGGCCGGGAAAGCACGGACTGCGTATTTTCGAAGGAGGAGCTCTTCCCCATCCGGGAGATCGTTTACGGGGATATGCCCCGGACGGGAGCCTATGGGACCACAACGATCTGTCTGAAGAACGGTCAGGTCAGGAGAGTGAACTTCGAGGGGCTCGAGGCGGCATTTTGAGGAAGAAGAGTCAGAAGAGCGCCGGCGGGAAAGCAGCCGGGACAACTGTCAGGACAGTGAAAAAATGATTTCAGATCAGGCGGTATGGCTTAAGGTTGTGGGGCTGTGCCGCCTTTTGGGTATACAATAAAATCATCTCCGGATTTATGTGTCCGGAGATAAAATTTTGTTGAAAGGGAATTCTTCATATGCTATGATAGAATTGTCAAATTAAGCATACATCGGGATACGGTCTGTGAGAGGATTTCCTCATCATCCATGGGAAGAACAGCTTCCTGTCTGATTCAAGAATTTCATGCTTAATTTCCAGTTAACAGATGTCACAGGATACGGATAAACTTTGAAAAGAGCAGGAGATTCTTGGCAGATTACGGGAAGCATGGAGCGGGGGATTTTCCATATGGCATGAACCGCCGCGTTCTGCAACCGTCATTTTCTGTGAATAAATTAATTGTCAGCGTGGGCATTTTGGACAGAGACGGACACTTTCTGTACAAACTGAAAATTTTCTGCAACAGGAGGAAGAATGGCGGGAAACAGGGAGAAGAAGGATACGGTGGAAAAGGAATTTCTGGGGTTCCCGGATATAGCGGCGGACACGATCAACGCTCTGCTCTACCAGGGAAAAGAGGTAGCGCAGGCTAAAATGCTGTGGCCAGGGCCTACAGAAACGCTTTATCAGGGGAGGGAGAAGCTTCGCAGCCAGTATGAGGATCTGTGCAGGTATGAGCTGACGGAGGGAGAGGTCAGAGTCATGTATCTGATCGCCAACCAGAGCAGGCGTGACGGAAAAATGCTTCTTCGTAAGGCAGGTTATATCGGGGGGATTTACAGGGAGCAGTACGGAAGAAAAATGAAAGACAGCTTCCCGGTGATAGAATTTGTGCTTTATTGGGGAGAGACGGCGTGGAAGGGAAGTCATGATCTGAAAACCTTCTTCCGCAGGAAAAAAATCCCGGAGGAGACATGGGGGTATGTTGATCAGATACAGCTTCATGTGTTTGAAATGCGGCATTTACCGGAGGAAATAAGGGCGCTGTTTCAGAGCGATATGCGGATTGTGGTGGATTTCCTTGCGCAGGGAGCCGATTATCGTTCTGACAGGAAGATTAAACACAAAGCCGCTCTGCTGAAAATGCTCGGAGCTCTGTCGGGCCAGAGGGATACGGACGATATTGAAAAATGGATGGAAGAACAGGAAATCAGAGAGGAGGATGAGATAACTGTGTGTGAATTATTCGACCAGTACGTGAGGCAGGGAAAAAAAGAGGGAAAAGCAGAAGGGATAGAATATGGCAGAGCCAGGCAGCTCGTGACGGATATTGAGAGCCTTATGAAGTCATTTCAGGTCTCCCTGGAGAGGGCCTGTGAAGGGCTTGGCACTACCGTGAGCCGATATGAGGAGGCAAGAAAGCTGATCTGAACAGGAGAAGGAGTACCCGCCCATGAGCTGCCAGGAACTGCCATTTATCCGACAATTTCTGCTCACCTGCGAGGATTATCTGCTGGGGGAGCTGATGCTGCTGATCTATCTGTATCCTCTCGTGGAGAAGATAGGACGCCCTGCCCCTGGGGGAGGATGGATCAGAAGGCATCCCCTTTTGATCTTCCCGCTTCTGCCCGCCGCGCTGGCCCCGGCCATGGCGGCGGTTAACTGGTGGGCGGCGGGCTTTATCAGGAATCTCCCTCTGATCTGCCTGATTTTCATGCTGACGACCGCGGCGTTTACGCTCTGGAGTATGTGGGTCTGGCAGGGCCCCTTCTGGCAGAGCCTTTGCGCGGTGAGCATCGCCGCCATGCTCCAGAGCTCCATGTCCCATCTGTTCAATTATGTTCTGGGGGCGGTGATCCCGCTGGCCAGGCTCGAGGAGACCGGAGCGGGCATATCGCTGCTGGTGATCTGGCCCACACTGCCGGTTCACCTGGCTTTGTCCATGGCGCTGAAAGGGCTCTGGACAGGAGAGGAATTCAGGCCTTTTTCCCGCAGAAAAATCTTCGGCCCAAACAGGCCTGCCGGAAAGTGCTCCATCGGGGGAACCCTGTGGGGAAAAGTCGACGGGAGGACCGATAATGGAAAAAATTCCGGCGAAGGCTTTGCCGGGAAAAAGGGGATCCGTCGGATCGCCCTTATGCTGGTGGCGCTGGAGGTGGTGTTCGCGGCCATGCATTATCTGCAATTTGGAATAGAGTCCCGGTATCTGGCGGAATCCCTTATAGTCTGGATGGCTCTGATGCTGCTTGTGACTGCGCTGGTGGTCAGCATGGCCCGGCGGGAGATGGATCGGCGCCAGATTCAGCTCCAGCGGGATGTGATCGCCCAGCAGACCCTGTATGAGCAGAGCCTGGAGGAGCTGCGCAGGGAAATGCGCTGCCTGCGGCATGATTACAAAAATCTTCTTGCGGGTTATGGGAAAGGATCTGAGGTAGGGGCGATTTCCCGTTCCATGCAGGAGCTGGAGGAAGGGTTTGACCGGCGGCTGGGGGAGAAGATCAGGAATTCCCTCTGGATTGGCAATGTGCGTATCCCCCAGGTCAGGAGCCTGCTTCTGGCCGGCCTTACGGAGATGACCGAAAAGGGAGTGGAATGTCGGCTGGAGGTTCTCTGTCCGGTGGAGCGGGCGTACATGGAGCTGCCGGATCTGATCCGCTGTCTGGGGATCCTCATGGACAATGCGCTGGAAGCGGCCCTGGAGACGGAAAGGCCCTGGGTGGAGATCCTTCTTTTGCAGGAGGAGGACGTACTCACGATCCGCATCTCCAATCCCTGGCTGGAAAATACAGACCCGGAACGGTTCTGGGAGGAGGGCTTTTCTTCCAGAGGAAAAGGGCGTGGGACGGGGCTTTTCAGTTATCAGAGGATCCTGAAAAGATATCCCGGAGCCCTGGCCGCCACCCGCTGGAGCGACGGCGTTTTTGTGCAGGAACTGACGATTGGAGGCCGCTTATGATAGATATTTATCTGTGTGATGACGATGAACAGATCTGCCGCCGGGTCCGGGAGGCGCTGGAGAAAAAGATCCTCATGGAGGAGTACGACATGCGGACAGAGTGCAGCGCCGGGAGTGCAGAGGAGCTTCTCGGAAGCCTTAAGGAAAAAAGGCCCAACATATACTTTCTGGATGTGGAGCTGGGCGAGGGGCACTGGGACGGATTCCGGCTGGGAAGGGAGATAAGGCGGCGGGATCCGGGAGGGATTCTTGTCTACCTTACCGGCTACAAAGATCTGGCCTTCCGCACCTTCGAGTACCATCTGGAGGCCTTTGACTATATCGTCAAAAGGCCGGAGCGGCTGGAGAGCGATATAAGCCGTGTTCTGGAAGCCATACAGGAGCGCCTGATCCGGCAGAGGCACTCGCCGGATCAGGTATATACTCTGCGGGTGGGCAACACCCTGCGGCATATTCCGGTGGAGGAAATCCTGTTCTTTGAGACTGCCAGCCGTCCGCACCATGTTCTGCTCCACACCCGCACCGGACGCATCGACTTTGCGGGAAATCTGGGGGAGATCGAAAGAGAGCTGGGGGAGAGGTTTTTCCGTACCCACAGGGCTTATCTGGTGGCTCTTGACAGGATTGAGGAGAGCGACCTCGGGAGAGGGAGACTGCGGGTGGGAGGACAGGAGTGCCCCGTCGCCCGTTCCGCCAGGGGGCGGCTGGCCAGGACTCTGAGGGCGCAGGGACGCAGCACCGGGCGGGACTGCCCGGCATAGAGCCCAGGGCAGACCTGTTACGTTTCGACGCCACGCCAGGAGGACGCAGCGCAATGGCGTGTGTGAAGGTACCCCATCCTTCCGCTCAGGAAGCGCCGGAGACCGTCCAGGAAGTGATCCACACAGAAAGCGCGCTTTCTGCTATACTGAAGCCTGCGGGCCCTGACAGACGAAAGGACATTGTCCTTCGCTCCGTCGGGAGACGCGCTCAGGGCCAAATACAGAGGGAAAAGGGTGGATCACGACAATGAAAAGGAAAATGTTTCTCAGGATGAAAGCGGCAATATTCACGGCAGTATTGTCTACGGCGGTAATGGCCGTTTCTCTGCTGACGGGATGCGGCGGCAGCGGCAGCCGCCCGGACACGGGGCTGATGCAAACGGACATCTCCTCCATCACCGTGCCGGATCAGACGCAGGTTGTGGGCCTGGGCGAGGCGAGCCATGGGGCCAGGGAATTTCAGGAGCTGAAGGGACAGCTCTTCCAGGCGCTGGTGGAAAACAACGGCTGCCGCACATTTATTATAGAAGGCGATTTTGGAGCCGCCCTGAAGGTGGACGCGTGGATTCACGGCGGTGAGGGAACGGCGCAGGAGGCCGCCTCCCGGATCGGCTTTCGTATCTACCGCACCAGGGAGATGGAGGCGATCCTGGAGTGGATGCGCGCCTACAACGAGACCGCCCCGCAGGGGGAGGATCTCCACTTTTACGGAATGGATATGCAGTGGGCGGACGGCAGTAAGGAATATCTCTCCCACACCCTGGGGGAGGTCCTGCCGGATGTTTGGGCGGAGTATGAAGAGAGTCTGGCCTTTTTAAACGACGGGGATATGTATGACATTCCCGCGGATGCCTTTGAACAGGCAATGACGCCGACGCAGGAGCTGATTGAGGAGGTGGACAGGGCCCGGGAGCTGATGGAGGCAGAATTCGGGGAAGAGGTCTTTGCCCTGGCGAGGGAATGCGCTTGCAGTCTCCATAATTGCTGCGATATCCGCAAATCGGACGCGCAGTACAATCAGGTGCGGGACGGCCATATGGCGGAAAAGGTGAAATGGTTTCTGGAGCATGGGGACGGCAGTCTTCTTTTTATCAACGGTCATAACGGCCATATCGCCCGGGCCAACACAACTCCTCTGTATGACTGTATGGGGAAGCGGCTGGGGGAGGAGCTTGGCCAGGGGTATTTCGCCATCGGAACGGACGCCAGAACCACCTGCTTTAATTCCCAGATGGACGAGGGCTTTAAGGAAATGACGGTGGAAAACGAAAACGCCCTGAATCTGCTGGCCAGACAAACGCAGCAGGGCCGCTACTATCTGGACTTTTCCGAGGCGGAGAAGGAGAGCGGGTGGAGCGAAATCCTCTCGCAACCGATGCGGATCACCTCCCTGAACGTGGGGGGCGTGGTCAACGTTAAGGCTTTCTATACCGCCAAAATCGTTCCGGCAGATACCTTCGACGCAATGATCGTTTTCGATCAGGTATCGCCCACCACCCTGAACTGAGCCGGAGCGCAGCAGAGAGTGGCAAAGCGCCGTACAGGCAGCCGGAGAAAGAGGCCTGAATCATGGTTTTTGGCAGGAAAATCCAAAAGCGGAGAGATCCAGCCCGCAAAAAGGGATCACAGGGGAAGGATTGGAGAGAAGGGCTCCGATCCTTTTTTCCATCCAGACCATGTGATACCAGTTTCCGAATTTGTAGCCGCAGTGGTGGAATTTTCCCACCATGGAATAACCCATGCGCTCATGGAAGCGGACGCTGTCCAGGGAGAGGTACGGATCCTCCTTTTCGGGATAACCGATACAGGCGTTCAGGTTCAGAATGTTCTGGGCTCTGGAAACGTTTTCCAGGGAGGTATACAGGGCTCTGCCGATGCCCTGTCTTTTGTGTCCTTCCTTCAGGTAGATGGTGGTCTCCGCCCCCCATGCATAGGCCGCCCGGCCCACGAAAGGGCCGGTGTAAGCGTATCCCAGGATTTCCCCCTCCTTCACGGCAAGCAGATACGGATATTTTTGAAGGGTATCTGCGATTCTTCTTTGAAATTCCTCCACAGAGGGCGTTTCCCATTCAAAGGAAACGGCTGTTTTTTCCACGTAGGGGGAGTAAATGGACAAAAGCTCCCGTGCATCCTGCGGGCTGGCGATCCTGATCCGGAAAATTTTTTCTGATTGTGGATTCATGTCGGGGCAACCTCCGTTTTGTCTGTGCAATTGATGTCATTATACAGCGGTACGAACCGACGCGCAACCCGGCCTGTGAGCTTTGAACGAAATATGGGACAAAACTGAAAACGTCATTGAATAAACTGTGAAAGGGGGGTACAATGCTGATAAGGTATCCCCCTGTTCGATTGCAAAAAAGGGGGGACCATGATCTGAAAGTAAGGAGATGCGAAATCCATGCATATTATTTTGTTGTCCGGCGGTTCGGGAAAGCGTCTGTGGCCTCTTTCCAACGACATCCGCTCCAAGCAGTTTATCAGATTTTTCAAAAGAGAGGACGGGGAGTACGAGTCCATGGTGCAGCGCATGTACCGGCAGATCAGAGAGGTGGATCCGCAGGCCCACGTCACCATCGCCACCTCCAAAGCCCAGGTTTCCTCCATCCACAATCAGCTTGGCAGCGAGGTCTCGGTGTGTGTGGAGCCATGCAGGAGGGACACCTTTCCGGCCATCGCCCTGGCCAGCGTTTATCTTCACGATGTGAAGAAGGTTTCAAAGAGCGAGTCGGTGGTGGTGTGCCCGGTGGATCCTTACGTGGAGAAGGATTATTTTGCCGCGGTGAAAAAGCTGGGCGTTCTGGCGGCGCAGGGGGAGGCGAATCTTGTGCTGATGGGGATGGAGCCCACCTATCCCAGCGAAAAGTACGGCTATGTGATTCCCGAGACCAGGGAGACGGTAAGCCGGGTAGCCACCTTCCGGGAAAAGCCCGACCGGGAGAGCGCGGCGCGGTACATCCGGCAGGGAGCGCTCTGGAACGGGGGCGTGTTCGCATATAAGCTGGGGTATATGCTGGAAAAGGCCCATGAGCTGCTGGAGGCTGAGAACTATGAGGATCTCCTGTCCAGGTACGATACCCTGCACAGGATCAGCTTCGACTATGCGGTGGCAGAGAAGGAGAAGCGGATCAGCGTCATGCGCTTTGACGGGGACTGGAAGGATCTGGGAACCTGGAACACCCTCACCGAGGCTATGGAGGAGTCCTGCGTGGGCAGGGCAATGCTCAATGAAACCTGCGAGAACGTCCACGTGGTGAACGAGCTGGATGTGCCGGTGCTGTGTATGGGACTGAAAGACATGGTGGTCAGCGCAAGCCCGGAGGGGATCCTGGTTTCGGATAAGGTCCAGTCCAGCTATATCAAGCCCTTTGTGGACGAGATCGACCAGCAGATCATGTTTGCGGAAAAGTCCTGGGGGAGCTTTCGGGTGCTGGACGCCACCGACGAAAGCCTCACCATCAAGGTGACCTTAAATCCGGGAAATAAGATGAATTACCACAGCCATGAGAGACGGGACGAGGTCTGGAATGTGATCTCCGGCCGGGGAAGAAGCGTTATCGACGGGGTAGAAAAGCAGATCCGGGCCGGGGATGTGCTGCGGATGAAGGCCGGCAGCAGGCATATGGTGTTTGCCGATACGGAGCTTAAGATCATTGAGATCCAGATCGGGAAGGAAATCAGCGTTTCCGATAAGCGCAAGTATGATCAACCGCTGCTTACAGCGGCGGCAAAAAGTCATTGAATAAAAACCCAAACAATAGTACAATGCTCTTTAATGAAAGCATCCCTGATCCGGAGATGTCGGCAGAGAGCCGGAATATGCAGCAGACGCTGCCATACTTTGCGTCGGGGCAATGAGAGGAGATTTTATGAGCACAGAGGGCAACAACAACCAGGAAATCTGGAAAAAATTCAACAAACCCAATACTGCGAACGGCGCGCCCAAAATGACGCCGCAGGAGGAAAAAAAGTTTAATCTCAGGCAGATCGGAATCTATCTGGCAGTTACCTTCCTTATGACCTGGGGGACGGAGATCTTCGGCATCATGCCCATGATGGGAAGCGACGATGCACAGCAGGCCTATGCCGCCCAGCAGATGATCTCCAGCGTGATGTTCATCCCCGCTCTGGGGGCGCTGATCACCCGTCTTCTCACAAAGGAGAGGCTGACCGGCAAAAATCTGATGCTCATGGTGAATCTGAAAGGAAACCTGCAATACTACGGACTGGTATGGTTTGGCTTTATCCTGCTCACGCTCTTCGGGGCGGCGCTGTACTTCCTGATCTTCCAGGATCAGCTTGATCCCGGCCTGGGATACATGAAGGCCATCTCCGAGGCCCAGGGGATTGAGAGCACACAGGAGCAGCTGCAGCAGGCTGTGGTGATGCAGCTTGTGATGGGCGTGGTGCTGGCCCCCTTTGTGAATCTGATCAACTGTTTCGGTGAGGAGTGGGGCTGGAGGGGCTTTCTTCTTCCGAAGCTTCTCAAACAGTTTAAGGTAGCGCCCGCTATCCTGATAAACGGCGTGATCTGGGGGCTGTGGCATGTGCCGCTGACCATCATGGGCCACAATTACGGCGTGGGCTATCCGGGCTTTCCCTTTACAGGGATTATTGCCATGTGTATTTTCTGTACGGTGATGGGGACGATCCTGTCCTTTGTGACCATCAAAACCGGAAGCTGTATCCCGGCGATCATGGGCCACGGGACCTTAAACGGCTTTGCCTCCGCGGGACTTTTATTCACCTCCCTGGATCACCCCTACAATGTATTTTTGGGACCCGCCCCCACGGGACTGATCGGCGGACTCGGTTTTATTGCCGTGGCGTGCGCGCTTCTTTATCTTCTGTGCAAAGAGGAAAAAGAAGGGAAGGAATTTGTAATTTAAGGCAAAAAATCTCCCAAACCCCGCGAAAATGCTTGCATTTTCAGCACAGGAGTGCTATGATATAACAGAATTAAAGATCATGGTTAATTTAGAGTGGACTTGGCGGTCCACTCTTTTTTGAGGAGTTTGCAGAAATGTCAAAAAGAGAAAACTATGAAGCCAGGACAGAGGAGCTGCTCGCGCCCATTGCGCAGGCATGCCACGTGGAGATTTACGATGTGGAGTATGTGAAGGAAGGAAGCGAGTGGTATCTGCGGTGTTATATCGACAGGGAGCACGGCGTGAGCATCGACGACTGCGAGGCGGTCAGCCGCATGCTCTCCGACCGGCTGGATGAGACGGATTTTATCGACGAAGCCTATATTCTGGAGGTGAGCTCCCCGGGGCTCGGGCGGCTGCTTAAAAAGGACAGACACCTTGAGAAGAGCCTTCTTAAGGAGGTGGATGTGAAGACCTTTAAGCACGTCGAGGGGGCGAAGGAATTCACGGGGATACTGAAGGCGTTCGACGCGGATACCGTCACCCTGGAGACGGGGGACGACGGGGAAACCAGGGACATTGTTTTTAACAGAAAGGAAATTGCGGCGATCAGGCTGACGCTGGATTTTTAGTCCGGAAGATACACGGGCGGAAAGGGATGATAAGGGAAATGAACAAGGAATTAAAAGAGGCGCTGGACATTTTGGAGAAGGAGAAGGAGATCAGCAAGGATACGCTGTTCGAGGCCATCGAAAACTCTCTGATCACAGCCTGCAAGAACCATTTTGGCAAGTCTGACAACGTGAAGGTGGAAATAGATAGAGAGACCTGTGATTTTCTCTGCTATGCGGAGAAGGAAGTGGTGGAGGAGGTGGAGGACGACTGCCTTCAGATTTCCTACGAGGACGCCCAGAAGGTGAAGGCCGGCAGCGAGGTCGGCGATATTCTTCATGTGAAGATCGAGTCCAAAGGATTCGGGCGGATCGCCACCCAGAACGCCAAGAACGTGATCTTACAGAAAATCCGCGAAGAAGAAAGAAGCGTGATCTATAATCAGTATTTTGAGAAGGAAAAGGATGTCATCACGGGAATCGTGCAGCGATACATCGGACGGAACATCAGCATCAACCTGGGCAAGGCGGACGGTATCTTAAACGAAAGCGAGCAGGTGAGGGGAGAAACCTTCCGGCCCACCGAGCGCATCAAGGTCTATATCCTGGAGGTGAAGAACACGCCCAGAGGGCCCAGAATCCTGGTGAGCCGTACCCATCCGGAGCTTGTAAAGCGCCTTTTTGAGGCGGAGGTCACGGAGATCAAGGACGGAACCGTGGAGATCATGAGCATTGCCAGAGAGGCGGGAAGCCGTACCAAGATGGCGGTGCGCTCCAACAACGTGAATGTGGACGCGGTGGGAGCCTGTGTGGGACTGAACGGGGCAAGAGTCAATTCCATCGTGGAGGAGCTGCGAGGAGAGAAGATCGATATCATCAACTGGGACGAAAATCCCGGCAATCTGATCCAGAACGCCCTTTCCCCTGCCAAGATCGTCAACGTGTTTGCGGATCCGGACGAAAAGACCGCCAAGGTGGTGGTTCCCGACTACCAGCTTTCCCTTGCAATCGGTAAGGAGGGACAGAACGCAAGACTTGCGGCAAGGCTTACCGGCTACAAGATCGATATCAAGAGCGAGACTCAGGCCAAAGACGCCTACGGCTTCCGCCTCGAGGATTACATGGATGAGTACGACGAGTATGACTACGAGGAGGACGGGGAATACGAAGAGACGGAGGGCGAAGGCGGCGCGCAGGACGGATTTTATGAGGAAGGCTATGACGAACCCCGCGGGGAGGACGAAGAATTCTACGGGGAGGACGATGCGGATGTTTATGAGGACGCGGACCCGGAGCAGGAAAACATCGTAAACGATGACAACGTAAACGAGGATGACGCTTACGAGGACGATGCTTACGATGAGGGCGATTCGCAGGAGGATATCCCGGATGAGTACGACGATGTCCGGGAGGATGAGCAGACGGAGTAAGGGGGAATCTGGATGGCAAAAAAAATTCCCATGCGGCAGTGCATTGGATGCGGGGAGATGAAGGGCAAGAAAGAAATGATCCGCGTCCTCAAAACTCCCGAAAATGAGATTGTGCTGGATGTTACAGGGAAGAAAAACGGAAGAGGCGCGTATCTTTGTAAAGAGAAGGAGTGCCTGATCAGGGCGAGAAAGTCCAAAGGGCTGGAGCGGTCCTTTAAGATGAGCATTCCGGACGGAGTATATGAAAATCTGGAGAAGGAGTTTGACGCTGCTTATGAGAGATAAGGTATTGTCCCTTCTGGGGATCGCGGCCAGAGGAAGGAATCTGGTGAGCGGGGAATACTCCACGGAGAAAGCGGTGAAGGAGGGCAAGGCGGCGCTGGTGATCGTTGCAGGCGACGCTTCCGCTAATACCGGAAAGATGTTTACCAACATGTGTACCTTTTATAAGAAGCCGATTTATTTTTACTCGGATAAGGAAAGCCTTGGCATGGCCATCGGCCAGGAGATGCGTTCCTCCGTGGCGGTTACGAATCCGGGGATCGCGGGCAGCATCATCAAAATTCTGGAGGGCTCATAAACAGAACGGCTTATTATAATTAACATTTTAATAACAGCGCCGCCCGGCGGTGGGGAGGCAGAGACGAGGATTCGTGCCGGAGTTCGAAAAAACGGGCGTCCGGCAGCATGGAGGATTGGAATGGCCAAAATTAAAGTGCATGAAATAGCAAAAGAACTGGATAAGCAGAGTAAGGAAATCATTGCTTTTCTCCAAGGAAAAGGAATTGAAGTGAAAGCGGCCCAGAGTTCCATGGAGGAGGATGTGGCCAATATGGTCAGAAAGGCCTTTGCCGGCGCGAAGAGCACGGCCAGGGCAGTGTCAGCAAAAAAAGAAGAGGCAAAGCCCCGGGGTGGGGCAGAGGATAAGATGGAGACAAAAGCAGAGACAAAGAGCAGAAAACCGCAGGAGAAGGGGGATGTCGTCCAGGAGAAGGGGCAGAGCGCGTCCGGAGAAAATAAAGAGGAGAAACGCGCCGGAGCGGCCGCTGAAAACAGAGCGCCCGCGGAGTCCAGGACTTCCCAGGAGTCTAAAGCTCCTTCAGGGGCGGAGAAGCCCAAAAAGAAAAAGAAAATCATTTTTGTGAACAATCCCCACAACAGCAATATCCCGGGACAGCGTCCCCAGGGAGAGAGAAGACCTGCCCAGGGAAACGCAGGCAGACAGCCCCAGCAGGGAAACAGGCAGGGCCAGCAGGGGGGCGGCTCACGTTCCTCCCAGGGAGGCAGAGGAGGCAATGGACAGAGGCAGGGGAGCTTCCGGCAGGAGCCGGCCCACAAGATTATCCGTCCTCTCACAGCCCCTTCCGTGCCGGAGAGCATGCAGGTGGACTTTAAGCAGAACGCCAGGAAGCTGGAGAATGAAAGGCTTGCCAGAAACGCGCAGGCCCTTAAGGCGCAGAGCAGCCAGGGGCCGGATGCAGGGACCGGCGCACAGGCCGTTGAAAAACCGGCGGTAAATGCGGGCTCGGCCCAGAACCAGGGGGCAGGAGCCGGCGCAGGCAATGCCAGGAGTCAGGACAGACCCAGACAGCAGGGCCAGGGATCCAGGGACGGCAGGGACAGCGCAGGCACAAGGCAGCCCCAGAGAGAGGATAGGCGTCAGAGAAATGAGAGAACTCAGACAAATGCGGCAGGCGCTGGCAGCCGTTCGGGAGAAAGGAATACGCGAAATGACTCCCGCAGACCTGACGGTCCTAATCGTCAGGGCAGTCAGGGTGGCAGGAGTGATTTCAGGGGTAATGGCCCTGAGAGGAGTAATAACCGGCCTGGTAACAATTCTGGACGCCCTGAGAGAGGCGGCCAGGGGCAGGACAATCGATTTAAGCGGGGCGAAAAGCCGGGTAAGGGTTTCGTTTCAGAGGCCCCGGTTAAGGATGAAAAGCGCAGGGACGACGAAAAGCGCAGGATTGGTCAGGAGAGAGATAAAAAGTCCAGGAAGGACTTTATCTACGAGGAAGACGACGCAGCGGTAAAGAACAAAAACAGGGCGGGGCGTTTTATCAGACCGGAGAAGAAGGCCGAGGAGGTTCAGGAGCAGATTAAGGTGATCACCCTCCCCGAGTCCCTCACCATCAAGGAGCTTGCGGATAAGATGAAGCTGCAGCCCTCCGTCATCATCAAAAAGCTTTTCCTCAAGGGACAGATTATGACCGTGAATTCGGAGATCTCCTTTGAGGACGCGGAAAATATTGCCATTGAGTACGATATCATCTGCGAGAAGGAAGAAAAGGTGGATGTGATCGAGGAGCTCCTGCGCGAGGACGAGGAGGATGAGAGCAGATTAAAGAGCAGGCCGCCTGTCATCTGTGTTATGGGACACGTGGATCACGGCAAGACCTCCCTGCTGGATGCCATCCGCAAAACCAATGTGACGGATAAGGAGGCGGGAGGTATTACACAGCACATAGGTGCGTATACTGTAACTGTTAACAATCAGTCCATCACCTTCCTGGATACGCCGGGACACGAGGCCTTTACCGCCATGCGTATGAGAGGAGCCAATTCCACGGATATCGCCATTCTGGTGGTGGCTGCGGACGACGGCGTGATGCCTCAGACCATCGAGGCCATCAACCATGCCAGGGCGGCGGGGATTGAGATTATTGTGGCTGTAAACAAGATCGACAAGCCGGGAGCCAACATCGACAGGGTGAAGCAGGAAATGACAGAGTATGAGCTGATCCCCACCGACTGGGGCGGAACCACGGAGTATGTGCCCGTATCCGCCAAGACCGGAGAAGGACTGGAAACCCTTCTGGAGACCATCCTGCTGACTGCGGAGATTCTGGAATTGAAGGCCAATCCCGACAGACAGGCCAGAGGTCTTGTGATCGAGGCCGAGCTGGACAAAGGCCGGGGGCCGGTGGCAACCGTGCTGGTTCAGAAGGGAACCCTCCATGTGGGAGATTTCATCTCCGCGGGCGCATGCCACGGTAAGGTGAGAGCCATGATCGACGATAAGGGAAGAAGAGTGAAGGAAGCCCTTCCCTCCATGCCGGTGGAGATTCTCGGTCTCTCCGACGTACCCAGCGCCGGAGAAGTGTTTATTGCCCATGAAAACGATAAGACGGCCAAATCCTACGCCGAGACTTATCTTGCCCAGAACAGGGAGAGAATGCTCGAGGACACCAAAGCCAGAATGTCCCTGGACGATCTGTTCAGCCAGATCCAGGCGGGCAATCTGAAGGAGCTGAATATTATTGTAAAAGCGGACGTACAGGGCAGCGTGGAGGCCGTAAAGCAGAGTCTTATGAAGCTCTCCAACGAGGAAGTGGTGGTAAAATGCATCCACGGCGGCGTGGGAGCCATCAACGAGTCCGACGTGTCGCTGGCATTTGCCTCCTCGGCAATCATTATCGGCTTTAATGTCCGTCCCGACGCCATGGCCAAGGCCTTTGCGGAGAGAGAGGGCGTAGATATCAGACTTTACAGAGTGATCTATCAGGCCATCGAGGATATCGAAGCGGCCATGAAGGGAATGCTGGATCCTGTTTACGAGGAGAAGGTGATCGGTCATGCGGAGGTAAGGCAGATCTTCAGGGCTTCCGCGGTGGGTAATATCGCGGGCTCCTATGTGCTTGACGGTATCCTCCAGAGAGATTGTAAGGTTCGTATCACCAGAGCCGATGTGAAGGAAAACGGCGGCGTGATCTACGAGGGAGCGCTTGCCTCCTTAAAGCGGTTCAAGGACGACGTGAAGGAGGTCCGGGCGGGCTTTGAGTGCGGTCTTGTATTCGACGGCTTCGACCAGATGCAGGAGCTGGACGTTGTGGAGGCCTATATTATGGTGGAGGTTCCAAGGTGAGAAAAAACAGCATGAAAAATACCCGGATCAACGGGGAAGTACGCAGGGAGCTGGCTGAAATCATCAGAGGGGATATCAAGGATCCCAGAGTCAGCCCTCTCACCTCCGTGGTGTCCGTGGAGGTTGCGCCGGATTTGAAGACCTGCAAGGCGTGGATCAGCGTCTACGGGGATGAGCAGGTGCAGAAGGATACCATTGCGGGCCTGAAAAGCGCGGAAGGGTATATCCGCAGGGAGCTGGCCGCCAGGATCAACCTCCGGAACACGCCGGAGATCCGGTTTATCGCGGATCAGTCCATCGAGCATGGCGTGAGAATGTCCCGGCTGATCGACGAGGTTAATCAGAAGTGAGGATGCTCCTGAAGAGCGAAATACGGCGCGCAGGAGCAGCCTGTCCGGCCCGCGGGACGGGAAGGTCTGAGAGAGTTATACGTTTGGGTGCAGTAGTGCAGGAGGGTAAAATATGAATTTATATGAGGAAGTGAAGGATGCTCTGACCATCGGGATCGGTGGTCATATCAGGCCGGACGGGGATTGCGTCGGGTCTGTGATGGGGCTTTACCTGTATCTGAAGAAGGTATGCCCCGATGCAAGGGTGCAGGCGCTGCTTGAAAAACCCGCAGATATTTTTTCCTGCATAAAGGATATCGACGAGATCCATACGGATCTGACTTCGGATGTGGAAACCTTCGATGTGTTTTTTGCGCTGGATACCGCCGCAGAGAGGCTGGGAGATGCGCAGAAATACTTTGACGGGGCCCGAAAAAAAATCAATATCGATCACCATGTGAGCAACAGCGGCAGCGGGGATCTGAATTATATTATGCCGCAGGCAAGCTCCACCAGCGAGCTGATCTACGATCTGATCACGGGGAGAGCCTCTGCGGAGGAAGGCGCTCCGGATATATCCAGATTGGATAAGGATATCGCCATGGCGCTTTACATAGGAATCATCCACGACACGGGTGTGTTCCAGTATTCCAACACATCGCCCTCCACTCTGCGGGCGGCGGCGGAGCTGATTTCCTTTGGATTTGATTTTAACAGGCTGATCGACGAGACCTTTTACGAAAAGACCTACGTCCAGAACCAGATTCTGGGCAGGGCGCTTCTGGAGAGCATTCTGTTCATGAACGGAAAATGCGTGGTCAGCATGCTCGACCGCAAGACCATGAATTTTTACCGGGCAGAGCCCAGAGATCTGGAGGGGATTGTCAGCCAGCTCAGAAACACCAAAGGCGTGGAGTGCGCCATCTTCATGTATCAGACGGACATCCTGGAGTATAAGGTGAGTCTGCGCTCCAATGGAAGGGTGGATGTTGCCAGAGTGGCGGAGTTCTTCGGCGGAGGCGGCCATGTGAGGGCCGCGGGGGCGACCATGCAGGGAACCTTCCACGATATCGTGAACAATCTTTCGGGCCGGATCGCGGAGCAGATGAAGACCGAGGCATGAGCGCCTGGCGCCTGTTGTGATAAAAGAGTTTGAGGCAAAACATGTTTCACGGAATGATCAATGTATACAAGGAGGCCGGCTACACCTCCCATGATGTGGTGGCCAGGCTTCGCGGAATCTTTAAACAGAAAAGGATCGGACACACAGGAACCCTTGACCCGGACGCGGTAGGGGTTCTTCCTGTGTGCCTTGGAAGCGGAACCAGACTCTGCGACCTGCTCACGGACAGGCGCAAGGAGTATGTGGCCAGGCTTCGACTGGGAATGGTCACGGATACGCAGGACAGCTCCGGAAGGGTGCTGGAGGAGAGAGAGGTCACGGCCTCCCCGCAGGAGGTGAGACAGACGATCCTCTCCTTTCAGGGAGAGCTTCTTCAGGTGCCGCCCATGTACTCCGCTCTCAAGGTGGACGGCAAAAAGCTCTGCGACCTGGCAAGGGCCGGGAAGGAAGTGGAGCGGGTCCCAAGACCCATTTCTGTCTATGAGCTGGAGATAACACAGCAGGCCCATCCGGAATACACGATCCGTGTATCCTGTTCCAGAGGAACCTACATCAGGACGCTCTGCCACGATATCGGACAGGCTCTGGGATGCGGCGCGGTGATGACGGCTCTGACAAGGACGGCGGTGGGGGAATTTCGCATAGAGGACGCCCGAACGTTGAAGGAGCTGGAGGAGCTTGCCGGGCGGGACGGGCTCTCTGAGGCGGTGATTCCGGTGGAGGCGGCCTTTGCAGCCCTCCCGGCCCTGAAGGCGGCGGAGCAGGACTTTAAGGCGCTCCGCAATGGAAACCAGCTAAAGCCGGAGCGAATGGAACGCAGGCAGGAGGCCGCGGCGGAGGCGGACGAAAATAAGCCGCTCCTCTTCCGACGGGGAGAGGAATTCCGGGTGTACAGCCATGAGGATATTTTTTACGGCGTTTACCGCTGGCAGGAGGAGCGGGGGATGCTCGTCCCGGTAAAGATGTTTCTGCCGGAGGAATAGGCCTGGACGCGGAGAAAGCAGGATGAAGGATTATGGAGATCATTCACGATACCACAGAATTTCAGATTGAAAAAAGCACTGCCGTCGCCATCGGAAAATTCGACGGAATCCACGCGGGACACCGCAGGCTCCTCTCTCATATTCTGGCGCAGAAGGCGAAGGGGCTTCTGGCGGTGGTCTTTACCTTTCACCCTTCCGCGGCGGTCTTTTTCGGCCTCTCCCCCGCGGAGGAGATCACCACCAGAGCGGAGAAGCGAAAGCTCTTTGAGAAGATGGGCGTGGATATACTCATCGAGTTCCCTCTGAATAAGGAAACGGCGGCCACCATGCCCGAGGAGTTCATAAAAAGATACCTTGTCCGGCAGATGCGCACCGCGTATCTTGCGGCGGGGGAGGATATCACCTTCGGCTTTCGGGGAGAGGGGGACAGGGAGCTTCTCACGAAACTCTCCGGGACTTACGGCTATCAGATGGCGATCATTGAGAAGGTCATGGAGGGAGGCCGGGAAATCAGCTCCACCCGCGTCAGGGAGGAAGTGGAAAAAGGAAACATGGAGACAGTCGCCAGGCTTCTGGGGCGGCCCTACAGCTTCGAGGGTCGTGTGGAGGAAGGCAGAAAGCTGGGCAGAAGGCTGGGAATGCCCACCTTAAATCTCTACCCGCCCGCGGAAAAGCTGCTGCCTCCCAGAGGCGTTTACTACTCGAGAGTCTGCACGGAGACAGAAAGCTATCCGGGGATCACCAACATCGGCCGAAAGCCCACCGTGAACGATACCGAGGCGGTCAGCGTGGAAACCTATCTCTATGATTTCAGAGGGGATATGTACGGCCGGGAAATTGTGACAGAATTATTACAATTCAAACGCCCGGAGCAGAAATTCCCCGACATACCGTCGTTAAAGGCGCAGATGGAGCGGGATATCGCGCAGGGGAGGTCCTTTCACTCCGGCGCGTCTCCCGGCCGGAGGATTGATTAAAAGGAATAAGCACGGGCAAAGCGTTTGTTATGCCTGGCGATTTGAACGAGGGGAAAGGAGCGGATATAAGGATGAACGATCTGGAAAAAGAAAGGCTTGCCGGGCGCTTTCGCCCTTCTGTTTTTATGGATGAAAAGGAGCCGTTTGCCCTGGTGGGAATCGGCTATACAGTGTTTGAGGAGGCGGCGCAGAGCCCTTCCGCCCCGAGGCGGATTCATCCGGCGTCACACGGCGGTCAGCTGTGCATCGAGTATGAATATTACTATGATTATGACATCCAGCACCTTTATGATCTGGAGCATCTGTGGGTCTATCTGGATGAAGAACGCAGGGTGTGCGGGTGTGAATGCAGTTTTCATGGAATGTATCTGAACGCGGCGCTTCCGGGGTTTGAATTTTCGGATAAAAATCTTCCCCTGGACGAAGCAGGGCGGGTCGCCATGTATGTGCAGCCGGGAAAGCACGCCTTTCTTCCAAGGCCGGAGCTGTTTCATCTTTTCATTGATTTCAGGGAAAGCTGTATGGAAAAGGCGGGAGCGGACGGGATACTGGCGCCGGATATCGTACCGGAACTGCCGCGGCATTCGCAGCAGGACGAAAGGATGGCGGAACGCTATGTGAAGGAGCATTTTTGCTTTGTCCCCTCTGAAAAATATATTCCGGGCGGAAGTGACGCCCCGCTCATGCCGTGGGAGAAATTGCAGAGGATGATTCCGGAAAGGATTGCGGCGGAGCTGGAGAAGATCCGGGAATATGGAAGAAAGCTGATGTGAAGAGGGAACTCATTATTTTTGCGGATTTCGCCGGGAAAGGAAATATATTAAAAGAGACCGTTTCAAGTTTTGTGTAAACGCAAAATCTGATATAAGATAGGTGAATAGTTACGAAGGGGCAGAGCCAGATTTCAGGTTCTGCCCCTTGTCTGTATTATACAAAGATTTCCGGGGCTGTCAATCCAGTCCCTGCATCTTTTACAGATTCCTGCCGGAAAGGCGTTCCTCAAAATAAATCTCTAACTGGGAATGGATCTGTCCCCAGTCCTGCCGGTGGCCTGTCCATTTCTTTGTAATGTCCATCATTGCAAGGTACAGCATTTTTAACAGGCTGTCGTCGGTTGGGAATAGGGTTTTGGATTTTGTCACTTTCCTAAGCTGCCTGTTAAAACCTTCAATGGCATTTGTCGTATAAATAAGGCGCCTTACTACTTCCGGATACTTGAAATAGGTGGACAGGGTTGCCCAGTTGTCATGCCACGATTTGTAGATTTTCGGATATTTGGCATCCCACTTATCCCGGAACAGTTCCAGTTCCTGTAAGGCTGTTTCTTCTGTCGGGGCGGCATACACAAGCTTAAGGTCAGTCATCAGCTTTTTGATGTCTTTATAAGAAACGAATTTTGTAGAATTCCTGATCTGGTGGATGATGCACTGCTGGATTTCTGTTTTTGGGTATACTGCCTCTATGGCCTGTGGGAAGCCCGTAAGCCCGTCCACACAGGCAATCAGGATGTCTTCCACACCCCGGTTCTTGAGGCCGTTCATAATGGATAGCCAGAACTTGGCGCTTTCATTTTCCCCCACATACATGCCCAGTACATCTTTTCTTCCATTCATATCAATGCCAAGGGCGATATAAACAGCACGTTTTACAATCCGCCCTTCACTGCGGACATGGTAGTGGATGGCATCCATGAAGACCACGGCATAGATTTCCTCCAACGGACGTTCCTGCCATTCTTTTACAATGGGGAGAATCTTATCCGTAATCCGGCTGATGGCGCTGTCGGAGATGTCTATGTCGTAGAGTTCTTTCATATGGGATTCGATATCCCCGGTAGTCATGCCCTTTGCATACATGGAGAGAATCCTTTCCTCCATGTCCTGTGTGACGGTGTTCTGATACTTTTTGATGAGCTGCGGCTCATAGTCGCAGTTTCGGTCACGGGGGACAGCCATTTCCATGTCCCCGTAACTGGTGTGCATGGTCTTTGTGGAGTGGCCGTTCCTGCTGTTATCGGTTTCCTTGTTCCTGTAGTCGTACTTTGAGTAGCCAAGCTCTTCATCCAGTTCCTGATCCAGTACGCCTTCTAAAAGGACGGACATCATGTCACGCATGACGGCGTTGACATCTGTACCGTCTTTGATGCTGATATCGTTTTCTTTCAGATATCCCTTCATCATTTCCCGCATGGCGGCTTTCTGTGGGCTTTCTTTTCTTCTTGCCATAATAATACCTCCAGACTGTGTAGTTTTATCTTACATCAGTCTGGAGGTTTACACAAACTTTGGGATAGTCCCTATTAAAATGCAGATAAAAAATTATTCCCTTTTCCGTTTCCATTTTTTCAGTGCCTGCATAGTGTCTTTCCACGATTATTTTTGTGGGTGGGTGCTGTCGGGTGGCTCTTTGCTGTGTACTGCTGCCTTTGCTCATAAATCTGCTCCTTTACAATAAAACAGAGCGCATAGACTGTTTCCATACGCTCTGACGCTGTGTTTTATATTACTTATTCAGTTGTGATTGTGGTAATGGTTGTTTAGACAAATTGTAATTTATTGGTGTGGTTTATACCAAATATCTATTTCTTCTTTTTCTGGAATTTCA
>CANOVJ010000060.1 GCA_947570615.1 uncultured Lachnospiraceae bacterium
CCTGTGAACATGGAGACATGAGGTAGCAGGGAGCGAAGCGGAGGAATCCGCATCACCCGGCGGGTGACCAATATATTTTATTGAATAAACAGATGAAAAGAGGGCGATGAAGGGAACCGGCTCGCATGGAGCTTTTGGCATATGCAGTCTGATAACTCCGATTATGTTCACAGGCTGATATTGTTTGGTGAGGGGGAGTGTGCATATTGAAAGGAAAGGACGCTAATCCGTTAGTCTCAATTATTTTGCCGATTTATAATACAGCGCCATATTTAAACAGATGTTTAGACAGCATCACTGGGCAGACATATAAAGAGCTGGAAATCATATGTGTTGATGATGGGTCAGAGGACGGATCAGAACTTATAGTAGATCAGTATGCCCAACATGACGCCCGGATCAGAGTTGTGCATAAAGAAAACGGTGGTGAAAGCAGTGCCAGAAACGTTGGGTTACGTATGATGACAGGGCAGTATGTTGGGTTTATGGACTGCGATGACTGGATAGAACCTGATATGTATGAAAAACTCGTTTCCTGTATCATGTCTCAGGGTGTGGATCTGGTAGCCTCGACGTGGTATTGCGATAATGATGAGTCAGGTAAAAAGGTAAAAAATGTGCGGACAGTCTCTAAAGGCGTTTTTGGAAGGGAAGATCTGCTTCATTATATATATGAGAGAGATTATTATCGTGGTTTTGCATATATGTGGGACAAGTTATACAGAAGAGAATTATTTTACGATCAAGGAGGTCGACTGATGTTATTTGATGAAGATCTGGAGTTGGGTGGAGATGTACTTTATCTGGCCAAACTGGTACTGAATGTGAAGACGGCATGTTATATGGATGAGGCCTTTTATCATTATTATCAGCGCGACACATCGGGATGCCATACGGAAAGTCTGAAAAAGAGGGAAGACTGGATGGAGGCATATAAACGAGTAATAAATTATTTTAATCTGAATAGTGTGGGTGAAAGCATTTTGCCGTGGATAAAACGATTTCTGGTATATCATAGCAGCAATGTCGCAGAAATGGCATATGCACAGAATGAGGCGGAAGTATTGCAGAGATGTCAGAATGTGATGAAGCAGTATGAAAATGAGTATTGTGCTACCAATTGCCAGTATCCTGACCGGATTGACAGATTTAGGGAAATACTGGGCAGGAGCCTGGAGGAGAACGTATGAAATGGAAAAATAAAGGGCATGAATTCGATGGAGTATATGAAAATATTAAAAAGAAAACATCCTTTTATTTATTTGGCGCGGGAGATTATGGGAAGCAGTTTCAAAAAGCATTCAAAAATGAAATACACCTGATTGGCTATATCGATAATGATGAAAAGAAACAGGGTAATGAACTGGGAGGGCTTAAATGTTGCCCGCTGAGCGCTGTCCAACTCAGGGAAAACGAGGGGATTATAGTGACAATGTCACAAATCGCCCGGATATATCCGCTGAAGCAACTGGAAGCAGACGGATATTTAAAAAACAGAGATTATTTTATAATTGAGGAATTTATATCTGTATGGAATGTCTATAAGTACGATAAGGTTTATTTTTCCTCCATATCCTTTCTGCCCAGTACGGCCTGCAATCTGAATTGCAGACATTGCCTGAACTTTAATCCGTTTGCCAGGCAGTTTTATATTCGGGAGTGGGATGAACTGATAAGAGATGTTGATTTGTTTTTCTCGTGTGTCGATCATATTATGCTGTTTCACATCAGCGGTGGGGAACCGATGATATACAGATATCTGGCAGATTTAATCGAGTATATCGACAGAAACTATGGAGACCGTATTGATACTCTCCGAACAGTAACGAATGGAACAATAGTTCCCAAAGATGAAGTCCTGAAAAAATTAGCAGAGTGTAATGTAGAAGTGACAGTAGATGATTACAGGGATGCCGTTCCGGAATGTAAGGATCATTTTGATGAGTTGCTTCACCGGTTGGACGAATACCACATCAGGTATTATATCAATAAAACGGACAAGTGGATTGATCTGGCCCCGGAAAGGACGGATTATTCAGGGTGGTCCGAAGGACAACTGGAAAAGCACAGAGAATTGTGTAACCAGTCCTGGCAGGAATTGAGAGATGGAAAGATTTACAGTTGTAACTATGCGTCATATGCAGCGGTGGCCGGAATTGCAGGGGAGACAGACCAGGAGGAGGCATATGATTTGACACAGTTCACGGACACGAAGAAAAAAGAACTGATAGAGTTCCGGCTGGGATATACGGCTAAGGGGTATACGAATTTTTGCAAAACATGTAGAGGATTTACAACTGAAAATTCAGATGGGGTGAGAGCAGCATTACAGATAGAAAATAACAAGAATGATAGTACGGTTGGATGTTAAAAGAGAAATGAAATTTTGCAAAAAAGAGCAGATGACCAGGAGAATAGTCAGCAGAAGAGTTATAGCGGCTTACAAGGGGAGGAGTGTAAATGTTTAATACGGTTGAATCATATTTGGATCCAATTGATATCTTTGAAAAGATAGGCGAGCGAAAGACGGAATTGTCAGATGTGGATTTGGGGTTCATTTGTGGACTGATAAAGGAACAACGTCCCCAAAAAATTGTGGAGGTAGGAGTATCAGCTGGAGGGACTAGCTGTGTCATACTGAATTGTCTGGAGAAACTGAAGCTTGAAAGTGAATTCTATTCAGTAGATTTGTCATACACATATCATTATGATCCGTCAAAAAGGTGCGGATATCAAATATCAGATGCGGCTAAATATTTAAATAATCTGGAAAGGCATAAACTGTTTTTAGGAAGAAATATTGCCCAGGTGTTAGAAAATGAAATAGGGAAAGATATAGACATGTTAATTTTGGACACCATACATTATTTACCAGGAGAGTTGTTAGACTTTTTGGTTTGTCTTCCTTTTTTGTCTCAATATGCCGTGGTCGTTCTGGACGATTTAACCTTTTCGCATAGTGGGGAAAATACAAATGCTATAGCGACAAAAATACTATATGATTTAATAGTTGCGGACAAAGTTTTTCCGGAAAATGTTGTATATCCTAAAATGGGGGGGGGTTCTTCTAAATAAGGATACAAGGAAGTATAAACTGGACTATTTTTCAGGATTAATGACGCCTTGGTGGTATGAGTTACAGGCAGATGAGGTTGAAAGCTATAGAAATATCATAAAAAATAAGTATGGAAAAGATGAATTGCGGATATTCGATGAGTCGGTCAGAATCAATGAAACAACACTTCGAAATAAAAGAAACATTAAGGCAGAATTAAAAAAGCTGTTGGAAATTGGTGAAAAAGAAAAAAAGGTTTTAATATATGGTGCTGGACAGAGAGGAGCGGCATTAGGAGAGTTTTTAAAAGAGCGTACAGGAGCAGATATTGAATATATTCTTTCAGATGATAGAAAGAAAGAGGAATTTGAAAAGGATGGGAGTGCAATTTCTCATTTGAGAGAAATAGTAGAGAGAAAAGAAAAAAGTATTATTCTTGTTGCTGTTGCTGATGAGGAAGTGAGAAGAAATTTGGAGAAATGTGAATTAGATTACTTTGATGTACCGAATTATATTTTTCCTTTTATTAAAGATTATGTAAAGTTATTACATTAGAGGACTGTATATGAATATTGCAATTTGGGGTACAAAAAAAGAAGCATTGTATTTGCAGAAAAAGATAGAATGCGATCAACAGAATGAAGTAGTGTGTTTTGTGGATAATGATAAGGAGCAACAGGGGAAATGTATTGAAAATAAACCTGTGTATTCGTTTAAGCAACTGAGAGAGATGTATCCTGTACAGGTGGATGGGGTGATTCTCGCATTAAGAAATGGATATAGCATAGCATCTATTATAAAACAACTACAAAATGCAGGTATCAAAAATGTCGGTCTGATGAAGCCATCAGCATTTGATTATAAGGAAGAAATTAAGTTAAATGACATAAGTGGTCAGATTTTGTGGATGGATACAGATACACTGACAAAGCCATTATTTCCGTATTTACAGATTATACTAATAAAAACATGCAATTTAAATTGTAAAGGGTGTACACATTTCGCTAATTTATATAATAAAAAGCAGGGAAAGACAGATATATATCAAATTCAGGAACTGGAAGATGATATGAAAAAGCTTTCAGAGAAGGCAGACATTTTTAGACTGAGATTATTAGGAGGAGAGCCATTACTTTACCCGTATTTAAAAGAGGCAATGACGTTTTCCCGAAAATATTTTCCGCATGCTGATATAAGAATAGTGACGAATGGATTATTGATTTTAAAAGCATCGGAGGAATTATTTCACTGTATTTATAATAACAGAATAGGGGTAGATGTATCTCTTTATCAACCAACAATGAAAATTAAAAATGAGATTGAAAAAAAGCTTCAGGAGTTTAATCTCAACTATGGATTCGGAGATATTGGGGACAAAGGGATTGAGAAATTTGAAAAAAATATAGATATAAGTGGAGAAAACGATCCGCAAAAAGCAATGGACAGATGCCATTCAAAACAATGTCTTACACTATTGGATGGGAAGCTGTTTAAATGTCCATTTGAGGCTCTTGGAGACGAGTTTTTTAATTATTTTTCTATCTATAACGTTTGCAGGAAAGGATATGATCTTAGAGATCGTGGGTTTAATGAAGCATATATATTTGATAATTTGTATTTGCGTCCCGTAGATATGTGTAAATATTGCGCTGAGGAAGTAGGATATTTTGATTGGGAAAATACATTTGACCCACAACCCTCGGACTGGATGGTATGAAATATTTATTAAAAAGTAAATGAGTGATGGTAGTGAGTAGCCAGCGGGAGAAGTGATGATAAATATTGTTAATAAAAGTATAGGGTATTTTTATGAGCAAATAAAACATAAAAAGCTATACATGTTCGGGGCGGGTAAAAGAGCGGGATATTTGTGCAACACATATCATTTGGAGAACAATCTGGAAGCAATAATTGATAATAACAGTGATTTATATAATAAAGAGCTTGAACTATATGGCAAGCAGATAAGAATTATTTCTCTTGAAACGTTTATCAATGCAGTAAAAAAGGAGGGAATCGAAAATGTCATACTTATAATCTCGGTGGTTTATTCTGCATGGACAATTATCGAACAATTGGATGCAATAAAAGACCTGAATGGATTGGACTGTTATTTAGGAAGACTTTTAGATGATTGTGTTGATAAACAACAGTTCGAATATACAAAAGGGGAGCAACTAATACCTAAAAAAATTCATTATTGTTGGTTTGGGCATGCTCCAATACCTGATCATTTATTACGGTATATGGATTCCTGGAAAAAATATTGCCCTGATTATGAAATTATCAGATGGGATGAAAGCAATTATGATGTGAAGAAAAACAGATATATGAGAGAAGCATATGAGTGTAAACGGTGGGGATTTGTTCCGGATTATGCAAGACTGGATATTATTTATCAAGAGGGCGGAATTTACTTTGATACAGATGTAGAATTGGTTAAATCACCAGATGAACTTTTACGTGATAAAATGTTTTGTGGATTTATATCTGGAGGACTAATTGGTTTAGGTTTGGGATTTGGGGCATGTAAAAAAAATCAATTAATAAAAGAATTAAGAGATGTTTATAATAACTGCTCTTTTATGGGAATGGATGGTAGACAGGATTTTACATCATGTTCTTGGTATGAACATCCTGTTTTCGAAAAATATAAGTTTAAAATCGATGGAAATTATCAGAAACGCGAAGGAAATGTTATTTATCCTCCAGAAGTGTTATCGCCGCTTGGGGCAAGCGGAATAGCATCAAATTTTACATCTAATACGGTTTCCATTCATCATGCAGAACTAAGTTGGATTACCTCAAAAGAGAAGGAAGAATTTGCCAAATTTCATAATAATATCAGGGAAAGGTTGTTGAACAGTTAAAAGACAAGAATTTTAATTTTGAATGAAACAGGGAACATTCCTATTCCTTGGGGGACTCAAACGAAACCGATCAATGTGAATTTGAATTGACTGAATGCCCTTGATCCTGTGTGGCAGGAGATGAATAATGGTCGGTATTTGATGCATCCGCAAAAAGATTATTGAGGAGAGACGTATATGAAGAATAAATCTAGAACTGTGAATAAGGAGAACGGGATAAAAGAAAATGTGGTAGTCAGGATTATAGTTCCAATATTTAATGCAGTCAATGTGATTGAAAAAAATAATTCGGAGTGTATTGAACCAAGACTATAAGGAAGTTGAATATATCATTATAGACAGTGGTTCCACAGATGGGATATTGGATATTCCGGATAAAATTTGAAGTCAGGAGGCAGGAGAGGAGGATAAAGATGAATCAGGGAGTCTGCATCTCGGTGATTATTCCCGTTTATAATATAGCTGTTTTTTTGGGAAAGTGTATAGAAAGTGTTTGTAAACAAACGTACCAGAATTTAGAACTGATTTTGGTAGATGACGGTTCTGTAGATGAAAGCCCAATAATCTGTGATACCTATAAAAAGATAGATACCAGGATTATAGTTATTCATAAAAAAAATGGCGGGTTGGTATCAGCCAGAAAGGCAGGTTTAAGCATTGCGAAAGGAGAATATATTGCGTTTCTTGACGGGGATGATTGGGTAGAACCTGATTTTTATGAAAATATGCTGGAGACAATATTACGCTGGAATGTAGATTTTGTAGAGTCTCCATATATCAGCGAACAGGATGGTGCAAATTTCTTTTATGAATCAAAGGATGCCCATTTTGTGCTTGATGAATGGACGGTAAAAGAGATTCTGGAAAGTTGGATGGCGGATGAAGAAAACGCGCCAATAAGAAATGCTATCTGGTCAAAATTATATAAAGCAGAAGTTATAAAAGAAAGTTACATGCATGTTCCGCAGAATATGTCGTTGGGGGAAGATATTGTTAATTTTATCTATTTACTTAAAATCGCCAGGAATGTTTATGTAGTTTCAAAGGGGGGATATCATTATGTGTATCGCCCTGATTCATTATCCCATGATTTTTCCATAAGGAAGGTAAGGAGACATAATGAACTTCTGGGGATGTGTAGTAGATTAATAGAAGAGAAATATCCCTGTATCAGTGAAAAAAAATTAGATGTCTGGTACATGAAGCGCTGTCTTCCGGAATTCCATAAATTTCATTTTGGAGGTGAAATGGATATACCAAGCTATGCGTATTCGGATGTTGAAGATATTATTAATAAAAGAATTGTAATTTACGGTGCGGGTAATGTTGGCAGAGATCTGTATTTTCAGTTCTCCAAGTATGAAAAATGCAGCATAGTTGCCTGGGTTGATAAAAACTATCAAAGGTACAATTTCCCTTATTATGATATCAAACCTGTAGAGGAGGGGCTTAGCAGAGCGTTCGATATAGTGATCATTGCAGTTCTGCGGGAAGCTCTTGCAAATAGCATAAAGGGAGAACTGATTGCCAGAGGGGTTCCAGACAATAAAATTGTATGGAGGCCACCAGTAAATCTGATTGATAAATTTAAAACGATGGGTAAAGAGATTCATGCTAATATAGTAAGAATTATGGGTGGATTAGGGAACCAGATGTTTCAGTATGCTTTTTTTAAGTCCATGCAGGAGAAAGGATTAGAAACATTTATAAACATAGACGATTTAGAGAAGGAAAAGAAAGGATTTGAGCTTAGCATAGTCTTTCCGGAGGTCAGGTTTCAATTGGACAGGAACCACAAGTTTGATGCCTATAAAAACAGTTTGAGTTATCATGAGTTGTTTTGTGAAAACGAACACGGAGTATATGACAGATCAGTATACACTCATTCGGATGCTTCCTTTTTGGGATACTGGCAATCGGAAAAATATTTCAGGGATATTTCCGACCAAATACGAAACGATTTCAGGTTTGATATTAAGGATAAATCGCTTGTACAGCTTGCAGAAAAAATAACAGGAATGCCCGGAGCAGTTTCAGTACATGTGAGACGGGGAGATTATCTGGATGTACCTGAGATGTATTGCGGCATTTGCACGTCAGAATACTATAACAGGGCTATTCAATATATGACCGATCATATTGAAGAACCACAGTTTGTGTTTTTCTCGGACGATTTGCAATGGGTACATGAAAATCTGTTTATTGAAAATGCAGTTTATGTGGAAGCCTCCATGTTTGATTCTTATAGCAATTGGTATGATATGTATTTAATGACCTGCTGTAAACATAATATAATTGCCAACAGTTCGTTTAGCTGGTGGGGAGCATGGTTAAATAACAATGAGAAAAAAATAGTAGTTGCCCCGGATAAATGGTTAAATAACGAAAATACAATAGATATCTGGTGCGAAGGGTGGGTAAGGATTTAAGGATGAAACAGGATAAACTGGTATCTGTAATAATGCCTGTTTATAATGCTGATGAGCATTTAAGAGAGGCAATAGAAAGTATATTAAATCAGAGTTACGGAAATATTGAGATAATAGTGGTTAATGATGGTTCAAAGGATAATGGATATACGGATTCAATTATACGAGAATATAAAAGTATGGTTCAATATTTTTATAAAGAGAATGGAGGAATCGCAGATGCGCTTAATTACGCTATATCAAAGGTAAATGGAGATTATATAGCCCGCATGGATCAGGATGACATATCATTGCCTGATAGAATAGAAAAACAAGTTAAATTTATGGAGACAAATACAGATGTAGCGGTTTGTGGAACAAGATTTTATATGTTGAAGGATGGCGGAATAGAGAATGCTGAAGATTATCCAATATCTACGGAGGCAATTAGCATTGCGTTGTTATTTGGGAATGTTCTTTGTCATCCAAGTATTATGTTCAGGGCATCGGCAATAAAAGGGAAGTGGCGATATAGTAAAGATTCAATAGCAGAGGATTATGATCTTTGGCTGCGGATGATGCATGAGGAAAAAATGACAAATTTGCCAGAAAAGTTATTATTATATAGAATTGCTGACACACATTACACAGCCTTAAGAAGTAATAAAATCACGAGTTTTAGTACGAATATAATAAGGAAGGCACTTAAAAATAAATGGGGAATAGAGGCGGATAAATATAGAGATGAGATTGTAAATATAAATGAATTTGATGAAAGAAAAACATTTGTCGAAAAATTAAATTATCTCCAATCGATATATGGGCTTTTAAAAGAAATATATGAGAGAAATCTGGTATGTAATATTGTAAAGGAAGAAACGGCAAAGGGGGAACTGAATAGACAGTGGAAAAAGGTGATGAATAAGCTGGGATTTTCAACAATACTTTTTGAGTATATTGGAATTGAAAATATAGAGGATATGTTTTTTTATCCATCATCGGTTTTAGAAAAGATGTTAAAAAATCTATATATATTGTTACAGAAAGAAAGAGAAGAAAAAAAATGTATAAATATACTTATTTGTGGAGCCGGGAAGGCATGTGATAATTTTTTTGCTTTATTACAGGAAAAGGATTCTGAGAAGAGATTAAAAGTAATAGGTATTTTGGACAATAGAAAAGAGTATTTTGAAGCTAAGGGTAAAACATGGAAAATCCACAAAGTGTGTGAAGCGTCTCTTTTTTCGTTTGATTATGTAGTGATTTCCAGTTATAAGTTTTATAGACAATTAAGAAATGAATTACTGATGTCAGGAATTAATGAAAAACAAATAGTCTATAGAGATTGGGTGAAATTATGTTATCTATGAAAAAAATCCTGGTGGTTGGAGGAGGAGGTTTTTTAGGGCAAAATATAGTAAGACATTTTCAGCAACAACAATACGAAGTGGGAATTTATGATGTTCATATTCCGGATTTTTTCAGGACAAAAAACATAAGCTGTTATGTTGGCGATGTCATAAATGATTCAAATCTGGACAGCATTGTATCACAGTATGATATTATCGTCTATTTGATATCGGCGATCATGCCCGGAGATTCAATGAAGCTGCCGTTAAGTTCATACAGTACGGATATACCGTTGCTAATTACATTGCTAGAAAGCTGTATAAGAAGTAATGTTAAGCGGGTTATATATTCTTCATCAGGGGGAACTGTATATGGGGAAAATTGTAAGCCCAATAAAGAAAGTGATTTGGTGGCACCGAAGAACCATTATGCTATTTGTAAAATTGCCTGTGAGCATATTTTGCAACTTTACAATAATTTGTATGGTATGGAAAATATAATATTACGTATATCAAATCCATTTGGGATTGGGCAAAGGACATCATCAGGGGTCGGGGTTATAACTGCCTTTGTACATTCTGTACTTTGTGGGGAGGACATAAAAATATATGGGGATGGTAGTAATGTCAGAGATTATATTAATGTATCAGAAGTTGCAAGAGCATTTGAGCACGCTCTGGTATGGCCATTTGATAAAAAGATTTCGCCTGTCTTTAACATAGGCAGCGGACAGGGGTTAAGGGTGTCTGATATTGTGAAATTGGTTAGTGAAACGTTGGATATAAAGCCAATGGTTTCCTTCTCCCCTTTTAGAGAGTTTGATGTAAAGTGTAATGTGCTTAATATAGCAAAGGCCCAAAAGTATCTTGATTTTAAAATGCATGGTGATGTAAGGAGAAGTATTCGAGAGTATACCATAAGAATGAAATCAGAGAATGTAGTTAAGGAGCATATTGTCAGACAGGATGCTGATTGAAAGAGAGCGATTAAAGGTGACAATTGGAATTTTGTATATATGTACAGGAAAATATACAGTGTTTTGGAAAGAATTCTATGAAAGCTGTGAGAAGAATTTACTGGAAGGTTATCAGAAAAAGTACTTTGTATTTACTGATGCAAAGTCTGTAGATTACGAGAATAATAATCCTGATATAATCAGAATATATCAGGAAAATCTGGGGTGGCCGGATAATACGCTTAAAAGATTTCACTTTTTTCTGAGAGAAGAAGATAAATTCAGAGATGTCGACTATCTGTACTTTTTTAATGCTAATTTGCAGATTGTTAAAAACATTGGAGAGGAAATTCTGCCACAGAAGGGCAATATCATGTTCACTGTTCATCCGGGTTTCTATGGGAAAAGTAATGATCAATTTCCTTATGAAAAAAATCCATTTAGTACCGCCTATATACCGGAGGGAGAGGGGAGATATTATGTGGCGGGGGGACTTAACGGTGGAGACCGGGAGACCTATCTTAATATGCTTAGAGAGCTGAAAAAAAATATAGACACAGATTTTGAAAATTCATACGTGGCGGTCTGGCATGATGAATCGCATATAAATTCATATATATACAGGCATAGCAATTATCAGCTTTTACCACCAGAGTATCTTTATCCGGAAGGCTGGGAGTTGCAATCTGAACCGGTTATACTAATAAGAGATAAAGCAAAATATGGAGGCCACACTTTTTTGCGTGAAGGGGAAAGCATAACAGATGTAGTAAAAAAATATCAATATATATACATTTATGGAGCGGGAGAAAAAGGAAAAAGGGCATATAAGCTTTTACATAGTAATGATTTAAGTATGACATCGTTCATTATCAGTGATGGACAACCTGAATGCCAGGGGGAGAACGTAATATTTTTATCTGAACTGAGTAGTCCGGTGGAGGAGACCTTGATTATAATTGCTGTAAAGAGTGAGTATGAAGGAACAATTAAACTTTTGTGCAGCAAAGCAGGATATAAGAATATATATATTTATTGGGGAGAAAAGGAATGAACAGAGGGGAAAAATATATTTTTAGCAGGAAATAAACTTATAAGAGGCTTCATATGAAAAATTTTGGACCGTTAGTCAGTGTTATAATGCCGGTTTATAATTCGAAAAAATATATAAAGGATGCGATTAACTCAATAATAAATCAAACCTATTCTAATTGGGAATTGATATTAGTCATTGATTGCCCGACAGACGGAACAGAGAGAGTTATACAATGCTTAGAAGGTGATATGCGAATCAGGTCTCTCTATAACCAGGAGAACAAGGGCATTGCCTATTCAAGAAATCGTGCAATAAAGGAATCGAAAGGCAAATACATAGCGTTGCTTGATGACGATGATATTGCTACACCTTGGAGATTACAGGAACAGGTAAGATTTTTAGAAAGATATGAACGGGTTGGGGCGGTAGGAGGAGATTATTTTTATATTAACGAGCGGGGAGACGTTATAGACTCTGTTAAAGAAAAAGTTATATTGGGATCAAAAAGAATCAGAGTTAATTTATTGTTCAGGAATGTGATCATGAATGGAACAATGATGATCAGAAGATCTGTAATAATAGATAATCAGTTAGAATACCAGGATGGAATGCTGGGAATGGAGGATTTTGAGTTCTGGATCAGATTGTCAAAGGAGACAGATATCGCAAATATAGATAAGGTTTTTCTTGAGTATAGGATACATTGTGAGAATGAGTCGGCAAATGTTCTGCGCTATAAAGGAAAAGAAAAAGCAGAAATATATGCAAAGCTGCAAAGGATGTCTCTGGAGAAGGAAGGATTTGATTTGCCGGAAAATATCATGCAGATTCTGAAAGAGGATTTGAGTGAAATTCAACCGGAAAAAACGCAGCTTGAAAAATATCTGAGAGTTTGTACTTTTTTAGATGGTTTATTAAAACAAGCTCCGCACAACAGATATAGTCTCAGAGATGAAATGCAGTATGTTGTGAAAAAAATAATTGATTTTAAGTGCGCTCAAATAGATGAAGAGGCAGAAAAGGATCGCTTTTTGAAGAATGATTTTTATCATTTAAACAGGACAGATGAACTAAAGTCGCTTTATAAGAGAGATAAGGAGGAATACTATCGCTTTTGTGATGAGCTGCTTATGAAGTATGATGTTCGTTACATAAAGGAATGTTTCAATTTAGAGTATTATGTGACGGATGAAGGGAAGAAATTTAAGGATCCTGATATTGCGGTGTTTATACATTTATATTATGACGATCTTCTGGATGAATGTTACAAATACATAAAATGTTTGGCAACTAAGTGCGATATCTATATTACATCTTCAAACGAAAGGCTTATAAGTAAACTACAGGGCTATTTGGTCGGTAACAAACAGAATAATACATATGTTAGTTTGATACCTAACAGAGGGCAGGATATAGCGGCGTTGCTTTTGTATCATTCAAAAAAGATGATAGAATATGAGTATTGCTGTTTTCTTCATGATAAGAAAAGTACGCATCTGAAAATTGCAGATCAGGGATATGACTGGTATCAGATGATTTGGAATTCTATGCTTCATTCCCAGGGCTATGTAGCTAATGTTATAGAAACTTTTAAGCAGGAACCCAGATTGGGAATTCTGGCTACTCCGGAGCCATTCTGGGGAACCTTTGCATATGATGCGGGCGAGGCGTGGGGGAACACCTATGATGATGTTATACAATTGGCGTCAAGGCTGGATTTGAAAGCTATCATTCGTTATGAAAGCTCTCCACTGACGTTAGGAAGCGCTTTCTGGGCAAGAACGGATGCGATATTGCCGTTACTGAAGTATGAGTTTGAAGAAGACGAATTCCCTGAGAAAGGTGTTGGCAGACTCAGCTACGCCGTGGAAAGGATTCTCTCTTTTGTGGCGCAAAGCCAGCATTATTATACTGGTATTATCGTGGATGGTGATACAGCCAGGAAACGCGGTAATATGCTCTCAAAGTTAAATACATTGGCTTTCGGATGGTTAAAGACACATTATGAGCCATGCGATCTTGAAAGATTAGAGAGGGAAAACAAAAAGGCCCGACTATTTACAGACATTTTCAGCAAATATGAGCATGTGCATATTTATGGCGCGGGAGTATATGCAGAAAGATTTTGCAAGGAATTCTCTCCTCTGTTTGACAGAATAGAAAAGGTCGTAGTTTCTGATGGGCATAGAACAAAAAGTTATTTTATGAATCATCAGATTGTGGAAATAAGTAATTTGGACGGAAGGAAGGAAAACACAGCGATTATAATTGCGGTTTCGCAAAAATATATTAATGAAGTTATAAAGGAGATAAGTAAGCACGGATTTGCCGGGTATATGGTTTATACTCCATAAGTTATTTGTAAAAATAAGAAGGTAAAAATTATGACAGACAACCAGAAAAACAGAGTAGTCATATTTGGTACTGGCAGGATCTTGGATGACTACATTAAAGAAATGAATATAGATGAGATTGTTGGCTTTATTGATAATGATTTTAATAAATTGTATCAGAAGATCTATGGGCGCATCATAATACAGCCATCCAGAATAAAGGAGTTTTCCTATGATTATGTCGTGATTTTTGGCCAGAAAAACAGAAAGGAAATGCATAATCAGTTAATTCGCTTGGGCGTAGACGATGAAAGGATTATAAGCTGGCAATATTATCTATATGGGCTGAAATGGCAAACGAAAGCTTTTTCAAGACCGGCATTTTCGATGATTGCTGATATAATGAGCAGATTATCCGTAAGGAGCGCACTGGATGTAGAAAATGGTGTGGAGAAAAATGGTTTTTATATCGCGGGTACAGACCTGAGAAATTATGTTTCCCGTATAGATAATTTTTCTTTGGAAGAAAGAAGAGAATCAAATATTTATGAGAAAAATGCAGTTAAAAAATGCAGCAAGGAATCCTATGATATTATTCTTTTCATCGATTATTTTGCAGAACATACCATAGAAGAATTTCATGATTTAATGCGGGAAACATATTTTAAATCGAAATATGTTCTGGTTTCAGTTCCCTATGAATGCCCGTCGGAATGGACCAGATGGAATGAGCTTGATTTTTCACAGTATGGCGTAGTCAGGGAGTTTTCGGAGAGAGTCGTTAAATTAGTACTCATTAAGAAAGAAATTCCCCCAAGAGCAGAAAAAAAAGCCGCGATCTATACGGTTGCGCATAAAGAATTCCGGCAACCTGAAGAGAGACTTTTTGTACCGATATTTGTAGGAAACAGTTATAGGGGAGGCGAGAATATATTAAAAGATTCCACAGGAGATCATATTTCAGAATTAAATCCAAAAATCAATGAACTGACAGCCCTTTACTGGATATGGAAAAATTTACATACAGACATAGCCGGATTATGTCATTACAGAAGGTATTTCGCGAAAAGCGCTGATGCTTCCGATATGGATTTTGACCTGGTGGACCAGGACAGGGTCGAGGAAGATCTGGGGCAATACGATATGATAGTGTCCAATGCGGTGTGCTCGTATCCGTTCAGCCTCAGGGAACAGCTTAGGGAAACGGTGTCGGAAGAGTCCTTTTACATGGGGATGGGACTGGTAAGAACCAGAATCGGAGAAATATATCCGGAGTATTTGAAGGATTTTGATGAATGTTTTCAGGGATTCGTTATGTATCCCTGCAACATGTTTATCGCTGGATGGAATGTGTTTTCGAACTATTGCGAATGGCTTTTTCGAATAGTGACAGATGCAGCCAGGAAGATCGATGTATCCGGATTCGATAGCTATAGTCAGAGGATTATTGGCTTTATTGCGGAAAGGCTGCTTACCGTATGGATCAGGCACAATAATATAAAAATAAAAGAATATCCTGTTTTAATGAGCAACTGAAAAAGAACAGGCAGGAAGCGCGGGGCAAATATGATGGATAAAAAAGATAAAATGATATATGAATTTCCCCAGGGGATAATTAACTGGTATCCATTTAAAAATAAGAGCAGGGTACTTTTTATTTATCAGGGAAACAGTGCGGTGGCTAATCTGCTTATGCAGAAGGATGTTGACCTTACTGTTGCAGCACCGGAGGAGATACAATCAGATGAATTCCGGCAGAGTTTCGAGGGGAATTTTGACTATATTATTGCCATAAGGGTGATGGAGCTTTTGGATAAACCCATTGACTTTCTGGCTTCGCTTCATGAATTGTCCTCAGAAGATGGCGTTTTGCTCCTGGGAGCTGAGAACCGATTGGGGATCAGATACTTTTTGGGAGATACGGATCCCTTCACCGGCTGCGTTTTTGATGGCGTTGATAATTACAGAGAGATAACAGGCGAGCAACGCAGGCATTTAAAAGGCAGATGCTATACAAAATCTGAAATTATCGGATTTTTGCGTGAGGGCGGCTGGGACAGGATGAAAGCATATTCCGTTATGCCGACATTAGATGCGCCGCAGCTTATTTATGCGGATTCCTTTGTACCGGGGGAGGAGCTGGCAAATCGATATTTCCCAAGATACAATTCGGTAGATACAATTTTTGCAAGAGAGGAAAACATACTTACGGATTTAATCGATAATGGAATATTTCACGGTATGGCTAATGCGCTTTTGTTTGAATGCGCATTGAGCGGTGATTTTTGTAAAGCAGATCAGGTTACATTATCAATGGATCGGGGACATGAAGAGGCCATGTCAACGATCCTGTATAGTGATAACAGGGTCGAGAAGTGTGCGCTTTTTCCGGAAGGGATGGCACGTTTGAAGTCTCTTGCAGATCATATGGATGAACTGTCGAGACAGAATATACCTGTGATAAAGGGATCATTGACAGAGGACGCATATGTGATGCCTTTTTCGGAAGGTAAACTGGCCAATATTTATTTACAGGAATTATTGTCAAAAGACATACAACTGTTTTTAAAGAAAATGGATCGCTATCGGGAACTGATCATGCGATCGTCCGTAAAAGTCAGAGAGGATGAAGAACTGGGGGCAATATATGCCCATGGCTATCTTGATATGGTGCCGATCAACTGTTTTTATGTAAACGATGATTTCTGTTTTTTTGACCAGGAGTTCGCTGCTGAGGAATATCCGGTTGACGCTATAATTTACAGAGCGATCGCGGCAATTTATCAGGGACAGCCACAGCTGGAAGCTATTTATCCTATGAGAAATTTGTGGACAAGATACAACTTAACAGATAAATGGGAGAAACTGGATGAATACGCAAGAAGCTTTACGGAGGGACTGAGAAACCAGGACGCGCTCGAGAACTTTAACAGGAAATCATGTAGGGATGATTCGGTATTGCGGAATAACCGTTGGAGGATGAATTATGCGGAGCAGGAATTTGAGGAGATGTTTTATAATCCTTTTGCAGGGATAGAGGGGAGAAAATTATATTTATTCGGATCCGGAAGATATGCGGACAAGTTTATTGCGATGTACCACAGAGATTATGAGATTGAGGGAATATTGGATAATAACCCTGCGAAATGGGGAACCGAGTTAAATGGTTATCCGGTCTGTTCTCCTGAAAAACTATATGAGTTAGACCCGGGAGAGTATAAGGTGATTATATGCATTAAGGATTTTGAGGCTGTAGCAGAGCAGCTCAAAGCAATGGGAGTTGTCCATGTCTCTGCATTCGAAAATCACAAAGTGTATCCTGGAAGACAGGCTTCCATATTATACAGGGATACGATAAAGCAACAGGGCATAAAAAAATATAAAGTGGGTTATATTGCAGGCGTATTTGACCTGTTTCATCTGGGGCATTTAAATATGTTTCGCAGGGCAAAGGAGCAATGCGAATATCTGATCGTTGGAGTAGTAACGGATGAGGGAGTAAAGGCGTTTAAGCAGAAGGAGACATATATCCCATTTGAGGAAAGGATAGAGATAGTGCGCTCATGCAGATATGTGGATGAAGCTGTGGAAATACCGTTTATTTATCGTACTACAAAAGAAGCGTTTGAAAAATATCATTTTGATGTGCAGTTTTCCGGAAGCGATTATGAAAATAACCCGGAATGGGTGTCCGTCAAAAAATATCTCGAAGAAAATGGCGCGGAGCTGGTTTTTTTCCCTTATACGCAACAAACAAATTCTACCAGAATAAAAACGTTAATTGATAAAGGATTATTATAAATGATGAAAAACAAAAATCTGATAATAATATTAAAAATATTGATAATAGCAGGATTTATCGCAGGAGGAATGGTTATCGCCTTATACCCGGTTGGAAACCAGGCAGTCACAATTACAGTTGATACAGATGCCGAGACTATATCTTATACATTGCCTGTCGATGAAATCGAAAAAGCAAAGGAGGTTGTAGTTGCCTTTTCGGGGGCAAAGGATGCTGTGATCAGCGAGATCAGAATTTACCGCTCTCTGAAGAGCGTTTGTGTTGAAAAGATATTACCTTCCAATATTGACGGCTTTGCTTCCGTACAAAAGGACAGTATTGTATTTAATGAGAATACCTGCGATATGCTCAGGAGAGTTTCTGCGTCCTTTCTCGCGGAAAGAATAATCCTCATGGAGACTGTCCTGGCGCTGAGTATGCTTCTGTGGATTCTGACGGGAGCTCTGAACGAAAAAATGAACCCTGAAAATCGAAATAATCATGGACCTGTTTTTGAGATAAGACGTTTCTGCCAGGATATGTCTAAATATAAAGAGTATGTTTTTTTTGCGGCGAAAGCCGATCTGAGGGCCGAAGTCGCCAATTCTTATCTGAACCGATTGTGGTGGCTGTTGGAACCCTTCTTTAATATGCTGGTGTATGTTCTTGTTTTTGGACGCGTGATGGGGCATTCTGTTCAGAATTATGCAACATTTGTTTATTCAGCCTTATTAATGTTTAATTACTTTAGCAGGACTATCAACTACAGCGTTAAATGTGTAAGAAATAACCGAGATATAGTAACCAAGGTATATATTCCCAAATATATCTTACTTATTTCAAATATGATTTTGAGTTTTTATAAGCTAATATTTTCGATGATCGTTCTTATTGCGATGATGTTCATTTTCAGGGTTCAAACAGGATGGAATATTCTCTGGGTAATCCCGGCATATCTGGTTATGTTTCTTCTCTCTTTCAGTATCGGTATGATTTTTCTTCATTATGGAGTATATGTAGACGACCTGGGCTATGCAGTTGGAATTTTATTGCAGATGTTGATGTTTCTGTCAGGAGAATTTTATGACGTAATTACAAGTCTTCCTGCTCCGCTGAACCTGATGATGATGAGCATGAATCCGGCGGCCATGTTTATAGATACGATGAGGAATGCGTTACTATATAATGTGGCGGCGAATTTACCGCTTATAGGCTTATGGACACTTATATCAATCTTACTTTGCTACATAGGGGTGCATATTGTTTATAAGAACGAAAACGGATATGTAAAGGTGGTATAAATGAAAGAAATAGCGTTGGATGTAAGCCATGTCAGTATTGATTATAAAAATTTAATGCATATGTCATTGCATCAGAGCATTCTGAAAAACGGAGTCCAGAAATCAGAGATAATCCGCGCAGTTGATGATGTTTCATTTTCTGTAGAAAAAGGACAGATTTTGGGGATTGTGGGCAGAAATGGATCGGGGAAGACAACCTTGCTCAGATCGATTGCGGGAATATTTCAGCCGGATGAAGGATACATTGATACGCACGGCAACAGAGTTTCACTGATGGCAATTGGGATAGGATTTAATGGGAATAATACGGGACGGGAAAATATTTTAAAGTCGGGTATGCTTTTGGGGTGTAAATTAGATTATGTGAAAGAGCATATGGACGAAATCATAGAGTTTTCTGAGCTGGGAGATTTTATTGACAGGCCGGTGAGGACATATTCAAGCGGTATGTATTCTAAACTTTCTTTTTCTGTTACCGCAATTTTGGATACAGATATCATGCTGGTGGATGAGGTTTTGTCTGTTGGGGATGAGCATTTCAGGCAAAAAAGTTATAAAAAAATGGAAGAACTGATGATGAGCGAAAGGACAGTCCTCATCGTTTCCCATGCCACTGAAACATTAACGCATTTTTGCGATAAGGTTCTCTGGATTAATGATGGTAAGCTTGTTCAGACAGGAGATACAGCTGAGGTGCTGGAAAGATATAATGAATCCATGCAATTGTAAGGAAAGAATGAAGCGGATTAGCAACGAGGAGAAGGATGTTTATTGACGAAGCGGGAAATCCAGTAAAAATAGTATTGGAGGATGGAAGTGAATTAAATACGGATTTGAAAGTAGCTGACATCCGGATAGAAGGAACTTCCGGTAAAATTTTTTCCTCGGGGCCGTTTGACTATGTTATGATAAAAGGCTTTAACGCAGACAGGGATCAGGAATTGCTCAGGCAGGTTTTAGACATTCAGATGGAACTTCTCAGAAAGTTAAAACGGGTGTGTGATGAAAACGGCCTGAAACTGTTCATGATGTATGGAACTCTTCTGGGAGCGGTGCGACATGGCGGTATTATTCCGGGAGACGACGATATCGATGTGGCGCTTTTGAGGGAGGACTATGATAAACTGATGAACCTCGCGGATCAGTTTAAAGGAAAATACTTTCTGCAGACGCCCGATAGTGACAGCGGTTTTTTTGGAGGGTACAGTAAACTGAGAAATCGGGAGACCACTGCAATAAACAGCCAGAACCAATGGGCAGACTGTTGTGAGGGAATCGGTATCGATATTTTCCCGATTGATTCCGGTTTCTCATGGGCGATACTGGAATACATAAAAGAAAAGCGAATCTGTTTTTATCAGCGCATGCTGTATGCAAAGGCTTACGGAGATGCCAGAAATTATCTGGATATGCCTCTTTTAGTCTGGAAAGGATATAAATATTTAGGAAAACTTTTTTCAAAGGAACGCTTGAACACAGGTATTAAAAATGCATTTATGTCAGGGGATGGGAACAGCGATTCGCCAATGGGGATCTATGCCCATTATACCAAAGGGAAAAAATCCATGAAATTTTCCCCAAAGATTTTTGAAAATGAAGTTATGATGAAATATGAAGACCTGGAATTATTGGCTCCCGGGGGTTACAAAAATATTTTAAGGGCGAAATATGGAGCAGAATTCATGAAGCTTCCAATTCCAAGTGAGGAACCCCGGCATCGTCATGGATTTTATGACGTTGAGCATCCATATACAGATTATAAAAAGCATTTTGACAGCCGCTTCAGTAAGCTGCCAAAAGAGAAGGAAATAATACTTATCGGGGATCCTTTAATTTGCTTCGAATACATAAAACGCCATTCAGGAGCGTACCCTGCCGGCTGTATGATAGTCTACAGAACAGTAAATGCGGATCTACATAAGTATGAAGCCCAGGATTACGGAATACAACAGAAGCCATTGCATGAGTTAAAAGAAATGGATTTTAAGAAGGTATTTCCGTTTCTGTGCGGGTTTGACTATCGTAAATTATGGAGATTGATGAGGGAAACAGGCTGTGAGGATTACTTCTTTTTTCATTATGATACAACATGGATGCTGACATCAGATCCGGAGAAAGAGGCATACAAGTATGTGAATTTGCAAGGGGAACGTCAGGAATACAGGGAGATGAGGACTCAATGAAGTACAAAAAGGGTTATTGTGCGGCAGTGGTAGATATGTCTGATTTTCGGAATTTTGTGTGGTTAAAGGAAGCGGCTCAGCTATGTGAGCAGTTTACTCTGGGAATACCAGATAAACAGGTGATGGCAGATATCTGTACAGATCTGACATATGATCCGGAATCTATAAGAGATTACTGGATTAATCTGAAATGGATCAGTGATGTTGTGATATTGGACGAAGAACACCTTTCTTATCAGAAGATGCATAATAAAATCTGTTTTGATGCCTGTTTTTATGGTTCAGAGTACGGGTTTCGTATGCGGGACGACCTTAGATATATGGAGGCGAATAAAGTCGCTTTTCTGCCAATATTGCCGGAGCGGATTCAGATGAAAGAAGGGATAAGTGCATTAAGGTTTCCGTTAGCATATCACAGCATATCAAAAAGAATTATCCTTTTTGGAGCAGGGGTATATTTTGATTGTTATATGGAGTTATATGGAGACTCTTATAAACCGGAATACGTGATTGATAACAATGAAGAAAAGTGGGGGACGGAAAAACGGGGAATTCCTGTAAAGAGCCCAAGTGTACTCACCCAGGAGCACGCAGAAAAAGTATTTGTTGTTATCTGCGGTAAAAATTATAAAGCAATGACGGCGCAGCTTCAGGAGATGGGAAGCTATAAGTATGCACCACTCCTGTGCCAGAATGAAATAGCGCTTTTGGAGAACTTTTATTTTCACCAACTGATCAGGAAGGACATGTGGGATACTTTAAAAAAGATTCATGATATAAACTATGATATGTTCGAGGAGTTCGATCGTATCTGCAGATTACATAATGTGCAGTATTTTATGAATTACGGTTCACTTCTGGGAGCAATTCGCCATGAGGGGTTTATTCCATGGGATAATGACATTGATACGGTTATGACGCGGGATAATTACGAAAAACTGGCACAGTTTAAGGGAGAATTTAATGCCCGTTATTACTGGTGTCCTGTCGAATCATGGGGAGATAAGAAATATTATGATTGTGTTCCGCGGGTGGGATATAAGGCGGCATATATCCGTCTGAACGAGGAAGAGTGCCAGTTCTATAATAACTTAAATAATCGGATTCATCTTGACATCTTTCTTATAGATAAAACTTATGATAATCTTCGGGGAAAATGGCAAAGATTCGAACTGGCGATCCTGTATGGTCTTATGAATGCGTATCGCCATAAAGTTTTTTTCGCTGATTATGATAAGAAAATGCGGTTTGCGAATACCGTTCTGAGAGTGCTGGGACGCTTAACTCCACTGCCATGGTTAGAAAAACGTGCAGATAAGGTGGCAAGGCGCTTTAATGAGGATGATAATGCGCCTTATTTCTTTATAAGCAATGATGCCCTGTGTAAGCTGAAAGTATTGTTTCCAAAGAAAATATTTGCCAATGCAGTAAATTTGAAATTTGGAAAGATAAATGCGGCGGTGGCGTGTGGATACGATGAAATGTGCCGTATACTTTTTGGCGAATATATGAATCTGCCGTCGAAAGAAGAAAGGGTACCACATTTGGGAAGGCGGTTGATTTCTTCAGATTTGTATGTGTTTCAGGAACCGATGTGATTGATAAAGTAAGTATCTTTTACGGAGGGAGAATTATGTCAACTTTGTTTTATATTTCTTTTATGAAACAGAGCTTTTATTTGGGATCCTTTATAATTATATTGTTTTGAGAAAAGTAAATAAAAGCTTTTTAATTGGACTGGTAGCACTGGGCGGCGTGATAATTAATGTTGCGGCACCGGGGAATTATGTCCGGCATGCTCTGTTTGATGAAAAAGTGAGACCGCTGGCATCAGCAGGAGGCACTCTGTTAAGAGTAAACAGCGTTATATTATCTGAGTTCGGAAACGGATTAATACTGGTGGTTATGGTTATTTCGTTTATAATAGTGTTTCAAAAATTAACTGACAGATACCTGCCAGTAGGGCAGCCAGCTGTATATCGGCCTGTATCCCGAAGAAAGCCCAGAGTGCCGGTGAATGTGAAGATTCGCAGCCATGAGGATTACGAGAGCCGTGTGGGGATACCCATGGGGACTAATACAATGCTGACGACAGACAGAGGGAAGCGTTACGGGGAAAAACTTGGCCGGTATCAGAGGGAGTATGCGGACTGGCTGAGGGAGCAGGCGGGGATCTATAACTGAAACAGGAAGGACAATTCCGGTTGTAAGAAACGATGAAGATGGTCACATGGGAGCAGTACGATACCGACTACAGGGAAGCATTAGGGGCAGATATCTATCCGATTGTATGCGCTGTGAATATGTGGAGACAGAAAGAGGGCTACCCAGGTCAAGCTTTCGAGAGTATTATATCTTTGTATATGACAGGGGCATGATCGCAATGACACCTTGCATCTTGGAAGGGGAGAGGCTTGAAATCGTAAAGGCAATCAGATATGTGGACGAAGCGGTAATTGTGGATTATCACAATGCTGATACAAAAAATGCATGGGAGCTGTATCAGTTTAATGTACAGTTCTGCGGGGATGACCATGAAAAGGAATTACAGGATACAAAGAGATACCTGCAGAGCCTGGGGGCAAATATGGTTTTCTTCCCGTATACAATGAGCACAAGCTCCACTAAAATAAAGGAGAAGATTAAGGGGCTGGGGAACTGAAGGGGATTATGGCTGTCAGTTCCGTCCTCACACTCCAATAACTCAGACAAAAAAGAACATAAACGGCTGGGCGGTGTATCCAGCATCTCAGGTACTCCATAGGAGTGTGTCGGGAACCATTTCCGACCTCGTTCATGTTCTTTCTTTACAATATGTGCTGTTTATGTTTAAATTATAACCTGGCTAATGGGGGAAGTCAACATCTTTTGAACGGCTTTAACCTGCCGCCGTGCAGACGACGCCTGACTTTTGTATCACTTATTTCATAAAGCGATGCAACATACAGATAATTTTCATTCAAATCAAGTTTTATGCCTATTAATATGTGGGAATCATATTTTTTGACAAGTTCAATACTTTGTGGTTCGTGTGGATTGGTGCCTATATAGTCGGGGCAGTTAATGATATCAGGGATGGAATTTAAGTATTTCAGGCAATCGGGATGCCTGTTGAGAATGTGCTTGTATAATCCGCTCGACTGATATATTTTTTCACAGGGCAAAGTTATGTCAAGTAATTTGTTGAAGAGAGAATTATATACGCCTACGATAAAGAGGCTGTTATGGCTGCTCATCTGTATATCTCCAGGGTGTCGGTGCGGCCCGGCAGGCAGTCAAGGCAGTCGGCGATATCTTGTGAATTATACATAAAAAATAACCTCGCTATTTATGCAATGCGCTATTCCCACCCAAATAGATGAAGATGTGTTAAATTAATCTGTTTAGATAATATAATGCGATCAGGTTAAATACATCTTAACAATACCATAAAAAGCAGGAAAAGCCAATGGGCAGGAAAAAGTACAAAACTTGTCAGATTAAGCAAAGGGGAAGAACCTTATCCAATAAAAGCATAGCTTTTTCAAAGTTTGTTGTCAATATAAAAGCAGCAAAGGTCAGGGAATGGAAGTAGTAAGAATAATAGTGGATATTCTGGTAATTGCTGTGGATATCATATTGATAGCCATAATTTTGTGGAGGTGGAAAAAGTGGATGCAGGAGAAAACATCCGCCGCACAAAAGAAGCCGCAGGATTCACGCAGGCAATGCTGTGCCAGATTGAACGAGGGATGAAAACCCGTCCCTCCAGCTCGGCGCAGAAATAACGAAGGTATTGAATTGCAATCTGGAAAGCTTGTTAATGAGCTGAATTATAAATAAAAAGGTGGTTTCAAAAAGGTGTACTTTTTGGAATCACCTTTTATTATTCAGCTTTTTGTTATATTAGCATAAATTCCTCAGTAAATCAATCCGAAATGTACTACCTTTTATGGTAATATTGTCGCGGAAAATCTGTAACATAAAAGTACACTTTTCCGTTACAGACAGCCAGAGCCGGAAGACATGAGACAGTTGCAGACACTGGAACAGGCGTCGGGACAGCCGCAGGAGGGGAAGCCTTATGCCATCAGAGAAGCTGTGTAAAACCGTATGCCAGCACAGTAAAGGGAAAATCCCCCGTGAGGACATGGACAGGCTCCGGGAAATAGCATCTGATTACAGCAGGGTGAAAAATTATGTATATGACCGCTTCGGTGGAATAAGGAGCTTGCTGAAGCTTTATCCCGGCTACACGGTACAGAACAGGATGACGGAAAGCGGCCTTCGTGCAGAGCTGGGCCTTCCCTCAGTGTATTTTTATCTGGCGGTCTTTGATGCCCTTGGGGATATCAGAAGCCAGTGGACCCGGACGAAGGTACAGGTTCTTAAGCAGGTCAGCCGGAATGAGGGATTCAGGGAAGAGGACAGGCATTATCTCAGATTCCTGATCAGAATCAGCAGCCTTTTTAACTCGGTCCTGAATCAGACCACACCTGAGCTGCCGGAGGAAATAAGAAAACAGTATGAAAAACTGGCGCAGCGGGTAGATACAGATAAGCTGAACCGCTATCTGCGCCGTCAGGTGAGGAAGCACCACAGAAAACCCCATACGGACAGAGCGGATGGCTTCTCCCTGTCGGCGCAGGCTTACCGCTATAAGGATCACGGGATCTATATTGCGTCAAAGGAAAAAAGGAAGCGGATATATATCCCCCTGACAGATACCTGCCGGTACGGCAGCCAGCTGTATATCCGTCTGTATCCCGAAGAAAGCCGGCTTGAAATCAGAGTGCCGGTAAATGTGAAGGTCCGCCGCCATGAGGATTATGAGAACTGTGTGGGGATCGCGCTGGGGATCAACAGGATGCTGACGACAGATGGAGGGAACCGTTACGGGGAAGAACTGGGCCGGTATCAGAGAGAGTATGCGGACTGGCTGAGGGAGCAGGCAGGGATCTATAACCGAAACTGGCAGGACAATCCCGGCCGTAAGAAATATCAGAACAGGAAAAGACGTTATGAGGAACAGCTCCACAGCTATATCAACCATGAGCTGAACCGTTTCGTGGAGGAGGAAAAGCCCCGGACCGTATATATGATAAGCCCTCCGAAAGCAGAGCGGGGAGGAAATAACCGAAGAATTAACAATACGTCGGCCTTATGGCAGAGAGGATATATCCGGAAGCGTCTGGAGCAGAAGTGCAGGGAGAACGGGGCAGAGACCGTGGAGGTGCAGGGGAAGGGAATCAGCGCGGAGTGCAGCAGATGCGGGGAAGCAGGGAAAAAGGAAGATGGAGTATTTACATGTGGGAGCTGCGGATACAGTACGGAAGAAAAGAAGAACGCAGCAGAAAATGTGCTTAAGCGCGGGCTGGAGGGAAAGGTAATCAGATAAAGAAAGAGAAACGGAAGCCAGAAGGCCCTGAGGAAAGAGAGATCAAAAGGGGAGCCGGGCGGATAAATTCTGAGGGAATCAGGGTTTTACCGAAAGGACCGATTGGTGCCCCATGATATAAAAAAGAAGGACGGCATTAGAAGGCGGGCGGGAGCATAAGCCTGCGTATTGGGTATGCCAGGACCCTGTGAACATGGAGACATGAGGTAGCAGGGAGCGAAGCGGAGGAATCCGCATCATCCGGTGAGGGTGACCAATATATTTTATTGAATAAAAGTAAGAGCTAAAAACTTAAAGTAATGGATAAGATCTGCAAAAAATTGAATTGGAGAGTGTGTATGACAAAAAGGCAGTATTCTGGTCAGGAAATAAAAGTGTTGTCTAAACGCTCGATAATGAATGGCAAGACAAATGATAAAAAACATTGTTTTGATATTGTTTATGAGTGGGAAGATATTCTTGCAGAAGAATTGGGTTATCAAATTGTGCTAAGAAGTAAAAGTGAGTTTGATTTTGATTATATATGTAGAAAAATATACAGGAGAATCGGAGTTCCATTCTTCAGACTGTTTAATTTGTTG
>CANOVJ010000061.1 GCA_947570615.1 uncultured Lachnospiraceae bacterium
GGAATCCATCTTTTTATCCATTTCTTTTATAACTACATTCTTTTACAGGTCTATCCCTGCTCTCTCTGCGAAATCAGCTTTTCGCCCGATAAGTATCGATTGTTTTTCTTCCGGCAGGCTCTCAAATGCACCCTTGTACCCCTTTTCCAATAAAGGAGTGCCTTTCGCCATAAGATACAGCTTCATGTCAAGCCATTCCTGCCACAATCCCTCAAATAATGCCCTGCTGTCTGTATAAGTTTCATCTTCCTCAAAACCATGCGGCGGCATATAGTATTTCAGCATCACAAAACCGTATCTGCCGACATCAACCACTACAATGTCCGCCATTTCGTACAGCTCCGTAAACGCTTCAGCCACCTTTTTGCATTTTGCCCGTTCTTCCTCTGTGATATAAACCTGTTTTTCCATATTGATTTACCTCGTTTCTTCTAAGATTTTACCATGTTTACTTTATGAGGGCTATCTACATACACCAGATTTTCACCTTGCTTATTCTTCCCATTTTTCACTTTACTCACAATTCACACCTGTCACGGATGCAGTGAAGCCGCAGAAGCATCTCCCCATTCCGCCCCGCAGCGCGGACACCTTATGTACGGGAAGAATGGCGTCGCTTAAGAGGCTTACCGTAAAGTGCAGCTTTATATAGCGCACGCCAAGCGCCCTCTCCCACCGCTCCTTCCAGGCCGTTCTCTCTCCCATCTGCGCTCCTTTCCTCTGGTCCGTCACTTCGTGATCCCGGTACATTTCCACTTGTCAAAGCCGTTGTCCTGTCTGCCCTCATAGCTCACCTGAACCCGGCTCCCCAGGGGCAGGGTCTGATCCACCTTTCCATACTGATCCTGCGCGAACGTGATCTCCTTAAAATGAACGCTGGCCCTTTTTCCGTTGTCCAGAAGGATATAGGCCGCCGTATTATTTTTGTTAAAGCCCGTCACCTTTCCGAAGGCCGGGGCGCTTCCAGGCTGTGTCCGGCTCCTGTCGTGCGCGTCCCCACTGCCGCCGGAAAGAGCAGGCTCCTCCGGCAGGGTTTTCACCCCCTGGATCCTGGGAAGCGCACACAGGGTCCGCATCTGTATTCTGGCGTTGGGCATCCCCACCTTTTTCTGTTTCTTATAGTCATAGCCGGAGTGATTCCGGACAAACCACTTAAAGCCCTCCTCCATGGGCTTTCCGTGCTGCTCCGGCACAATGGGATACGTGACGTTTTTCCCCTGCGCCGCATGCAGCGCGCAGATGGTCAGGAAGTCCTCCCTGCACTCCGGCAGAAAGCCGGCCTCCTGGTAGCGGGGGATTTTCAAGTCCGTCTCAGGCTCGTTCAGATAGCGTATTCCGCCTTCCTCTCTGACAAAGCGTCTGTGGAAGACCTCCTTCACCTTCAGCTCCACGCTTCCCAGCCCCAGCGGCTTTCCGCCGCCCAGCTCATAGGCCACCGGCCCCTGATCGGGCTGTTCGTCCGCGTTTCCGCCGTTCAGGATCCAGAGGAGCTGGTCAGGCTGACGGGCGGACACCCTGTCAAAATACAGCTTCGCCTCAAACGTCACCCCGCTTTTCACCGGGCGCACTGTTTTGTTCAGCTCTGTCCGGGGAATATCGGCGGGGAGCCTTTTGTCCGGCTGATGCCAGTAATACTTTCTCCCCTTAAGTCTGGCCCGGTAAGGGTATGCCTTCCCTTCCCTGGTATAGTAATCGTATGTCCAGAAGTCCGCTCCCTCCTCCTTATCTGTCCGCAAAAAGAGCCTGTCTTTAAAGTTGACGGATTCCCTGTAGATGCAGTCCTGAGCCTCCACAAGCGCAAGGCGTCCGTCCCTTCCGGCCTGTCTGCGGATCAGAGCGGCCTTAAACACCTCGCCGCTTCGTTTCACCGGATATGTATCCGCGTTCAGCACGCCCATACAGGAGCCTGTCAGGGTCTCGTAGATCCCCCTGACCATTCCCCGCTGCTCGCTGCCCGGAATCACGGGAGATGCGAAGATACGGCTGTAGTCTTTCCCCTCCTCCAGCTCCGCGTAGGAGTAAAAATCACAGGACCTGTGATCCAGGGCTCTCCCCTGCTCATCCACAGCCTTTATGGCAAAGGCGTGCTCGCTGCTGGTATTGGGAATTAAGAGCGGGCTTTTCGCAGTGACCGTATAGGTGATAACCCCCGTATGGATGTCCTCATCCTCATAGTGTTTCCATCTTTTCTCCGGAAAAGGAATAAAATTGTAGGGATTTAAAAAGGTGTCCTTCTCACTCATTCTTCCACCTCCTTTAACCGGTAGTTCACAATATGCAGCAGATCGTTTTCATCGTAGACAATGTAGTTGACCACCGCCGCCCGCTCTCTCAGATTCTCCTGCCTGTCCACGCTGCTTCCGGAAACATAGACCCTCTCCTCGTAAACGTCGTCATGTTCGCAGGCGTCTGTGATCTCATATTCCCGCAGGCCGTGCATTCTGGTTCTGATACAGCGGTACTCCTTTTCGCCGTCAAACAGGTGCAGCTCCAGAAGTCTGTCAGAGAACATCTCCCGCTCCCGGGGATCTTCTGGAAGCTTTCCGGCAAGGCTCTCCCTGGAATACTTCCCGTACAAAACCTTATCCGTAAAAACTGCGTACATGGTGCCTGTCTGCGGCGCTCTCTCCAGGTTAAGCATACTCTCCCTCCCATTCTTCCCCGTCTATTCTGATCCGTCCGTTTCCCTCAAAAATTCCCCGGCCCACAGCGCTCTGGCCTCCCGCCGGAAGATAGCCGTTTCGGATATCCTGCAGCACCGGAAGAAGGAGCCCCAACATCTCCCTCTCCTGCCCCTGCTCCTGTCTGCGGATCCGGATGGTCAGAGTGGTGGTCCCGCCCACATACGAGCGTTCCTTAAAGAGCGCCCCGTCCCTGGCCGAGGACTCGAATCTGCTGATCCCGTTCCTCACCATGGTAAGGGGCAGGGAGTCCTCAAGGATACATTCGTCGATCACGATGCAGAACCGATGGGCCGCGGGCTGTCCTGACCCAGGGCCGTGGTTTTGCTCCGCCTTAACACAGCCCCACATCCCGTCCAGTGTTCTGCCGATGTCCGCCGCGCACTCCCCCAGCTCTGTCAGCATGTCCCTCATCCGGTGTCTGATCGCCTCCGCGAAGCTGGGTCCCGGTATCACCGCCCTCTTTTCGCTTCCCTGTCCTGACGTCACGTGTACGAAATCCGGTTCCTTCTTTCTGGCCCCATACTGACGGATGCTGATCCCTCCGGTAAGCCTTAAGGGAACCTCCACGGTAAGATATCCCGGCCTCTGGCCGCATTCCTGCCCCATCCACTCATGGGTAATATCCGGCAGCTTTGCCTGGGGCTCCCAGGCCCCGCCGTACTCCAGGATATTCTCTGCCGTATAGTCCCGGCCCTTTATGGAAAGAACCTCCAGCTCTCCATATCCTCTGGTTTTCTTCGCGCCGAGTCGAATCTCATGACTGCCAAAGCCATAAAAGATCCTCTTAAGCTGTCTGTGCATTTCCTCCTCCGAGTCCTTTTCCCGCACCACCAGCTCCAGATAAAAGGCTCCCTCCGCTTCGGTATCGATAACCTCCATATCAAACTTTGCGCCGGTCAGCGCGGTTTTCTGCGCGGACAGCGCCACACCGTCGCGTATCCGTGATACGGGCTGTGTTGTAAAGACGAAATCCGATACAAAGACAGAGCTCATCTCCCCGCGGTTCTGACCGGGATCCACAAAGCCAAAAATACATTTTTCATTTCCCTCTCTCCCCAGATATGCCCGCATGGCCCCTGCCAGAGACGCGCCCGGTATAAAGGGGATATCATCTAATCCCGGATCACATCCTGATCGGTGAGGACGCCCTCCCCGTTTGATACGCACAGGGGAGAACAGAGCCTTGCACTGATATGAAATACGCTTCTCTTAAGTACACGGTTAGCCATGCTGCTTCCTCCTCTCTTCCCTGCCCGGTCGGAACTGGTATTTCAGCTGATTGAGATATGCCCTGCCATAGATCCGGAAAACCTCCTTTTCGGAGAAGGCCGCGCTGCCTGCGGCGACATATTTTTCCACAGGGACAAACAGCTCCACGGCAAGTCTGCGTTTGGCCTCCCCATCCGTTCCCTCCAGTTCGGCCTTCATCGCCTGCGCGCTGTCCTGTGTCCTCATAAGCAGCAGCATCTTTCCCAGCGCCGCAGCATTCTCCCCGACGGCGTCCTCACCTCCCTGGCCGGACAGGCGTTGGAAACGATGACAGAGGTCCTCATCATCTCCGCGTATGCCCGGGGCCCAGGCGTTCGGCCAGCAGTCCGAGAATTTTGCTCCCCTCTATGTACCGCTGGCTCCTGGCCTGATCTCCCTGGGGGCTCTTAAAAAGTACGGGGCAAGCAGTCTGACGGAATAGTCGATGCGGTATCTGTCCCCGGTAAATACCAGGGCCTGCTCCCGGCTGTGTCCGCTTTCTTCCTCCCTGGCCTCCATCACCGTGAGCTTCACAAGTCCAAGCCCTCTGGTTCTCCCAATGCCCATGTGCCTGACCATGCCCGCCGTCTTTTTCAGAAGCGCAGCTTCCTTTTCGTATCCGCCCCTGCCGCCGAAGGACAGGTTCGCCTCAAATACCAGTCCTTTTTTTACTACCCGCACTGTGCGCAGAGAATTTTCCCGGTCCACTCCATCCGGCGTCATGGCGGTCTGCGTCCCGGGATAAAGGGAAATCCACAGTCATCATATACCACCTCCACATCCACGGCGGAATTATATACGTCTCCCGAGCCGCTGCACAGATCGCTCAACAGTTCAATCCTGAGCTTCATCCCTGTTTTCCTCCTTTCCCGGACAAAAATCCATGATCTCCAGCGCGTCATACCAGAACCGCCTGTCCGGCATATCTTCCGGAAATATGACGTCACGGGATGCAAGGAAGGCGCAGTATTTCTCCACCTCCTCCATTCCCAGGGCGTACGCGTTCCGAAGCCTTTTCGCCCTGCTCCTTGTCATGCCTGTCTCCCTCCCCTTTGAGGAAGGGCTCTCCCCCTCCTTTCGGAGAGGGCCTCTTTCACCGCCTGACTGGAAAAAGGAAAGACAGCTCCACAGCGCCTGGATATCATTTTCGCGGTTTCGCTCATTTAAGTCCGAAATCCCCTCCAGCGCCCTGCTGGGTACGTAATAGGGTCTTCGCACCATGCTCCCGCTTCCGTCCGGCATGAGGTATTGTCTGGTTCGACAGGCTTTCAGGTCGGCGGCTCTGATGTGGGGGCATATCTGATAATCAAGATAACTCCCCGTAGCTGCGCCGGCCTGGCCACCGCTTCGGTTTTGGGTCAGCTTCGCCCTGGCCTTGGCGCTGCCGCAGCATTCCTCCGCCACCTGATATGCGTCTGTAAAGGGAAAATGACTGTCGAAAAAGGCGATTCCGGCGCAGGCGGAAAATCCATACAGTCTGCGGTTTTCCTGTGGGGTAAGACTCTCCTGTACGTACATCGTTTTGTATGCAATATTTTCGAGAAACCATTCCACCGCAGGGATGGCGGCATTTGCGTTGCAGACGAAGGTAATGTCGTCCCCCGCCACAAGGATTTCCCGATACAGCTTCCCTTCTCTGTCCGGCTTTATCCGGTCTGAGACTTCATCGATCATCTGCCCCATCCCGTCAAAGGTCTCCCGAAACCCCCGCCGGATCATCCCGGATATGGTCCGCATGGCAATGACCGCGTCCGCATAATCGTGTCTGTCCTCCATGATGGGCCGGATCCTTGTCCCCATATTGTTTCCGTCAATATGAACCACGGCCAGAAGGCTGCTCTCCCCCTTCTCCGTCACCATATTGTCGAGGATCCTCTCCCCGCCTGCATTGTCCGACCCGCGGGAAAACCGCGCCCGCTTTAAAGCCGCCTCCGTGCAGATATACTCCGCAGTGTCCTTATCCGGCCACACTCTTGTGGTCAGGGGATAGCCCGTGACGGGATCCACAGCCATAAAGGGCATCGCGCCCACAGGCCTGGTCTCCGGCATCCGCGCCTTGATCTCGCGCATTTTCAGGTTGATTGCGTCATAGTCCTTCTGATAGTCCCGGGACTTCTCCACCACCGCCACGGCCAGATTCAAAGACCAGGTTTCCTCCAGCACATATTTAGCCAGCGCCCGGTTCACCTTCCTTAACATTTCCTGTCCCCGAAACAGCACATAAGCGTTGCCGCCGCCGATAAACAACACCTGCATCAGGATATTCTCATTACTCAGAAAGGCGTCCGGTTCGTCCTTTTCCCACTGCGTGAGAAAACTCTCCCTCCCCATCCATTCTGCGCAATGATCTGATCCAGTCCCTCGATGATGATATTCTCCACCAGCCTGGAAGCGCCGATGATCTCCTGCATTTTGTTGGTCTTAAAAATGTAATTCTGGATCCCCCGCACATCGTACATGGCGAGGAAGCTCTTCTTCTCCTGTGTCTGCGTCATACCTCTCCTTTCCTCTGACCGATACCGTGTCCCGGTCTGCCGGGCGGCAGGACTTCCTGATGGATCAGGCCCAGAATCTCCTGTGCCCTGCGCACGTCCTTCTTTGTCAGCCCCACCGCCGGGTCTGTTCTCACCTGACGCTGTTCCACCTCCGGGCTGTGCAGATCCAGATCGTCAAGCACCACCCAGCCCGTAACCTCTCTGTGCGCCTTAAGCCATGCCAGGATTTCCGAGGCCTTCACAAGGCTGAATTTTCTGCTCCTTCGTATTTCCTCCGTGGAAAAATCCGGCGTCATACCCGCAATGGTCAGCCCCTCCCGCCGCAGAAGGTGTTGCAGGATCTCCGCCTCCTTCCGCAGCGGATACAGCTCCTCATCAGGCAGGACAGGCCCGGCTTCGCCGGGCCTGCCTGTGTGAAACCAGAATCTCCATCCGGAGTGGAGAATGATTTCTGCCCCCGTCTTCCTGACCAGCGCCGCCAGCAGACGGATCTTTTCCTCATCGATCAGGACGCCGTCGCTGATTTCCTTCCGATGGGATTCGTTCCATAAGTCTGAGTTGAGCACCCCGTCTATGTCCAGAAACAGCGCCCTGCTCATCTGCCGCCTGCCCCGGTGAGCATTTCCTCCAGCTCCCCTCTGGCCTGCTCCAGGTTATGGAAAACGATTCCCGCCATCCTCTCCGCCCTGGCCGCGGTCACATTCCTTTCCGTATCGTCGATAAACACGCACTCCCGGGCGTCCAGATCATATTTCCTGCAAAGAAGGCGGTAAATCTCCGGATCCGGCTTGATCAGCCTGACCTGATAGGACAGGATCGCCCCGTCCACCTGACTTAAAAAGTCCAGCGCGTCCGCGCAGTCCATGTGGGCCTTATGGGCAAAATTGGAAATGACGTAGACGCCGCAGCCCCTTTCCTTCAGCTCCCGGATCCAACCGGCGGCGTAGTCGTAGCGCACCACCATGCCCTTTACGTTGGCAAACACCTGTCTGATCTCCTTTTCTATGGAAGGGTCGTTCCGGATAAACCCGGCGAGGAGCTCGTCATCGCTCATGGCTCCTCTGTCCATCTCGTTCCACATGGGATTTTTCACCGTGGCGTTGGCCAGCTTATCAAAGATCTCCTCTGAAAAACCAAAGCTTCTGTAAAAATCCTGCCACACAAAGCCCGCCAGTACGTTTCCAATGTCAAATACGATGTTCTTAATCATTTTCTTCCTTATCCTTTCCTCATTGCCATCTCCAGAAACTTTTCCGCCGCCTGGGAAACGGTTCCCTTCCCATCCCATATCACGCACATCTGCCTTTTGGGAATAATCTTGTTAAAACGCAACTCAAAGAGCCTCCCATCCTCCAGGTACTCCCGGGCGAAATCCCTCACCACGCTGCCAACGCCGAGACTGCGCAGGGCAAACTGCACGATCATGTCGCTGGTGGCCAGGGCGAACTCCGGATGAAGCTCCACACCGCTGCGTGCCAGGAACTGCGTCATATAGCTCCGGGTGCTGGTCTCCCCCTCCAGGGATATGATGGGAAGCGTCTCCAGCTCCTGCAGATCGAGCATGTGATTCTTGTACTGCATAAACTTAAGCCCCGCTACAAAGACGTCCTCGATCTCCCGAACCGGAATCACCGTGAACTCCGCCCCGCCGCAGACAGGAGTGCTGACCACCCCAAAATCGATTTTTCCCTGCTTTAAGAGCTCCACGGTGCGGGGGGTGGGCGCATTGTTGACCGTGACCTTTATGCCGGGGAACTGTTCATGATACTTTTCCAGCAGAGGGAGCAGCCAGTATTTCAGGGTCATATCGCTGGCCCCTATTTTCAGCTCTCCGAGCTCCAGTCCCAGCATGGCGCAAAGCCGCTTTTCCCCCAGCAGGATCTGCTCATACCCAATTTTCACATGATCATAAAGGAGCTGCCCCTCCGGGGTCAGCCGGATTCCCCTGGCGCTGCGCACAAAGAGCTTTACGCCCAGCCCGCTCTCGAGCTGCTTCAGGGCCTGGCTCACCGCAGGCTGGGAGATGGACAGCTCCGCTGCGGCCGCCGTCAGGCTTCCGTTTCCCGCCACATGATAAAACACCTTATAGTATTCAAGATTTCCACTCATCTGTCCCATTCCCCCAAAAGCTCCGCTCCCCTTACCCATCTCATGGCCGTCTCCTCCTTGCGCCGGATGCGGTCCGAATCCCCCTGCGGGGCGTCCTCCCCGGGCAAATCCCCTTCGGGGAATTCAGTCTGCCCGTCCCCCGCTTCCGGGTCTCTCATCTTCAGAAAAAGACTCTTTTTCCCCAGAAAGGGCTGCATGTTCTGAAAAACAGTTTTTTCGTCCTTTATTACGAGCTCCTCCCCCACAAGGGCCAGAATCAGCTTTGAGCGGGCGTGGAAGCGCTTTAAGTGATCCGTCAGCGCATCCAGCGACTTTTCCTCCCCGTTCCAGGCCACATTTTCCTGAGGGCTTCCTCCCGTCTGCAATCTTCCCATCTGTAAAAAGGAGATGGGGACCACCTGATTTTCCAGTCTGCTATCGCTCAGAAAATAAAGCAGATTCAGCCGCACATTGCGGAATACCTCGCTGTGGGAGCGAAGGGCAGACGCAATCTCCGACGTCATATTCCTGACAGGCTCCTGCGGCAACGCGCAGTCGATGGCCAGCGTCATCTCCAGAATCCCGCCCGTGTAATTTCCCGGCACATGGAGAACCCTCTCCACCGCGTTTTTCAGATTCATCTTTTCAACCAGATTCATATTTACCGTCATCCCCCAAAATGAATTTGTCCTTGTCCCGTCCTGAAAAATATTGTATGATAATCTGACTGCAGTCTGCAAGCAGAAATGGAAATTTTCCATCATTCAGATACGGAGGCATCGCTTACATATGAAACAGCTCACCTACAGACACACCATTTATTCCTGCTTCACCGGTTATATTGTGCAGGCCATCATCAACAATTTCCTGCCGTTGCTTTTTCTCACCTTTCAGTCCACTTACGGGATCCCCCTCTCCCGGATCACCTTTCTGGTGACCTTTAATTTCGGTCTGCAGCTTGTGATCGACCTGGTTTCTCCGATGTTTATTGACCGGATCGGCTACCGGGCCAGTCTGATCATCGCCCACGTCTGTGCGGGGGCGGGCCTTGTGGGGCTGACCATTCTGCCGGAGCTGTTGCCTGCGCCCTTCATGGGGCTGATGGCCTGTGTGATCGTCTATGCCGTGGGCGGGGGCCTGATCGAGGTGCTGATCAGCCCTGTGGTGGAGGCGTGTCCTACCGACAACAAAGAGACCGCCATGAGCCTTCTGCATTCCTTTTACTGCTGGGGCCACGTGGCGGTGGTTCTGATCTCTACGCTGTTTTTTCATTTTATCGGGATCCGGAACTGGAAGGTGCTGGCCGCGCTCTGGGCCATTGTTCCCGCGGTGAACATTTATTTCTTTGCCCGGGTTCCCATAGCCCCGCTTCTTGAGGAGGGCGAAAAGGGCCTGTCCCTGAAGGAGCTGGCCTGCGATAAGCTGTTCTGGGTTCTGCTGATCCTTATGATCTGCGCGGGCGCCTGCGAGCAGTCGGTGAGCCAGTGGGCCTCCACCTTCGCGGAAAAGGGGCTGCAGATAAGCAAGACCGCAGGGGATCTGGCAGGGCCCATGGTCTTTGCCATCCTGATGGGCACCTCCCGGGCCATTTACGGAAAATACGGAGAAAAAATCGATCTCCACAAATTCATGTTTTTCAGCGCTCTTCTGTGCCTTTTCAGTTATCTGCTGATCTCCCTCTCCGCCTCAGCGCTGCCGGGGCTGATCGGCTGCGCCCTGTGCGGCCTCTCGGTGGGAATCCTCTGGCCCGGCACTTTCAGTATCTCCGCCGCCAGACTCAGAAGGGGCGGAACACTCCTGTTTGCCCTGCTGGCCCTCGGCGGGGATGTGGGCTGTTCCTTCGGCCCTACCCTTGTGGGAATGGCCGCCGGCCATTTCGGCGACAATCTGAAGATGGGGATTCTGGCCGCAGTCATTTTTCCGGCGCTCCTCCTGGTGTTTCTGCCCTTTACCAGGCAGCGCAGAGGGGCAGATTAACAGTGGGGCCGTGCCGGTCGAAGGAGATATCCTTTGGCCCGCCGCACGGGAGCGCCCATGCAAAAAGTCCATGTACCTCACTCCCGTGATAAGCACATGGACCTTCGTCATGATAAGCCGGCTCGCAAAACGTGGCATCCGTTTTTGACATAAGGACAGTTCGCGGAGCAGGCTGTCCGTTGTCTACCCCTCCATGATCCTGCTGGCATTGCGCAGTCCCATGGACATCATCTTTTCCATTTCCGTTTTGCCGTCGGTCTTTTTCTCCCTGCCGGATCTGCCATCCTTCTCCCCGGAGGCATTCTCCGCCTCTGTCATCCTGACGTTTCGCTTTTCCTCCTTCTTACATTCTTCATCCAGCGTTTCCATACAACTGCTCTGGATCATGGAGTGCATCTGCGAGACGCCCTTTCGGATCCTCTCGTCCTCCTTTTTGCGCTTTTCCACCTTCATAAGCTGCTGCTGTTTAAACTCCCTCAGACTTCCTATCTGCATATTCCCACTCCTTCCGATGCTGATCACCAGGGACTCCGTTGCCTGTCCGGTAAAATTTCCCTCCGGTAAAATTTCCCTTCGAGAAAATTTCTCTTCGAGAAGATTTCTCTTTGGGAAACTTCCCTTCCCGGGAAATCCGCTCCCTTCCCCATGGCATGCCACGCATATCCTTTTAAATATATCGGAGAAAGAAACGGGCTGATAACGCGTCCTGCACGAAATGAGGCATTATTGAAACCAAAACAGTTGTCCGCCGAATTATAATAGACTTTATATCCCGGTTATGCTATACTGAACTCAGTACGACAGCCTGTTTCTATTACCGGGAGGTGATGTAAATGCCAAATACGAATTTGGAGATTACGCAGAAAGCCATGGAAGATTTTAAAAAAATCCAGGAGTATATGTTTTTGGCGAAAGAAGAAAATTCGACTAAGACATATGCCAAATTGAAAGACGAATATTTATATCTTAAAAGCTTTTTGAACATTGCAGGCGTAAATCTCACTGATATTGATAAGATTAAAGAATAACAGACACCGCCCGCAAATGCAGGACAGCTTATGGTATAAATGCTGTCACGCTTTGCGGGCGGTTCATTGTTACAGGGCGGCCGTCGTACATGAATCGCCCGCCCCGGTCAGGTTCAGTCTCACGCCTGTCAGAGGCGATTGCCCCCGTCAGCGCATTCTTCCAGCGGTTCTTTTCCTGCTCCAATAATACTTTCCGCCATATCCGGAATCGAATTCAGATATAATGTTTCCTGAATAGCATTATGGTTCTCAAATCTCCAGCAACTCCATAATCTGCTCTCTGCTGAGCCCTCCGGTCTGCCCGCTGTCCCCTCTGATGATCTGATCCGCCAGATCCTTCTTGGCCTCCTGGAGCTTCTGGATCTTCTCCTCAATGGTATTTTTCACGATCAGCTTATAAACCGTCACCTTTTTCGTCTGCCCGATCCGGTGGGCTCTGTCCGTGGCCTGATTCTGTACGGCAAGGTTCCACCAGGGATCGTAGTGGATGACCACGTCCGCCCCGGTCAGGTTCAGCCCCACGCCTCCTGCCTTTAAGGAGATGAGAAATACCGGGATATCCCCCTCGTTGAATTCCTTTACCAGCTGCAGACGCTTCTCCTTGGAGGTGCCTCCCGTGATGGTGTAAAAGGGGATCTGCGCCGCCGTAAGCTCCCTCTGCAGAATCTCCAGCATGGAGGTAAACTGTGAAAACACCAGCATCCTGTGGCCGCCGTCCATGGCGCTCTGAATCAGCTCCAGGCATGCCTGCAGCTTGGCCGCCTCCCCCGTATAGTTTTCAAAGCACAGGGACGGGTCGCAGCAGATCTGCCGAAGCCGCATGAGCTCTGCCAGAATCAGGAGCTTATTCTTATTGAACTCCTCGTCGTTCTGCCCGGAGATCCGCTCCCGCATATGCACCACCTGGCCGTCGTAGAGCCTCTGCTGCTCCTGTCCAAAGCGCACATAGCGGCACTCCTCCAGCTTTTCCGGCAGGTCCTTCAGAACATCCTCCTTGAACCGCCGCAGGATAAAAGGGCCCACCATCTTCTGCAGGCGCTTCATGGCCGCCTCGTCCTTATTCTTCACGATGGGGATTTCCATCTCCTTCTTAAACACGTCGTAACCGTAGAGAAAGCCGGGCATCAGATAGTCGAAAATGCTCCACAGCTCGCTTAAGCGGTTTTCGATGGGCGTGCCTGTGAGGGCGTACCGGATCCGGCTTCTGACCACCTTCACCGCCCTGGCCGCCGCCGTGGTGTGGTTTTTGATATACTGAGCCTCGTCGATGATCTCGTAGAGAAACTCCTTTTCCTCATACAGATGGATATCCCGCTTCAGCAGATCGTAGGAGGTCACCAGCACATCCGACTCCCCGAAGGCGTTGATCCTGGCCTGCCGCTCCTCCTGGGTTCCCGTGATCAGGGAAATCTTAAGCTCCGGGGCAAAGCGGGCGAACTCCTCCCCCCAGTTAAATACCAGGGAGGCCGGGGCCACCACCAGGGAGGTTCCCTCCCTGGTCTCATTTTTGGCGGCCAGCAGTACGGAGATGACCTGAAGCGTCTTGCCAAGTCCCATATCATCCGCCAGAATCCCGCCAAACTGCCACATCTCCAGCGTGCGCAGCCACTTATAGCCGTGTATCTGGTACTTGCGCATCACCCTGGAGAGGCTCTCCGGCTCCTCAAAGTCCGCGTCCCTGACTGTCTTAAAGCCCTTTACCACCTTTCGGAAATGGCTGTCCCTGTTGCTGTAGACGCTCTCGTTTTCCTCCAGCATCTTATCCAGATAAAGGGTACGGTACATGGGAAGGTGCATCTTTCCCTCGACGAATTCCCTGGACTTTAAGCGGGCGGCGTCCATCAGCTCCGAGAGCATTTCCAGGGAAGAGTCCGTAAGGCTCACAAAGGAGCCGTCCTTTAAGCGGTAATACTTCTTTTTTGCCCGGTAGCTGTTTAAAATATCCAGAAGCTCGCTCTGGGGAATGTCCTGGGTGGCGATATCCAGCTCCAGAAGACCGGAGGAGACGGAGACGCCCACGGAAACCCTTACCGGCTTTACGGCGTGATAGCCCAGAAAGCTCTTCGTGCAGTGTACCTCTCCCAGCTCCATCAGCCGCTCCGTCCCGCTCTCCATCATCCGGAAAACCAGATTTTCATCGCCGCCGCAGTGCAGCTCCTGCTTCTGCCAGTCGATCCGGGGAAGAAGCTGCATCACATGGAAGAGAACCTCGTCCTCCCTTCCCAGATCCCGGAAGGGCTCCAGCGTTCTTTTTTCGGGCATCTGCGTATTGACGCTGTCCAGAAGGGAAAGCTCCCGGTCTCCGTATATGGCAAAAGCCCGGCACATAACATTTTTCTCCTCCGCGTCCAGATAAAACACGAAGCGCACGTCCGGCAGAAGATAGGAACGGAACAGCTCCGGCTCTGTCTCCGTCACGTCCACGATATCCTCCAGCTCAGGCAGAATCCGATGGTAAAACTCCGACAGGTGGTTTCGTCCCACCTCAAAGTAAAACTCATCCCCCTCCGCCAGACTGGCCAGCGGCTCGATCTTCTCAAGGAATCTTTTTTCCACCTGAAAAAGCTTCCCCTCCCCGATATAATAAGCGGTGTCCGTTCCGAAAAACAGCTCCGGAAGACTTCCCTCCACCCGGATCCCGTGAAACTGCTCCTGCTCTGTCCACACCCTTTTTTTACTGCCGGTCTTTCCGCACCCGCCGCCCCTGCGGGAGGGCCAGGGCTCCTCCTCCATATCATCCTCCCGGAACGCCTCCCGGGAAATCCGCATGGTTATCCGCGGGTTGCGCTCCGCGCAGGTGAGAACGTCCTTCTTTTTCTCCCTGCCGTCCCGGTCCTCGTACTCCACAGACTGATCCCCAAGCTGCTTATAGAACTCGTCCAGCCGCCAGCCGAACAGGTTCAGCTCGCTCCCCACCCCGGAGCTTCGGTAATAATAGTAGTTTCTGGCATCCAGCAGCCTCTGCTGAAATTCGTTCTCCTCCCGGACGATCTGATTGATGAAACGGATCCAGCCTCTGCCTTCCTCCGTAAAATTACTGATATCGTGGTTGAACTGCGTTTTCGTTCCGTAAGTGCCGGTCGCGGACTCCTTTACATTGCGTGTGAACTCGTCCAGCTTTTTCACCACAAAGAGCTTGCTCTCTCCTATTTTAAAGGAGACGGAGAGGCCCCCGTCCTTTTTTACAAGCCGGGGAAGGAGCTTTAAGCTCTCCTTCCGGGCGGAGGCATCCGCCAGAACCGAATTGGATTTTTTTCTGTGATAGAAATGCATCAGCTCCTGGGCGTTCTGATCCGTGGCGTCCCCGATATTGTGGGTGTTTAAGTATTCCTCCAGCGCGGCCAGCGCCCCGGCCTTGTACGGACAGTCCGTCTTTCTCACATTCCAGATATAATATTCCCGCCGGCACTTCGGGCACCCGCACTCATAGCCCGTAACCTCCCGTCTGGAAAAGATCATCCGCAGGGAAAACTGATCTCTCCCGGACTTCCCTTCGGCATCCATCTGGCCCTTGATCTCCCCGCTGCTTCGCTCATAGCCGGAGATCACCCGCTGGATGGCCAGCTTTCCCTGGCGGATGAGCTCCTGCCCCTTCTGGTAAGCCTCCCCTGGAATCTCCATGGATTCCCTGATGGCAGTGCCGTCAAAGTAATTATAGTTCTCCAGACGGGCAATCGTCGTACTCCCTTCGCTTCGCGCCTCCGTCTCCTCCGCCCAGGACCCGCCCAGCAGGGTATACTCCTCGTTCCATCTTTTCTCCATCCCTTTTCCGGTCTCCGGCGTCTCCTGCCGGGGGATCTCCTCCTCCACAGGCTTTTGCCGCGCCTGACCGGTCTCTTCGCCCCGGCGTTCCTGTGTCCCAGCCTGGCGGGTCTGCTCCTGCGGCTGTCCGGTTCGCTGCGCCCTGAGCTGATCCACGGCCTTTTTACGGGTCTGACACTTTTGCTCCCGCGCCGCACGCTCCATGGCATCCCGTACAGCTCTCTCCACAATTCCGCGCCCGGAGGGCTCCGGCTCCTCCTGTGCTGTCCTCTCCGGCGCTTCCTCCACAGAGCTCTTCGCCACCTCCCGCGGGGAACGCTCCGACGCTTCCCCTGCAGGGTTCTCTGCGCCCTTCTGTGCAACGCGTGCCGCGGACTCCGCCCCGGCTTTCTCTTCCTGATCCTTCCAGGCCTCCGTCTTCTCAATGGCATAGAGCACTGCCGCCATGTGCTCGCAGCTTCTGCCGCCTCTGGCCACAGGGCAGGTGCAGGTAAGGCGCATATGCCCGTCGTCCCGCAGCCTCACCGAAACCTCGTTGCGCAGCCTGCCCAGCACCGCCGCCCGGTAGCCGCCCGCAGTCTTTTCAAGATCCGTCACCTTTTTATTCTGATAAGCCGCCTGCGCCCTGGCAAGGGCGCCCTGGTCAAATTTATTTTTCCACTGGATCATCTCTCGTACCGTTTTCCTTTTTATTGTATGGAATTACACAATATTTCCGTCCTCATGGACAAAGCCGCCATCTTTCAGTATAGGTCAATATCCCCGTTCCTGCAAGGATAAATGAGAACCTTTTCAAGTCTTTATCCAGGTCCTGAAACACGTCGAATGATCTGTCTCTTGACATATTTTTCTCTTCGAAGTATGATTGGTATGACAAATCATACTTCACAGGAGGGAACTGCATATGAATATGCCCAAAGGCAAAAATGCATGGACCGTCAAAATAGGCGAAAAGGGTCAGTTTGTGATCCCGAAGGAGGCGCGGGATATGTTTGATCTTCACCCCGGCGATACAATTCTGGTTCTGGGAGATATCGAGAGGGGTATCGCGATCCCCCCGAAAGCCATGATGGACAAATACATCTCCATGATTTTCGGTGAAATGGCCATGGGAGACCACCCCCGGGACAATGGCGGAGAGGAGCTGCTCTGATATGGGTAAAAAGATCGTATTTTTCTGCATTCCCGCCCACGGCCACACCAATCCCACCCTGGGGGTGGTCCGGGAGCTGACCGGGCGGGGGCATCAGGTCTGGTACTATTCGTACCTTGCCTTCCGGGAACAGATCGAAGAGGCGGGAGCGAAATTTATCGCCTGCGACGAATATGATGCGCAGCAGAAAATAACGCCCCGAAAGGCCGCCCGGGTGGGGAAGGATCTGGCCCTCTCCACCCGGATTCTGACGGATACCACCCTTTCGCTGGACGCAAAAGTCTGTCAGGATATGGAGCGCCTTGCACCGGACTGCATCGTGGCGGATTCCATGGCCGTGTGGGGAAAGGCCGTGGCGTTTAAAATGAATATTCCCTTTGTATCCTCCACCACCACCTTTGCATTCAACCGCTGTTCCGCCGCAATCATGAAACAGAGTCCCTGGGAGCTTTTCGCCATGCTCCTGTCCATGCCCGGCGTCAACCGGAATATCCGGCGTCTTAAGTAGAACGGTTTTCCCATCAGAAATGTGCTGTATATCATGCAAAACGACGAGAACACAGACACCATCGTCTACACCTCCGCCCAGTTCCAGCCCTGCGCGGATACCTTTTCGGAGCGGTATGCCTTTGTGGGTCCCTCCATCCGCCCCGCCCGGAAGCGGATCGAGAAGAAACGGGAAAAGCTGGTCTATATCTCCATGGGGACCGTAAACAATAACATGCTGCGGTTTTATAAAAACTGCATTACGGCCCTCGGCCGGACGCCCTTCCAGGTGATCCTGTCCGTGGGAAGCCGCATCCGGGCTGAGGATCTGGGCCGTCTGCCGGAAAATATCAGCGTCTTTTCCTTTGTGGATCAGATGGCTGTGCTCATGGAGGCGGACGTCTTTTTGTCCCACTGCGGCATGAACAGCGTAAATGAAAGCCTGGCCTGCCGGGTTCCCCTGGTTCTCTGCCCGCAGACCGCCGAACAGCGCGGCGTCGCGGCGCGGGTGGCTCAGCTCTCAGCCGGCCTGCCTCTCAAAAAGAAAACTCCCGGGGCCATCCTGGAGGCTGTAAACCGGGTGATGGATACGCCCTCCTTCGCCGAAAATGCCGCCCGCATCGCACAGGGCTTTGCGAAATGCTCCGGCGCAAAAGGCGCGGCAGATAAGATTCTGCTGGTGTGCGGGGAGCGGTGAGGGGCTCCGGACGAAAATGTGACTGCGCAGACGGATGCACAGGGGAATCGGCGCGTCCGTTTCGGGCCGGCTCCTGCCCCGGAGAGGGCGGGCGCGATTTCCATCCGCCCTCTATCTCACCAGATTTACAATCAGGATCGCCGCCCCGAGAACCGTAAGGACTACGCCCGTGGCCCGGTTTAAGGTGGACGCGTCCGCTCTGTTGGCAAACTTCGCGGCAATCCTTGCCCAGAGCAGGGTGGAGGCCACACAGAAAATCAGGCACGGAATATCCGGCAGCCCTCCGATGGAAAAATGGCTCACGGCCCCCGTAAGGGCGGTAAAGGTCATGATAAACACGCTGGTTCCCACCGCCGTTTTCAGCTCATAGCCCAGAACGCCGGTGAGCAGAAGAAGCATCATCATGCCGCCTCCCGCACCGACAAAGCCGCAGATAAAGCCCACTGCCATACCGCTTATCACCGACTGGATGAACCGCTTTCCGCTCTCTGCCGCCTCCATGGCTTCCCTGGTGGTCATCACCGGCTTTACAATAAACTTAATGCCCAGAAGCAGCGTCATAACCATGGAAAAGCCGCCCATGGCGGCGTTTGGCACAAGGCTGGCAATCCAGCTTCCGAACAGGGTAAAAAGCAGCACCGTGATCATCATCACAAGACCGTTGCGGATATCCAGATTTTTGTTTTTCCCGTAGGTGTAAGCGCTGGCCGCGCTGGCCAGAACGTCGCTGGCAAGGGCGATCCCCACCGCCTCATAGGCGGGAAGTCCCAGGAAGGTGATCAGCATGGGGCTGATCACAGCCGCCGCGCTCATCCCTGCAAATCCCGTGCCCAGTCCGGCCCCGATGCCCGCCACAAAACAGATAAAAATTTTGAATATCATTCCGTATCCTCCTCCATGCAGTCTCCGCCGCGCTCACCCCGCCAGACACAACGCCTCCACCAGCCGGATATATCTGGGCGTCTCCTTCTCCATGTCCTCATGGGTTACCCCATAGTACAGATATATCCTTCCGGCGATCCGCCCAGGGCGCCTGGCCCTGCCGCTTCGCCACAGCCCGGGAAGCACCCGCCGGCAGGCGTCTGAGAAAAATTCCCGCACTCTGCCCCTTCCCTGCCCGCTGCCGCTCCAGGAGACGCTCATCTCCCCGTGAACGGCTTCAGTCTCCACCTGCACGCTGCCCTCCGGAAGACGGATCTCATACACATGGTAATCCATGGGAAAGTCTTCCTGCGAAATCTCCTCCACTCTCCGGCTGCGCATCTCCTGCCGCTCCTGAAATTCCTTCAGGGCCCTGCGCAGCTGCTCCTTTTCCACCGCCGAAGGCTCCACGGAGAATCGATCGGGGAACCCAATCTGCGCCAGGTCGCCCAACAGCTCCGGGCAAAAGCGCAGGATTTCCGACTCCTTCATGCATCTTCGCATCTCCTGATAAATCCTGGAATCCGCCGAAAGCTCCTGTGCCCCATATTCCCTTTCCAAAAACCGGGCCAACTCGGAAAGCGTGTGAGGCCTGGCCGTGATCCTGCCTTTGATCCGCTTCTTTCTTTTCTCATAAAAAAATCTTTCCACACAGGTCCTGAGTGTTTTTATGGGATGCCTTATCCGGATCCCCTTTGCGTCCTTCGAGATACGCCCTGCAAGAAAAATGCTCGTAGGGCCGTCCGCACCGCCGATGATTGAGATACTCTCCGCTTTTTTTCCCATACCGTCTCCTCCTTCTGAAACCATTTTAATTTAAAGCAGGGAAAAATCAAGAAGTTTTCCTCCTTTTGCCCGCGCCCTTCCCCCGGTACGGCCTGCGGGGAATGCAAAAAACACTGTTGTCCCGCGCCTGGGAGAGTGCTTTACTTTTACCATAAAATACAATTCTTATCCAGGAGAGGATTCTTTCATGAAATTTCTTGTCAATCAGAGGCTCGCAACGCGTATGAGCATCATCACCACTGCACTGACGCTGGCCGGGATGGTTCTTTTGTGGTTTATCGTCTCCGACAGCGCCGCATCCACCGTCAGAAACGATATCACAAACCAGATGACGGACGCGGTGGAATCCAGAGCTTCCATTATCAACGACTATGTTACTTCCGCCGAGGAATATGTCACAGCCTTCGCGCTGGGCCGGGAGGTTCGTGATCTTCTTGCAGACCCCGCCAGCCCGTAGCTGCTGGAACAGGGGCAGAAATATACGGAGGATTTCGCCTCCGTGAAAGGGATTTTCGAAGGGCTTTATATCGCCACGCCGGACACCTGTGTCCTGACCCACACCTCCCCCGGCGCCATCGGCATGACCACCCGCACAGGCGATTCCCTGACGGTATTTCAGGATACCATTTTGTCACAGCAGCGGCTGACCAATCTCGGGATCATGAAATCACCCGGAACAGGCAGTATGATTCTTTCCATGTATTGTCCCGTCTTTGACGGGGCGCAGTGTATCGGTTACGCGGGGGCGGGGGTTTACGCCAGCCGCCTGATGGACGTTCTGCTTGGGCTGGACATAAAGGGGCTGCCCAACAGTGAGTATGTATTTCTGAATCTGGAAAACGGCGTCTACCTTTACCATGAGGACGAGACTCTGCTCAATACCGAGACCACGGACGCCGGTTATCAGGAGATCCTTAATCGGATCCGGCAGGAGGACGACACCCGGGCCGGCGCCTTCTCCTATGAGGATGAAAACGGTGTGGAGCAGCTGGTGGTTTACAAATACTTAAAGGACCGCGGATGGGTCTTTATGGTCCGTGACAACGCGGCGGAGATCTTCCAGGCGGTGAACAGCGTGCGCGTAGTGGTGGGCATACTCTGCGCGGTGGTGGGCGCGGCCATCATACTGGTCACGCTCCTGATTCTGCACCGGCAGGGCAGGGAGCTCATGGTCGTGGAACGCGCCATAAGCCATCTGGACAATCTGGATCTGTCCGCCGACCGGGAGCTGGAAGCCTTTTACGGCCGCAGGGACGAAATCGGCCTGATCGCACAGACCACCCACAACGTGTGCAGTTGTCTGCGAAAAACCACTGAGGATATCAGACGGATCCTGGGCGAGATGGACGACGGCAATATCGCTGTGGACGTGGCGAAGAATGAGGCGTATTATATCGGCGATTTCAAAGTCCTCTCCGAAAGCCTGAAAACAATCCGGACCAACCTGGTAAACGTAATGCAGGAGATCTCCCAGATCGCCAGTCAGGTCAATGCGGGAGCCTTCCAGACCAACATCCTGGCGCTGAACGCCGCCGTTGAGGCCGCCAGAGCAGGCAGTGAGGAAAAGGGATTTTCCGTGGTGGCGGAGGAGGTACGCTCTCTTGCGGCCAAGTCCACCGAAGCCGCCCAAAACACAGACGCACTCATCGGCCGCTCCATCGAGGCCGCCAAAACCGGGACACAGTCCACGGATGACGCCATCTCTGCGATGAAGGTCATAAACGACTGTATCCAGGCCATCAAGACGCTGATGGATGAAATCGCCCTTGCCAGCGTGAGGCAGTCCGAAATGGTCGCCTCTGTGGACGAGGGAATCAGGGAAATCTCCAGAGTAGTACAGGCGAACTCCGCCGCCTCCAGGGAGAGCGCGGAAGTGTCCAGAGAGCTGTCCGGGCAGGCCAATACCCTGCACAGCCTGATCAGCCAGTTCCGTATCAGCCAGACCCGGCAGACCTGACCTGTCAGCCGAAAAAAGGGGCGGCCCCAAAGAACAGCAGACTGGCTGATTCCGGCGGCAGCCCCTGTGTATGAATTATTTTGTCCTGTAGCGTGTCTCGTTCACCGTCACCGACTCCACCTGAGCGTCGTCCACCAGCCGGTTAAACACAAAGGTGAGTCGATTCTCCTGATCCTCCCGGGCATAACTGCTGTTGTCGACATACGTCCCGCAGGAGTGAAGCCCCTCGATCTCATGCTCATGAACCATATAGCTGCTCCCATCCCGATCGTGCAGGGCCACATAGTAAGCATACCAGGGATCTCCCGCCTGCTCCCGGGTCAGGCCCGGAACCCCGTTCATATCGATCTGCACGGAGATGGGGGAGAGAAGGAGCGTGCCGCCCTGCCCGTTTTCGAACTCCCTCTGGCGTACCCTGGAGGGAACCGGTATCTGAACCGTCTCCGCCTCTTCCCGCGTTTCCTCCGGCGTATTGTGGTAAATCTCCAGGGTAAGGCTCTCCTGTATGGCCTGGGAGTCCATCACCATGTAGTCGTAGCAGTAAAGCGCCGTCTCCGAGGATCTCTCCAAATCCACAAAGATGCTTCCACTGCCCTCCCGGAAATCGAAGGTAAAGGGCGATTCCTCCGTAAACCAGGCTCCCTTGCTCTCATTGTCGAACTGACCGTATTGTATCCCAAGACCGTCCACGCCCTCCTCTCTCTCCAGCGTAAATTCCACCACGGCGGCATTTCCATCCCGGACGGCCGAGAGAATCGTCAGCCTGGTATCCCCGATCTGCTTTACCACCGGCTCAGGAAACACAGGATCCCCGATCAGCTCCCCGGCTCTGTCCAGATTTTCATCCGTGTACTCGCGCTCCGGATAGACGACAACAGTCTGGGAGCCTGTCCTCTCGTCGCAGAGGATCTCCTCATGGGTTTCGATATTTTCCTTTCCGTGGGTTCCCCAGATCCGGTAAAAAAACTCGCTGTTGGCTGCCAGTGCCATGGTTCCCGAGGCCAGCGCCACAAATACCGCTGCGGCCGGAACCTTCGCCCATTTGCCTGCTCCCGGCGTCCTGAATCCATGCCTGTATTCTCTGAGCATTTTTTTCTTATTTCTCTGATATTTTTCCGAAAACACATGATCCTCCTGCCATGCGTCAAAGTCCTCCATGGAAATCTCAGCCTGTGCCGGATCCGGATAATCTCTTTTCTGATTCATAATCTGCCTTTCAATATTTTCTTTGCCCGCTCAAACCTTTTTCTCACATTCGCCTCAGAAATCCCCAGCCTTGCGGAGGTCTCCCTGACCGAGAGATTTCGCAGGGCCAGACACTCCACAACGTCGTAATAGCCAGGCTTTAAGCCGGAGATGAGCTCCTTTATATCCGCCCCCTGCTGTTTATCCGCCTCCTGCGTCTGCTCCCGGGCAAGGTCACGCCCGCACAGGCTCAGAATCTCCCGCTCCCGTTTTTTCTTATTATAAATATCTATGGCGGAATGCCTGATCACAGTGATTATATAGCCTTTACACTCCTGCGAATCTGCGTCCTCAAAATAAATCCGGCTTTTCATCAGCTTCAGAAACGCATCCTGCACCGCGTCCTCCGCCCATCCGCAATCCTGCAGAATCCGGTATGCGGCGTGATACATTTTCTGCTCGTAGAGCTGATAGCACCTCTCGATAAAATCCGACAGCGCTCTCCTGTCATTTATCTTTCTGCTGACGCCTCCGGCCGGGAAACTTTTCACAGGAAAACTCCTTTCACTACGGTATCTCATACATATATTCATCGTCATGATTTCCATACAGGCCAACCCTGCACCGAGAGCGCAGCTCCGCCTCGTCCTTCACCGGGACATAATACCCCAGAACGATCGTCCTGGTCTGCCCCATTTGCGTCTCCACATGATAAAAATCCGTCTCGCCCTTTCCCCCGTCGGGTACGTATACCGGATAAGAGCACTCCCACCCCTGCGTCTGTCCTGACTGCGCGGGCACTATGGTAAACATGGATACATTCAGGGTCCCGTCCTCATTATCCCCGGGATAGTCCAGATTGTTTATCTCCGCCTGCACCAGAAGAAATTTACTTCGGCTCCCATCCGGCATTTCCATATAGGATTCGGCGTCCACAGTCATCAGCTCGTCTTCCTCGACAGAAACATCCGCCGGGGAGTCGCAGAGCTTAAAGTCCCGCAGGGTGCAGACCAGAGAACCCTCTCCCCAGATCCTTTTGTCCGGGCCGATCTCGATCACCACCGCGCCCTGCTCCTGAGCGTCCGGCGAAGCCGTCAGGTCTTCCCCGGCTCTGTTATCCGCATCTGTCCCGGCGCTGTCCATGGCCGCCTGCTCCTGCGCCTTTTTTTCCTCCGCGCCCTGCTCCGGCTCGCTCCCTGACTGCGCCGCTGCTTCCGCCCCGGCTGATGCACCCTGCTCCGGCTCGCTTTCCTTCCGGCCGCAGCCTCCCAGCAATAAAATACCGCACAACAGTACGGCCGCGGCTTTTCCGCTTCCCCTGAAAGGGATCCTGCTTCTGTGGATTTTTTCTGTGAACTGTGTCTGTCTTTTCATGGTTCCTCCTGTTATAAGTTTTTGTCGTACGGCAATCGATTGTGTCTTCACTGTGTATAACCGGAACGGGAGGCGTTTTGTGACACTGCGGGAAAAATTTTTTGAGAATGTGGGCAATTTCTATTTAGACCGGAGCCGGGAAACATGTTATAGTAGCCTTCAGAGAAAGTTCCCATGGAGGTCTGAGATGAAAAAAGCTGCTGCCAAAGGTAATGCCGGAACCGTAAGAAAGGCTGTCGAATATATTGAAGCGCACCTGGAGGAGGATCTGTCTCTTGAGAGGATCGCCGGGGAGCTTCATTACTCCGGGTTTTACCTGGAGAGAATTTTCCGCCGGGAAACCGGCCTCACCCTTTACCAGTATATCAGGGGACGCAGGCTCACCCTGGCCGCCAGGGCGCTGGTGGAAACAGACCGGCCCGTTGTGGAGATCGCCTGCGACGCCCGCTATGGCTCCCAGCAGGCTTTCACGCTGGCCTTTAGCCGCCTCTACCATTGTACGCCTGCAATCTACCGGAAAAAGGGGATCTTTGCCCCTGCGCAGATCCGGCTCCGGGCGTTCGGCTCCGGCCTGGCCTGCCTTCTCTCCTTTTGTCAGGGAGGTGAAATGGCCGCATGAGTATCATACCCTGTGTGATTGAACAGACCGGCCGGGGAGAGCGCAGCTATGATATTTTTTCAAGGCTTCTGTCCGACAGGATCATCTTTTTGGGGGAGGAAGTGACGGACAAAAGCGCCTCGGTGATCGTTGCACAGATGCTGTTTCTGGAAGCCCGGGACCCGGAGAAGGACATTCAGCTCTATATCAACAGCCCCGGCGGCTCCATCTCCGCCGGCTTTGCCATCTACGACACCATGCAGTATATCCGGTGCGACGTTTCCACCATCTGCCTGGGTCTGGCCGCCAGCTTCGGGGCCTTCCTGCTGGCCGGCGGCGCCCGGGGCAAACGGATCGCCCTTCCCGACAGCGAGATCATGATTCATCAGCCGGCCATTCACGGAGGCGGCGTCCAGGGGCAGGCCACCGATATCAAAATCGTGTCCGACCACATTCAGAAAAGCAGGATGCGTTTAAACGCCATTCTGGCCCAGAACACAGGTAAAACCGTGGAGGAGATCGCCCTCGCCACGGAGCGCGACCATTACCTGTCCGCCCAGGAAGCCCTGGAGTTCGGTCTGGTGGACAAAATTCTTACCAGACGCGCAGCACGCTGAAGGGAGCCAAACCCATGTACATTCGTCCCGCTGTCGACGGAGATCTGAAAACGATTCTGAATATTTATTCCCACGCCCGGGAGCAGATGCGTCTTATGGGAAACCCCGCCCAGTGGGGGAACGACAGGCCTTCTCCCGAGACTGTCCGGGCCGATCTCGCCGCCGGGGAATCCTTTGTGGTCATTGAAAAGGATATTGTCTGCGGTGTTTTCGCCTTTATCCTGGGAGACGATCCCACCTACCGGGTGATCGAGGACGGCGCCTGGCCGAACGACGCCCCCTATGGAACCATTCACCGCATCGCCTCAGACGGGCGGACCAGGGGGATTCTGCGGGCCGCACTCTCCTTCTGTCAGGAGCGAACGGACAACATCCGGATCGACACCCACGAGGATAATAAGCCGATGCTGCACTTACTGGAAAAATACGGCTTCCAGAAATGCGGGAGAATTTATGTCGGGGACGGGACCGCACGGATCGCCTGGCAGAAAACCCTGCGGTGATTTTCTCAGATCAGTAAAGTATTCCGGCTCCTGTAAGCAATCTCTTTCCCCGGTCAGAACATCCCGTTAAGAGAAAGGATCGCCAGCACACATGTTATGATCACCCCCAGGGCCGCCAGAAGAACGCCGGGATTTATCCTCATCCTTTCCGGCGTGCGGGGCGCTTCGACCAGGCCGCAGCTACGCAGAGCCGTTACCATCGGTTTATACAAAAGCATGGCGAGCGCCGCATTCAGCCCTCCCTTGATCAGGTTAAACGGTAAAAACGCCACAGGCAGCAGCTTTACCACCTCTTCTCTCGGGTATCCCATGTAAAGGGGCGCAATCAGATAATTCCAGATCATCATCACCACAACCTGACACCCGCATCCACAGAGAAGTCCCATAAGCGCGCCGGAGAGCCTGCGCTTTCGTTGATAAAGCCAGGCCGCGGTGCAGGAAAAGGCGCAGCTTGAAATAATATTCATGATGCACCCCGCTATTCCGGTTCCGCTGACCGTAAACATCTGTATCAGGGAAACGATCACCGTAATGACAAGGGATGTGAGCGGCCCGAAAAGGAATCCGCCGGTTACAATGACAACGTCCTTGGGATCGTACCTCAGAAAGAGGACGATGGGAATGCGCGCGAACACCGTCAAAAGATAAGCCAGTGAACAGAGCATTCCTGTTGTTGTGAGTTTCTTTACTCTGCTGATTTTCATCCGAATCTCCTCCTGTAGCTTATTGCAAAAAAACACCTGAAAGCATAAACTGTCTTTCAGGTGCGGAATTTCCGGCGTATCGAGAATGTCACCAGAGCGATTTAAGCGATTGATTAAAAAAGTGTGCAAAACAGGAGCCAGATATACTCTGACAGACTCAATACACCTTCTTTAATCCGGACTATACCGTCGGTTCCGGAATTTCACCGGCCCCCGCGCTTTCGCGCCCGCGGACTGTCACCGCCGATCGGGAATTTCACCCTGCCCTGAAGACATTTCTGCTATTTGGTTGTCTGAAAAATATTAGCATGAAAAAACGAAAGTGTCAATACTATCCCTGTATCGCGCAGGTTAAACTTATAAACCGATATGCACCGCGGCACCATTTGTGGTGCCACGTAA
>CANOVJ010000062.1 GCA_947570615.1 uncultured Lachnospiraceae bacterium
TTCCCTATCCTTTTTATGATTGTAACATTTTTGTAATTTCAAAAGTTTATCCTGTGTATCGCGCGCTCAAACTCCTCAATAGAGGCGGTTTTTGCGGCCGCCTTGAGCCAGCGCTTTAACACAGCCGGATTCTTCTGTCCGAAAACCTTCTCCCTGATCCGCTCCGGGATTTCTCCATAGTCCTCCAGAAGCTCCAATACTCCCTCTGCCCTTGCCTTCTGTTCTCTTTCCTGAAACCTGTCCTCAAAAAGCTCCTCCAGTGCCTTACCGGATTGCTCAGGCTGTTCATACCGGCATCTGATTCAGCAGGCCGGCGCGGCGTTTAACAGTCAGGAGGTTTCTCATCCGGAAAACTCCTGCCCTGCCAGGTGAATTGAAAGCATGAATTTTCCGAAAAGGCAGGTATGTCCTGCCGAAGATATGTTTCAGACAATAAGGCGTAAGCCTTTGCAGATCAACGTCAGAAAATATGCTTTTTATTATGATGCCAGATACGGCATGAAAATGCAACCGGGTTGTACAAAAAAACGTCAGGCTCAGTAATCTCCTCACCGTGACAGAACGAATATCTGCGAAAAAGTATTATCATACAAAAGACTGAACGAGGAATATCCCAGCAGTCCGGCTACCTCCTCTGCAATCTGCTCTTCCTCAAAATAGATATCCACATAAAGAATGAGACGATCCGCCTCCATTCCCCCCGCAGATCCCGGGCAGAGTGTCCAGATCCTCCGCCCTTACAGGATATGTTCCGCTTTGCTGTGCCAGAAAGAGACTGTTATTGATCACCAGATGGTCGCCTGCCGTTACATAAATGCCGGAGCTGTCCCGATACACGCCCGCCAGCGATTGCCTTGCGGCCTCATATCCCGGATAAATATAGGGAATACTCTCCCCATCAAAGCTGAGTATCCTCAAAAGAACTGCCATTGCCCCCAGGATCTCCGTTGCCCTCTCCAGTCTGGCCTGCCGGAAGAAACGAAAGACCGCCGCGACCAGCACCAGTATCCCCACCGGACAGATCAGAAACTGATAACGATCCGCCACATCCGTTGAAATCTGGACGATCAGCAGAAAATAGCCTGCCAGGGAGGCTGTCAGAATCCAAAACCTGGCATCAGAAAACGCATGCTTTTCTCTGTCCGGACATTTTTTGTGTATTTTCATCAGAAAGGTCCCTGTCAACATCATAGCCACTCCCACAGCCGCCTACCAGAACCCCTTTTCATGACAAAAAAATTCCTCTCCGACGATCTCTCCATACCGCTCCAGCCGCTCAAGAAAGACCCGTCCCCCATGGAAAACGTTTCCCAGAGATTCCTGCCCCTTTTCTCCCATAAATATATGATTAAGGGACGCCGGAAAAATCAGGCCCCCAGACACACCCCTGTCAGCACGGCGCACCCCAGAGAAACTGCCCTTCTCCACTGGCCTCCATGGATTTGGAATACCAGCGCGACTGCCTTCTTCCTCCATAAGACGGAAGATGAGATAAATAAAAAGAAGGCCCAGGAAGCTCAGCATCATATACATCCTGATATAGAGCGCGGTTGCAATTCCTCCCGTGCTGATTCCATACAACAGGGGCGCAATGATTCTCGCACCGTGACCGGGACCGAACAGCTGAGCGCCGATTTCAAACATCAGCCACAGAGCTCCTCCGAAAAAAAGAAGGTTGATGGAAAGAGCAAATCATTTGGAAAGTCTCCCTCAAACAGGGAACAGACAAAATGCAGAAGAAAATAGTAAAGGGGAGGATGCACATCGTGTACCTGATTATCGTAGACTGATGCGAAAGAAAATGTCTCCCCCTCCCCTGCGGTCAGATAGTTTTTGTAGAAGCCCTCTCCGTGCCAGTGATCCGGATAATCCTCCTGCTCCTGCAAAAAAGGCATATAATAGCTGTTGGCAAGTCCGTAGGACCGGAGCTCGTCGATATAATATCCTTCTTTTCTGATTTCCTGACACAGAACATTTAAAATGATCGCCAGAAGCGACACGCAAAATATAAGATAAATCCGTTTTTTTCCACTGAAATATGAGATCTCTGCTCTGCCCATCCATCCAGACCGCTTTCGTTAAAACCGTCAATCCTGTTAACGATCTTACCCCCCCTGAAAACGGTTTGTCAATCCTTATTTCAGCAGATACCCCGATAAAAAAGGGGGTACTTTTTTATTTCACCCATATCCTCCTCTCAAAGCGCGCCGCCCCCTCCGCTCCTGCGTAAAGCATTCCTGCGTCAGCCCTTTGCGGCCTCCATCAGAAGCCTCACGCACAGATCGATCCCCAGCTTTCCGGCGTTTAAGTACATTTCATAGCATCTCGGATCGCTCCATTCCTGGTTCGTGACGGAATTGTAGAACCCGCTTCTGCGCTTATCATTCTTCCTGAGCGCGTTTTCCGCCTCTGAGCGCTCGATCCCCTCCTTCTCTATGGCTCTGCGGATCCTTTTCTCGTGTTCCGCGTAGATGAAAACCCTCAGGCTGTTTTCCTTCTCTCTGAGAATATATCCCGAGGCCCTCCCGACAATGACGCAGTTCCCCTCCCGGGCCGCCTCCTCAATGATGCGCTTTTCCTCCAGAAACAGCTTATCCGCCAGGGGCAGCTCCTTACTGTGGGAAAACCCGCCCAGAGGCGTCCTGGAGAGATTCATCAGAATACCGCCGGAGCTGCTCTCTTCCAGCCCCTCGATCTTTACGAACGGGATATCAAGATTCTTCGCCGCCTCCATCAGGATATTTCTGTCATAAAGCCGATATCCCAGCGCCTGCGCCAGTCTCTTTCCGATCTCGTTTCCGCCGCTGGCATACCGGCGTTCAATGGTTATGATGTTGTACATAAAACATATCCCCTTTCTGCCGCCCCGCTTTCCCTGCGCCTGTGGCCCGATCTATGCAAAAATCAGGAAAATCAGGGCTTTTACTTCCATGCTTTTTTCTATTATAAACAATTTTTTCGTATATCTCAATCCATTTTTCAGAAATTTTCCACAAAAAGGAAATAAAAAACAAAATGTCTTTTTTTCAGAAACGATAATTTCAGTAGACAAAAACAAGTTTATCATTTATAATTTAAGTTAAATTTTTCAGAAAAATACCATAATGAAAAAGCGATTCAGGAGGATGAAATGAAAAACTTAAAAATCTGGCAGAAGCTGCTGATCACGTTTATGCTTATTATTCTGCTCTTCTGCGCCACAGTTGCCACGGCGATTCTCGGACTGAAGGAAAACGCCGCCAAGTATTCGGAATTTTACAATGTGGAGTACCGGGTTACGAACAATGTCATGAACATGCGCCGGGGACTCCAGATCATTGTAAAGGATCTCTCTTACATAACCATCGAAGAGGACGCGCAGAGGAAGCAGTCTTACTTAAGCGACATGGAGAAGGAGCTTACCCTTCTGGAGGAAAACGCCACCTGGCTGTTCGAAAACTTCTCAGGGGATTCTGCCCTGCTCAACACCTTCTCCACCCAGATCACAGCCGCTGTGGAGATGCAGCAGACCGTGATTGAAATGGCGGACACGGACAAGGTCGGCGCGCAGTCCATGCTGCTCAACCAGTACCAGCCCCTTGTTGAGGAGGCGGTCAGCACCCTGATCCAGATCAGCTCCGGGGAGGAGGCCACCGCAGAGGCCAATTACCTTGAGACCGTCGATCTGCAGGGCAAGCTTGAAGCGCTGCAGCTTCTCATGGCCGGCTTTGCTCTGGTTATCACCGTGCTTCTGTGTCTCTATCTGACACGGGGCATCACCAGGCCCTTAAAGGAGCTGGAGGTATCTGCCGAAGAGATTGTAAAGGGAAACCTGGATATTACCATCAAATATCAGTCCAAAGACGAGATGGGCACCCTTGCCAACGCTTTCAGGAATATGACCGTTATCCTGAATGCGGTAATCTCCGATGCGTCAAGGCTTCTCAGTGAGATGGCGGACGGGAATTTTGACGTGCGCACCCAGGCGGAGGAACACTACGTGGGCAACTTCCAGAGCCTTCTGCTCTCCATCCGCAAATTAAACCGCGACTTAAGCTCCACGCTGGGACAGATCAACTTAAGCGCCGATGAGGTAGCCTCACATTCCAATCAGGTGTCCGGCGGCGCGCAGGCTCTCTCCCAGGGAGCCACCGAGCAGGCGGCCGCTGTTCAGCAGCTTGCCGCCACCATCGCCAATATTTCCAATCAGGTTAACGAGACGGCGGACAATGCGGCGAAGGCGAGAGTTCAGTCCAACACCGCAGGCGACGAGATGGAAGTGTGCAACAACCAGATGCAGGATATGATGGCCGCCATGGAGGAGATCACCCGCACCTCCAACGAGATCAGCAAGATCATCAAGACCATTGAAGATATCGCGTTCCAGACCAATATTCTGGCCCTCAACGCCTCTGTGGAGGCCGCCCGCGCGGGTACCGCAGGAAAGGGCTTCGCAGTGGTTGCCAACGAAGTCCGCACCCTTGCCAGCAAGAGCTCCGTGGCCTCCAAGGATACGGCCAGCCTGATTGAGCGCTCCATCGAAGCGGTAGAGCGCGGTACACAGATCGCCAGGTCAACCGCCGAGTCCCTGGGACAGGTGGTTGAGGAGGTCCGTGCCACTTCCGGTAAGGTTGACAACATCGCCAGCGCCGCCAAAGAGCAGGCCAGCGCCATCGAACAGGTTACGCTGGGTGTGGATCAGATTTCCACCGTCGTTCAGAGTAATTCCGGTACCGCCGTGGAAAGCGCCTCGGCCAGCCAGGAGCTCTCCGATCAGGCGGACACCCTCAAGGAGCTGGTGGCCAAATTCACCCTCCGGGAGGAATATATCCCCAAAAAATCCTCTGCCTCTCAGGGCGGCGGATGGAATTCCAGGGGACATATTGATCTGTAAAATATAACCTGAAGCAAACAAACGCTGCCACGCTCTGCGAGTCAGCTTATTGTAAAAAGAGCGTTCACGCTGTTGTGAACGCTCTTTTTACATCAGGTCAGGTTCCCTCCCGCACAGGACTTTCGTCCTGATCCGGTATCTCAACAGGCTCCAGTCCTGTCAGTCTCCAGTCGCGATCCCTTGCCGCCCGGATCCCCACGCTTCCCTTTCTGTCCACCATATGGTTATAAACCCCCGGAGCGGTTTCGTCATGAAAGTAACCCACCCTCTCCCCCTCATAAACAAGACAGCCGAGAGAGGCGTCATAAGACAGGCCGCAGTCCTCATACTCCGCAAATCGTCCTGTTCCCGCCAGCGTCTCTGCAAGACTCTGCCCGCAGGTCTTTCTGCCGCGAGTCCCCTCCGCCGTCACGGTAACGCCCACTGCCAGCGCCGCCAGAAGCGCAAGCGTTCCGCCAAAAACAATTCCGGGGACAGTGTCCCGGATTTTTTTCTTTCCCATCCTTTTTGCTCCTTCCTTCAAAACACTGATGCAAAGCAGTTTGACTATCTCGCTAGTCACCTCTGTTATATTATCATTACGGGAGGCGTATGTCAATCGCATTCTGACTATCTTAATAGTCTTCCGGGCTTATTTTCATAACACGCTCTCTTCCCACACCCGTCCCGTTAAGGGGCTCTTTTATTTCCTCTCTTCGCTCTCCCCATCAGAGATCTCCCTGAAAATCTTCCGGGAGCACAGGGCAATCAGCATGGAAACGCCGCCCGCAAACAGCACCGCCACATACTCAGAGCCTTTGCACATCTCAAACAGAGCGCCGTAGAACGCATTCCCGGCAGGCTGGGCGCACATAGAGATGGTGAGAACCAGGGAGATCACCTTTCCCACCAGGTTCCGGGGCGTCCAGGCCTGGATAAAGGAGAGCATCTGCACGCTGAAAATTGTCGCAAAGAACATGACGAAAAAGCTGCAAAGGGTTAAAACCACATAGTTTACCATGCCAGTGGAGAACAGCGCGAGACCGATTCCCAGAGGAAAAACACATGCCGCGCAGGCGCTCAGCAGAACCGGCGCTTTCGAAACGGACAGCCGGCCATCCAGGAGGCCTGCACAGATTCCCCCCGCCAGTCCTCCCGCCGCCAGCGCCCCCTGTGCAAAGCCGCAGAGCCGGTTCGCCAGCGCCGGGTCCAGCTCCAGCACCTGTGTCGTCAGATATGGCAACGCCACAACGATCATGGAGGAGAGAAACAGATTGATGGCGCACAGGATCATCATTCCTTTTCCCAGCGCAGGCTTTTCCCTGCGGATAAAACGGATACTCTCCGCGAAATCCGCCGCGGCTGTCCTTAAAATACCGCCCTTCGTCCTCTGCCTCTGAAAGGGGATTCTGATAAAAAGCTCCATGGCCGCCGACATCACAAAACACGCCACACACATCCACAATACGGGAGCCAGCCCCCATGCGCTGTAGAGAATTCCCCCCAGGACCGGCCCCGTCAGGGAGGAGAAAGCGCTTATGGTATTGATCACGGAATTGGCCTGCATGAAATGCCGCTGGCCTACCAGCGCAGGGATACTTGCCGAAACAGCGGGCTGGTAAGCGCCGGCAATGCCATACAGAAGCATCATTGTAACCGTCAGCAGAGGAATCAGACTGACGCCCTCCATGAGCAGGAGAAAGGCCAGAATCACCGCTCCCGTGAAAAAATCCAATATTACCATGATATTGCGCTTGTTTACCCTGTCGGCAACGATCCCTCCTGCGGGAGAGAGCAGCACGGCCGGGATAAAGGCGCAGGCGCTGACCGCCCCGTAGAGAGCGGAGGATCCCGTTATGTTCAGTAAATACAGGGGCAGCGCAAAGCGTATGGCGGCGTTGCCAAACAGGGAGATGATCTGTCCGATCACCACCAGTGTAAAATCTCTGGAAAACAATTTTGTATCCATTTTCTGAACCTCCATTTTTTCTGCCCGCCTGGCGGGCGTTTCACCAACATTCCCAGAGTCTGCTCACAAACGCTCCTGCCGCATTCATTCAGTCCGGTTGTTTGCCCTTATACATACCGCATGTTGGTATGTATAAGGGCAAAATTTATCTGCCCGTTTTGTGGGCAGATCCATTCCACAGAGCAGATCCCGCAGAGCATGTTCTGAGTCTGTTCGCATCGATTATTTATTCTTCTGGTATATCCCTGTCAGCTCCAGAATCCTGGCCTTGATTTCGTCGTCCAGAATATCCAGGCCGAACCCCTTCAGCATCTGTCCAAACACCATGAACTTTCCGCAGGTTTCTTCCACGGAGCTGTCAAATATCATGGGATTCATCCAGACATTGGCCGCGAGTATAATCAGCTCCGCAAGCTGTCTGGGATACTCTGTCTCGATGGAGCCGTCCGAAATCCCCTCTCTGATGATCGGCAGAATATAGTTCGGAACCGCCTCCTCCATCGTATCCCACAAAAGGCTGCAAAGCAGCCTGGGATTGTTGTGAAAATTCGGCGCTACCGTAAAGATATCATCCTGAACCGGGCGAAGAATGGACGCTCTGAAAATTGTTTTCAGCTTTTCCTTTCCGGTTAAATCCCCGCGGTCGCGGATATCTGCAAGCATCCTGTTGGACTCCTGCGTCATCCGCTGCGTGACAGCTACCAGAATATCCTCCTTCGACCTGAAATGATGATAGATCGCCCCTTTGCTGAGACCGCCAAGCTGACCGATGATATCCTGAATGGAGGTACTCTCATATCCCTTCTCCATAAACAGACGGAACGCAACGTCCAGGATCAGACTGACTGTTTCCTCCGGATGCTTATTTCTCGCCATTTTCCGGCGCCTCCTCTCCATACATACTGAAGGTATGTTTATACACTAACATACCTCTGGTATGTATGTCAAGACATTTTGCGTGTTTGTCAATCGGCCTGATCTTATCTGTTTTCATGGATAGAATAAAGAGCCGGATATTCCGCGAACCGCCCTTATGCTATTCCTCCCCCACATACTCTCTCAAAAGCTCTCTCCCCTTTTGGGAGGACTCTGAAACCTCCAGGAGCATACTGTTATAAAAATCCGCCGCCGCCTTCCTCCTGCCTCTGGCAATCTGCGCGCCCCTCTCCGTCAGAAAGCCGTCGTAAAGCCCTTCGAGCTTGTACTTATATTCATGGAAAAAGGAGGGCTGCGCATCTCCCTGTCCATCCGAAATCTGCCCGTCCTCCCTGCGGCTGTAGAGGGGTTCGGACATGCTTCCCACATAGGTCAGCGTCCGGGCAATGCCGATCGCTCCCACCACGTCGATCTTGTCGGCGTCAAACAGGATTCTGGCCTCGATGCTTCCCGGCTGACTCTCCCTGCGGTATCTGTGGGTAAGGATACACTGGGAAACTCTCCTGGCATATTCCTCCCCAAAGCCATGCTCCATCAGAAAGGCATACGCCTTCTCCGCCCCCACCCTGGCATGGCACAGTCTGGGATCCGCAAACTGCTCCTGCCTGCCGATATCATGGAGAAGGCAGGCCGCGATCAGAACATCGAAGTCCACCCCCTGTTCCTGTCCGGCAATCTCAAGGGCCTGATATAAAACACGATAAATATGCTCCCTGTCGTGAGTGGTGTCCTGCATACAGGACAGCATATAGTTCTCCAGCAACGAATACGTTTCTCCCGTCATCTTCATACTCCTCCCGCCCGGGCGGATATCCGACAGAGCGTCCCGAAAGAGACCTGTGAGCCTTTTCTCTCAGTTTTCTGTGCAGAATCCCGCGTGATTCAGAACGTCTGTTCTGTGATTGTATTGTACAATCAGAACAGATGTTTGTCAACAGAAAGATTTCCCTGCAGGTCGCTACGCATAGGCCAGCAGCGGAATTCTCACTCCCAGACGGGAAAAATCCTTGAAGCCCTTTCCCTTCACAAACAGCGTGGTATCCTCCTCCTGCACTTTTCCGGCCGTAAAGCCCGTCGTGTCCACGGGGGTAAAGCCCATAACCACCTCTCTTATTTCCCTTCCGAACGCCTCGATCACTCTGCCCGGCTCCACCGGATTTTCGGAAAAAATATCGTATAAAAGCAGCCGCCTATCCTCGATCTGCGCTACCGCAAAGGCGTCCGGCTCCTTTCCATAATACACATTTTCCCGCATGAATTTCGTGAGGTAAAACATGATCAGACCGCTGTTGCCCGTCAGAGAAAAGGCGCTCTGAGCACAGCTTTTGCGAACGATCCTCTCCAGCCTGTCAAAAGCCCTTTTGTCCTCCATTGGAACCCGCGCCATGGCCGTCTCCCGATTCGTGGACACCGCTCCGGTATGCAGCACCTCCTCCTGCATGCGAAATCCGAACCTGGGATAAAAATCCACAACACCGTCGTTGGCAAAAAGGAAAAATCCGTCCACCTTCTTTTCCCAGTCCCTGAAGATCTCCTCCATAATCCGGCGGCTCAGCCCCTGACCGCGGTATTTTTCCCGGGTCATCACCGTGCCGAGCTGAATAAAATGCCGGATATCCATCTGTCCTGTTTTCTGCCGGAAAAAAGCGCCCTCTCCCGCGCCCCTGGGACAGACAAAGTCCATCCGGTTCACAGATACATTGGCCGCCACCTGCCCGTCGATCACGATGGAATAAGGATTATACGCGTCGCTCCAGTATCCGTTTTGGTACCAGTCCTCAAAATCCAGTCCGAAGGTATCCCCCGCCAGCCGGTTAAAGCTCCTGCGCAGAGCGTCATTGTTCCGATAGTTTTTTATCACTTCATGGTCTTTCATCTTCACTTTCTCCTGTCACAGGCCGCAGCGTCAGCAGCCGCCCGCCTTTTTTATTACCGGATTTATCCCTGCCTGCGGGCCAGGATCATGGTGGCTCCCTCCACGCAGTCTACCGCCTCCGCGCGGGAAAAGCCAGCCCTTTCAAGCAGCTCCAGCTCGTGCTCCAGGGTAAGAGGAATATCAAAATGCACATATCCGCTTTCGCCGCCGTTCTCCTCATTGGCCGTCGTCTGCCCCGCACCCGGACGTGCGGCTCTCCGCTGCAGATATACCCTCCGAAGAAGCTCTTCCTCCCGGTCACAGCAGGCGATGTAATCCCCCAGCAAAAACACTCCGTCCTCCTTCAGCCCCCGGTAAATCTTTTCATACAGCGTCAGCTTTTTTTCCGGGAAAAAATGATGCAGGCTCTCGAAGGAGATCACCGCGTCCCAGCGCCCCTGCCCCATATCATATCGGAAATAATCCCCGCAAACCGGACAGAAGGGCTTATCCTTATACTGCTCTGCCAGACATCCCAGCATGGCCTGACACAGATCAACCCCCGTCACCGAAACCGCCGGATTCCTTTTCCAGATTTCTCCCAGCTCCAGCCCCGTACCGCAGCCCAGGTCGAGAACCTCTCTGCACCGGTCGGGCAGAAGAAGCGCAAACCTCTGATAGGCTTTTTCCCACACTGCCATGTGATCCTCGTAACCCTCCAGCCGCTTTTCAAAAAAGCTGCTCATCTCCTCCAGCTCCACCTCCGCCGTCTGCGCCAGCCAGGCTTCCAGCTCCCTCATGTATTCCTCCACATTTTCTCTCAAAAGCATATCCTTCCCCTTTCTGTTTCAGGTCGCATATCGTAAATATCCGGACTGTTTTCCGGCTTTCATAAACCCGCCGCACGATCCGGCATGCTGTTATTATCGCGCCAGCCTCTCATCTGTGCCACCTCAGACATTTTTTATAAGGAAAGTTGATCCCACCCGCCGGACATCCATATGTTAACAAACGTTGCCACGCTCCGCGAATCAGCTTATCGTAAAAAGAGCCGATACGCATGTACCGGCCCGCCTGTTTGTCTAATCATTCCGATCATCGGATTTTAATCCAGGAAGTCCACCCTTCCGCTGTCGATCTGGTAAATGGCTCCGCACACCGTGAGCCTTCCTGCCTCTACCATCTCCTTAAGGCTTTCCCTGATAATGGAAACGCTTCTCTCCACATTCAGGCAACTTGCCCTGGCCGCGTCCTTCTCATCCCCGATGGCCTTTTTGATCTCGTCGGTTATGTACTTCACGTAGCCGGAAGGATCATGCCCCAGGGCCGCTCCCACCGCGCCGCAGTTGCTGTGTCCAAGCACCACCACAAGACTGGTCCCGAGATGATCCGCGGCGTACTCCACACTTCCGATCTGGTGATTATCCATCACGTTACCGGCCACACGGATCACAAACAGCTCTCCGATCCCCGCGGAAAAGATCCCCTCCGGAATCACTCTCGAATCCGAGCAGGTCACCACGATGGCATAGGGGCTCTGCCCGTTTTCACAGGTATATTGTCTGATCTTCGGAGAGATATCTCCGGGGTTGGCATTCGCCTCCAGATAACGCTGATTTCCCTCTTTCAGCTTTTCCAGCGCCTGGGCCGCAGATAAGTTCTGATTTTGCATTGTTCCTCTTTCCTCCATTTCCCGCCCCGCGCCGGGTGACGACGAGCGTCAGAGGCAGGGGCGTGCTTCCAGTTAGCTTTCTGCTCACAGTATACCAGATTGCACACAGGGTGTAAAGCGCGTCCGGCTATTCGTGTTTATCTGTATTATGTCCATATTTAAACGTTTTATAGATCGATACCCCTACCTCAGCCAGCGCGCAGATCAGGATAAGCAGAAAGATCAGACGGTTGAGCCCTGCCGTGTTCCAGTAAAAGAGCATATCGCCGTCGGAAAAGCTGTTAATCCCGGCCATCTCCTGAATCTGCCGGGCAAAATCCGCATTCCACAGAGGAAGAACAAACAGCAGCAGCACTGCTCCCGTCACCTGAATACAGTTGCAGACGATTGTGCTGTACATGACCGCCTTGCAATAGTAGCCGCTCACCAGGCGGATAATCTCATCGACCAGCCCCACCGCCAGACAAAGCACCAGAATGGGCGCAAGCAGCCCCCATTTATCCAGGTTAAATACACAGGCGACGCTTCGAAGACTCCCGTCCTCATATTGAAACGCCCCGAACAGCTCCGGCACGAACACAAGCAGCGCCGTAAAAATGCTGATAAAAACAATGGAAGCCACACTGTCGCTGCGTTTGATCACAGCCCTTTTGTCCGGGATCGCGGGCAGTAAAAAGGGCGTCCAGGTCTTACCCTGCACAGCGTTTCGGGTGAGCTCCCCTACGTTCCAGTTCTTTTCCGGCTTCACGCTGATCCTGACTTTTTGCCGTTCCAGAATGGCAAAAATAACCGTGACAAGCCCCACCGCTCCCAATGCGCCGCTTATCGCGCTGGTAAACAGCTCTGTGAAAAAATGTGTAAACAGCTCTACCCAGGCCCCCACATCCCGGGCCGCTCCCACAAACTCCGGGGCGGCGTATCCCTGCGCTCCCATGACCGCGTTTACCAGGGCGGAAACCACCGCGGAGATGCCGATTCCCATCAGCACAATCTTCATAATCCAGACATAATTGTCGTAATAATCCGGCCCGATCAGATAATTTACGTCTCCGCGGTAGCGCCTGGCGAAATCCGCCGGATCCCCCAGCTTCTCAAGAGCCGCCTCCACGCTCAGTCCTTCCCCCACGCGCATGTCCTCGATGAGCGTCTCCAGCTCCATCCGAATCTCCGCCCGCATCTCCTGCGGCACCCTTCTGGTCACCTCATAAATATATCGTTCGATCATTTCCTGCTCACTCATTTTTAATCTGCTCCTTTTTCCTTTCATCTGAAACCAGCAACGCGTCCATCCCCGCCGATAAGCTCTCCCACTGCCTCGCAAGCTCCTCAAAAATTCTGTCCCCGTAGACCGTCCTTTTGTAATATTTCCTGGGCTTTGCCTCCTGTGTGTTCCACTCGCTGCACAGAAGCCCCTGCTTTTCAAGCCTGCGCAGCAACGGATACAGGGTATTCACGTCGATGGGAACGCCCTTTTCCTCCAGCGTCTGAACCAGCGCGTAGCCGTAACGCGACTCGCCAAGCTGACTGAGCACGCACAGGATCAGGGTTCCCCGTCGAAGCTCCGATAAGAGGCTTTCCAGTAAGTCCTTCTCCATTAATTTCCTCCTCTCGTTATTGTTTTTTTCATTATAGTGTGTGTTACACACTATTGTCAAGTAAAAAATGAGCAGACTTTTCCTCTGCCCGTTTTTTCTGTCACAACAAACGCCGTATGAATCCGTATCACTCTCTCACAAACGCATACGTCGTCCCCAGCCGCACCGAAAACCCCAGCGCCCGGTACATCTCCTCGTCACAGGGGGCACAGCATACCGTAAGGCTGGCCACATTCTGTCCGGCGCACCACGCCTGCGCCGTTCGTGAGAGCAGGCCCGCGATCCCCTTTTTCCGGAAAGCCGGCTCCACATAAAAATCCTCAAGCGTTCCCACATTCCCGCATGCAAAGGTGGAAAAGCACAGGCTCACCGAACACATCCCCACCGCCCGGCTTCCCCGCCTTGCCAGAAAGAAAAAGATTTTCTCCTGCGCAACCGCCGTTTTGAGACGCTCCTTTTTCTCCTCCGAAAGGGGCTCCTCCCCGATCTCCGAAAGATAGCTGTTCTCCAGCCTCAAAAGCTGCCAGTCCTGCGGGTTTGTGAGAAGCTCCGCCGTGACAGGCAGATCCTCCCCAGGCGGCAGGAGCATCAGCGGCTCTCCCCGCTCGTCCCTCCCGTCCGGCCAGAATCCCATCCTGCGCCAGAACCGGAACCGCTCCTTAAGGCCGCCCCAGTTCAGCTCCACATAAGAAGCCCCCCGCTCCCTCGCCCAGGCAAGAAAGGCCTCTGCGCAGAGCGTTCCCGTCCCATTTCCCCGAAACCGGGGGAATACGCAAAACTCCATCAGAAAACACTTTCCATCCTCCGACTCATACAAAACCGGCATGGCCAGGCCAATTGTCTCTCCTTCCCGCACAAAAAGCAGATAATAGCAGCGGTTCCTCCCCCGGTCGTGGAGCCTTTGTATCTCCTCCCGGTACTCCGATCCCCGGAAGTATTCCCGGTCTTCCTCCTCCATGTGGGGAAACAGATCCCTTTCCTGATACCGGGAAAGCTCTGCCTGAAAAAAGGCTGTCTCCTGCTCTGTGAGCGCCTCATGGATGGTTATGCGCGATGTTGTCGGGTTTGGGAGTGTGGGGTTGTTCATTGGTTTTTCCATCTCTGCCTGATTAAAATATAACTGCAATACATTAAAAGGCTGGAAACAGCAACTGGTATTTCCAGTATAGCACTTTCAAATAAGGGATGCAAAATTTTTATCTGCACCACAGAAAACAGTCCCATCCAAAAAACAAAATGGACAGATGCACCCATTCACAAAGACATTTCCTGCGTATCCACACGCTGTTTTAAGCCCCAGGCCAACAGTGCGGACAAAATCCTTGCAAAGACCGTACTCCACCAGATCATGATCTGCCCGCCGAACAGAGGCGGCAAAATAATCATCAGCACCAGCATGAAAATCGGCTCTGTAAAGGTCAGTATATAAGAAAATGTACTTTTTTCCGTTGCATAAAAACTCGCTGTGGTAATACGAAGAACTGCCACAAAAGGGACGGAAACCAGAAAAACAGGCATAATCCCTGCAATCTCTGTATTTACTTCACCGGATGCCCCGAATAACACGCCAAGACTTCCTCTTGTCACATACATAATAATGCAGCCAATGCCAGATAACGCAAATGCAAAGCCATACGCCAATTTCCGCACAAACTTCAGACCGCTCCGGTTTTTCTCACCGTAACACCAGCTGATCAGCGGCTGGCTTCCATCTCCCCCCTGCAAAATCAGGTAAATGATACAGATGACGTATGCAATACACGCATAGGTGGCGATTGCAGGCTCTCCGCCGCAGGAAATCGAAAAACGTTTTATAAGGTATTAAACAATGAAATATTGTCTGTCATTTGCTGCACTCTGTCGCTTCCCATAATCTGAAATACGCGCTGTTCCAGCTCCCGCAATGGCGCTGTAAGTTCATTGGAACAGGCAATCCCCTTATCGGTCAATGTAACCTGCTTTTCCCGGCACTCCTCAATGCCTGGAGTAAGCTCAACATATCCGTCCTCCTTTAAAGAGCGGATCACGCTGTTTACTGTCTGTTTTGTCAGCCCGGTACTGATACAGATTTTCTTCTGTGTCATTGCCTTTTGCCCTTCCAGAGCATACAAAACAAACAGCAGGTAATAATTGATATTCCCTGAAGCGGCCCAGGAGCTGTATAACCCGTTTGCCTGCCCCCATACTCCCCAAAATTTCTGTACATCTGTAGACATAGCTATCCCTCCTGTATCATCATGTTAAATCCTGTTATAATATTCAGGCATACTTTTATCAAGGCTTTACGTTCCCGGACTTTTTGCACCTGTCCCGTTTAGAGATATTTTAGAGGCAGCTCTGCTATCCTTCATACAAAAAAGAAGAGAGGACAAAATCATGAAAAACAAAACACTCGCACCCAAATCACTGAAAACCTTCGCCGCCGGCCTCGCCCTGGCTTTGGGGCTGTCCTGCGCAGGCGGATGCGGCGCACAGCCTGCCGCGGAAGTGGACATTCCCAGGCCGGAGCCCATAGCTGCCCCAAATTCGGTCGAAAGCCCGGATGAAACTCAGCAAAGCTCCGACACCTCTTCAGAGACAGATCAGGATCCCGCCCCCGGGGAACGCTTTCCTCCCCAGTCGGATTCCCACCTGGATGGAACGGTAAAAACCATCGGCGAGGACAGCTTTGTGGTCAGTCAGCACTTTGAGATTCCTGTGCAGGAGGAAGGAACGAGTATGGTCGTCGCTCCCGCGGACGGGTCGCCGGACGAGGTACTGATCACAGTGCATATTACCGAAAGCACCGATTTTGAAATCCACACCGTCAGAAACGGAGGAACAGGCGGGGACGCGGATGTGGAGAAACAAAGCGGCTCGTTCTCCGATATCGGCACGGGCAATTCCCTGAATATGGACGGGCACTACGAGGGGGACGATTTCCACGCGGACTTCGTCGTCATTTACCGATTTGTATAAAAATGCCTTGACTTTGGTATGAAATCGTACTATACTTCATAGTACGATTTCATACTATGGAGGTGTGTCATGGATTTTCATATTTCAGGGGAACTCAAACGCTACAATCACCTGATAACCGAGACAGACAGGGCCTACCACGAGGCGTCTCTGCGGCTGGGGCTGTCCGACAGCGCGATGATCATCCTTTATACCATCTGCGAGGACGGACAGGAACGCTGCCCGCTTAAGGAGCTCTGCCGCCGCTCGGGTCTGAGCAAGCAGACCGTCAATTCCGCCCTGCGCAAGTTAGAGGGGGAGGAGATTCTCTCTCTTGAAAAGGCCGGGGGCAAAAATAAAAACGTCCGCCTCACCGAAAAGGGAAAGGCGCTGGCAGATAACACTGCCCTCCGGATCATGGAGGCCGAAAATGAAATATTCGCCTCCTGGCCCCGGGAGGAAGTGGAGAAATATCTGCAGCTCATGGAGCAGTATCTGATCTCTTTTAGGGAAAAAGCCGCAAAAATCTGTGAGGAGGACGAAAGCTATGATACGTTTATCTGATCACTTTACCTGTGGACGCCTTTTGCGTTTTACCTTCCCCACTGTCATCATGCTTGTCTTTACTTCCATCTACGGCGTGGTGGACGGTTTTTTTGTGTCCAATTTTGTGGGAAAAACGCCCTTTGCGGCAGTGAATTTCATCATGCCCGTGCTGATGATCCTGGGCTGTATCGGCTTCATGTTCGGCAGCGGGGGGAGCGCTCTGATCTCCCTGACGCTGGGACAGGGACGGCCGAAAAAGGCCAACGAAATCTTTTCCCTGATCGTGTATGCTTCCGTCCTGCTGGGAGCTTTGCTGGCCCTGCTGGGATTTGTGCTGCTGCGGCCTTTAGCCTGCCTTATGGGCGCGCAGGGACAGCTCCTTGAGGACAGCCTTCTCTATGGACGGATCATCCTGACGGCCATCCCCTTTTATGTGCTTCAATATGAATTTCAGTGCCTGTTTGCCACCGCCGAGAAGCCCAGGCTGGGACTTTTTGTCACCGTGGCGGCGGGCCTTACCAATATGATACTGGACGCGCTCTTTGTGGCGGTCTTTTCCTGGGGACTTGCAGGGGCCGCCCTGGCCACGGCCATGAGTCAGTTTGTGGGAGGCGTGGTTCCGCTTGTCTATTTTGCCCGGAAAAACAAAAGCCTGCTGCGGCTTGTCAGGTGCCCCTTCGACGCAGACGCCCTGCGCAAGGTGTGCAGTAACGGCTCCTCGGAGCTGGCCAGCAACATCTCCATGTCCGTGGTGAGCATGCTCTACAATGTCCAGCTCATGAAATATGCGGGGGAGGACGGCGTTGCGGCCTACGGCGTGCTGATGTATGTGAGCATGATATTCCAGGCCATTTTCCTGGGATACTGCGTGGGAGCCGCCCCTGTGGTGGGCTATCATCACGGCGCGCAGAATTTTGACGAGCTTAAGGGGCTGAGAAGACGCAGTCTTTCGCTGATCGCCGTCTTCTCCGTTTTCATGCTGGCCGCAGGGGAGCTCTCAGGAAGGCCCCTGTCCATGCTGTTTGTGGGATATGACGCCGGCCTGCTTGACATGACGGCGCACGCCTTCGCCATTTTCTCCTTTTCCTTTTTATTTTCCGGCTTTGCCATCTTCGGCTCCTCGTTTTTTACGGCCTAAAACGACGGTCTGACCTCGGCGCTGATCTCGTTTCTTCGAACCTTTGTGTTCCAGATCGCCTCCGTCCTGATCTTTCCTGTGTTTCTGGGCGTGGACGGCATCTGGCTTTCCATCGTGTTCGCGGAGGTGATGGCGGTGGCGATCACAGCCGCGTTCCTTCTGGGCAAACGCAAAAAATATCGCTACTGAACAACGGACAGTTCGAGGAGCGTGCTGTCCTTATGTTAAACAACGGATGCCAGGCTTCGCCAGACATCCTTATGTTAACAAACGCTGTCACGCTCCGTGAGCCAGCCTATTGTAATAAGAGCGCCGGGAAAACCGGCGCTTTTTTTAAAAATAAGCCTTCCCCTGCATCGAAATTCCCTCCCCGGGTATCTAATAGATAACAAACCGCTGTTGCAGACTCAAAAAAGCCGGTAAGGCGGGATTGTTATCGCGCGAGAATCAGACGCCGCTTCGCCTGGCGGGGCGCTGACTGACAAATACTGACCGGAAACCCATGGGCAGATTTTTATGGAGGTTAATCATGAGGACACTGGTAAAACAGGCACAGCACGGCGATCCGGAGGCCTTTATCCGACTGATGGAGGAAAATAAGCAGGCCATGAAGCGGGTAGCCTTCGGATTTTTCCAAAATGAGGAGGACGTGGCTGATGCGATCCAGGATACCATACTGGATGCCTTTGAGAGCATCGGTTCCCTGAAAAAGGCGGACTATTTCAGCACATGGCTGATCCGAATCCTGATCAATAACTGCAATAAAATCTTTAATCATAACAAAAGAAGCTATTCTGCCGATACGCTGCCAGAGATGGAAAGGACACAGCAGACGGACGGCGACGTGGAGTTTATGGAACTCCTGAGCGCATTGCCCTCCGACAGCCGGGTGATTTTTCAGCTCTATTACGGGGAGCAGTACACCACCAGAGAGATCGCGGACATCCTGCGCATGAATGAAAGCACCGTGAAGAGCAAAATACACAGGGGAAAAGAGCGGCTGAAGGCACAGCTGCAGGGCATATGATCTCTGACACCCAGGAAAGGAGCGTCCCATGAAAAAAATGTATTCAGAACAGGAACTGAGAGAGATTCTCGGTCGGAATCTGCCGGACTCTGACCTGATTGATCAGAAAATGCAGGAGGCATATATTATGATAAGAAAAAAACAGCCAGGGAGAACCCCTTTTTATCAGACAGGCGTGGTCATGACCGCAGTTGCCGCGGCCCTGATCCTCTGCTTTGTATTTCTGGCCGCCAATCCCGTGCTGGCCGCAAGAATTCCCATCATCGGGAGGATCTTCCAGATAGAGGAGGAAAAGGTCAGCTATCCCGGAGACTACAGCACAAAAGCGCAGACACTGATCCGGCCGGAAGAAAACACGCCCGCTTCGCAGGAGAATACGGAGACGGACAGCCTTTACGCACAAACCAGCGGCGGCGTCACCTTCGCCATCTCCCAGTGCTACGCCGACAGTATGTCCATGTACCTGGCCGTAAGCCTGGAGGCACAGGACGGCTTTCCACAAAAGCTTCTGGAGGTGAGCAGGAATACCGAGCTTTCTTATCAGTGTCTGCAGATGGAAACCACCGCTGTTGCGGATTTCGGAGAGTCAGCCCCCGGAAAGCTCTCCTTTGATCCCGGCCTCGGCGTGGAATCTCCCTATTATATGGAAGGGCATTTTCTGGACGATTCCACCTTTACGGGAATCATCCGGATCGACCTGGCAAACATGCGGGGGATAAGCGCGGACGGCAGCATCCGGAAGGTTTCCATTCTCCCGGATCACTTTACCTATGATCTCAATGTCACCGGACTCTATGTCCCGCTGCCCGAGACACACTCTTACTCCAACGACCCTGTGGAGCTGGAAACCATCTCCGGAGACTGGTCCTTCTCCATCGATGTGGAAGTGGACGACTCCGAAATCATCACGAAGGAGATAAACCTCACCAATGAAAACGGACTGGGAATCGCAACCGTCAGAAAGTCCCCCTACGAAATCACGGCGGAGCTGATTCTGCCCGAAGGGGAAGGGCAGGAAGGTTATGTGATCGTCATGACAGACTCCGCCGGGCAGCCCCTGGAGTCCAGAGGCGATTACGTGGGAATCTACAACACTTATCAGCGGGACGTGAGCAGAGTCACCGTGGCGGTCTGCGGGGAGGAAACCTTTATGAATTATAAGGGGGATTTTGGCACACTGCTTTCAAAAGCACTGTTTAAGACAGAGGTTTCCTTTTAAAAGCACAGGCTGGCGGAACGGTTTGCCATAATCGAGCAGGAGGCTGGTCATTAGTTGACCAGCCGACCTCTCACACCATATTGCGTGTCCAAAATGTGATGGAAAGACCTGGTTTTCCATCTACAGACTTGAATCTACGAAAATTATATACTTGTAATTGTGATACAATCATTGCGAAATCTCCCGTGCTTTTCATATCGTTTCCTGGATTTTCGATATCTCCAGCATCTTCAGATAACTGTCCAATCTTTCATTCACATAACCTGCAAACAGCTTTTCCATTGCAGCCGGATTATGTTTTACTTGATATTCATCAAACGCATTGTAATAAGAAACCCGGTCTGCAAACTTAATGTCAATTGGCGGATATCCGGCTTTCATCAATTCCAGATTAACAAGCAGCCTCCCGGTCCTTCCATTTCCATCAATAAAAGGATGGATTCCCTCGAATTTAATATGAAACCGTGCAAGCCGGGGAATGATATGCTCTGTACTGTTTTTATAAACCTCCAGCAACTGTTCCATCTCAGGCCGGATCAGATATGGCTGAACCGGCTCATGTCTGGCTCCCATAATCCTGACAGGAACTCTTCTGTAAACACCCCGGTCCTGCCGTTTATCCGCCAACACAAGATAGTGAATCTGCCTGATGATCCTCTCCGATAAAGGTGTTTGATTTTTTACCAAATCCCTCACGAAATCAAATGCTTCTTTATGCCCGACTGCCTCCATATGGTCTTTTAATGGTTTCCTGTCAATTGTCAGACCACGCAAAACCATATCTGTTTCACGCAGGGTCAGGGTATTTCCTTCAATTGCATTGGAATTATAGGTATACTCAATAACAAATTCCTCTGTCAAACGTTCCAGTTCCCCCTCTGTCAGCGGGCGTCTGGTATCCAGTTCTCTTTTCTTCCTGTCTATAGCTGTCAGTAAACGTTCTGTTGCTTTAAACCGTCCATCCTCCGGTTTGCCTGCGTCTGCCGGAATCATCCAGCTGCGTCCTTCACGGGTGACACCAGAGACTTTGCCTTCTGCGCATAATATGCGCACACGTCTGTCAGAAATCCCCCATTTCTCTGCAGCCTGTTTTACTGTCATATACATAAATAGTAGCCCTCGCTTTCCAGAACATTATACCTTATTTCAGGAATAATATCATTCTAAAAGAATAATATTTTTCGTTCTTCGGAATAAAGATACTCCAGAAATGCAATTTCTACTTTCAATTAAATACGATAAGAATTCCTGTCGTTAATCGAGCAGGAGACAGACGATTATTTCGCCTGCCTACCTCTCATCACCACCGTGCGTACCGTCCGGTACAGGGCGGTTCAAATTTGCATTTATTCCAGTTCCCGCATACCCGGGCGTATCCTCGAATTTCCCGCAGTTCACTGCTCCTGCGCGGAGGTATTTATGGATGAGCGATATCACTCTTCCATCTTTTATCTTCCCCGGCGTGATTTCAATTGGTTTGATCTGGTTCACTGAATCCGTAGCCTGTTTCCGGAAACTCCGGTCCATAGATTGGGGTAAGCGCCGCGCAACAGCCTGCTGAATTACCTGGTCTACTGCCATTGGCAGCCTGATATGATTTCTGTTCGTCGGACCAGAGCTTTGCCAGCTTTCTTCAGATTCCCCCTCACGGCGGCCCCCCTGCTCCTGGCTATACACTTCCCACTACCAGGGCGTGTTACGGATTTTCACCGATCAGATTGCTTCCCCATAAAGGGCGCAAGCTCCATCACCTCATCCAGATCCCCGCTTTCCAGGCAATGCTGCAAAAGTCCTTTAATGCCTTTGTGGCTCAGATGGGGAACCAGTCCCATAACGCTCTCCAGACCGGAGTTTCCCGCAAGGTGCAGGGCCAGCTTATCAAGGCTCTCCTTACTTATGAACGGCGCAAAGCACGCCAGCTCGTCCGGATCTTCCCTGTCAGCGAGCTGCCAGGCCAGCTTATCAAGTCCCTCCCTGCTCATGAACGGCGCAAAGCACGCCAGCTCGTCCGGGTCAACCTCATCTGCAAGACGCAGGACAAGCTCATCCACGCTCTGGTGTCCAAGGAAGGGCGCAAGACCGGTAATCGTCTCCAGATCCATCTCGCTCTCCAGCTTTCTCAGAAGCTCCTCCAGATCCTCCCGACCCAAAAAGGGGGCCAGTCCCACGATGGCAGAATGGCATTTCTTCCTTTTCTCCTCCCCGGCGTCCTGCTGCCCTGAATCCTCACTGTGCAGGCTGGCGTTCACCAGTCTCTTTACCTCCTTCGGAGGAAGGAGCGGGGCCAGCTCTCCGATCTCCTCCATGGGAATGGCTGGTAAGATCTCCTCCCCCTGAATAATGGTGGCGATGGTTTTTGCTTCCCTCTCCGCCCCCAAAAGCTCGTCGATGCTGATCTCAAGGATCTGGCAGAGCTGCGGGAGCTTTGCGATATCCGGCATGGAATTGCCCCTCTCCCAGTTGGAGACCGCCTGATAGCTGACCTCCATGGCGTCCGCAAGATTCATCTGAGTAAGATTCCGGGCGATCCTCGCCTCCCTGATATTTCTGGCTGCTTTCATGATATCAAACATGTCTTTTCTCCTTTATTGTTATCTCTCCGCGGCCGGCCCGCTTTCCATTGCACTGTCACTATAACCCGTAAAAGGCTTTTTGGGAATCAACCGGCGCTTGAAAGAGCCATATTTTTACTCAGGCAATACTTGATACCGCATGTCTTTCCTTCTCAGACCGTACACCCCAAAGGGGACTAACTCCCTTCCCGGCCTTACGACCCGCGTCAGATCTGCCTGTCTTTGTCACAGCCTCTCCCGCCGCCCGGCCGCCTCCTCCACTGCCGCCCGGGCCCGGGCCACCACATCTGTGTCTGTCCGGAAAATACTGTACTCGTCCATCCCCGGAATTCCCATGGGTACCCCCTGTCTGCGAAACTCCATGCCGCTTTCCAGAATCTTCTTCGCGGAGAGATGGAAACGGGTGATACCGGTCCGGGAGAGAAGCTGACGGATCACATCCGGCGTCACCCCCGCCCCGGCCATAATCGCAGGCGCTTCCAGGCATCCCTGAATGTCCTTTCCCGTCCGGGAAGCTTCTTTCTCCTGCGCCAGCTCCCCCAGGCGTTTCAGAAGGGAAAGCCCGCTCAGAGCGTCCTTTTCCTGCCCGGAGGTCAGAATCGTGTCGATGCCAAGCTCCGCCGCCCTTTCATATGTCTCGAAGGGATCCGCACACAGATCGAAAGCCCTGTGAAGCGTCGTCTTCATACCGCAGGCCGCCGCCATCAGCTCTCTCATCTGCTCCATGTGAAGGCTTCCGTCCTTTTGCAGGCACCCGATCACGATGCCCTCCGCCCCCATCCTCCCAAACATCTCGGCCTCCCTTGCCATCACCGAAATCTCGTGGGCAGTATAGAGAAAATCCCCAAAGCGGGGTCTCAGAAGCACGCGGATGGGAAGATCGCACTGCGCCCTGATCTCCTCAAACAGAGCGGGCCCCGGAGTAACGCCTCCGATCACAAGACCTGTGCAGAGCTCTAACCGGTCCGCGCCGCCCCGTGCCGCCTCCAGAGCGGATTCCGTGCTGTCAACGCAGCATTCTAAGAGATATGAAGTCATTTTATACCTTACTCCTTCCCGGACTGAATCATCCTCACCATAATACGGACTGCAAATATTGCCGTAATTTCCCTGAAACAAGTTTATCACATTCCAAACAGATTAAAAATCCCCTTTATCCCCAAAGCCGGCCTGCGATGGGCGGCGTTTGTTGTAACCCCGCCTGCCGTTTTTTCATATTTATATAGAAAGGAAAACGGGAGCAAACCACCCTTATGGCTATCGGCTATCTGACAATACAGGCGCGAACCGCCCACGACGCTCTCCCCTTAAGCGGCGTAGCCGTCCGGATTCTGGACGCGCAGGGACGAAGCGTTTATGAACTGATCACAGACGAAAGCGGGGAGACCCAGACGGTTCCCTTAGAGACAGTGGATAAAAATTTCTCACAGAACCCTTATTTTTCCGGCACGCCTTATATAAGCTACAGCGTGCTTGCCCGCGCTCCGGGCTTTAACTCTCTTTATGTGTCCGAGATCCCCATTTTTGACGGGGAGCGGGCCGTCCTGCCTCTTTCTCTCATCCCCATGCAGGATAAACAGAGAAGTCCCATGCAGGCGGAAATCTTCGTGGGAGGCCCCGCCGTGGCCATGTCCGGCCCCCGCTCCCAGGAGGGTACGGTTAACGGAAACTATGTTCTGCGGCAGGTGACCATCCCCAATCCCATCACGGTACATTTGGGGCCGCCCGACTCCGCAGCCGCCAACGTGCAGGTTTCCTTTCCGGATTATGTGAAAAACGTAGCCAGCAGCGAAATCTACCCCACCTGGCCGGAGTCCTCGCTGACCACAAATATTTACGCCATCATCACCTTTGCCCTGAACAGAATCTACACGGAATGGTACAGGGCGCGCGGTTATGGCTTCGACATTACAAACAGTACCGCCTACGACCAGTATTTTGTGTACGGGCGTCCCATCTATGACTCCATCAGCCGGATCGTGGACAGGATATTTAACGAGTACATCCGCAGACAGGGCCAGAACGCGCCTTATTTTACCTCCTACTGTAACGGAACCACGGCCGTCTGTCAGGGAATGTCCCAGTGGGGAACCGTCACGCTGGCTGGTCAGGGACTGAGTCCGCTTGAGATTCTGCGCTCTTATTACCCGAAGGATATTGAGATTGCCCGTACGGATATCATATCCGGAGCCATTTCCTCCTATCCCGGTTCTCCTCTCAGGGTTGGCAGCTCGGGACTTGACGTCCAGACCATTCAGACCTGGCTTTCCAGAATCCGCAAAAATTATCCCGCCATCCCCGCCATCACTGACCCCCAGGGCCAGTTCCAGGGCAGCACCAGGGATGCGGTAATCGCATTCCAGCGGATTTTTAATCTGGCGGCGGACGGGATCGTAGGGAAATCCACCTGGTACAAAATTTCCTGGCTCTATACCGCGGTCGCCAGGCTCTCGGATCTGACCAGCGAGGGCAGCACCCTGGGAATCGGCGACGTTCCTCCCTCCTCCGTTCTGCGGCAGGGCTCAACCGGTCAGGACGTGGTCACACTGCAATACCTTCTGAATATGGCTTCCGAGTATTATCCCGGCATACCGGCTCCCGCTCAGGACGGTATTTTCGGAAACGGCACCCGGCAGGCCGTCATGGCCTTCCAGCAGCTGATGCAGCTGAACGCCGACGGCGTGGTGGGGCCTCTCACCTGGCAGGCGCTCTACGACGTGTATCAGGGCATCCATCAAAACGTACCCTCTCCCTCCCCGGATCCGGATACCATCCGCTATGTGGTAAAGGCCGGAGACAGCCTCTGGCTCATTGCTCAGAAATACGGCACCACTGTGGACGCCATCCGCAGACAAAACAACCTTACCAGCGATATGCTCAGCATCGGACAGGTGCTGATGATCCCCACATCCGGCGCCCTGCCCTATATCGAATACACCGTCAGGGCCGGAGACTCCCTCTGGCTGATCGCCCAGAGATACGCAACCACCGTGGAGGCCATAAAGAGCCTGAACGGACTGAGCAGCGATATGCTGCAGATCGGGCAGGTGCTGAAAATTCCTGTGAGATAAGATCCGGATACCAATGTGAATGCGCCTCCCGGAAACGGGACTTCCATTACGCTCTGACCTGAGTTCGGGCAGCGGATAAAAGGGGCTGTTGCTGAATTACGTTTTCAGGACAGCCCCCTGCTGAATATCAGCATTGTTGATCTGCGGTCTGATAATTTTGTAAAGCCGGATGAATCCAAATGTCGCCAGGGGTTTCTGAAGTATTGCAACTTTTTTGGTACAGCGTTATCCAAAAGTATCATAGTAGATGTTTTGTGTATTATTTGTCAGATCAGAAAATTTTTCGTTTGTCGTCCATAAATGTTCTATCTGTTCTATATTTTTATCAGGTTCTGACAGCAATTCTGCCAGACGGTCAATTTGGTGAAAAAACGTCTAACTTTTTATTTAACGTATTTTTTCTCAGACCAATCCATGCTTCGGATGCAGTTACAAACTTTCGGCGTGGTAAATCAAACTGGCTCTGGAACGGCAGGGGATTCCCTTTGCTTTTAAAATTGCGCTGAATAATACCGAAGCCTGTCGGCAGGATACAGTAATTCTTTTTGTCACATCCCTATTCTTTGTAAATCCTGTTTCATCTAAACGTAAAATGCCAGCAATCATTGAAACAGCAGTTATATATAGTTCATCTTCATTTTTAAAACGATGTTTCG
>CANOVJ010000063.1 GCA_947570615.1 uncultured Lachnospiraceae bacterium
TGCGACGTAGGAGCTCGAGCACAGTGCTTGAGTGCTTGCACCGGGGTAGTTGATTAATCATCTGATTTTTGCCTTCAATGAAACCATACATAACAGGGATTATGTGGCGCAGGATCATATTTATCCGGCCGGTGAGGCGCAGCGGATGATTTCGGATATCCGTCTGGCTTTGTCGGACGGGAAGTCGATGGAGGAGGGACTGCGAAAGCAGAGAGAAGCGGCGCTGACGGAGACGGCGGATGGGTACGCGCAGCTGGGGAGGATGTAAAGAAACTCATTTATACGGATGCAGACTGGCAGACCGGAATAGGCAGAGATAGATGTTTATTCCGGTGTCATTTATAATTCAATCCCCGTTCTTAAAACCTCTTCCACGAAACCGCTGGGGTCGTTTTGAAGATCCAGGAGAACAGGCTCTATAATCATATCCGCCTTTTCCGTCATTTTCCATAAATCACGGGAGACCTTTAACCAGTCCCCTGAAAATCCATTGAAAATAACAGCAATATCTATATCACTGTCTTTTTTCTGTTCATTCCTGCAAAATGAGCCGTATAAGATCACTTTATATGGATGATATATATTTTTAACTTCCTGCGAGTAAATCTTTGATAATTTTATAGCTTTGTCTCTATCCACTGTAATAACTCCTCTGTGTCAGATAAAATCTCCCTGCATTTTGTTTCTGTCAGAACAGCATTGATTTTTTCCACATATGAGGGATAACGGCTTTCGATGTTTAAAGGGTTTAAGCTCATGATGAAATCCTTTTGAGAATCTGAAAATTTATCGTATATAGATGCTTTCCTGGACAGTTCACTCAGGTTATGTATTTTAGGCGGGAATTCGCCTGTTTTGGCAATTATCGCTTTCAATCCTTTTTCTATTGTCTGATGGCACATAAAACCAACATATAGAAAGCGTTTGGTTGCAACATCGCTCTTGCTGTTTCAAAATCATATTCGGCTAAATCCAACCAGTATTTTACTTTTTCATTCATATAATATGCTCCTTTATCCCTATTATAACAGGTTATCAGGGTTTTAAAATCTTTTTTGAAATTTTTTTAGAGGGTGATGGAGGAGGGACTGCGAAAGCAGAGAGAAGCGGCGCTGACGGAGACGGCGGATGGGTATGCGCAGCTGGGGAGGATATAAAATCTTTGATATTGAGATTGTTCAGGCCGGGGAAGAATGTTATAATAAGAGCCGTATCAGGGCCAGGGAGCGTTTTATGACAGCCCAAAAGAGCGGGGAGAAATTACCCATAAGCTAAGGAGAAAAACACATGAAATACGATTTTACATCCATCATCGACCGCCACGGCCGGGACGCCATCGCGGTGGACGGCCTGCGCAGAGAGGGGGAGCCCGGCATATCGCCGCAGATGCCCGGGGAAGGGTTCGACGCCATCCCCATGTGGGTGGCGGACATGAACTTTGCCACTGCGCCTACCATTCAGGAGGCTATTATCGAGAGGGTGAAGCATCCCACCTTCGGATACTTTGATCCCACGGAACAATATTTCGATTCCATCATCCAGTGGCAGAGGATTCGCAACGGTGTGACGGGACTTGCCAGAGAGCATATCGGCTATGAGAACGGCGTGCTGGGCGGCGTGGTCTCCGCACTGGAGGCGTTCTCCGCGCCGGGAGACTGTGTGCTTTTGCACAGCCCGACCTATATCGGCTTTACCGGGAGCATTGAAGGATGCGGAAGGAAAATTATCCACAGCCCCTTAAAGCTGGACGATCAGGGAATCTGGCGGATGGATTTCGAGGATATGGACGCGAAGATCAAAGCTCACAGGATCCACGTGGCGGTTTTCTGTAATCCTCACAACCCCTGCGGGCGGGTCTGGGAGAGATGGGAGCTGGAGAAGGCCATGGAGGTCTATCGGGCCAACGACTGTGTGGTGATTTCCGACGAGATCTGGTCCGATATCATTTTGAACGGACATAAGCACATTCCCATGCAGAGCATCAGCGAGGAGGCAAGAAACCGGACGGCGGCCTTCTATGCGCCATCCAAGACCTTCAACCTGGCGGGGCTGATCGGTTCCTACCATATTATATACAACAAGTATCTGCGGGAGAGGATCGAGGCGCAGGGGAGTAAATCCCACTATAATTCCATGAATGTGCTCAGTATGCACGCGCTGATCGGGGCGTATTGCCCGCAGGGGCGGGAATGGGTGGACGAGCTTTGTCAGGTGCTCAGCGAGAACATCAATTATGCCTGTGATTTCATCGGGGAGCATTTTCCCGGAGTGCAGGTGGCGAAGCCGGAGGGAACCTACATGCTGTTCCTGGACTGCACAGAGTGGCTGAAGGAGCATGGAAAGACCATCGACGAGCTGGAAAAAGCCGGATGGGACGTGGGCGTCGCCTGGCAGGACGGGCGTATGTTTCACGGAGCCAACGCCATCCGCGTGAACCTGGCGCTGCCTTTTTCACGGGTGAAGGAGGCCTTTGAGCGGATGGAGAAGTATGTGTTTGTGTAAGTTGAAGCTGTAAAATAACTATTACAGGGGCTGACCTGAAAACGAAAACGTGATTTTCTGGTCAGCCCCTTTGCTGTAGATGATTTAAAGTGTTATATCCTCAACATTTACGTCTTTATTTTCTACACCGCCCTGGAATTCCGGCTTACCTCCAGGAGCTTCTTCCTCATCTCGTCCTCAATACGGCCCAGCTCGGCCTCCGCGTTTCTGCGTTTGGCGCGTCCGTCCTCCTGGATTTTCAGAACCTCGTCCAGGGTGCTGATCAGCGTCTGGTTGGTGGCGGTGAGGGTCTCGATATCCACGATGCCGCGCTCGCTCTCCCGGGCTGTCTCGATGGTGGCGGTCTTAAGGGCTTCCGCGTTTTTCTTAAGCAGGGCGTTGGTCATATCCGTCACCTCACGCTGGGCCCTGGCGGCCTGGCTGGAGTGATTCAGGCCGATGGCAATCACCATCTGGCTTTTCCAGAGGGGGATGGTGTTCACCAGGGTGGACTGGATCTTCTCCGACATGGCGGTGTCGTTGCTCTGTATCAGGCGGATCTGAGGGGCCATCTGCATGGAAATCGTCCTGGTCAGCTCCAGGTCGTAGATCTTTTTCTCAAAGCGCTCGCACATGGAGGCGAAGTCGTTGGCCGCCTGGGTGTCCTCGGGAAGGGAGCTCTGCTCCGCCTTCTTAAGGAGGGCGGGAAGCTCTGTGGCTCTGGCCTGCTGCAGCTTTTGCTTCCCGGCCAGAATGTACATGGACAGCTCCTTGAAATAATTCAGGTTCAGCTCATACATCTTGTCCAGCATGGCGGCGTCCTTAAGGAGCGTTACCTGATGCTCCTCCATGACCTTACAGATTCTGTTGATGTTGGCCTCGGCCTTATCGTATTTTACCTTCAGGTTTTCCAGTCTGTTGCTGCTCTTTTTGAAAAATCCAAGGAACCCCTTTTCCTCCTCCTCGTCAAAATCCTTAAGCTCGCTGACCACGCCGGCCAGCATCTGGCCGATCTCCCCCATATCCTTGGTGCGCACGTTATTTAAGGCGCTCTCGGAAAAGTCGGCGATCTTTTTCTGGCTTCCCGCGCCGTACTGCATCACCATCTGGGTATTGGTGATGTCAATCTTCGCGGCGAAATCATCTACCATTTTCTGCTCCTCTGGAGTCAGGTTTATCTCGGGGACCTTCGGCGCCTCCTCCTGCGCGAGGGCGGTATCGCTTACCGCCTCCGGCCGGGAAAAGGGATCCAGGGTAAGGGAAGGGGCCCTGCTGAGCATTTCGTCTAATGAGTCGTTCATGATTATCCTCCATTCTGTCGTCTGCGGCATTTACGCTTTGCCTGTATCGGTCTGAAAATCCATCTCCCGCATGAGCCCTTCTCTGGCCAGCATGGTCTTGAGCACCTGGGCGTCGGTGGTGGCGTCCAGCACGGCGTCCTGAAAAAGATTGTTGAGCAGCTCCGTAAAGGCCTGGTTGATGGTATCCAGTGTGTTTTCAATCTCCGCCTTGGCTTTCAGGATATCCTCTCCGGGCGCATTCACCTTGTCGAATTCCTCATAAGCCTCCACCAGCTTTAAGGTGGTGGGCAGATAATAATCCATAAGCTTGTGCATCCGGTGCATCTGCTCGGGATGCTCCCGCACGCTGTCAAAAATGTCCTTCAGCAGGTTTTCCAGCCGGAAGAGCTTGTCCGAGATGACCTGGCCGGGAATCTGGTCGTTGAGCTCTCTGAGCCTGCGCACACATTCCATGCCCTCCGCCACCATGGTATTTAACTCCCGTTCCATTTCCGGAGAAATGTTTGCTCCGCCGGAACCTCCCTGTCCGCCTGAGGCTTCCTGACGGGCGGAGGAGTCAGGATCCGCCGTCTTCTCGGAAAGACCGGATTCCCCCGGGGCCTGCAGGGCTCTTCTCTGCTGTGCCTCCCGCACAAGCCGCCCCTTTTCCGCGTCCTGGTACTGGCGGTAGACCTCGTCGTTGAGCATAAAGCAGGTCTTATGTTCGTCCAGATGGCCCTCCGGAAACATGCCCACCGCGAGCATTTTCCGAAGATCCTTCAATACGCCCCGCACCTTTTTTCCGGTGCCTGAGGCGAGATTTTCAATGGTGATAAATTTATTCGGGCCGCAGATACGGATATAGCGCTCCGCCCGCTGAAGCCGTTTGCGCTGAAGGACTCCCATGCGGATCATGTAGAGAAAGCCCAGCTGGAAGATAAAATTGATCAGCCATCCCGCGCCGCTGGTCTCAAGGCCCGCGGTCCACATCATCAGCAGAACAAAGGACACGAGCAGCGTTGTGCCAAGGCCAATGCCGCCAAAAACCTGATAGAGCACGTTGGAGACGCTCCCCACCCGCTTAAATTCTCTTAAGGATAAAGCGCCGGCCGCCTGGCTCTGTACGGGGACCTGTCTGCCTTGGGGCTGCGGCTGACGGCGCTGTTGCTGCCGTTGGCGTTTCTGCTCCTGCGCCTTTGTGCGCTGCAGGTGCCGCTGCCAGTTCTGCTGCTGTCGTTGCCTTTCCCGCTCGATCCGGTCCCGGATCTGCCGCTGCCAGTTTTCAGCCTCCGTCTGTGGATCCGGCTCTGTCCAGGAGCCGCTGTAAGCGCCCGGCCCCTGCCCGGCGGCGCCTCTCTGGCTGCCGGGACTGTCCGGGCCGGCGCAGCCTCTCTGTCCGTTATAGCTGTTCTGAGCGCTATGGCTGCCCCCGCAGCTATTATCCACAAAGGGAATATGCTTTCCCACTTCGTTTAAGGTGCTGACTACCGACTGGGACACCAGCTCGTTCAGATTGGCAAAGTCTCCGCTTCGCAGGGCCTCGGAAAGGGCGTCTTTTATTTCTTCCCCCATTTTGTTCCAGTTCTGATTGTCACTCATATGTTAAGACCTCGCTGCATCATTGGCATGTCCGGCCGGCCGTTTCGTCGCCGCGGCGGCCGTGTAACCTTCCTTCTATTATCACACAACAGGCCTTACTCCGCAATAAATTTCTCAGGAAATCCGCAGGCGTACAAATTTTTTCTTTCCTATTTTTAACACGTCCCCGTCCCCGATGGGTGTACCCAGGTCGCAGACTCTGACGCCGTTGAGCCGGACGCCGCCCTGAGAGAGAAGGCGGCGGAATTCGCTGCCGCTGACGATCCACTTTTCCGCCAGCAGAGGGGAGATCAGATCCTGGAGACATGCGCAGGAGCCGGGGAGAGGCAGCTGTGGAATATTCTCGGGTATCCCTTTGTTGGTGAAGGCCTGATGGAAAAATTCCTCCGCCCCCCGGGTCTGCTCCGGTGTGTGGTAAAGGCCGGTGATGGTGCGGGCCAGGAGCAGCTTGTAATCCTTCGGATTTTCTCCCCGGGCAAGGGCGTCCTCGATCCGCTCAAGCTCCTCCGGGAGGATATCGGTGGCCAGGGCAAAGTATTTGAGGATAAGACTGTCCGGGATCTCCATGACCTTTTTGAACATGACCTGCGCCTCCTCCAGGATACCAATGTAGTTTCCGAGGCTCTTGCTCATTTTTTCAACCCCGTCCAAGCCTTCCAGGATGGGCATGAAAAGCGCGGTCTGGGGCTCCATCTGCCAGTCCTTCTGGAGAGAGCGGCCCATCAGGATATTAAAGGTCTGATCGGTGCCGCCCAGCTCCATATCCGCCCGGATGGCCACGGAGTCGTAAGCCTGCATGAGAGGATAAAAAAATTCGTGGAGCCCGATGGGGATATTGTGGGTGTAGCGATTCTGGAAGTCGTCCCGCTCTAACATTCTGGCGACGGTGACCGTGGAGGCCAGGTTTATGATCTCCGTCATGGTCAGAAGCTCGAGCCATTCCCCGTTGTATCGGACGACGGTTTTGTCTCTGTCCAGGATCCGGAAAACCTGTTCCTGATAGGTCTGGGCGTTGATGAGCACCTCCTGGTCGGAGAGCGCCCTTCTGCCTTTGGACTTACCGGTGGGATCGCCGATCTTTCCCGTAAAGTCACCGATGATGATTACGATGCGGTGCCCCAGGTCCTGGATCTGCTTCAGCTTTCGCAGGACCACGGCATGGCCTAAATGGATGTCGGGGGCGCTGGGATCCAGGCCGAGCTTTACGGTGAGGGGAACGCCGCTTCTGATGGAGCGCGCAAGCCTGGCGCGCAGATCCTCCTCGTTTACGACGCTGGCGGCGCCCTTCAGGATGATCTTAAGCTGCCGCTCCGTCTCCTGTGACAGACTCTCACAGGAGAGCCTGGTTTCGTTGGTTGTCAGTTCTTCGTTTCTCATAAAATACCTTCCTTTCTTCCGGCCTGCGGATTCAGCGCAGGCTCTGCTCAGATTGATGAGAATGTTCTGATACGAAGTGGAATTAAGACAGCCAATGAAAAAAAGGCTCCCGTCCTGCCCATAGGACGAGAGCCATCTCCCGCGATACCACCTGGTCTTTATAAACAGCTCACGCTGTTTACCTCTTCGAGTACGGCCATTCATCCGGCGTATACTCTAGCACGATAACGGGTGCAGGAACCGTCGCAGCCTACTGAACCGGAAGAGCGCATGCTCTGCCCGGCGTTTGGTGCGAAGCTCAAAGATGTATTCACATAAGGATTCCCACGCGCCTCTCATCAACCGGCAGCTTTCTGTCTGTTTCCCCTTATGCTACTTCTTCTTATCATTGCTTTTCTTAATCGATCACTTGTATGAAACTGGTGTCATTATAGCGGGGGCCGGGCCGGTTGTCAAGCTTTTGTACAATAATTGACATGGAAAAAGTCAGAAGGCCGTGGTAAGATGGGGGACGGCCCGGAGCGGATAAAAGCGGTGTGCGGGCCGGAAAGGCCGGGTATTCTATTATGAAAAGTTACACAAAGGATATGACGCAGGGAAATCCCACAGGACTTTTGCTGGCGTTTATGCTTCCCATGGTGGTGGGAAATGTGTTCCAGCAGATGTACAATCTTGTGGACTCCATGATCGTGGGAAAATATGTGGGGGCGGATGCGCTTGCGGCGGTGGGAGCCACCAGCTCTGTGAATTTTCTGTTCTTTTCCCTGTGCGGCGGGATGGCCAACGGAATCGGAATCGTGATTTCCCAGAATTTCGGGGCGGGAAATGATTCGGGCGTAAAGAAGGCCATCGCCAACGCCGCCGGTATCATGCTCGTGACGGGAGGCGTCATGGGGATTCTTGGAATTCTGCTCTCGGGGCCGGTCCTGGTTTTCCTGAACACGCCGGAGAATATCCTGGATCAGTCGGTCCGGTATATGCGGATCATGAGCGCCGGGGTGCTGGCGGTGGCGCTCTATAACTGTGTCTCGGCTATTTTAAGGGCGGTGGGGGACTCCAGAACGCCGCTGTATTTCCTGGTGGTGGCCAGCGTATTAAACATCGGGCTGGATCTGTTTTTCGTGCGGGTGCTCAACGCCGGGGTGGCGGGAGCGGGGATTGCGACGATCATTGCCCAGTTTCTGGCCGGGGTGGGGAGCCTTGTCTTTGCCATGACCAGAAACCCCTGTTTCAAAATTGAGAAGGAGCTGCGCAGAGCGGACGCAGTGATCATAGGGCAATGCGTCAGAATGGGAGTGCCGCTGGCGCTGCAGACCTCTCTGATCGCCGTATCCTGTGTGATTCTCCAGAGCGTGGTAAATACCTTCGGCTCCGTGGTAGTGGCGGCGTTTACCGCCACGGGCCGGATCGAGCAGCTCGTGCAGCAGCCCTGTAACTCCCTGTGTATGGCTATGTCCACCTACACCGGCCAGAATATCGGCGCGGGCAGACTGGAGAGGGTAAAGCTGGGCTTTCGGAAGGGATGCCTGATCATGGGGATTTTTTCCCTGATTATGCTGCCGCTGGCTCAGTTTGGCGGGGAGCTGATCATGAAAATGTTTGTAAACGAGACGGAGGTAATTGCCTTCGGGGCAAGGGCGCTGCGGATCACAAGCTGGTTTTATCTGCCGCTGGGGATGATCTATGTGGCGAGAGGAACCTTAAACGGAGCCGGGGACGCCCTCTTTGCCTTCGCAAACGGGCTGGTGGAGATGATCGGGCGTATCTGCTTTGCAAAGCCTCTTACGTGTATTCCCGTTATCGGCGTGTGGGGAATCTGGCTGGCCACCGGCCTGACCTGGTTTATCACGGCTGCGTTCAGCGCGGCCAGGTACTGGCAGAAGATCGAAAAAAGACAGAGCGGAGAATCCGGTAAATAAAACAGTTCCGGGATGAAGCGTATCAAACGTCGGAAGGAGCATGGTTATAAACATGGGAGGCAAAATCAAACGTATGCTGAAAAATGAGATACGGAAAAAAACGATAAAAAGACAATTCAGGATTCAGAAATACGGCTGAATACGCGGCGCTGTGCGCCTGTATAGCGGTTGACAGATATCGAAATAATAAGTATAATTAATAATGAGGAATTGTAAGGAGGTGGAGGCATGGATAAAATTACGAATGTTGCGGACTATATTATTAAGCGCTATCATGAATTGACGGGTGAGTGCCTGGATGAAATGAAACTCCACAAACTTCTGTATTTCACACAAAGAGAGTCGTTTGCAATTTTGGGCAGGCCTGCTTTTGACGGTGATTTTGAGGGATGGAAATTTGGGCCGGTTTCGCGCGAGGTCCGAAACAATTTTATAAATGGTGAAATTGTAGTTGCTACAGAACCAATCTCCGATAGTATACAGTATATTGCCAGCAACGTAATAATAGAGTATGGCTCATTAGCCTCGTGGCGGTTAAGCGAATTATCTCATCGGGAAATTTCATGGAGTAATTCACGAAAAGGTCTTGCGCCGGGAGAAAATGGAAATCGTATTATTGCCCTTAGCGATATTAAGGAAGATGCAAAAAAGGTTCGCCCATATGATCATGTGTGGGATATGTATTATGATGAGTTTGATAACGATGATGATATTGTAGCAAAGGTGGTGCCTTATGATCGGGAAAATATATATAAGGCACGTACACCGTTTTATGATCAGGCGGCCCGGCAAATGTCATATAAAGCGCGGCCTGCGCTGATTTTGGCGAAGGCGGACAATGATGATTATGTTGTCCTGCCGGTATCATCTGTCACAAACAGGAGCAATATTGATCCGGTATATGATATAGAAATTGACCCGGTACTGTATCCCAGGCTTAATCTGAGAAATATTTCATACGTTCGAACTCACAAACAGACTGTGGTTCATCGGGCAAATTTGCGCGATGAGATCGGCGACCTGAAATCCGAGTATGAAGACTTATATCTTGAAATACTGGAGAAACGCGAAGCATTCAGCAATTCAATAACTCAGCAGGCACTTTAATATCTAAAACAGGAAATCTGACAGATGTTCGGGTTTCCTGTTTTATTCTATCCATTGCTGTTTGCCATAAAATTATTTTTCGTTGTGCGGTATTATCAGAAGATCGAAAAAAGACAGAGCGGAGAATTCATGAAATAAAACGGCATGATTCCGGGCATCCTCTCTGATATGGAAAGAAAGAGAAGATCTCATGAATTTGATTTTTATGTTCTGCTGTTTTTTGTGCTGGCCATTGCAGGCTGGCTCTGGGAGGTAGCGCTGTTTCTGTTTACGGAGCACGCGTTCATCAACAGGGGCGTTTACAGAGGGCCCTATCTGCCTGTATATGGGGTGGGAGGGCTCCTGCTCTGTTTTCTGCTGCGTTCGCTGCGCAGAAAGCCCTTCCGGGTGTTTGGAATTTCCCTTCTGCTCTGTTCGGCGCTGGAGTATCTGACCAGCTTTTTCCTGGAGCGGCGCTGGGGGATCCGGTGGTGGGATTACAGCGGTCATTTCCTGAATATCAATGGAAGGATCTGCCTGGTGGGAGCAGTGATTTTCGGGCTGGGAGGAACGGCGCTGGTCTGCCTGTTTCTGCCTTTTTATGAGAGGCTGTATCAGCGGATCCCGAAAAAATGGCGCACGGCTTTGTGCATTGTGCTTTTGCTGGCGTTTACCGCGGATGCCGCTTACTGCGCCATGCGGCCGAATATGGGAGAGGGGATCTCGTCGGGGTAAGCAGACGCTGTCACGCTTCACGAGCCGGCTTATTGTAATAAAGGGGCCGGTCTGCTGTAAAAAACCGGCCCGCCAGGGGAATCTGCGTTTTACTTCCCGGCCTGTTTGTTCAGGAAGCTCAGGAAGATATCCCAGATCTGCCGGCTCCAGAAGGTTCCCTCATGCTCGGCCCCTTCCACGCAGATAAAGCTCACATCCGCGCCGCATTCCTCAAGGCGTTTTACCATTTTGGCGCTGTGGGAGAAGTCCACAAGCTCGTCCCGGTCCCCGTGGGCGATGAGGAAGGGAACATAGTCTCTGCCCCTGCGCACGTAGCTGATGGGGCTCATGCTGGTCATGAGAGCGTCGTCGATTTCTCCGCCGCAGAACAGGGAAAAGGCCTCGTGGGCATGGCGGCCCAGCTCACTGTCCGGGGGGAGCTTTAAGAAGTCGGAGAGCTCGGTGGGGCCGAAGCAGTCGATCACGGCGTCCACATGGTCGGACACATCCGGATATTCCTGTGTGCGAAATTCCTCCATGTCCCCGGTCAGCCCCAGAAGCAGGGAGGTATTTCCGCCGGAGGAGGTGCCGAAGGCGTAAACCCGCTGTGGGTCGATGTGATACTGCGCTGCGTTTGTGCGCAGGAACCGGATGGCGGTCTTTACATCCTTTAAAAAGGCCGGAGCCGGATGACCGTCGAGGATACTGCGGTGGGTGACACTGGCCACCACATAGCCTGCCTGGGAGATCCGGGAAAGCTGGGGGAGCTCGTAGCCTGTGTCGGGAAACTGCCAGGCGCTGCCCTGAATGAACACCACCAGCGGGAAACGGCGGCTCTCGTCTGCATTTTCCTCCATATAGGGCGTGAGCAGATCGAGTCTGAGCTCCGTGCCTGTGGCGGTGGAGTAGACGATGCCCGGACAGAGGCAGGAGAGTCCTTTCAGGGTTGGATTGTTTGCAATTCTGAGCATATTTTTACCTCTTTTCTTTCATTCGTTGTGTTATGGTTTTCCTTTTAGAAGCCCCTCGCCTTCAGATCCGCCACGATCTGTACATAAGTTTCCACCACATCAAAGCCCTTATAATCCTCCCGCTTCAGGTCGATCATATCCCCGTGGGAGATTCCCCGCCTGCCGCCGCTTTGGAAGGTGGTCCTGAAATTTCCCCACCGGGCCGACTGTTCGGTGACCAGCCCGTCGTTGGCCCCTGCTCCCGCCAGGAACATCAGCAGGTTGGGAATGCTTAAGAGCCCGTCCCCCAGGGTGTGTTTCATGCAGGAGGCGTAGCTCTGATAATAGACTTTGGCGGAATCGGGATATTGTTCGTTAAATTCCCGGCAGAATTCGGGGGAAAGCTGTTTGCTGGCATGGTAGCAGTCGGGATTTTGATCCCCGAACCGGGCGTAGGCCCTGTCAAAAAGGGAGGCCACAAAGCGGTACACCGGATCCGGCAGCCGGTTTAAAAGGTTTAAGAGCTCCGAGCCTCTGTGGGGCGTGGAGATGGTGGTGAGGGAGGCCACCTGGTCTTCCATATGCAGTCCGCTGATCAGGTAACGGGCGTCCAGCCCGCCCTTGGAGTGGGCGATGATATTGACCCGCCCGCAGTGATTTTCCCGCAGGATTTCCCCGATTTTTTCCCGGATGATTTCGGCGTTCCCTTCTATGGTCCCCCAGGCCTGCTGATGGCCATAGTAAACCACGGCGCCGTTTCTGACCAGCTCCCTGGGGATCCGGCCCCAGTAGTTAAAGTAGCGCAGATCCCGAAATCCGATGCCGTGGAGCATCACCAGGGGATATCTGGTGGCGCAGATCTGAGAGTCGGCGCGCATAAGCCGGTTCTCAAAGCGGCACCGCTCCGCGTCGTATTCGATCCAGGCTCGTTTGCACAGATATCTGGCCAGGAAAAGATGGAGCACAGGGATCCAGAGAAAACAGAGGATGCAGACCCTTTTCCACACGCCCAGACTGCGGCAGGTACACAGAATCCGGATACAGCCGTTTAAGATGAGCAGATAAAAATACAGAAAGGCAAAGATTCCGTCCCCGATCAGGACGACTGGCCAGGGGATATTTGCCGGGGCGATGCGGCCGGGGGGCTTAAGCAGATAAACCAGAACCTGGAAGAGCAGTCCCCAGAAGCACAGCCGGATGATCGCTCTGCCGCCGGTCATGACCTTCAGCCGAAGGCACAGAAGCGGATCGCTTCCTGACGACGCCTTTCCCGGTTCCCCGGACGCAGGGCAGGCGCCGGCGGAAAGCTTTCCGGAGGGAACCCTTTTGGCGGAAACGCTTTTGGAGGAGACGCCTTTGGTAAAGGGCATAATGTGCAGAAAAAGGGAGGTGATCCCGAAGACGCACACAAGCAAAAGACGCAGCGCAAAGGAGGCAGCCCCGGCCCAGGGGCCGAGCCAGGGGGCAAGGTATACTTTGCCGCATAATATCCATAATATGGGAAGATGGGGGAGAAGGATCATGGCGTCTGTACCTCAAAGTAATGGTATGGGAACTTACAGGAGGGCGGGACGTTTGCAGAGCGCTGTCTCCGGGCCTGCCTGAGAGGTATCCGTATCTTTTATTTTACCTCCCCCGGCCGGAAAAAGATAGTAGCAGAGTGGAAAAAAAAATGGTATGATAAGAACTACGCTGGCGCGTCTGCAGCGCGGCGGCGGACAGAAAGGGATTCGGGCCGCCTTTTGGCGGCAGCATGGAGGTTAAAATGGCAAACGTTATTTCAGATGAAACCATCGAGTATGTGGGGATACTGGCCAAGCTCGAGCTCTCGCCGCAGGAGAGGGAGCAGGCGAAAAAGGATATGGGAAGTATGCTGGATTACATCGACCGGCTGGGGGAGCTGGACACCTCGGATGTGGAGCCCATGTCCCATGTGTTTCCGATAAATAATGTATTTCGTGAGGATATCGTGACGAACGGCGATATGCGCCGGGAGATTTTGAGCAACGCGCCCGGGGAGAAGGACGGCATGTTTATGGCGCCGCGCACATTCGAGTAGGAGGCCGCAGATGAAGATAATCGATATGACCGCCGTAGAGCTTGGAACGGCGATTCAGAACAGGGAAGTGGGTGTGCAGGAGGCGGTTTCGGCCGCCCTTGAGCGGATTGAGGAAAAGGAAGCCCTTTATCACTGCTATGTGACCCTTGATCAGGAGGGCGCTCTCGGGCAGGCCCGGGAGGTACAGAAAAGGATCGACGCGGGGGAGCTTACGGGGGCGCTTGCGGGGGTTCCCGTGGCCATCAAGGACAATCTCTGCACGGAGGGAATGCTCACCACCTGCTCGTCCAGAATTCTTTATAATTTTGTGCCCACCTATTCCGCGCAGGCGGTTGTGAACCTGCAAAGGGCGGGGGCGGTGATCCTGGGCAAGACCAACATGGATGAGTTTGCCATGGGCTCCACCACGGAGACCTCCGCCTTTGGGGTGACCAGGAACCCCTGGGATCCGGAGCACGTGCCGGGGGGATCCTCCGGCGGCAGCGCGGCGGCGGTGGCCGCCGGGGAATGCTTTTATGCGCTGGGGTCCGACACGGGGGGATCGATCCGCCAGCCAGCCTCCTTCTGCGGGGTGGTGGGGTTAAAGCCCACCTATGGCCGGGTGTCCCGGTACGGGCTGATCGCCTACGGCTCCTCTCTGGATCAGATCGGGCCCCTGTGTAAGGATGTGCGGGACTGCGCCACTGTCCTGGAGGCCATTTCCACCCATGATCCCAAAGACTCCACCTCCGTTCCCAGGACGGACACGGACTTTACCTCCGCCCTCGTGGAGGACGTCACGGGGATGCGGATCGGAATTCCCAGGGATTATTTCGGGGAGGGGCTGGATCCTCAGGTACGGGAGGCGGTTCTGAAAGTGGCGTACGCCCTTAAAGAAAGGGGCGCGCTGGTGGAGGAATTCGATTTAAGTCTGGTGGAATACGCGATTCCCGCCTACTATACCATTGCGACGGCGGAGGCCAGCTCCAACCTGGAGCGGTTTGACGGCATTAAATACGGTTATCGGACGCAGGAATACGAGGGCCTTCACAACATGTACAAAAAATCCCGCTCCGAGGGCTTCGGTCCGGAGGTCAGGCGCAGAATCATGCTGGGCAGCTTTGTGCTCAGCTCCGGATATTACGACGCCTACTATCTGAAGGCGCTGCGGGTAAAGGCGCTGATCAAAAGGGCGTTCGATGCGGCCTTTGAAAAATACGACGTGATCCTGGGGCCGGTGGCCCCCACCACCGCGCCCAGGCTGGGGGAGAGCCTTTCGGATCCCATCAGAATGTATCTGGGGGATATTTACACCATAGCCGTCAATCTGGCGGGGCTTCCGGCCCTGAGCATCCCCTGCGGCAGGGATTTAAAGGGACTGCCCATCGGCGTCCAGCTCATCGGCGACTGCTTCCGGGAAAAGAAGCTGATTCAGACGGCTTATACCTGGGAAAAGATCCGGGGCGGATCCAGCCCGGATGAAGATACGCCGACGGTCTGTTCCCCTGCCCGGAAGGATGAGTGCAGGGATGTGGGCCCGGCCGCAGGAAAGGAGGAGAGGTAAGATGGCAAAGCAATACGAGACGGTCATTGGACTTGAGGTTCATGTGGAGCTGGCCACGAAAACCAAGATTTTCTGCGGCTGCTCCACGGCCTTTGGGGGTGAGCCCAACACCCACACCTGCCCGGTCTGCACAGGGATGCCCGGCTCCCTTCCGGTGCTGAATAAGCAGGTGCTGGAATACGCGGTGGCCGTGGGGCTCGCCACAGACTGCACCATCACCCGAAACTGCAAATTTGACCGCAAAAACTATTTTTATCCGGATAATCCCCAGAACTACCAGATCTCCCAGCTTTATCTTCCCATCTGCCGGGACGGCAGGGTGGAGATCGGGACGGAGGATGGAAAAAAGTTTGTGGGAATCCATGAGATTCACATGGAGGAGGATGCGGGCAAGCTGATCCATGACGAGTGGGACGACTGCACGCTGGTGGACTACAACCGCTCCGGGGTGCCTCTGATCGAGATCGTGTCCGAGCCGGACATGCGAAGCAGTCAGGAGGTCATCGCTTATCTGGAAAAGCTGCGCATGATCATCCAGTATCTGGGAGCCTCCGACTGTAAGCTGCAGGAGGGCTCCATGCGGGCGGACGTGAATCTCTCTGTGCGCGAGGCGGGCTCCGGCGAATTCGGCACCCGCACGGAGATGAAAAACTTAAACTCCTTCAAGGCCATTGCCAGAGCCATTGAGGCGGAGCGGGAGCGGCAGATCGACCTGCTCGAAAGCGGGGAGGCGGTGGTTCAGGAGACCAGAAGGTGGGACGATAACCAGGGCGAGTCCTACGCCATGAGAAGCAAGGAGGACGCCCAGGATTACCGGTATTTCCCGGATCCGGATCTGGTTCCGGTGGTTCTTGACGACGCGTTTCTTGAGCAGATCCGCGCCAGGCAGCCGGAGATGCGGCCGGAGAAAATGCTGCGCTATAAGCGGGAGTTTGACATTCCCGATTACGATATCGAGATCATCACCGAAAGCAGGCATATGGCGGATCTGTTCGAGGCCACCGCGGCCCTTGGCAGCCAGCCCAAGAAGGTATCCAACTGGCTGATGGGGGATACCCTGCGTCTGCTTAAGGAGAGGGACATGGATCCCGGGGATATCTGCTTTTCCCCGGAAAATCTCGCCAGGCTCATCGCCCTGACCGATGAAAAGGCCATCAACAGCTCCGTGGCCCGGGAGGTGTTCGAGGTGATGTTTGAGAAGGACATCGATCCGGAGAAATATGTGGAGGAAAAGGGATTAAAGACCGTCAACGACGAGGGAGCCCTTCGGGCGGTGGTGGAGCAGGTGATCGCAGCCAATCCCCAGTCCGTGGCGGATTTCAGGAGCGGGAAGGAGAAGGCCATCGGATTTCTGGTGGGCCAGACTATGAAGGCCATGAAGGGCAAGGCCGACCCGGGAATGGTAAACCAGCTTCTGCGGGAGCTTTTGTGAGAGCCCCTTCGAGGGAAAGCAGGTTCTGATCAGAGATACCTGTCCTGCGGCGATGGGGCGTCTGCAGCTGGGAAAGGCAGGGATTTATATGAAGAGAACCGTAGGAATAGGGCATCAGGACTTTGAACAGATCATACGGAATAACCTTTTTTATATCGACAAGACCGCTTTTATCAGACAATGGTGGGAAAGCCAGGACGAGGTAACTCTGATTACACGTCCCCGTCGTTTTGGAAAGACGCTGAATATGAGCATGTTAGAGAAGTTTTTTTCCGTGCGGTATGCAGGCAGAGGCGATCTGTTCGAAGGTCTCTCCATCTGGCAGGATGAAGCTTATCGGAATCTGCAGGGTTCCTGGCCGGTGATCAGCCTTTCCTTTGCCAATGTAAAGGAGGCGACCTGCAGGGAGATGAAGCAGCGGATCTGCCAGCTTCTGACAGAACAGTATAATCGGAACTGTTTTCTTTTGGAGAGCGGATCTCTCACGCAGGAGGAAAAGAATTTCTTTCTGAGCGTTTCCATGGATATGCCGGATGTGGTGGCTACCCTTTCCCTTTACAGACTGACAGATTTTCTGGCCAGATATTATAAGAAAAAGGTTATTATTCTTCTGGATGAGTACGATACCCCCATGCAGGAGGCTTTCGTGGGAGGCTTCTGGGAGGAAGCGGTCGCATTTTTAAGGGCCTTGTTTAACTCCACCTTTAAAACCAACCCATGGCTGCAGAGAGCGGTTATGACGGGAATCACGCGGATCAGTAAGGAGTCCGTTTTTTCGGATCTCAATAATCTTGAGGTGGTGACCACCACTTCGGATAAATACGCAGACGCCTTTGGCTTTACCCAGGAGGAGGTAGCCGCCGCGCTGGATGAATATGGTCTTGAGGCAATGGAGAAGGTGAAGCGCTGGTATGACGGCTTTGTTTTCGGAAAATGCCGGGATATCTATAATCCCTGGTCGATCCTCAATTTTCTGGATAAGGGGAAGCTGGGAATTTACTGGGCAAACACCAGCTCCAATTCTCTGGTGGGCAGGCTGATCCGGGAGGGCGATCCGCAGGTAAAGGTGACCATGGAGGATCTTCTGCGTGGAAAGACGTTTCACACGGTCATTGATGAACAGATTATTTTCCATCAGTTAAACCGCAAGAGCAGCGCTCTGTGGAGTCTGCTCCTGGCCGGCGGTTATCTGCGGGTGGAGGACAGCCAGTTTCAGGAATCCACCGGAAGGACGCAATACGGTCTGAAGCTGACCAACCGGGAAGTGAGGATGATGTTCGGCCAGATGATCGACGACTGGTTTCTGGACTATACGCCTGCGTACAATCTGTTCCTTAAGGCTTTACTTAAGGATGACACAAGGACGATGAATATCTATATGAACAGAGTAGCTCTGGCCACGTTCAGCTTTTTTGATGTGGGTAAAAGGCCCTCCCAGGCGGCGGAGCCGGAGCGGTTTTATCATGGCTTTGTGCTGGGACTGCTTGTGGATCTGGCGGACAGGTATGTGGTCGTCTCCAACAGAGAGAGCGGCTTTGGCAGATATGACGTGATGCTGGAACCATTGCAGCCGGGGGACGACGGGATCGTCATCGAGTTCAAGGTGCGCGACCAGGAGGAGAAATCACTGGAGGATACGGCGGGGGCCGCTCTTAATCAGATCAGGGAAAAGAAATATGCGTCGGCCCTGGCGGAGAAAGGCGTGGAAAAAATACGCTGTTATGGATTTGCCTTCGAGGGAAAGCAGGTTCTGATCAGAGGAGAGGGCGGCGCCGGGTGTAAATAACAAACGCCGCCGGTCTTCCTTATGTGAAAAACGGGGGCCGGGAAGCTGTCTGCGGGGCAGGATTCCCGGCTCCCGGCGCTCCGGTCGTAAAATAATACATTCTCAAAAAGTTTCTGTCCTGAAAGCTCCTCTTACATTTTCTCCCCGAAAAAAATGAAAAATTTCCTTGCCATCCCTCCTTCTTTGTGATACAATTTCTCCCGTTGGCGGACAAATGTCCACCATAGAAGAACGCGAGAGGGGAAAGCGATGGCAAGCAGGTATTATGTGGTAAAGGAGGCGGCGGTTCCGGAGGTGCTGCTTAAGGTGGTGGAGGCGAAACGGCTTCTGGACACCGGAAGGGTGCAGACGGTGAATGATGCGGCGGATCAGGTGGGCATCAGCCGGAGCTCTTTTTATAAGTACAGAGACGATATTTTTCAGTTTCACGACAATGCCCAGGGAGTCACCATCACGTTGGCGTTTCAGATGGAGGACGAGCCGGGGCTTTTGTCCGAGGTGCTGAAAATCATCGCCGGGTTTCACGCAAATATTCTGACCATTCATCAGAGCATCCCCATCAACGGCGTGGCGTCCTTAAGCCTGAGCGTTCAGGTGCTCCCCACCACGGGAGAGATTTCGGACATGGTAGAGTCCATGGAACGGCACAGGGGCGTCAGGAATGTGAAGATATTAGCCAAGGCATAAAAAACCGGCAGATACCGGAAAGCATTCTGGAAGAGGATGTACTGAAGGACATCTGCGGAACTTAAAATAAGGAGGTCAATATGATTCAGATAGCGGTAATGGGATACGGCACGGTGGGAAGCGGCGTCGTGGAGGTGATCGAGAAGAATAAGGAAGAGATCAACAAGAAGTCCGGCGAGGAGATTGAGATCAGATATATACTGGATCTGCGGGAATTTCCCGGCGACCCCTACGAGGATAAGATCGTCCACGACGTGGAGCAGATTCTGGGCGATCCCGGGATAAAGATTATCTGCGAGACCATGGGGGGCCTTCGCCCGGCCTATGATTTCACAAAAAGGGCGCTGCTTGCGGGAAAAAGCGTGTGTACCTCCAACAAGGAGCTGGTGGCGACTCATGGGCCGGAGCTGATCAGGATCGCCCATGAGAATAAATGTAATTACCTTTTTGAGGCCAGCGTGGGGGGCGGTATCCCCATCATCCGTCCTCTGAACTATTCCCTGACGGCGGAGCGGGTAGACGCCATCACCGGTATTCTCAACGGCACCACCAACTATATCCTCTCCAAAATGGAAAAGGAGGGGGCGGGCTTTGAGGAAACGCTCAGGGAGGCCCAGGAGAAGGGATACGCGGAGCGAAATCCCGAGGCGGACGTGGAGGGATACGACGCCTGCCGGAAGATCGCCATCCTCTCCTCCCTGATGTGCGGCAAAAATGTAAAATACCAGGATATCTACACGGAGGGGATTTCAGGAATCACGCAGACGGACTTTGTGTATGCCCACGCCTGCGGAAGAACCATCAAGCTCCTGGCTCAGAGCAGGGAGGAGGACGGGCGCCTGTTCGCCATGGTGGCCCCCTTTATGATCAACAAGAGCCATCCCCTTTATATGGTAAACGGGGTGTTTAACGCGGTCTGTGTCCATGGAAACATGCTGGGCGACTCCATGTACTACGGCAGGGGAGCGGGCAAGCTTCCCACGGCCAGCGCGGTGGTGTCCGATGTGGTGGACTGTGCGAGGCATATCGGCAAGGTGATCATGTGCTTCTGGGACGCGCAGGAGGCCGCCCTTACGGGGATCGAAAAGGCCAGCCGCCGGTTCTTCGTGCGTGTGGCGCAGGAGCAGGAGAGTAAGGCCCTCCAGGCGTTTGAGCAGGTCAGCGTGATCAAGGCCCACGTGCCGGGAGAGTTCGCCTTTATCACGGAGAGGATGCCGGAGGAGGAGTTTAACGACAGGGCCCGGAGGACGGGGATCATCAGCCGGATCCGCATCGAGGAGAGTATGTGATGGGAAATAAGAAATATATCGTGATCCTGGGGGACGGGATGGCGGACGAGCCCATCCAGGCGTTAGGGGACAAAACGCCCCTGGAATACGCCGATACCCCGGCCATGGACAGATTAAGCCGCAGGGCGGAGATGGGGCTTGTAAAAACCATTCCCCGGGGGATGAAGCCGGGCTCCGATACGGCCAACCTCTCCGTTCTGGGGTATGACCCCGAGATCTATTATTCAGGCCGTTCTCCCCTGGAGGCCCTGAGCATCGGCGTACCCATGAAGGATACGGACGTGGCTCTGCGGTGTAATATCGTGACGCTTTCGCAGGAGGATGTACCCTTTGAAGAGCGGACGATGATCGATCACAGCTCGGATGAGATCAGCACCGCGGACTGCGCCGTTTTGCTGCAGGCGGTGCAAAAGGAGCTGCAAAACGACACATATCAGTTTTATGTGGGAACCAGCTACCGGCACTGCCTGATTCAGGACAAAGGGCAGGTGATGGAGCTTTCGCCGCCCCATGACATTCTGGGACGGGTGATCGGCCCATATCTTCCCACAGACGAAAATCTTCTGAGGATGATGAAAAGAAGTTATGATATTCTGGTTCATCACCCAATAAATATAGAGAGAAGGAAAAAGGGATTAAACCCGGCCAACTGCTGCTGGTTCTGGGGTGCAGGAACCCGGCCCGCCCTTTCCTCCTTCCAGGAGAAGAACGGCGTCAGGGGCATGATGGTCTCGGCGGTGGATCTCTTAAAGGGGATCGCCGTGGGCGCGGGCATGGGCGTGGCCCATGTGGAGGGCGCAAACGGAGGGCTCAACACCAACTACGAGGGCAAGGTGCAGGCCGCCCTTGAGGCGCTGCGGGATGGCTATGACTTTGTCTATATCCATGTGGAAGCCCCGGACGAGATGGGGCACCAGGGAAGCGTGGAGAGGAAGGTGCAGGCCATAGAATATCTGGACAAAAGAGTGATCGGCCCTCTGACGAAGACGCTTTCGGAGGAGGGCGTGCCGTACCGGCTTCTGGTGATGCCCGACCACCCCACGCCCATCCGGGTGAGAACCCATACGGCCCAGAGCGTTCCTTACCTTCTCTGGGACAGCGAACAGGATATTTTCACAGCCCCCGGGGAAAGCGGGGAAGAGACAGAGAGCAGCGCGCGGGGGCAGTCAGAGGAAAAGCCCGGCTGCAGTTGCGGGTACGGCGAGCGAAGGGCGGCGGAAACCGGGATTTTTATACCGACAGGGCACAGGCTCATTGACAGGCTGCTGGAGAAGGATATATAATAAGATTTCCGTGTGCGGGCCGCCTGATGCGGGTTTACAGTGCGCTTTCGGAAAAACAGGATGGTAAAGGTTAGTTGAGGAGACAGATGGAATGAAAAAGGTAGTGAAATTTGGCGGAAGCTCCCTGGCCAGTGCGGAGCAGTTTCAGAAGGTGGAAGCGATCATCCGCAGGGATCCGGAGAGGCGCTATGTGGTGCCCTCCGCGCCGGGAAAAAGATTTGACAGCGACAATAAGGTGACGGATATGCTTTATGCCTGCTATCACCTGGCGGAGAACGGAAAGGAGTTCGGAAAGGAGCTTGCGCAGATCGCGGCCCGTTATCAGGAGATCATAGACGGTCTTTCCCTTACGGTTTCCCTGAAGGAGGAGTTCGATACCATCGAAAGGAATTTCCGGGAAAAGGCCGGGGAGGCCTACGCCGCATCCCGGGGCGAATACTTAAACGGGATTCTCATGGCGGCTTATCTCGGCTTTGAATTTGTGGACGCCGCGGAGGTGATCCGTTTTGCGCAGAACGGAGAATTCGACTCCGAGCTCACCAATAAGATTTTGAGAGAGCGCCTCTGCAAACTCGACTATGCGGTGATTCCCGGATTTTACGGGGCCTGTGAGGATGGCAGGATCAGAACCTTTTCAAGAGGAGGCTCCGATATCACGGGCTCTATTGTGGCAAGGGCCGTGAAGGCGGAGGTCTACGAGAACTGGACGGATGTGTCGGGCATTCTCATTGCGGATCCCAGGATCATCGAGGATCCCGAGGGGATCGATACCATCACCTACAGAGAGCTTCGGGAGCTCTCCTATATGGGCTTTAACGTCCTTCACGAGGAGGCCATCTTTCCCGTGAGACGGGAGGGGATCCCCATCAATATCCGAAACACTAACCGCCCGGAGGATGACGGCACCTGGATCGTGGAGAGCACCTGCCAGAAATCAAAATACGTGATTACCGGGATCGCCGGCAAAAAGGGCTTTTGCAGCGTGAACATAGAAAAGGCCATGATGAATACGGAGATCGGTTTTGGCAGAAAGGTTCTCCAGGCCTTTGAGGATAACGGGATTTCCTTTGAACATATTCCCTCCGGGATCGATACGCTGACGGTGTTTGTCCATCAGGACGAATTTATGGATAAGGAGCAGAAGGTGGTTTCCGCCATCCACAGACTGGCTGATCCGGACGGCATCGAGATCGAGGCGGATCTGGCGCTGATCGCGGTGGTGGGCCGGGGCATGAAGTCCACCAGAGGAACCGCCGGCCGTATCTTTTCCGCGCTGGCCCACGCCAATGTGAACGTGAAGATGATTGATCAGGGCTCCAGCGAGCTGAACATCATCATCGGCGTGGCAAACGAGGATTTTGAGCAGGCCATCCAGGCTATTTACGCCATTTTTGTACTGGCACAGCTTTAAAGTGCGGGCCAGCTTATCATACCGGCTTATTATATCAGAGGAAGGGCGCCGCTAAGGAAGCAGCGTCCTTTTTGCCCGGCTGACGATGCGGACATATTTAAGCGTCAGCTTCCAGCATCCCTTTCCCGCCAGAATCAGTAAAAATCCCAGAAGGATGCACAGCGGCGCGGCCAGCAGGGGATGGGGGCTGAGGGAGCCGACCTGGAAGGAGACCCAGGGCACGTCAAAGCCCAGCGGGAACCCTCCCGCCTTAATCAGGCCGCCTGAGGGGGCGATCACGCCGGCCAGGATAAACGCGCCGGCCAGAACGGCGGTGAAAGGAAGGATAAACATTCCGCCGATCCCCGCCAGAGCGTGAAAGAGGATGGCGCAGAGAAATCTGCGCGCGCTGAAGGAGCCGCCCTTTAAAAGGGATTCCCCCAGATAGGCTCCGGCCAGCTCTTTCGGACTTCCAAGGCGGCTTAGAATCTCCTGGGGGGAGAGACGGGCCGACGCTTCCAGCTCTCCCATCTGGCTTTTGATTTCATTGATGATATCTGCCCGCTCCGCCGCAGGCAGCGGCCGCAGGTATCTGTCGATTCTGTCAAGATAGTTGTTCAGTAACTGATTCATGCTCTTCCTCCCTGTTTTCTTTCTGATCACTTCCGCCGCTGATCTGCGCGATCGCGGCCAGGAGATGATTCCATTCCCCGGTCATGGCCGCAAGACAGTCCCGGCCCCGTTCCGTGATGGTGTAATACTTCCGCGGCGGGAGCCCCTGGGAGGTCTCCTGCCAGAAGGAGGAGAGGTACTCCTCCTTTAAAAGCCGCCTCAGAAGCGGATAGATGGTGCTCTCCTTCGCGGTGAGGATGGGCCATTTTTCCAGTCTGCTGATCAGGTCGTAGCCGTAGCAGGGCCTGTGGCTGATCAGCAGAAGAATACAGAACTCGAGCGTTCCCCGCCGGATCTGGGATTTCCATTCTTCGATGGAGATTTCTTTTGCCATGGGCGATATACCTCCTTGTGATATATACATCGTACTACATAGTATATCGGGTGTCAGGTGCCAGATGAACGCGCGATGTCAGGGGGACGAAAAAACGGGCAGAGGAGATTTTCCTCTGCCCGCCCGGCTGTCCGTATATTAAGTCACTGCACATACTGTTCGATCGTTTTTTTCAGCTCCTCCACCGAAAGCAGATCCTCGTATTCATAGCCCTGGGCCTTCGAGAAATCGTATACCCGGGAGAGCTCCTTCTGATACTCCTGCTCGCTCACGGGCGCGCCCTCCCACTCATAAATGTAGATGGGGTCTCCCTGATCGTCAAACTGTATATTGCTGTTGTCCTCCGCCCCGTAGTAGCCCGATGCGATGAGATTAAACTCTCCCTCCTCCAGGCGGAATACCAGATCATAATAGTAATCCATGTTTCCCTCGGAGTTGCACAGCATATTTCCGCCTGGGATGTAAGTAAAATTAAGACGGTTCAGCTGGGTGACGTGAACCCTTCCGCCAGCATAATGGACGATGCGGGCCCCGGTGGCCATATCCGCCCCGATCTCCGCAATCTGGGGAATCCCGTCATCGCTGATCCGGATCAGGGTATAGCCGCTCTGGGCGTCCGGGACGGACTCTTCGGAGAGGTATTTCAGATAGGCCTGCTGCCAGGGGGCAAGTTCTGTACCGCTCTCATTTCCACCCGGTCCGCCGGCAGCTTCCGCTTCATCCGGAAGATCTGCCCTCTTTCCGCTGATAAAACTCCTGGCCGTCTCTATGGTGATCTCTGTAAGGGCCCCGGACGCGTTCTCAGACATGTCCTTTTCAAAAATAAAACCGTCAGAGGCCGTTCCTTTGTAATAGCGGATCAGGGAATGGGGCCGGGCCGCCTGGGGGCCTGCGCCCAGATCGTAGCTCACGATGATGATAATGTCGTCGTACCCGTCGTTGTTATAATCCGTAAAGGAGACCGCCTCCACCTGATTAAACACCTCCAGGCCCACATTGTCCTCGGTGGTTCCCGGGAGCTGCATCAGCGCCTGGCCGTCCTTTTCGATCAGGAAAACCACATCCGCGAAATTATTTTCGGAGGTGTCCGGCTCATAGGCGGAAAAGATCACCTGGCCGAGAGGCCGGAGGTTTACCTCGAAGGTCTGATCCTCAATCCGTTTTCCCCTCTGAACGTCGATGGCTGTCTGAGACTGCAAAGCTCCGCTCTGGTCCCCGGACGGATCCTGCTCCGCTCCGGACTGATCTGTCTGGCCGGCCTCCCGGCCTGCGTCAGAATCTGTTCCCTGCTGTGCGTCGGGGCCGATTTCGCCCTGCTCAGGGGAAGATGCGTCCGTCTCCTGGCCCGCATCGCCCGAAGAACTCAGGCCGCAGCCAGAGAGAGCCAGGCAGGTCAGGATGCTCAGTACAAAGACGGACAGTCTGCTCGAGAATAATTTTTTCATATGATCCCTCCTCATTTTTGTTTTCCCTTTTTTGTGGCGAAGCCCCAAAGACCTCTCCGCGGGAAAGTCCTGCCGGTTCATACCGATACAGGAGCGCCTCTCTATTTTAACACAAAATCTCAGAATTGGGTATATCCCGGCCCACCTGGGGGACTTTATCCTGCGGGATTTAATCCCGCAGGATTTGATCTGCAGGATTTATTCTGCGGCGTGCAGGATAAACTTTTGAAATTACAAAAATGTTACAATCATAAAAAGGATAGGGAAA
>CANOVJ010000064.1 GCA_947570615.1 uncultured Lachnospiraceae bacterium
CCAGATATTGAATTTTCAAGGTACATAGCTAAAATCTATGTGCGAAGTTTGAGTATATAATATTTCCTATTCACACGACATAGAAGAAAATTTATTCAAGAGTGGTATCAGAATTAATAATGGAAAGTTTCACCGATGCATTGAATCAAAGGAATTTAGAAAAAATCAGGGTATGGAGGCTTGTTCTATGTTAAAAAAGCTGAACGAAGTTTTAAATATACTGATCATTTCATTGATTGGAGTTTTTGTAGGGCATGCAATCTATGTATGTCTGGATTACAGGACACATCCCCGGGTTTATGCTATGCGGTCGTCGCCATGGTACACAGGTGTTTTGTATTATGGCATATATACGATTGTCCCTTTGATAATAGCCATTATTATAAAGTTGATTCTTTGTAGAAAGTTAAAACAGCAAAAGTGAAAAATTAGAATCGGAATTTACATCGGAGGGATATGGAATGTGGATGTCTTCGATCAGGCTCTGAATAAGTATCTTGCAGAGTATGGAAAAGTGGGAATTTGTTCAAAGCATTTTGAGAGCATGACAGAATTTATTGAGAGTTACAACAAAGAAACTTCTGAAGAGATATAAAGAAAAATCGTTATTTTTAGGAGGCAGTTATGAATTACAAAATTAGAAAAATATTAGAGGGAGAAGTTAGTCTGCTTCAGGATTTTTTGTATGAAGCTATCTTTGTGCCGGAGGGAATGCCCGCACCACCCAAATCAATTATTAATCAGCCGGAATTGCAGGTATATATAACCGACTTTGGTAAGAAAAAAGACGATATAGGTTTGGTTGCAGAAGTTGATAAAAAGGTTGTTGGTGCTGTTTGGGTGCGCATTATGAATGATTATGGCCATATAGACAATGACACTCCGTCCTTTGCCATTTCTTTATATAAAGGTTATCGGGGATTCGGGATAGGTACTGATTTGATGAAAGAAATGCTTTGTATTCTGAAAGACAGAGGGTATAAGCAAGCGTCACTCGCAGTACAAAAAGCCAACTATGCTGTAAAAATGTATCAAAAAACAGGATTTGAAATTGTAGATGAAAATGAGGAAGAATATATTATGCTTTGCCGTTTGCGATAATATAACTTCGTGTTTGTCAGAAGGCTGCATAAGAAAAAGAAAATGGCGCTGATTGGAGGGCTATATATGGAAAGAAACATAAAATGCAAACCGAATAATTTATGCATGATAATCTTCATGCTTTGCTTGTCTGTAAGGTTTGTGGAATACTTTCTAATTGAAACAGACAAAACAGCTATTGGAGAAAATGTGCTCCATAAAGTTGTTGGGATTATCTTATTGGCGCTGGTATTGAAAAAGATAAATCTTACATGGGGTGAGATCGGATTTCAAAGAGACGGCTTTGTAAGCGGTATTTTGAAAGGCTTGTTATTGGGAAGCGTGTGCTTTGCCGTTTCTTTTGGGTTGGAATTGGCAATTTTTATTCTGCAGGGCAATCCCGCGCATTTGGAAGTCTATATCAGCAGTTTTTCTTTAACTGGCTCGCAGATAAAAAATACGGATTTTGTTTTCTTTCTGTTATGCGTACTGTTCAACATTATCAATGTATGGATGGAGGAAGGCGTTTTTCGCGGTCTGTTTCTTAAAATGCTCTCTGAAACAAAGCCATTTATGCAGGCGAATTTTATTGCCGCGTTTCTATTTGGTATCTGGCACATTGTAATGCCGGTCAGAAGCTATGTGAATGGCGAAATGTCATTTGCGGCAATGCTCCCGATGGGGATCGGTTATATAATCCTTGCCGGAATTATGGGAATCAAATGGGGGCTTCTCACCCGCATAACAGGAAATATATGGGCAGGGCTTGGCGACCATTTATTCAATAATACCGTTGCTGCCAATATGCTGCATGTCGTTTCGCTAAAGGGCGCAGACGAATTACAAATTGTCCGGATCATGGCGGCACAGATAATTTCCTTTGCATTTGTGTTGATAAGGTATTATCACAAGAACAGAAAGAAAAATAGATAAATTTCCGTTTATCGAGGAGCTAAATAAAACGATAAACTTCTCATTTGTCGAGAAGTCACATATAAAAAGAAATTGGGATTTTTCGGGAAATTTAATAAAGCTGAGAAGGAGGCAATAGAATATGGAACTTGTAAAACTGACACACGAAAATATCGAAAAGGAGCACATCTGTTGCGCGATCTCCAATAACAGGGATAGTCAGGTCATGTCCAAAAAGAACTGGCTGAAAGACAGGCTGGACGAAGGCCTTGTATTCTTAAAGGGCAATGTCCGGGGGAAATGCTTCATTGAGTATATCCCCGCGGAATACGCATGGGCTCCCATAGAAGCGAAAGGCTATATGTACATCAACTGCCTGTGGGTAGCCGGACAGCTCAGGGGGCATGGATACTCGAATCTCCTGCTGGAAGCGTGCATCGAAGACAGTAAAGCGAAAGGGAAAAAGGGGCTTGTAATCCTGTCCTCAAAAAAGAAAATGGGATTCCTTTCTGACCCGAAATATATGGGCTATAAGGGCTTTCAGACAGCGGATACGGCAGAGCCTTATTTTGAGCTGATGTATCTGCCATTTGAGGAGGACGTATCCCTTCCCCGCTTTCGGGACAGCGTGGGCAGGCATGAAGACATGCCGGAGGGATTTGCGCTGTATTACACAAACCAATGCCCTTTTACGGCAAAGTATGTACCGATACTGGAGGAGATGGCAAAGGCCAGGAACGCAGTGCTTCGGTCCGTACATATCCGGACCAGAGAGGATGCGCAGAATGCCCCTTCGCCCTTTACAACCTTTTCCCTTTTCTGTGACGGGCAGCTTATAACCCATGAAATCCTCTCGGAGAAGAAATTTGATAAAATTTTAGCGGATAAAGGGATGTGAAAAATGGCTCGATCCCTGCATGGCGGAATAAACGCAAAATCAGTTTGGCAGAGATCCTGGGAGATGATACAATATGGAGAATTACAGGATACTTCCTGTGCAAAAGCAAGACGGAGGAAGCAATGAGAAAATATCACTGCCTGTGTGTATTATTCGTCAGCCTGCTGCTTTGCGCCTGTGGCAAGACAGTGGATCCAACAGGAAAAACAGGTATGGAACCGCAAAATCCGGCCAGGCTGATCCAACAGGAGCCGTTATCTGAGGAAATCATGTTCCATTCCCCGGAAATCGAGCGCAGAACGCGGGAGCTCCTGGAAAAGCCCGAAGGCGCAATCACAAAATCAGACGTGCTTGCAATTACGGAATTTGGCTTTGACAGACACGAAGAAATTTCGTATGAAAAGCCCTTTTCAGATTTACAGTGGTTTTGCAATCTGGAGAAGGTAAATCTGTATAACTGCAACGTGCAGAGTCTGGAAGGCGTGGAGGCGCTTACGGCGCTGAAAACACTTTGGGTAAGCGACAACTGCATAACGGACATTACACCGGTAAGCAGACTGACGGGGCTTGTGGATTTTCACTGTGTGGGAAACGATATCGAGGATTACACCCCTGTCGGCGAACTGGTTCACTTAGAGAGCCTTGAAATCGGGAACACCTCTGAAACGGAAGCTGACATAACGTTTGTCGCAGGCCTGACAGACCTCAAAGCGCTGTGCGCGCGAAACTGCGGCATTTCGGACATATCTGTGCTGAGCGGCCTTACACAGCTTGAGGAGCTTGATCTGGGAAAAAACCGGATTTCGGACATCAGTCCGCTGCAAAATATGCAAAACCTGACGGAAGTCTGTCTGGATCATAACAATATCGTCGATATCAGCCCGCTGGAAAACAGGCAAAAGCTTACGCGCTTAAATCTTGAAAATAACCAGATCAGCGATATAACGCCGCTGTACGGACTGCACGCTTTAACGGATATCGAGCTGGAAGGAAACCGGATCCCGGACAGTGCCCTTAACCGGTTTTACGAGGAAAAACAGAACGACTTGATTACGGTAACCCAAACGGGAAAGCTCAGGGAAGACATGCCGGAGTTTCTGTTCCGGCTGACCGCATACTATGATCTGCGGAGGGAGAGTTACGCGCTGCAAACCGTCGATGTCGATCAGGGTGATACACGGCTGCAGACCATTTCAATACCGGAGCTCACGATGGAGGGTCAGACATGCATTGACGCTTCCTCACAGGATACCCTCGGATTTGAACTGGAGGATGTAAATTTTGACGGATACCAGGACATACGCCTGTTTGATACGCTAAACGGAAATTATCGGACGGAATGGATTTACCTTGTATGGAATGCGGAGGAACAGAGGTTTGAGAATGATCCCCGTTTAAATCAAATCTCACTTGCCGTCTTTGATCAGGAAGAACAGCTCATTTACGGCATGGAGCGCGGTGGAGCGGCATGCCATTATTATTCAACGTACCGGTATATTGACGGTGAAATTGTGAAAACCCATTATTATGAGGAGGAAGGGCTTGCCATATCCGATGAACAGATTGGACAGTATTATGACGCCGCTTCCGTGAAAACGGACGGTGTAGCCTTTGACGCGTGGTACGAACATGTTATGGAAAGAAACGCAGCAAGCGGCGAGCTGGAAACGGTTTCCGAAGAGTATGTTTTTACCCCGTATGACAGCGCGGGGAAGGCGATTGAAAACGGGGAAGAACAACTGCGCGTAGATGTATCGTCCGGGCTTGGAGCGCAAATCAGCGCGGATATTTCGAGATAAGTTGTAGCCTGCAGAGAAACGTCAGGAACATTATTCCTGCCGGGGATCAGCATGCCGGGCTTAAACGGACTGAAGGTCTGTGCGCAGGAGGGGGTTATGGAACGGCTTTTGATGATAGATGGCAGTAATCTTTTATTTCAGATGTTCTTTGGCATGCCCGCAAGGATCGTGAATGCGCAGGGCAGGCCGATTCAGGGAACGCTGGGCTTTACAGGGGCGCTTCTGAAAATAATCCGTCAGGTAAATCCTTCCCATATGGCGGTTTTCTTTGACGGGGAGCATGAAAATCCCCGCGCCCGGCTTAATCCGGATTATAAGTCGAACCGGAAGGATTACAGTCAGGTACCGGAGGAGGAAAATCCTTTTTCACAGCTTATGGACATCTATGCCGCGCTTGATTTTATGGGAATAAAGCATGCGGAGACCACGGTATGTGAGACGGATGATCTGATTGCAGGTTACGCCCTGCGCTATGGAGGGGAAATGGAGACAGTAATTTCATCCTTCGACAGCGATTTCTTTCAGCTTATCAGTGACAGGGTTTCGGTGCTCCGCTATCGGGGAAAAGAAACGGTAATCTGTACTCCCGAATATATAATTAATAAATTTGGAATTGTGCCGGGCCAGTATGCGGATTTCAAATCTCTCACGGGAGATACGGCCGATCATCTCAGAGGCGCGGACGGGATTGGGCCCAAAACGGCGTCTGTGCTGCTGCGCGAATTTGGAAGCCTTGAAAATATTCTCGCAGGCGCGGAGCGGATAGGAAGGCCGGCAGTGAGGGAGTCTGTGATCAGAAATACGCAGAGGCTGAAAACAAACTACAGGCTGATCCGGCTTGAAGGCCATGGGAATCTGCCTTTTGCCATGGATGAGCTTGCGTACAGTGATACCGGGATTACCACGGGGGAGGTTCTCAGGGGAATAAAGCTGAAATAACCCGAAGATGGTTTTTCTAACGGCTTTATCTGTAATTCTCACATCCGGCTTGACAGGGAAAAAGGCGGATTTTACAATAGAAAAAAACGTAAGGAGGACAGAATCATGTTGCCGACGAGAGAGGAAGCGGAACGAATTCTGGTGGAAGCCGAGGGATGCAATCCGGGGCCCTGGGGGAACCACAGCAGGGTGGTGGCGGCCTGTGCGGAGAGGATCGCCGCAAGGACAGCCGGGATGGATCCTGAGAAGGCATACATCGTGGGGCTTATGCATGATATAGGGAGAAAGTTTGGCGTGAAGCATCTGGGCCATGTGTACGACGGCTATCATTATATGACACAGCTGGGATATGATGAGGCGGCCAGGATCTGCCTGACCCACTCCTTTTCGGTGCCCGATATTGGCGAATATATAGGAAATATGGATATATCCCGGGAACAGCAGAGGGAGATTGAGGATGCGCTCGCTGTGGTCGTTTATGATGATTATGACCGGCTGATTCAGCTCTGCGACAGCCTTTCAGGAACCTATGGCGCAGTGGACATGGAGGTCCGCATGGGGGACGTGAAGCGCAGATACGGCAGATACCCGCAGAAAAAATGGGATCAGAATATGGCGCTTAAAAAGTATTTTGATGAAAAAACAGGGACAGATATCTACGAATTTCTGCCGCAGGATACGCCGGAGCAGTCCGTCTGGTAACAGGGCGTCCCTGTTACCGGGACCGGTCAGCCGTCCGGCTGACCTTTTCTTACAGTCAGCCGTCCCGCGGAGCGTGACAGTGTCTGTTCATATTGCAGGGTGAGCTCGTTTATCCTCTGTTCGATCTCTTCCGGGAAGGTATCTGAATTGATGTTTCCCATAAAGGCATTGATAAAATCCTCATTTAATTGAAATTTCCAGACGCCGTTCTCCGGACGGGCTATGAGAGTGACGCTTATGGTGGACTGATTATCCGGGTTATCAGGGTCAGTCTGTTCTATGGCCGAGGCCAGATTTTCCACAGAAACGGCGGAATGAATCAGTCTGCCGAATCCCCTGATCATACCCCAGAGGCCGTTTTCCTGACCGGCACGCATATTTTCCTCCAGCAGGGAGACGGTATAATTTCCCATGACCTTCTGCATATCGATGTTCGTAATTTCCATATCGATCTGAGCCTGTTCTTCGTCCTTTCGGACATCCGTTATCTCCCAGGAAAGGTTCTCCATAAGCTTCTCGGAGAACTGTCGGTTGATCCGGTATCGCTTTCTGTTCCTGTGAAAGGGCTGGAGCAGCTCGTTAAATACCTGATATTCCTTTCGAACGGTAATCCCCAGCCAGTTCCGTTCGCTGCCGACATAGTTATCGGTATATTCATTGAATAAATCCAGATTTAAACCCTTCAGGCTTTCCATCATCAGGTCTGCAGCTTCCTCCGGGGCGGACAGGTCTGCGGCGGACCGAATATCAGCCTGTTCGCCGCAGGCGGATAAAAGGAAAACTGACAGGAGCATAAGGACAGACAGTTTGAGACGTTTCATTTTTGATCTCCCTTTCGTGTATGTTTTTCTGATTTCGGGATCATTTTATCTCCGGGATTCGGGGGATACAAGGGGGAAGGCACAAATCGGCGGTGAGACGGCAGAAAACGACGCCTGGCCCGGGAGGGGCGTTTCAGATTCGGGGAATGACGGCGGAAAAGCAGAACCATCCCTCCTCGCATTTTATGACGCTGACGCCGTCATGGGAGCGGATGACAGAATCTACATTCAGCAGGCCGATTCCATGCATGGGAGCGTTGGATTTTCGGGTGAGAATATGGTTATTTCTGATCCGCACAGGCTCCGGGAGAGGATTGCGGGTGGAGAGAACGAGCTGATCCTCCTCCAGAACCATCTTAAACTGGATGATTTTTGCCAAATCCTGATTTAACCGCATACAGGCCTCCAGGGCGTTATCCAGAAGATTGCCCAGCAGGGAGACAATTTCCTCCTCGTTCATGGAGAGGTCGGAGAGATCGTTGACGGTTATGGACAGGACGATGCCCAGATCCGAGGCGGCCTGATATTTCTGGTTGAGCACCGCATTGACGACGGCATGGCCGGTGCTTACATATTCCGCGCTCCGGCGCAGGTATCCTGTGAGGTGAGAGAGATATGCGAGGGCCTGTGCGTGCCTTTCGGCCAGCAGCATCTCCTGGATATATCCCAACTGGTTTTTGTAGTCATGGAGATGCCTTCTGAGCTGTGCGTCGCTCTTTTCCGCGAGGCGGTACTGATTCATCTGACTGAGGGTCCGTTCATGGATCAGCCGCAGCGTCTGCATTTCCTGCTCCTTTTTCAGCAGATCCCAAACAAAAGAAAAAAGACAGCCGATGAGCACGGCAAGACACACTGTGGCGGCAAGCCTGGCGCGGATGTCGGTCGCACTGCCATCCTGGGCGGTCATGGAGAATGTGACGATGAGGATCAGGCCGGCCAGAGCGGAAATGACGAATCGGATCGGGCGCTTTTTACCCAGGCCCGAAAGACGGTTTCTGTACCGGAGATGAAACAGCAGCATCAGCCCCATATGGATTCCTCCTGCGATCTCCTGGTCCATCTCCAGGAGGAAGCCGGAACCGGAAAAGGGAAAGGAGAGGATGGCAAAGACCGTAAAGCTGGAGACGATCCAGTAGATCCCGCAGAACAGGATGGATGCAGCCAGTGTTTTCAGGATACCGGACTGGTAATAAAACAGCGCCGGCAGAAGGACCACGGCGGTCAGCCGCAGGGGCTGAAAAAGCCAGGGCGGAATGGGGGTGAAGGCGATGACCAGATAACCTGCCAGAAAGGCAAGGAGCGAGGTGTGTCGTATCCATGAATGGACAAAGCGCCGTACGGGCAGAAGGGTATCGAAAAAGGCCAGACTGCTTATGGACAGTATCAGCGACAGAACAATACTTTTCATCACAATTTCCATCAGATCGCTCCTTTGTATGTCGTGAACGCCTCCTTTACGGCCTGAAATTTCAGGCGGGGAACGGGCAGCTCCTGACCGGTATCCAGAAAGGCTCTGTAGTTTCGGATGGTCCGGATATGCTTCATATTTACAAGAAAGCTTTTGTGGATACGCAGAAATCCACAGCCGGCGAGGGCGGATTCGATGTCGTCCAGCTTGCGGTAGATTTCGGGGGTTTCCAGCTTTTCACCCAGATAAAAGAAAACGGATTTGTGCCTGCGGCTCTCCACATAGAGAATATTGTCCGTGTACAGGCTCCTCTCCCCCTCCGAAAAGGGAAAGCAAACCTGTGCGGTCTGCATTTTCCGCAGGATGGCGTCCATGCATTCCGTGAGAGAGAGCTCCAGCGTGCTTTTGAGCAGATAGCGCGTGGCGTTTACCCTGTAGCCCTCCAGCACATAGTCGATAAAGGCGGTGACCAGCACAAGAAAGGTATCGGAATGGAAGGAGCGCATCTGCATGGCGGTGCGGATCCCGTCCATGGCGTCCATGCTGATATCCATAAACACGATATCATATTTTACTGTATTCTCATAATTGCGAAGAAAGTCTTCCCCGGAGGAAAAAAGATGAAATTCGGAGGTTAAATCATGATTTATAAGATAAGCCTCCACCAGCCGCCGGATTTTTTCCCGGTAAAGTTGTTCATCATCGCATATGGCAATCTGAAGCATGTGTGCCTCCTGAAACAGACGCGGAAAAGGCGCGCTTTCCCTCCATTATAATGCAGATCCCTTTTTCTGTCATGAACATATTGCAAAACCTGGCGGATTGAAGTAGTGTTATGCTGTAAATTCGTTTCTTAGTATAAAACCGGAAAAGGGGAGAGGGAATGTTTCGTATTCTGATTGTGGAGGACGATAATATTATATCGGGGGCAATGAAAAAGCACCTGGAAAAATGGGGGCATGAGGTGGAGTGTGTGACGGATTTCTCCCGTGTTCTGGCGCATTTTGGCCGGTTTGACCCGCAGCTTGTGCTGATGGATATCGGTCTGCCCTTTTATAATGGTTATTACTGGTGCGCGGAGATCAGAAAGCTCTCTCAGGTTCCGATCATCTTTATCTCCTCGGCCGGCGACAACATGAACATTGTGATGGCGGTGAATATGGGAGGGGACGATTTCCTGGTTAAGCCCTTTGATCTGGAGGTGCTCTCCGCCAAGGTGCAGGCGATGCTGCGCAGGGCGTACTCCTTCCACAGACAGTCCTCCCTTCTGGAATTCAAAAACGTGGTTCTCTCTCTGGCGGATCTGTCGCTTGTCTTCGAGGGCAGGAGTCTTAAGCTTTCCGGAAACGAATTCAAAATTCTGCAGCTTTTGTTTGAAAATGCGGGGGATGTGGTTTCCAGAGAGCGTATCATGAAGCGGCTCTGGGACGACGAATGCTTTGTGGATGACAATACGCTGACGGTGAACATGAATCGTCTGCGCAGGAAGCTGGAGGAGGCGGGGCTTAAGGATTTTATCCTCACCAGGAAAGGGGCAGGGTATCAGCTGAATGGATAGAATTATCATAAAGTCCTATATCAGAGATCATATAAAGCAGGCGGGGATTCTGGCGCTGGCGGTGGGGATCCTGTTTCTGGTGGCCGGGCTCTACGGCTATGAGGGGGCGATGCGCAATATGTCCTATGCGCTGCTTCTGATTGCGTTCGTCTGTCTCTGTCTTCTGGGCGCGGACTTTTTCCTTTATCACAAAAAATGTAAAAGGCTGATGGAGGCTGTGGAACATCCGGCGGAAGCGGCGGAGCGCCTCCCGCAGGCAGGCTCTCTGCCGGAGCGGCTTTTGCTGGCGCTGGCCGGGGAACAGGAGAAAGAACGCCGCAGACTGGTCACGGAATATGACGGGAAGAAAATGGACATGTCCGATTATTATACCATGTGGACCCATCAGATCAAGACGCCTATCGCCGCCCTGCGGCTGCTGCTGGCGGATTCACAGATACAGGAGGGACAGCTGCGGCAAAAGGCCGGGGAGGAGCTCTTTAAGATCGAGCAGTACGCAGAGATGGCGCTGGGCTATGCGAGGCTGGAGAGCCTGTCCTCGGATCTGCTTTTGAAACGGCAGGAGGTATTCAGAATCGCAAGGCAGGCGGTGAAAAAGTATGGCGTCCTGTTTATCGGAAGCGGGCTGTCCTTTTCCATGGAGGAATTTTCCTGTCAGGTGGTGACGGATGAGAAGTGGCTGTGCCTGGTGATGGAGCAGATTCTCTCCAATGCCCTGAAATATACCCGGGAAGGGCGCATCTGCATTTACGGGGCGGATGAGGAGGGACGGCGGCGGACGGGGCCGGTATCATATGTGGTGATAGAGGATTCCGGGATCGGAATCCGCGCGGAGGATCTTCCCAGGATCTTTGAGAGGGGCTTTACGGGGTATAACGGGAGAATGGATAAGAGATCCACAGGGATCGGGCTCTATCTGTGCAGGCAGATTATGGACAGGCTGGGACATACCATCCGGGCGCAGTCCCGGGAGGGCGGGGGGACGAGGATGATCCTGGGGTTTGAACAGGAGCGATTCGAGGATATGTGACCATGTGACAAAACTGTAAGGAAGGAGCGGGGAAATGTAAGCCGGATACATGGCAGCGCATTTCCCTTTTTATTATAATCTTTTGCAGAACCCGGCGCCGGACACAGCGGCGCAGGTGAAAGACCAGAGAACAGGAGATGATACGATGGCACTTTTGGAAGTGAAAAACGTAAAGAAGGTTTACACCGCCCGGTTCGGACAGGTGAAGGTGCAGGCGCTGAGCAACGTGAATTTTTCCGTGGAGGAGGGGGAGTATGTGGCGATTATGGGGGAGTCCGGTTCGGGCAAGACCACGCTGCTGAATATTCTCGCCTCCCTGGATAAGCCCACCAGCGGACAGGTCATCCTGAAGGGGAAAGACCTGGCGGATATCAGGCAGAGGGAGCTGTGCGCCTTCCGCCGTGAGCATATGGGATTTGTGTTTCAGGACTTCAATCTGCTGGACACCATGTCCCTTAAAGACAATATTTTTCTTCCCCTGGTGCTGGCCGGGATGAAGCATGAGAGGATGGAGCAGCGCCTGCTTCCGCTGGCGAAAAAGCTCTCGATTCTGGATATTCTGGAAAAGTATCCTTACGAAGTATCAGGCGGGCAGAAGCAGCGCGCGGCGGCCTGCAGGGCGCTGATCACACAGCCGGATATCGTGCTGGCGGACGAACCCACCGGGGCGCTGGACTCCAAAGCCGCCGGAAGGCTTCTGGGCCTGTTTGGGGAGATCAACAGGGAGGGACAGACGATCCTGATGGTGACACACAGCGTCCAGGCGGCCAGCCATGCGGGGCGGATACTCTTTATCAGGGACGGCTGTGTGTTTCATCAGATTTATCGGGGAAATCAGAATAAGGATGTGCTCTACCGGATGATATCCGATACGCTTACGGTGCTGCAGACGCAGGGCACCACAGAGGACGAAGAGGAGAAGGAAGCCGGAAAGGCGCTTCGGAGCGAAAGCGCGGGTAAGGAAAATGGAGAAGGAGGAGGGGAGAGGGATGAATAAGTGGAAATTATTGCCGCACCTGGCGGTGAAGGGGATCCTGCGAAACGGCAGGTCTTACTGGCCCTATGTGATGGCCGGGACCTTTTCGGTCTTTACCTTCTTCGTCTTTTCCGCCATACAGGACAACGATCTGACCAGAACCCTTCCGCACAGCGCCTATGCGTGGATGATGCTGGTCATCGGGCAGGTGCTTCTGGGGATCATCCTGATGCCCTTTCTCTACTATGCCTACAGCTTCCTGATCAGAGGGCGCGCCGGGGAGATCGGCCTGTACAGTATCCTGGGACTGGAAAAGAGGCATATCGGGATCATGCTGGTATGTGAGACGGCGCTTCTCTACATTCTGGTGATGGCGGGGGGCGTGATCGCCGGATGCGTATTCTCGAAACTGCTTTTTCTGATTCTGCTTAAGATGAGCGGGCTTGCGGTGGAGGCGGAATTTGTGTTCACCCGGGATGCCTTTGTGGAGACTGCGGTTTTTTTCGGGGCGGTTTTTGGAGCAAATCTGATTTACGGGCTGATCCGGGTGGGAAAGGCCAGGCCCGTGGAGCTGCTTTCGGGGAATAAAAAGGGGGAAAAGGAGCCCCGATGGATTCTGCTCTGGGGCCTTCTGGGGCTGGCGTTTTTGGGGAGCGGATACGCGACCTCCATACAGTCTGAACTGGACAGCCGGATTTTTACAGATTTCTTTCTGGCGGTATTCGAGGTGGTGCTTGGGACATATCTGCTCTTTACCTCGGGCAGCGTGCTGTTTCTGCGCGCCCTGAAAAGAAACCGCAGATTTTACTACAGGCCGCGGAACTTTATCACCGTATCCGGCATGCTCTACCGGATGAAAAAGAGCGCGGCGGGGCTTTCCAACATCTGTATCTTTTCCACCATGGTGATCATCACGCTGGTGTGTACGGTGAGTCTGTATCTGGGCTTTGACGGGATTACCCATTTTACCACCCCCTATGACGTTAAAGCCAGATTTACGGCGGGCAATCCGGACTATGAAGAATTTGAGAATGAGATTTCATATCTGGAGGAGAAGTATGGAATCCGGGCGCTGCGGGCGGATTATCTGGACAAGGTAAGCATCGACTGTCTGAGGGAGAAAAACGCCCTGAGAATCTCGCAGCCAGAGAGCCGGTATGCGGATATTTACGATGTGAGACTGATGACCCTGGAAAACTATGAAAGAGTGGAGGGAGCAGGGAAAAAGCTGGAAGAAGGACAGGTGTTATTTTATTCTTCCGGAAAGGACTGGGGATATGACACCATAGATTTTATGGGGGAGGAATTACAGATCGTGGAGGAGCTGCAGGAGTTCTACGCCTGGCCCAGGGCCGGAAAAACCGCTCTGGGCGAAGGATTTACGCTGATCGTGAAGGACGACGCGCAGCTGGAGCGGTATGTCCGGATCTATGCGGAGCAGAAGGGAGAGCCTGCGGAGGACATTGTGGATGAGAGGGCCTGTGATGTGGGCGTATTTCTGGAGGGTGAGGATGAGTTAAAACAGGATTTTATCAGTGAGCTGACAGTCTGGTTCCAGGCGCAGGAGGGATTTGTGAAATACTGGGACGGTCTGGAGGCGCGCGTGAATGACCGGGCCATGTATGGCGGGCTGTTGTTTATCGGGATCATCTTCGGAATCATCTTTTTCATGTGTCTGCTCCTGATCATGTACTATAAACAGATCTCGGAAGGGTATGAGGATCAGGGAAGCTTTGCCATCATGCAGAAGGTGGGCATGAGCGATAAGGAGATCAGAGGAACCATCCGCAGGCAGATTTTTCTGGTGTTTTTCCTGCCGCTGTTCGGGGCTTTGATGCACACTGCCGCGGGAATGTTTATGGTGGAGGCGCTGCTGGGCACGCTGAATCTGTATAACGACCGGCTGATTGCGTGGAGCTGTGCGGGCGTGGCGCTGGTTTTTGCGGCGGTCTACGGGATCAGCTATATGGTTACGGCCAGGACCTATTACAGGATTGTGAGGTGAGCTTTTTGGCCCGGAGAACGCTGTGCCGCAGAGATGGACCCGATTTATTAATAATTGATTAATTTTAGATTTAACCCCACAATTTTCCCTGGCCGGATGTTAGAATAGGAAGCATAACGACGGCGGACCAGGGGACGTGGGGTTTTTTCGCGGGACCGGACGCAGGGCGTAAAACGCGGCACGGAGGTTAAAATGTATCTTATTCTGTTTATGCTGGGATTAATATGTATCGGGTATTTCATCTGTATCGCCTTTTTCGTGGGACACGGCACGAATTTCTATTTTATCTGGCTGTTTCTGGGAGCCGGGGCGATGCTTTTGGCTTTTCTTATAAAAAAGGGGATATGGGCAGGGCTGGTTCCGCTCTGGCTGCGCAGGGGCTTTGTGACGCTGGCGTGTATCGGCGGCCTGATCTTTCTGATGGTGGAGGGCTGCATTCTGAGCGGTTTTTCCCAGAAGGGGCCGGACGGTCTGGACGTTCTGGTGGTGCTGGGAGCGCAGATGAAGAGCAGCGGGCCATCCAAAGCGCTTGCGTACCGGCTGGACGAGGCCGTCCGGTATCTTGAGGAAAACGAAGCCGCGAGGGTGATCGTCTCGGGCGGACAGGGAGGAGACGAACCTGTCACGGAGGCGCAGGGAATGTACGACTATCTGGTGGGAAAGGGGATCAACCCGGGCAGGATCGTCCGGGAGGATCAATCGAAGAATACCTTTCAGAATCTGACCTTTTCAGCGGAATTTCTGGATAAGGACAGGGAGAGAGTGGGGGTGGTCAGCAATAACTTCCACGTGTTCCGGGCTGTGAGGATCGCCAGAAAGGCGGGTTATAAACAGGTTTACGGGATCGCCGCCAGGGGGGAGCCCTTTTTGCAGTGTAACAATATGATGAGGGAGTTTCTGGGAGTGATGAAGGACTGGGCCGTGGGGAATATGTAGGAGGATATGGTTTTCTGCTCTGAAAGGACTTCTTATGGTCTTTACAGGCGGCAGGGCGTTGGGTAGAATGAATGTAAGAAACTGTGTTATCGGGTTATAACAGGACAGAAGGAGGTTATTATGGGGCAGATAGAAAGACTGCGGGAGATGGTGGCAGAGAGCGACAATATCGTGTTTTTTGGCGGGGCCGGGGTCTCCACGGAGAGCGGGATTCCGGATTTCAGAAGCGTGGACGGGCTGTATAATCAGAAATATGATTACCCTCCGGAAACCATTCTGAGCCATACCTTTTACAGACAGAGGCCGGAGGAGTTTTTCCGTTTTTATCAGGACAAAATGCTGTGCCTGGATGCGAAACCCAATGCGGCTCACTTGAAGCTGGCCCAGTGGGAGCGGGAGGGAAAGCTTAAGGCGGTGATCACCCAGAACATCGACGGGCTGCATCAGGCGGCGGGAAGCAGACGGGTTCTGGAGCTGCACGGAAGTGTGCTGCGCAATTACTGTGAGGAGTGCGGGAAATTCTTTGACGCGGAGTATATGCTTCACGCGGAAGGGACGCCGCGGTGCGACGCCTGCGGGGGCCGCGTAAAGCCGGATGTGGTTCTCTACGAGGAGGGGCTGGACAATCAGATCCTGCGGGATGCCATCGGCTATATCGCGGGCGCGGATGTGCTGATTGTGGGCGGGACCTCCCTGGTGGTGTATCCGGCGGCCGGGCTGATCGATTATTACAGAGGAAAGAAGCTGGTGCTGGTGAATAAGACGCCTACCGCCCGGGACAGCGCGGCGGACCTGGTGGTGCAGGGCAGTATCGGGGAGATTTTCGCCGCCCTGTGAGGCGGGCCAGGGACAGGGCGCGGGCCCTGTGAGCGGATGAAAGGAAAAGGGTGCGGTATGGACATTCAGGTAGGGGATAAGCTGACGCTGAAAAAACCTCACCCCTGCGGGAGCTTCGAGTGGGAGGTACTGCGCATCGGCGCTGATTTCCGGCTTAAATGTGCGGGCTGCGGGCATCAGATCATGAGCCCCAGAAATCAGGTGGAGAAGAAAATCCGTAAGGTATTTCGCGCAGACTCTTGAAAACGCAGGGAATCTGTGGTATGATAGGAACTCGTGATATGTCATGGATTCCGCATAATTTACGCGGATGACGATTCCTTGCTCCCTCAGAGGGGGCCAGAGACCAGAAGGAGGTAACTTAAGCATGAACAAATATGAATTAGCCGTTGTTGTGAATGCGAAAATCGAGGACGAGGAGAGAGCGGCGGTTGTTGACAGGTGCAAGGCTCTGATCGAGAGATTCGGCGGAACCATCACCAATGTTGACGACTGGGGCAAGAAGAGACTGGCTTACGAAGTGCAGAAGATGAGAGAAGCTTTCTACTACTTTATCCAGTTCGAGGCCGAGAGCACCGCGCCCGTCGAGATCGAGAACCGCGTTCGCATTATGGACAACGTTATCAGATTTTTATGCGTCAGACAGGATGAAGCCTGAAGCATATCGGAAGGGTATGCTGGAAAGTAGAGGAAGGCATGAACAAAGTAATACTGATGGGGCGTTTGACGAGGGATCCCGAGGTGAGATATTCACAGGGGGAGAACTCAATGGCAATTGCCAGATATACACTTGCTGTGGACCGCAGGTTCAGCCGTAACAATAACGATGAAAATTCCGCAGATTTTATCGGATGCGTGGCGTTCGGAAGGAGCGGGGAGTTTGCGGAGAAGTATTTCCGCAAGGGAACGAAGGTGCTGGTTACGGGACGGATTCAGACCGGCAGCTACACCAACCGGGACGGTGTGAAGGTGTATACCACGGACGTGGTGGTGGAAGATCAGGAATTTGCCGAGAGCAAAAACAGCGGCTCCGCAGGGGGCGGCGGCTTTATGGGGGGAGCGGGCAGCGCGCCGCAGCCCCAGGGAGCAGGGGACGGTTTCATGAATATTCCGGACGGAATAGACGAGGAGCTTCCCTTTAACTAGGAATGAAAGCGGCGGTTCGGCGCTTCGGGCCGTCACAGATCAGGTTTGAGTAGACAGGAGGCAATCATTATGGCATACAATAAAACAGAGAAGTCTGATTCTCCCATGAGGAAAAAGGGCGGAATGCGCAGAAGGAAAAAGGTCTGCGTGTTCTGTGGAAAAGACAATGTGGTCGATTACAAGGATGTAAACAAATTAAAGAGATATGTCTCTGAGAGAGGAAAAATCCTTCCCAGAAGGATCACGGGAAACTGTGCGAAGCATCAGAGAGCGCTCACGGTTGCGATCAAGAGAGCGCGCCACATCTCCTTAATGCCTTACACCTGCGATTAAATTGCGTCTGCACAGCGGCTGCCGGTTATCGGCGGCCGCTTTTTTGGCTCTTTTATGGCTCTTTTTGTCAAAAAAAATGGACAACTGGTTCAAAGCTCTCAATAATAAGGTGGAAACTTTTCTCAAAAAATGTTATACTAAGTCAGTATATTTCATATTAATGCATTCGATGACAAAGGGGTAATTGCGAAGATGGCTCCATTAAAAAACAATATCAGGCTGAAGGGAAGACTCAGGAAATATATGCAGACTTCCTTATATTTGGGATTTCTGCTGATGGCGGTCAATCTGGCGGTGTATCTTCTGAGCATACCGGCCGGTCTGGTGGTAACCTGTTTTACACTGATATACTTTGGGATGGTGTTGTTTTTACAGTTTTATAACAGGCCTGTGATTGTGAACGAGCTGGTGAGCTTCGCCACGCAGTATGGGCAGATCCAGAGGGTGTTGCTTCGGGAGTTTGAGATTCCCTATGCGATTCTGGACGACGAGGGCCATATTATCTGGACGAATCAGGCCTTCGAGCGGGTGGTACATAAGGACAGGGGATACCGCAAGTCCATCACATCCCTTTTTCCCTCGGTTACAAGGGAAAAGCTTCCGGGGGATACGGGGACGGCGGAGGTGGGTATCACCTTTGAGGATCATTTTTACACTGCGAAAATGCGCAAAATTTCTCTGCGGAATATGCTCAGCAGCAGCGATATTGTCAGCGCGGAGGGCTACGACGGCTTTCTGGTGGCTTTTTACCTTTTCGATGAGACGGCCCTGCGGATCGCTCTCAAGGAGGTGGAGGATCAGAGCCTGGCGGTGGGGATGATCTATCTGGACAACTACGACGAGGCGCTCGAGAGCGTGGAGGAGGTAAGGCGCTCTCTGCTGATCGCGCTGATCGACAGAAAGGTGAATAAGTATATCGCGGCGCTGGACGGGATCTGCAGCAAGACGGAGAAGGACAAGTATCTGATCATTCTGCGCAGAAAGGCGACGGAGATGCTGCGGGAAAGCCGGTTCGACCTTCTCGAGGAGGTTAAGACGGTCAATATCGGAAACGAAATGGCGGTGACCATCAGCATGGGCGTGGGGCTGGACGGCCTGTCCTATGCGCAGAATTATGAGTTTGCCAGAAACGCCATCGATCTCGCCCTGGGACGGGGCGGCGACCAGGCGGTGGTCAAGACCCCCGACAACGTAACCTACTATGGCGGAAAGAGCCAGCAGGTGGAGAAGAATACCAGGGTAAAGGCCAGGGTGAAGGCGCAGGCCCTGCGGGAGATTATCTCCAGCAAGGACAGGGTGCTGATCATGGGACACAGGATTCCCGACGCGGACAGCTTCGGCGCGGCGGTGGGAATTTACAGGATCGCCACCACGCTGAGCAGGAACGCCTATATTGTGGTGAATGAGGTGGACGCAACCATGCAGCCGGTGGTGGATCTGTTTAAAAGCCATGAGGAGTACAGCGACGGCATTATCATCAACAGCCAGCAGGCCATAGAGCTGGCCGGAAGCAATACGGTGCTGGTGGTGGTGGATGTGAATAAACCCAGCATTACCGAGTGCCCGGAGCTTTTGCGGCTGTGCAAGTCCATTGTGGTGCTCGATCACCACAGACAGGGGACGGAAGTGATCGAGAACGCCGCGCTTTCCTACGTGGAGGCCTATGCCTCCTCCTCCTGTGAGATGGTTTCCGAGATTTTACAGTATATCGGGCAGAGCATCCGCATTTCCTCCGAGGAGGCGGACTGTATGTATTCCGGTATCATGATCGATACGGACAATTTTATGACCAAAACGGGCGTCAGAACCTTTGAGGCGGCCGCCTTCCTTCGCAGAAACGGGGCCAACGTGACCAGGGTGCGCAAGCTCTTTCGGGAGGACGCCACAGAGTACAAGGCCAAGGCGGACGCGGTCAGCCAGGCGGAAATCTACAAAAACGCTTTTGCCATATCCACCTGCAGCAGCGAGGATATCCAGAGCCCTACTATCGTGGGCGCGCAGGCGGCCAATGAGCTTTTGAATATCAAGGGGGTTAAGGCGAGCTTTGTCCTGACAGAGTATCAGAACCAGATCTTTGTCAGCGCCCGCTCCATCGACGAGGTGAATGTACAGGTCATCATGGAGAGAATGGGAGGAGGCGGTCATCTCAACGCGGCCGGATGCCAGTTAAACGGCGCTTCCATCTTCGAGGGGATCGGCGCTGTGAAGGGGACGCTGGACAAGATGATCGCTGAGGGCGAGCTGGCTGTTTAGCGGCAGAAAGCCGGATATAGGAATGTGAAAACAACGCAAAACGGAGGATAAGACAATGAAAATCATATTGCAGGCGGATGTAAAGAGTCTTGGGAAGAAGGGCGATGTAGTCGATATCAACGACGGATACGCAAGAAACTTTATCTTACCCAAAAAGCTGGGCGTGGAAGCCAACAATAAGAACATGAACGACTTGAAGCTCCAGAGGGCAAAGCAGGAGAAGCAGGCCAGAGAACAGCTCGAGGCGGCCCGGGACTTCGCCTCAGGGATGGAGCAGGACGAGGTGGTGCTCTCCATCAGGGCGGGAGAGGGGGGAAGGACCTTCGGTTCTGTTTCCTCTAAGGAGATTGCACAGGCCTATAAGGAACAGAAGGGGAAGGAGATTGACAAGAAGAAAATCGTTCTTCCCGAACCCATCAGAAGCTTTGGGGTGTTTGAGGTAGCGGTAAAGCTTCACCCGAAGGTGACAGGGACGCTGCGGGTGAAGGTTACGGAGATGAAAGGTTAAAGCGGGATGGATACGACGGAGGAAGCCCTTTTAAAGCGCGTGCTGCCCCACAGCCTTGAGGCGGAGCAGGCGGTGATCGGCTGTATGCTTATGGACAGGGAGGCCATCACCAGGGCCTCTGAGATCATATACGGCGACGATTTTTACAGCAGGCAGTACGGTGTGGTATTCGACACCATGGTGGAACTGAGCGACGAGGGAAAGCCGGTGGATCTGGTGACATTGCAGGACAGGCTCCGGGAAAAGGATGTTCCTCCGGAGGTCAGCAGCCTTGAATTTATCAGGGAACTGCTGAGCGTGGTGTCAACATCGGCCAATGTGAAGCATTATGCCAATATTGTGGCGGAGAAGTCCACCCTGCGAAAGCTCATTCGATTAAATGAGGAGATAGCCAATACCTGTTATGCCGGAAAGGAAAATCTGGAGTTTATTCTGGAGGACACGGAGAAGCGGGTGTTCGAGCTGGTGCAGAAGCGCAACACAGGAGACTTTGTTCCCATCAGGCAGGTGGTAATGACCGCCATGGACAGGATTGAGATGGCATCCAGGAACAAAGGCAACGTGACCGGAATGGCTACAGGGTTCATTGATCTTGATTACAAGACTGCCGGGTTTCAGCCCTCCGATCTGATTCTGGTCGCGGCCAGGCCGTCCATGGGGAAAACCTCCTTCATGCTGAATATTATACAGTACATGGTGTTCAGAATGAATATGACGGCGGCGCTGTTCAGCCTTGAGATGAGTAAGGAGCAGATTGTGAATCAGCTCTTTTCCATAGAATCCAGAGTGGATTCCCAGCATCTGCGCACGGGCAATCTTGCGGACGCGGAGTGGGAGAAGCTGATCGAGAGCGCGGGGGTTGTGGGAAATTCCAACCTGATCATCGACGACACGCCCGGAATCAGTATAGCGGAGCTGCGTTCCAGGTGCAGAAAATACAGGCTGGAGAATGATCTGAAGATCATTTTCATCGATTACCTCCAGCTCATGTCCGGAAGCGGAAGAGGGACGGAGTCCCGTCAGCAGGAGGTGTCCGATATCTCCCGGGCCCTGAAGGGCATTGCCAGGGAGCTGAACGTGCCGGTGGTGGTGGGATCCCAGCTAAGCCGCGCGGTGGAGCAGAGGCCGGATCACAGGCCCATGCTCTCGGATCTGCGGGAATCCGGCGCAATCGAGCAGGATGCGGATCTGGTGATGTTTCTTTACAGGGATGAATATTATAACAAGGATTCGGAGAAAAGGGGAATCGCGGAGGTGATTGTGGCCAAGCAGAGGCGGGGCTCCATAGGCACCATCGAGCTGGCATGGCTGCCGGATTTCACCAGATTTGCCAATCTTCAGAAATAGAGGTCAGACGCCGTCGCGTTTCTCGTGACGGCTTATGGAGTACAAAAGAGGACAGGCTGTAAGGCCGGGTCCTCTTTTTTTACCTTACAGAAAGTTCCTTATGGGTCCACCGGGCCCTGCGGGAGGTGTATCAGGGGAAATTTTTACAGGAAAGGGGAATTTTACAATGACACAGGCAGAGAGGATTTACATGATTTCCGACGCGGCCAGGCAGGTGGAGGTGGAGGCTCACGTGCTCCGCTATTGGGAGGAGGAGCTGGAGATTCCCACCAGAAGAAACGAGATGGGACATCGCTACTACACAGAGGAGGACATCAGAAGATTCAGAAGAGTAAAGGAGCTCAAGGAGCAGGGGCTTCAGCTTAAGGCGATCCGCCACATGCTGAAAAACGGCGACCTGAGCTCACCGGTGCTGTTATTCGAGAAAAAAGAGGAAAATGAAAGGGGAGGACAGGATATGTCAGAGACAGCGCAGACTCAGGGAGAAATGGATATGACGGGACGCCATGTGGTGATGATGAAAAAGGGAGAGCTTCTCACTGTGGAGGGAAAGGCCATGCCCGCCCAGCAGGAGACCAGGGAACAGAAAAGCCTGCGCCTGCAGCAGCTGTTGCGGGAGATGATCATGGAGGCGGTTGCCAGCAACAATGAGGAAATCTGTCAGGAGATCAAGATGGATATCCAGAAGGAGCTGGACTATCAGTTCCGGCTTCAGGAGGAGCGGGAGGACTTCCGGGAAGAGGAGAGGGTAAAGATGCAGGAGGAGCACTATCAGCAGTTGGACGAGCTGCTGCGCTCTCTCAATCAGAAAGGAAAAAAGGGAAGAAAGATCCGGAAGGAGAACGTAAAAAAGGAAAACATCCGAAAGGGGAATGCCTGGAAGGAAAATGCGCAGAAGGAGGCGGAGACGGACGGCGGGACAGATCAGGAGCCAGCCGGAACAAAGGAAAAGGGCGTCTCCAGAGGATTCCTGAGAAAAAAGCGTTCAATCATTTGATTGGACGCTTTAGACCTCAGATATTATGGATGGTTCTGCGCGAAAATGCGCAGAGCATCTCTCTGCCTTATTCCTCTGAAATAGCGCCTACAGGACACTGTCCGGCGCAGGAACCGCAGTTGATGCAGGTATTGGGATCGATTTCGAACTTTCCGTCTCCCTCACTGATTGCGCCTACAGGACACTGTCCAGCGCAGGCCCCACAGGAAATGCAAGCGTCGCCAATTACATATGCCATGATGATATCCTCCTTAAAATATGTCCATATTAATTGATAAAAAACTATCAATCGCTTCTTTCATTTTAATATAAAACCACGGGGAATACAAGAAGAATTTTAATGGGCGTTCTTTTCCTCCCGGCGTGTGCGGATGCCGTTTAAGATAATTTCCTTCCTGCCGATCACCTTATCCTTGTCCATGGCGGGAACGCCGGCCAGTCTGTAGGGGATGCCCAGCTTTTTGTATTTCACCTCGCCCATGGTGTGATAGGGAAGGACGTCCAGCGCCTTTAAGTTGGAGAACTGACCAATAAAATATCCCAGCTTAAACAGGGATTCCTCGTCATCCGTGACGCCGGGAACCACCACGTGGCGAATCCACATATCCACATGTTTTTCGTTCAGATATGCGGCAAAGGCCAGAATCCCGTCATTGGGCTGCTCTGTGAGTTCTCTGTGCTTATCGGGATCAATATGCTTGATATCCAGCATCACCAGGTCTGTCAGCGCCATCAGCTTATCGAGCTTTTCGATGAACGGCCCGTTGTCGGGCTTAAAGGCGATGCCCGAGGAATCGATGCAGGTATGCACGTGATTCCTTTTGGCGATGGTGAAAAGGTCGATCAGAAAGTCCACCTGCATCAGAGGTTCTCCGCCGGTAACGGTGATGCCGCCGCTTTTGTAAAACTCCTCGTTTCTTTTGTACTGTTCAAAAATTTCTTCCGGCTCCATCATGGTACCGCCGGTCATGGCCCAGGTATCCGGGTTGTGGCAGTAGGCGCAGCGCATGGGACATCCCTGCACAAATACCACGAATCGGGTGCCGGGGCCGTCCACAGTGCCAAAGCTCTCTATGGAATGAATTCTGCCCTGCATAATACAGTCCTCCTGTTAATGATATAAAACCCTCCGGCCTTGTGGCCGGAGGGTTGTCAGCATAAATATTTCTGCTCTTCCTCAGATGGACTCGTGGAAGGTACGGGAAATAACGTCAGCCTGCTGTTCGGGAGTTAACTTGATGAAGTTAACGGCGTATCCGGAAACGCGGATGGTAAGCTGAGGATAGTTCTCGGGATGCTTCTGAGCATCTAATAACATATCTCTGTTTAAAACGTTTACGTTGAGATGATGTCCGCCTTTTTCTGCGTAGCCATCTAAGAGTGATACTAAGTTGTCAACCTGTGCTGTGCTTGATGCCATGGTAATTGTCCTCCTGTTCTTAGTTTTGCAGCCATTGTGCCGGAATCCGCAGGATGCAGTCCCGGCATGTCTGTCTGATTAGTGAAAATCGTCGAGACCGTCCTCCAGGGTGGGTACGCTGCATGCCAGAGGGGTTCTGGAGCAGTCCGTACATCCCATGGTCTGAACGTTCTTTGACTTTTCGTTTGTCTCGTCGTAGTCCACGTTGACGTGGCCAACGCCCATCGCCATGCCGGAATCCAGCATTTTTACAAGATCGTCAATCATTTTTTTGTCGTCCACTGCAAAGTACCTCCTGAAGTCCGGTTAAATTTTCGGAAAATTATTTGTTTAAGTCGACCTCGATGTCGCCTGCGAATACCTGATCCTCTTTGCCAAGGGCTCCGGGAATGATGGTGAAGGTATTGGAGATACCGTCCTGCGCATCATTGAAAGGAAGCTTGGATACGGAAGATAAGGAAGCTACCGCACCGTGGGTGTCACGTCCGTGCATCGGGTTTGCACCGGGAGCGAAAGGCTGGCCTTTCTTACGTCCGTCAGGTGTGTTGCCGGTCGCCTTACCATAGGTTACATTGGAGGTAATGGTAAGGATGGAAGTGGTCGGAACACCGTTTCTGTAGATGTGATGCCTTCTGATGGCGGTCATGAATTTGTGTACAACCTCCTGCGCGATGCTGTCTACGCGGTCGTCGTCATTACCATATTTCGGGAACTCGCCGGTGGTCTTGAAGTCGACAATAATGCCGTCCTCATCCCTGATGGGCTCAACCTTCGCGTATTTGATAGCGGACAGGGAGTCTGCCACGATGGAAAGACCTGCCACGCCTGTTGCGAAATAACGCTTAACGTCTCTGTCGTGGAGGGCCATCTCAGCTCTCTCGTAGCAGTATTTGTCATGCATGTAGTGGATGATGTTCAGAGTATTTACATATACGTCTGCCTGCCACTCCAGCATGTCGATGAACTTGCTGTATACATCGTCGAAATCAAGAACGTCGCCTGCAACAGGACGGTATTTGGGTCCAACCTGTTTCTTGGTAACCTCGTCCACGCCGCCGTTGAGAGCGTAGAGCAGACATTTTGCGAGGTTTGCCCTGGCTCCGAAGAACTGCATTTCCTTACCGATTACCATGGAGGATACGCAGCATGCGAT
>CANOVJ010000065.1 GCA_947570615.1 uncultured Lachnospiraceae bacterium
CCGCAAAGAGAATGTTGGCAGATGGGATTTTGACACTTGAAAAAATTGCGGAATACGCAGGACTTCCACTTGACGAGGTGAAAAAACTGAAAGCAGAACGGACAGCATAGTAAAAGGGTTTTCAGGAAATCACAGTATACCTGATTTAAATTCGTTACAGATTAAATGTAAGGAGCATAGATATGACAGAACTGAAATGTCCAAATTGTAGTGCAAATATAGAGTTAGATGATTCTAATGAGGTGGGATTTTGTAGATATTGCGGAACGAAAATACTCATAATCTAATATAAGTAAAGTTGATGGCATAGCAGGTATTGATAATCTTCTTTTGCGAGCAGAACAGTTTTTAAATGACAATTGAATAATATGCAGAAAAAGAAAAAACCTTCAATAGATAAACAAAGCCAGAAAACATATGAATTTACTTTGGCGAATAATATTATTGATGCCATGAAGTCGGCATGTGAGAAAATTTTGATAAACACAAAATTGAAGGGGTATTTGGTTTTCATGTTAGTGATGGTTGGGATTCTTCCTGTCCTTTTATACAAGTCATATCAGAAGCAGAAGCGGATAAAAAATCTTTGCCTTGTTTAAAATTGCAGGATGACCATAAGATAATACATTACGATCCTGAGTCAGGAAATCATGGAATGATATCATCTGATACTAATATACGTTTATTAAGTAATTTATAGGAACGAGAACTTTCTACCTTAGGTTTTAAAGAATATTATTACAAATTTATTTCTGTTCCAGATACGATTCATTTATTAGAGTAGAATGGTGAAAATTCTTCAGAGCAATTATAGCGAGAGAAGCTTGTCTAAAAAACAGAATGTCGTCCTGACTGTGACAGCGGGCGGAATATTTAATTGTCGTTATGCCGATTCTGATGAATCATTATGTGATGCTGCAGAGGAATCTGGTCTACATTGGAATTACCAGAACTAAGAAAATCCTGGCAATGGTTGGGACGAGAAAGGCAGTGTCTTATGCCGTTCATGATGGGACGGTTACTAAAGGGAAGACTATGTTGAAAGAGTGGTTGGTAGAAAAGGGTCATCTAATTCACCAGTTTGGTTCTCTGATATTATTATATATGGGAGTGTATGTAATAAGAGTATTCCCGGAAAGACAAGGTGAGAGATATGCCCCAAAAATCAGACGTCCAGAAAAAGACTGTAAAAGAAAATGCACATACCATGCCAATATCTGAGATAATTGATGAAGTCACCGCAATATGTAAAGCAAATGGCGTCAGACGTCTGGATTTGTTTGGCTCCTTTGCCACCGGCACGGCGTCAGCCACAAGCGATATTGACTTTGTGGTTTACGGATGTGATGATATCCTGCGGCTGGAGGAGGAACTGATGGAGATCGATACGCTTCGCAGGATCGATCTTTTTGATTATGACAGCATCAACAATGAATTTTTGTCAGAGGATATAAGAAAATATGGAAAGCAGATTTATTAATCGATATCGTACATTTTGCAGGAGTTTGAAAAATCTTGAAAAGAGCCTGAACGCTGATGTCAGGGCCGACTTTGTATTGGAAGGAACCGTCTTAAATTTTAATCTTACCTTTGATATTGCATGGAAAGTAATGAAAGACATCCTGGTAAAGGAGCTTGAAATTCTTGACTTTGCACTGGGGTCGCCGCGGGAGACGCTGCAGCAGGCGTTTGCCAACGGAATAATCGACGACGACAGCTGGATGAAGATGCTCCGGGTAAGAAATCAGCTGGCCCATGATTATGACGGAACCCTTGCAGAGGAACAGTTTCAAAATATTATCAGGGTGTATTACCCATTGTTTGAGAAATTAAAAGAGAACGCCCGGAAATATTACAGGTAAAATTCGTGACCTGAGCAGGCCCGCATATGGAAGCTTGCTGCTGACGTAGCGTGCGGGCAGGACAAAAAGCTTCTCCTCCCACTCGATTTTTTCCGAACTGAAAGGGACAAGAAAGTTCTACTGAAGAAAAATGCGGAATTCTGCATTTTTATATAATAAGTATGGTTACGCAGAGGGCTGACAGAGAGGATACATGGCATATGGGAATCTATCTTAATCCGGGAAACAGGGGCTTTCAGGAATCCGTCCGTTCCCCGATATATGTGGACAAGACGGGTCTGATCGCCTGCACAAATGAGCTGATCGGCACAAAAGAAAAGTATATCTGTGTCAGCAGGCCCAGGCGTTTTGGAAAGTCGATGGCGCTTGAGATGCTTGCGGCTTATTACAGCCGCGGCTGTGATTCCAGGGAGCTGTTTCGAGGCTTTAAGGCGGAGAGCGATGAGACATTTTATGAGCATCTGAACCGGTATGACGTGATTTTTCTGAATATACAGCAGTTCCTGATCGAGGCGGCTTTTGGGAAGGCGACGGAATATCTCGAGCAGGAGGTGCTACGGGAGCTCAGGAAAGAATATGGGGAGATTTTAAGCAGATGGGACATGGGCCTCGCCGCCGCGCTGCGGGAGATTTTTGTGGAAACGGACAGGCAGTTTATTTTCCTGATCGACGAGTGGGACTGTGTGATGCGGGAAAGGCAGGAATCCGAGGCTTTGCAGAAGCAGTATCTTGACTTCCTGAGAAATCTGCTGAAAGATCAGCCATATGTCGCGCTCGCATATATGACGGGGATTCTTCCGGTAAAGAAATACGGACAGCATTCTGCACTGAATATGTTTTTTGAATATTCCATGACCGATCAGAAGGCATTGGAGGAATATACCGGTTTTACAGACACAGAGGTGAAGGGCTTATGCGACCGGTTCGGCATGAATTTTGAGGAGACGGGCAGCTGGTACGACGGATATGTGTTTAAAAAGTACCGTCATATTTATAATCCCAGGTCTGTTGTGGAGGCCATGCGCTGCGGGGATTTTTCAGGCTACTGGACTTCCACGGAAACCTACGACGCATTGAAGATTTATATGGATATGGATTTTGACGGGCTCAGGAAGGACATTGTGCAGATGCTGGGCGGAGGGCGTGTGAGAATAAACGCGCGCAGCTTCCAGAATGACATGCGCACCTTCCATATAAAAGACGATGTGCTGACGCTGTTGATCCATCTGGGATATCTTGCTTACGATTCCGGAGAAAAGGAGGCGTTTATTCCAAACAGGGAAATCAGAGGGGAATTTGAAACGGCCATGAGCGTCGGCGGATGGCCGGAGATCATGCGTATTCTGCGGGCGTCGGAAAAGCTGCTGGAAGATACGCTTCTGTGCAGGGAAGAAAGCGTCGCTCGGGGGCGACAGGGCGCATACGGAAGCAGCGTCCATATTGACTTATAACGATGAGAACTCGCTGAGCTGTGCTATTGGACTGGCATATTACAGTGCGAGGAAGGACTACAGGATGATCAGGGAGCTGCCTGCGGGCCGGGGATTTGCGGACATCGTTTTCCTGCCGCTGACGTCTGTCAGCAAGCCGGCGCTTGTGGTGGAGCTTAAATACGACAGAACCGCCCGCGCCGCCATACAACAGATTAAGGACAGACAGTATATACAGGCGCTGGAGGACTATCGCGGTGAAGTCCTGCTTGTGGGAATAGGCTGCGATAAAAATAAAAGGGATAAACCCCACAGCTGCGTGATCGAAAAGTATGGCGGCTTTTTGACACGCAGTTAAATTGTGCGGTTTTTGTTTTCAACGGCAGGCGGGCAGACATTCATGCGTTTGTCGCAGGAAACTCCCGCAGGCTATTGAAAAAAATTATTTTCTTTAGTAAACTGTATCTTAATGTCGAAATAGAGCATATCAGTGAAAATAATCTGCCAGGTTCAGCCGCCAGCCAGCGTTTCCCAAGTCGACAGAGGGAATGATGAGGCATAAAAGAGCGGGACCGGCAACAGAATTCTGAGGGGAGTATCAGCGATGGGATTAAATGAAGCACAAAAGAAGGAGCGTTCAGAGTTCCTGGAGAAAAATCTGGAGATCACAGAGTGTTCTCTGCGAAGGCCTTATGTTTTTATCAGCTACGCCAGCGATAACTGGAAGACGGTATTCCAGTCCGCTGTGGTGCCCATGCAGAAGCAGTACGGCCTGCGGGTCTACGCGGACAAGGCCTTTGACAAGGTAAATGACAAGTGGATCGTCCCCATGCTGCGCAATGTGCGCGGTGCGGATGCGGTTGTGGCCTTTATCAGCCAGAGCTATATCGAGAGCTATGCCTGCTTTTTGGAGCTGCTGACCGCCGTCAACAACAGAAAGCAGATCGTGTTCGTCTCCCTGGAGGATCAGCTCCACCTGGGCGATACCACCGACCTGCCTGTTGTGGAGCGGGGCGTGAAGAACGAGATCCTCAACCAGGGGGCAAATATCTCTACCAATACCAACAACACCTCCAACGACACCATGCGGGCGATGAAGTCGGCATTCACCAGTCTGTCCACATTGCTGGAGCAGGACGCATTGTCCAAATATGATATTTCCGATGCATTCATCAATTTTTTCCGGGATGCCTCTGTCAATCGGAAGACCATCAACGATCTGGGGGCGGTGCGCGGAACCATCAGATCGGTCAGCAGCGACGTGTTTGACCAGTCGCTGGTTTCTGAGCCGGTTCAGAAGAACGCGCACAGAGTCGCTTCCGCCCCTGTGCAGGAGAAGATCACTTCTCCTGCGGATGATGGACAGGCCGCCGAAGAGAGCGTCAGTCAGTCGGAGGCCGGGTCTGTGGTGGAGCCTGCCGGCAATCCGGAGCCCGTTTCTGCGCCTGTCAGCTCTTCGGAGCCCGAACTCCGGCGGGAGCCGGAGCAGAGGGTGGACTTCTCCTTCTCTGACAATGAGACCGAGACAGGGAAGAAACCGAAAAAGCCGCTGAACGCCAAACTGATCGGAGGCGTGGCCGCAGCCGCTGTTGCGGCGCTGGCGCTGATTCTGGTTCTGGTGGGCGGAACCAGGCATGTCACCGACAGGGCCTATACGACTCCGGGGGGAACTTCGGGTATCTATACCGGCGACTGGAAGAAGGATCAGCCGGAAGGTGAGGGCGTCTTTACTGTGGAGGAGGAAGGACGTTCTTATGAGGGGGAATGGAAGGACGGTCTGCCCAATGGTCATGGTGTCAGCACCGTTGCTGACGGAGGCGTTTATGAGGGCGAATGGATCGACGGCAGGATGAATGGCCCGGGAACCGCGAAGTATGCCAGCGGAGACGTCTACGAGGGCGAATATAAAGACAGTAAGCGCAATGGTCACGGCGTTCTGACCAGGGCTGATGGCGCGGTCTACGAAGGGGAATGGACAGACGGTGAGATGAACGGTCAGGGAACCGCGAAGTATGCCAGCGGAGATGTCTACGAGGGAGAATGGAAGGATAGTAAGCGCGACGGCCAGGGTGTTTATACCTATACCAGCGGGGATATCTACGAGGGGGAGTGGAAGGATGATCAGCCTGACGGCCACGCTGTCTATACCTACGCCGATGGAAAAGTCTATGAGGGTGAGTGGAAGGACGGCGTGCTCAGCGGCCCCGGCGTCTACACCTATACCGATGGAAGCACCTACGAGGTCCAGTATGTGGATGACCGACTGCACGGCGACTGCGTCTACACCAAAGCGGATGGTACTGTGGTAAATGAAACCTGGGTAAAGGGTCAGAAGATCGAAACCCTTGAACTGGATAACGGTACCTACACCGGCACGGCGAAGGACGGAAAGCCCGACGGCACAGGCACTATGACCTATACCGACGGCGCGGTGTACGAGGGCGAATGGAAGGATGGCATGAGGAATGGCCAGGGCATTCTGACCTACGCCAGCGGTGGGGTCTACGAGGGTGAGTTCAAAGACAATCTGCCCAATGGCTACGGCGTCATAACCTGGACCGACGGCAATATCTATGAGGGCGAAATGCTGAACGGCATACAGGACGGTCAGGGCATTTCGACCTATGTCAACGGCGATACCTTTGAGGGCAGATATGTGGAAGGAAAAAGACATGGTGAAGGTGTCTATACCTATGCCAACGGCGCTACCTACAAGGGTAAATATGTGGAGGGCGAAAAGCACGGTGATGGAGTATACACCAGGGCCGATGGCACGCAGGTGAAGGAGAAGTGGGATCACGGAACGAAAATTGAGGAGTAAGCCCCTCAGAATAACAAACGCCTACATTACCGAAAAACCCGGCATACACAGAAGCCGGGTTTTTCGGTATAAGATCAGTCCGCCAGGGGCGCCGGTTCATAGGTCTTTTCAAAAATATTCTGCTTAATGATATACATATCAGTGAGATCATCTTCCCTGGCGGCCAGATAATCTCCGGGCAGTCCCAGCAGATAGCTGTCGCTCCAGGAGAGGACGACCTTGGTGATGCGTTCCAGGCGGCGTGCGTGGATGCAGCGGCCCGGCCTGGTGACGCAGGCCCTGGCATAGTCCTTCAGACTTTTGAAAGCCGGCTCCTGCGCGTCCGGTCCCTGCATCCGGACGGCCTTATGGATGTGAGGCGCATACTCGCCCCGGAATTGATAGGGGGCGTCCACCGGTTCGTTGTTTGCCCGGAATACCGCCTCCTTATTGACGTAGACTTCGCCCTCTGCTCCGATCACAAAGTAGGTGTCCTCCTCTGTGGAAAAGCTCTGATCCCCCTCCAGCATCCGCACCTCCACCAGGGTTCCGGCGGGATAAATGTCAGTTGCCCGCACATAGCCGATGGTCAGCCGCTTTTTCTGATAAAGAGGTTCGCAGGAGAGATCGGGCGCGTCGCTCCGGCCGGGATAAATCACATCCTGATTGAGGAAATACTGTTCCATCCGTGCGGAGATGATTCGCCGGGCTCCCATCTTAAGCTGTGTGGGAGAGTAGCCGTACAGACGGCAATACTCTGCGCTCAGGGCCTCCTTTTCCAGAAAGCCGCCCGCTTTGCGTATGTGGCCGCCCCCATTTCCCAGTCCCTGTGCAAGGAAACCTGCCAGCTCATTGGATTTCGTTTCCCGGACACAGCTGCGGACGGAGAGCTTGACGCCTGTGGCCTGCATACAGTAAACGACGCACACGTCAATGATATCCACCTCCACCAGCATATCGCTGATGATTCCCAGAACATTGGGATCACATTCCTCCGCCCCCACGATGGCAAACCCGTGTCCCGGGCTGTATTCACAGTAATCATAGCCCGACAGAGCCTGGCCGGTGAGTCTTAGTTCATTCAGAGACAGATTGCAGTTCTGGAATCGAAAGAGCTTTCCCCGGTCGCACATGTTCTCCAGGCTGTCCCGCAGATCCCGGTCCACAGGATGGCGCAGCTCCTGCATCCGGTTTGTGTCCATAAACAGCCCATAGTACAGGGCGGTGGAAAGGTTTCGGTTTGCAGAAAGAGGAAAGTCCTCCTGGCGGAGCAGATCCCATATGATCACGGAGCACGCGCCGTAATTGCTGCGTATCTCCTTAAGAGGCGGCAGCAGATCCCCATCTCTCACCATATGGTGATCGATCACGGCGATGTTTACGGCGGAAAACTGCCGCACATTTTTTTCACCGTACTGACAGTCCACCGTCAGAAGCAGATCGGGCTTTTGGTCCAGAGACTCGACGTGCTCTATGGGAATGCCCAGCTCCGTGATCATTAACACCAGATTGGCTTTCTGAATGGGAGCCCCACCGTAGATCAGCCGTGCTTTTTTGCCGTGCTTTTGCAGATAAAGGAGGACGCCGTAGCCGCTGGCGATGGCGTCCGCATCGGGATCGTTGTGGCATTGAATAACAATATCGTTAAAGTCCAGCAATTTCTTCAGTTTCAAACCTGTGTACCTCCCTGTCTGTCCATATAATGATTAAATATACCACAGAATCAGCAATTTCTCAACCGGACGGCTCTTACGCGGTCAGATAAAACAGTAATACTGCTGTGTAAAATTACTGTGCAAAATGTAGTGCGGACAAAGGGGGCGGCGTTGACATTACGGGAAGAAATATAGTATGATGGCAGAGGTTATCAGGTTGAAAATAAGCCGCAAAACCCGGCATGGCGGGTAAAATGTCGAAAAAGGAGCGGATATGAAAGGATTTTTTCATTTTCTGAACAGACTGTTGAGTATATTATACAAAGTTTTTCCGTTTTTTGCGGGAATGTATTGCTATTATCCGATCTTTGTGGAGCAGGGGCGCGCCTTTCCCTTTCTGGATTCGATATACTCTTCGGTCAGGCTCTATTCCGGAGCCATAGAAAGCGGCGTTGAGGCTGGCGCTCTTCTTCAGATCGTCCGCTTTCTGGCGCTGGCCGCAACCCTGAATATTGTGATCAATGCCCTTGATCGGATGAATGATGTGATCATCCGGCTTAAGCTGCTTAATCCTGACGCAACGGTGGTCTACGGAGATTCCGGTTATGTGGAATACATATTTGAAAGCCTGCCAGGGGGATTGCGGATCCGCGGGGAGGATAAGCTGATCGGGGGCGCTTCGAGATATCTGCTGATGTTTTCGCAGGATCGCAGAAATCTTGAATTTTATAACTTGAATTATGAATCCCTGAAAGATAAAAAGGTATATATCATGCTGGAGGATATATCGAGACAGAATATTGAAAATCCGCTGATCACGGTTTTCAGCATAGCGGAAAACTGTGCAAGGCAATACTGGAAGGATTATCCCGTCGTCTCTGATGAAAGGATTGCGGTTATCGGATTTGACGCTGTGGGAACCAGCATTCTGTTCTACGGGCTGCAGATGAATCTGATCGATCCCGCCCAGCATCTGGAATATCATATTTACGGAGACGGAAGGGAATTCAGACGGGAGCATACGCAGCTGGATCACATGCGGCCGGATGAAGTGATCTTTCACGACGATGGAGTATATGAATTCGAACAGATCTCCGATTTTGACCGGGTGATTGTATGCGGCGCCGGCCGGGAGAATGACAACGTTGCCACTGTAAGCAAGCTTCTCGTGTCGGCCCCGATGAGCTGCCGGATCTATGTTTATGCTCCGAACGGCGATCTTATATCGAATCTTTTTGGAAACGACAGACTCGTATGCTTTGGGACGACGAAGCAGGCGGCCTCCCCGGATATCATTTTCAACGAAAAGTCCATGGAAGCGGCCCGCAGACAGCATGAGTTTTATTATGAAAAGTACGGCGGAACGCCATGGGAGAAGCTTGACGCCTTTAAACGCTACTCAAATGTAAGCTCCACAGACTACCGGCACGTCATCAACCGGCTGCTTAAGGAGGGCGTGAGTCTGGAGACAGTTGCGGAGCTTGAGCATATCAGGTGGTGCAGATATCATTATCTGCACAACTGGAAATATGGCCCCGTTACCGACACTGCCAGACGGATCCATAACTGTCTTGTCCCTTTTTCCGAGCTCAGCGAGGCGGAAAAGCGCAAGGACATTGAAGCCATAAAAAGTACAGCGGATCAGGGAGTGTAAAGGCAATGGAATCAGAGGAGAAAGGACAAAAAAGTGAAAAAGGACACATCCCGGCGGATCTTCGACCGCGCCATGCTCATCACAATTCTTACGCTCGCGTGGCCCACCATGTTAGAGCAGCTCATGCAGACGGCGGTACAGTACATTGATACGGCCATGGTGGGAACGCTGGGGACACAGGCCACCGCGGCGGTAGGCTCCACAGGAACCGTCAACTGGCTTATCGGCAGCACAATCTCTGCCGTGGGCGTAGGATTTCTCTCCTACATAGCAAAAGCATACGGGGCGAAGGAGCAGACTGCCGTAAGGCGCGCGGTTGCGCAGGCGGCGCTGATTACCCTGGTTCTGGGGATCTTTTTTACGGTGCTGGCGGTATCCTTAAGCGGCGTGATCCCCGTCTGGATGCAGGTGGATCCGGGGATACAGAAGATGGCCTCCGCTTACTTCCTGATCTTATATCTGCCCATGCTGCCAAGGACGGCGAGCATTATTTTCGGCACGGTGCTCCGCTCCGCCGGGGACACCCGCACGCCTATGAAGATCGGGCTGCTGGTCAATCTGATCAATGTGGCGCTTAATTTTCTTCTGATCTATCCCACACGGCAGATAACGCTGTTTTCCCTGCCCTTTACCGTTTATGGGGCAGGGCTGGGGGTGATCGGGGCGGCGGTTGCCAGCGCCATCGCCTTTACGGCGGGAGGGCTGTGCATCACCGTTGTTCTCTGGAGGCATCCGCTGGTATCGCCCCGGGGAGAGCGATTCGCCCCGGACATGGAGATTCTGCGGCCCTGCCTTCGGGTAGCCTTTCCCAATATGCTGCAGCGCTTCGGAACCTCTCTGGGGTATGTGGCGTTTGCGTCCATGATCAATTCCCTGGGGGAGGTTTCCACGGCGGCCCACACCATCGCCAACACGGTGGAATCGGCTTTTTATATTCCGGGGTTTGGCATGCAGACAGCGGCGGCCACGCTGGCGGGAAATGCCTTCGGGGCAAAGGATGAAAAGCGCATGAGAGGGCTTGCGTCCATGTTTATCCCGCTGGAGACGGTTCTGATGGTCGGCTCCGGCGCCTGTCTTTTCCTGGCGGCTCCCTTTCTGATGGGCCTGTTTTCCGCGCAGGGGGAGGTCATCGCGCTCGGGGCAACGGTTCTGCGCATGGTTGCGGTTTCAGAGCCTTTTTATGGTTTTTCCATCATCATTGAGGGGCTGATGATGGGGGTTGGAAGGACGAAGCGGCCCTTTGTATACAATATCATTGGCATGTGGCTTGTCCGTATTGCGGGCACATTTATCTGCACGCAGGTTCTCGGCCTTGGGCTGATCCAGGCGTGGGCGTGTATGATCGCCCACAACCTGCTGCTGTTCGCGCTGTATCTGATCTGCTATGTGAGAGGCGTGTGGAACCCGCTTCGCGGGAAAGCGCAGGGAGAAGGATAAAGGCCCTTCGTCTGCCGTTGGTCTGCCGCCGGGCATTTCCTGCCGGTTGACAACCGGAAGCAGAGTGATATACTGGATTGGATCCTGAATATATACAGATATCGGAGGATGTGACATGACGCACAGAGAACGTTTTATCAAAACCCTGTTATGCGAGGAGATCGGCGGACGGGTGCCGCACTTTGAGTTGGTGTTCTTCCTCACCATGGAGGCCTTTGGGAAGGTACACCCCTGCCATCGTCTCTACGATCAGTGGAACCAGATGAGCTATGAGGAGAAAAAGCTGCACATTGACGAGATCGCGGATATCCATATTGATATCGCCAGACGCTATGACCACAGCGCGATTTTTGTGCAGTCCTCCTTAAGCGGCTTTGAAAACATCAGATGGCTCCTGGAGACCATCCGGGAAAAGAGCGGGGACGAGTATTATCTCATGATGCACGGCGACCCCACCTGGGCGATTCCCGACGGGGATTCCATGATGGATTTTGCGGTACAGATGCTGGAGGAGCCGGAAAAGCTTAACGAGATCTCCGAGAGGAGAGTGGAGGAGGCCCTGGATTTTGCGGCGCGGCTGGATGCGAACGGGCATCTGCTGGACGGATTCGCCCTGTGCTCGGACTACTGCTTCAATGTCAATCCCTTTTTCAGCCCGGATCAGTTTGATGAGCTGATCGTGCCTTACCTGAAAAAGGTCATCGACGAATACCGCAGGATGGGGTATTACACCATCAAGCACACGGACGGAAATATCATGCCCATTGTCAGGCAGATGGCGGAGTGTAAGCCGGACGCCATCCACTCTCTGGATCCCCAGGGAAATGTAAATCTGCGCAGCGTACGGGAGCTTGTGGGGGATCAGATCGCCCTGGTGGGAAATGTGAACTGCGGCCTTTTGCAGACCGGAACGGACCAGGAGTGCGACGCGGACGTGATGCGCTCTCTCAGAGAGGGCATGGCGGATGGAAAGGGCTATATTTTTTCCACATCCAACTGCGTCTACACGGGCCTGCCCCTTGCGCGCTATGAGAGGATGTGGAAGCTCTGGCGGGAGCACGGCGTTTACCCTGAAAAATGGACAGAGCGCTGAACAGGCCGTCCGTTTTCTTAAAAATATGTTTTCTGTTATAAAAATGTCTGTGGGATCGTTTGTATTCGCGCGGTATTGGAAAGGAGCATGGTTATCATTATGGAAACCGTTGACATTTTAAGAGATCTTGCGATTATTCTTCTGTTTGCCAAATGCCTGGGGATCCTGGCAAGAAAATTCAAAGCGCCCCAGGTGGTGGGCCAGATTCTGGCCGGTCTGCTGGTGGGGCCCTGTGTGCTTGGATGGATTTCACAAAATGACTTTATTACGCAGATGGCGGAAGTGGGAGTGATCATCCTGATGTTTTCTGTGGGACTGGAATCCGACTTAAAGGAGCTGCTCAGAACAGGCCCTGTCGCCTTTCTGATCGCCTGCTTCGGCGTTCTGATTCCGCTGATCGCCGGCGTGCTTGTGTACATGGGCTTCTACGGAGCCGCCCCCTGGGGAAGCGAGAATTTCTACAGGGCCGTCTTTATCGGCACGATCATGACCGCCACCAGCGTCAGCATCACGGTGGCCTCTCTGCAGGAGCTGGGCAAAATCAAAAGCAGGGTCGGTACGACCATCGTCAGCGCGGCCATCATCGACGATGTGATTGGCATTATCGTCCTGACCTTTGTGGTGGGCTTCAAAAATCCGGATTCCAATCCCGGAATGGTGGTGGTGAAAACCCTCGCCTTTTTTGCCGTGGCGATCGTGGGCGGATTTCTGGTCTATAAGATCTTTTTCACACTGGATAAGCGCTACCCTCACACACGGCGTATCCCCATCGTCAGCGTGGCCTTCTGCTTCGGGCTGGCCTACATCGCGGAGCGGTATTTTGGCATAGCGGATATCACCGGAGCCTATATTGCGGGGGTGGTACTGTGCAGCTTAAGCGACAATGAATACATAGAGAGCAAGGTGGATGTGAGCTCCTATATGTTCTTCGGCCCGATCTTTTTTGCCAGCATCGGCCTGAAAACATCCTTTGAAAGCATAGACGGCAGGATGATTGCGTTCAGCGTCTGCTTTGTGATCGTGGCGCTCCTGGCCAAGGTGGTGGGCTGCGGCCTGACAGCCAGGGCATGCAGGTACAGCGCCGCCGATTCCCTGAAAATCGGCGTGGGCATGATGACCCGGGGGGAGGTCGCCCTGATTGTGGCGCAGAAGGGACTGGCCGCCGGACTGCTCACTGCGGATTATTTCACAGCCGTTATCCTGCTGATCCTTGTGTCGTCGATCCTGACGCCGATCATCCTCAAGCTGCTCTATACCAGAGATGAAAAAGGCTGATATATCACAGAACGGTCATTTCCTGACGATGCGGTGCAGCTGTGGCTTTAAGGTGATGTCCGATACCACAAGTCCGTCTCTCTGGCTTAAAACGAATTCTACGGCCCGGGCCACCTCCTCGGGCAGCAGGGAGGCCTGCTCCTCCCCGCTTTCCTTAAAATCCGCATTCCGGTAGAGGGCGGTCCTGGTCATATCAGGGGAAATGGTCACGACCTTTACGCCGTATTTGCGGGCTTCGTCGAAGAGACTGCGGGAAAAGCCGGAAAGCCCTGCCTTGGTGGCTCCGTAGGCGCATCCGTGGGGATTGGAGCCGACGGCGGTGACGGAGGAGATATTGATGACGTATCCCCTGTTTTTCTTCAGCTCCCGAAGCAGCTGGCAGGTGAGGATCATGGGAGCCTCCAGATTCGTCCGCACCATCTGCCGGATTTTTTCGGCGTTTAACTCCTCATGAAGTCCATAGTAAGCGACGCCGGCATTGTTGACCAGAACGGTCACATGATGCCGGCGCGCAATCTCCTTTACGATCCCGCACATCTTTTCCGTATCCAGTATGTCGCAGACGATTTTGTGAAAGTCATCCTCCCCGGCCTGCGCGTCAAAATTCCTTCCTGTTCCAAACACCTCATACCCCAGCCTCTGCAGCGTCCGGCTGACGGCCAGGCCGATTCCGGAGGAGGCTCCGGTGACAATTGCCGTGTCGTTCATTGTACAGTCATGCTCCTTTCACCTGAACCCCGCAGTCCCGGGGCCTGATTTTTCCCACAGAAAAATTTTTTCCTCCGGCAATTTCTCCCGGAGCCGTTTTACAAGAAACCCTTCCATCTTTTCCGTCAGCTCCCGGGAGTAGTGATACACCCCGCTGTCGTTCTCGTAGGGGAACTGGACCGCGGCCGAATCGGGGCGGTTTTTGCGCATTTTTTTCAGGTAATCCTGGGATACCCGGAAGGTGCCCACGCTCACATCCGTGAGCAGCCCCGGATCGATTTCGGCGAATACCTGCCCGAGCATTTCGTCATAATGCCGCTCCCAGTCCCGGCAGAAAATCATGGGATCAAAACAGAGCCGCACCGCAAAGCCTCTCTGGAGGGCCTGACGGGCGCTGGCAATTCTGCGGCGCAGGGAAGGGGTGCTGTGCTCGCAGGCGTCGATCACAGCCTGGGGGGATAATGTGATCGCGTAAATGATCCCCGGAACGGGGGTGTGCTCTGACCAGAACAGGCTGTCCGCGGATTTGGTGCGGATTTCCAGCTTAAGCGGGTTGGGCCGGCTTAGCTGCGTCCGGGCAAAGGAAATCCACTCCCCGGTATATCCGGCGATCGGCTCCGCCGCCATCAGATCCGTGTCATAGGAGATGCAAAGATACAGGGCATGCTCTCCAAGCCGCTCTGACACCTGGTGGAAATAATCCTCCAGGTTGACGAACAGGACCATATTTCCCGAGGGATACATCCCCTTTAAATAACAATATTCACAGTCGTAAACGCAGTTCATGATACAGGAGGCATAATAAAAATATTCATTTCCAAAGCTCTGGCAGACCGGCGCGCCGGGGTAGAGCAGAGTTCCCCTTCTGGCCGCCAGAATCAGGCTCCGGGACTTCTGCTGCATAACAAAATTCTGACCTCGTCGGCAGAACACATCCTTATAGTGATCGATCATAACGACCGAAGCGGCGGGAAACCGTTCCAGGATCCGTCTGACCCTGGGATGCTCCCGAACCCCTTTTTCCACATAGATATGGGAAAAGGGCGGATTATAATAATCTTTTCTTAAGCTCTTCAAAGCGCTGTTTTCCCTCCCGTTTATTCCGGCAGGGAAGCGTTCCCTTCCGGTACATTTCCTCCAGGACCGGGGCAAAGTCCACGCCGGCCAGAACACAGTAGCGCAGATGCTGACGGATGGATTCCGACATGGTTCTGGAGCAGTGCAGATCCGGACACAGCTTCTCCCAGGCTTTTTGCACGGCCCTTTCGGAAACCGGATCCCGGCTCTCCTCCCGGGAAATGGCCTGCAGAGCTTCGATGTAATCTGTCAGAGGATCCATATTTTCGCCGATCAGCTGTTCAATCCGCTCCGGCGTCACATTTCTGACGTCTCCATCATCGGATACTGTCTTCAGAAAGCTCATTTGATGGGGCCCGAGAAAGCATGCGCCCGCCTGATAGACGGATGACGCCTCCATATCGTAAAGGAGAGCGTCCGTCTCCTGGGCATCCCTCTGATCCGTCTTTTCATATACTCTTGCGCCGGTGACGATGGGAGCCTCCCTGAAAGGATGCCGGTAGAGGATGTCCGGATAGAAGGTTCTGCCGGTGGTCTGCTCCAGGATTTTATTGCACAGAAAAAGCTGTCCCGTCTGAGAGCTGTCCCGTCGGGGGCGGGCGCCGCTGTGCGAAAGCCATCCGCACACGCCGATATTCAGAAGAAAATCCTCTTCTTCCGCCGCTCCTGCGCCGTATCGGGTGCAGACGGAGCTGACCGCCACCGCTGCCGCAGTCATGCCGGTTCCGCTTATGAGGAGGCAGACGCCGGCTTCCCGGTCTGAAAACACCTGAAAGGGGGAGCGGATCATCTCCTTTTTCAGGCGGAAATGGGTGATAATGGGATGGGCTTCGGCGTACATTGCCGTTACGATATAAATCATGCTGATAACCATACTCTTTCCGGGGGGATTTTGCCGGCGGCGGGAATCTGCCGGGCCGGCGTCTGTGCCGTCTGCCGTACTCTCTGATATAAATATAACCAAATTTTTCTCATCTTTCAAGAAAACTCCACAGCCGCCGAAAAGTCTGATTTCAAATGGCGAAGCAGGGATTTGTGCGAAAATATTTTCTCCAAAAGAGGATAAGCTCTTGCGTTGTGCAGGCAGGCACGGTAATATGAAGGTATGGTTTTTATTTTCTGTTTACCTGCTTATGAGAAAAGGAGAGAGTGATGTTGGAAAAATGGTTTAAACTCAAAGAAAACAACACAGACGTCAGGACAGAAGTCGTCGCCGGTCTTACCACCTTTATGACGATGGCCTACATTCTGGCGGTGAACCCGTCGATCCTGTCGGCATCCGGTATGGATACCGGAGCGATTCTGATGGCCACGGCCCTTGCGTCCTTTATCGGGACACTGGCGATGGCGCTGCTTGCCAACTATCCCTTCGCCCTTGCGCCCGGGCTTGGCCTGAACGCCTATTTTGCCTATACGGTGTGCGGAGAGATGGGATACTCCTGGCAGATCGCGCTGCTGGCAGTGTTTGTGGAAGGGCTGATTTTTATCGTGTTGTCCGTGACCAATGTGCGGGAGGCGATTTTCAACGCCATTCCCCTTCAGCTGAAAAAGGGGGTCTCCGTGGGAATCGGCCTCTTTATCGCGTTTATCGGTTTTCAGAACGCGGGAATCGTGGTGAATTCCGATACCACGCTGGTTACGGTGATCGATTTTACGGCGGATTTCCACACGGCCGGAATCAGCGCCCTGCTGGCGATTATCGGTACCCTGCTGATCGCGATTCTTCATATCAAAGGCGTGAAGGGCTCCATTCTGATCGGGATATTTGCCACATGGCTCCTGGGCATCGTCTGTGAGCTGACCGGGATATACACGGTGGTTCCCGAGGCGGGATATTATTCGCTGATTCCCGCATGGAGCAGCTTCAGCGTCACCTCAATCGGACTGACCTTCGGGCAGTGCTTTAAGGCGGATTTCGGCGCGATCAGGATCATGGATTTTATTGTTATTATTCTGGCGTTTCTGTTTGTGGATGTGTTCGATACCCTGGGGACTCTGATCGGATGCGCCAACAAGGCCAATATGCTGGATAAGGAGGGCAAGCTTCCCCGCATTAAGCAGGCTCTGCTTGCCGACGCTGTTGCCACCAGCGCGGGCGCTGTGCTGGGCACTTCCACCACCACTACCTTTGTGGAGAGCTCGTCAGGCGTGGCGGAAGGCGGAAGGACAGGCCTTGCCTCCGTGGTGACCGGCGTACTGTTCCTGCTTTCTATTTTCCTTGCGCCCATCTTTACGGCGATCCCCGGCTTTGCCACCGCTCCGGCCCTTTTGTTTGTGGGATTTCTGATGATCACCGCCGTGGCCCAGATCGATTTCGACGATCTCTCGGAGGCGATTCCGGCATATCTGTGTCTGCTGGCCATGCCGCTTCTGTACAGCATCTCTGAGGGAATCGCAGTGGGCGTTATCTCATACGTGCTGATCAACGCGGTATGCGGTAAGGCGAAGAAGATCACACCGCTCATGTACATACTGGCTGTGTTGTTTATCTGTAAGTATATTTTCCTCTGATAAAACAGATGGCTGATGCCTGGAAACGGATCATGGAAAAATGACCGGATTTTCCTTCTGATTTTTGTGTATTATGCGGGCTGACCGCGGCGGAAAAGAATAAAGGCCCTGTAGTTGTTTCGATTTCGACAATTACGGGGCTTTTTCGATGGAATTTTTGGGAGTACGGTCTGTTGACATCACAAATCAGAATGCTATACTACAAAATAAATATATCGTACAGTCATGATTGGTACCTGCCAGGGAGGATACAGAGGATGAGGACAGAAGGAAAGTATTCACAGCGATTTCCAGGAAAATACGGTCGGTTCAGACTGCTGGCGTGGATCCTGATCCTGACTCTTCTGATCCCGTCGGCTGATCTGACCTTTGCCCGTGCGGCGGAGCAAAAGCAGGACCATCTCTGTATACACCATCCGGAGCACACCCGGGAGTGCGGTTATGTACCGTCGGAAAGTGGGGTCTGCACCCATGAGCATGACGAATTCTGCGGCTATATTGCCCCGGACGATGATACGGGCAGCGGCTGCACCCATGAGCACGACGAGACCTGCGGCTACAGCGCCCCGCAGGAGGGCTCGCCCTGTACGCATGAGCACGACGAAAGCTGCGGCTACAGCGCCCCTCTGGAGGGATCGGCGTGTACTCACCAGCATGACGGGGACTGCGGTTACAGGGAGGCGGAAGAAGAAATTCCCTGCGACATGGGCTGTACCCAGACGGACGGTGAGGGGGAGATTATCCATGAGCCGGGCTGCGCCTGGACCCCGGAGCAGCCTGGCTTACCCTGCACCCATGAGCACGACGAAAGCTGTGGCTACAGTGCCCCCCGGGAGGGCTCGGAGTGTACCCACGAGCATGATGAGACCTGCGGATACACCCCGGCGCAGGAGGGAACACCCTGTACCCATGAGCACGACGAGGACTGCGGTTACACTGAGCCGGAGGAGGGGAATGGCTGTACCCATGTGCATGATGAGACCTGCGGTTATCTTTCGGGGGAGGAGGGCCATGAATGCGGTTATGTGTGCGATCTGTGTGTCACCGGCTGGGAATGGAACGATGAGGAGGGGCTGCTGGTCTGGAATGAGGAGGAAGAGCTCTGGGGGCTGGGCCTGCCCGGAACGGACGAGGAGAATCCCCTCACCTGGGAGCTTCTGATGGAGATGCTTCCCCCGTCGGTGGAGGCGCAGACGGCGGCGGGGGTGCGGAGCGTCGATCTGGTCTGGAACCCCGACGATTTCCCGGAGAGCGCCTTCGAGGGGGAGTACACCCTCACCGCGTCCCTGAGCGGGGAGTATGTCCTCACCGAAGACGCCCCGGCCCTGGAGGTGCTGGCGGCGCTGGGGGAGGGGGAGATGTATACTCCCCGGATGAAATTTCTTAACCAGTGGAGCTTCATTGGCCGGGATGGAACCAAACTGTCCGAGGATGATGTCCTGAGAGATTCTTTGCCGGATCTGGAGAGCAAAAGCCGGGAGGAGGTTATTCAGTGGCTGAAGGATACGGTTCTTCCTCAAAAGCTTCAGGGGTGGGTTTATGACAGTAGCAGTAGTCCCACACAGGTATTTGATAAGGTAGGATTCGTTTTTGATACGACTCTGAGTGACCCCAAATATGAAATGACAGAGAATGGGAAGAAGCCCGTCCCTTCCAGTGAAGTCTATAAATGGGGACGCGTCGGCATCCAGTGGGTGGACGAAAAATTCCCTTCCAGCTTCAAAGACGGAGCGACCTTTACCCTCCAGGCGCAAATCCCCACAGTAGTGGAGGGAGACGATACCTATAATATCTATGTAAACTCCAACAAGCCGCAGGACTATATCGAAAAGGGCAGCGACGGGAATCCGTGTAATAAGGATACCCAGACCAAACCCGAAATCCTCAGCCTCAAAGTAACGTTGCGGGACAGCAATCATAAGGTGAAATACTTAAACCAGTGGAGCTTTATCGATCGGGATGAGACGACGCTGCCGGAAAACCATGTGGTGACAGCCGCCATGGCGAATCTGAAGGATCAGACCAGGGATGAAATCATCAAATGGCTGAAGGATACGGTGCTTCCCATGGAAATCAGGGCATGGACTGCAATCAATGATCCGGATGGCGTGCTCTCGCAGGCAGGATTTGAGGTTGATGAAAACCAGGATAAACCGAAATATGAAACTACGGCGACGGACCCGAAACTTTACTCGGGAGACGGATACAAATGGGGACATGTCAGAATTCACTGGCCGGATCAGGCATTCCCATCAGCGTTTGAGGAGGGAAAGCCCTTTACCCTTCAGGCGGAAATTCCCACTGTCAGAGCGGGCGGCTATACCTATAACGTCTATGTAAACTCCAATAAATCAGAGGATTACCGGGACAGTGAGGGGAATCCTTCCGACGCCGAGAAGGATACTCAGAACAAACCCGTTATCCTCAGCCTTAGCGTTACCATTCGAAATATTGATCTCGTAGGGCACACGGTTTCCGCCGCTAACCCGGGAAACGTCACGGTTAATCTGTTCGACTACTGGGCCAGGACCAGAGAGCCGTCGGCGGACACGGACGGGGATCTTCTGAACAAGAGCGACAGCCATCTTCATGAAGTGGGGGATACCGGGACCGTGGGCCCTGATCCCACCGTATATTCCACAAAGGACGACTGGAATCTGGGAATCAACGAAAATCACCTTCTGCTCTTCGGGGACGGTATGATTCACGCCGGGCTCTGGAACAAGGGGGCCGGTGAAAACTGCCGGTATGGCAAAAAATATGCCGGGATGGAAGGGATCGTGAAGAACGAGCTCTCCCCGGAGGGCTATCCGGAGCTGAATCTGGATATGGCGGACAAGATCCTGACAGGGGGTACTCCTGCGCGGGATCATAAGCTGATTAAGGACTATAATCTCACCGGAGATCACAATGATGCGTATGGAACACGGTACGAGTCGGATGATATTCAGAACCTGAGCAATACCGTAATCGGAACCTGGGGAAAGCAGATCGGTACAGATACAGAGTCCCTCCAATATCTCTTTGAACCTGCGGACGGCTTCTGTAAGAAAGCCTACACGGACGTCAAAGGCCTGTTTCAGCTGAATAATGAGGGCTATTATTACTATGATATGCGGAAGAACTTTGCGGAGTTTACCGGGCAGGGCGGCAACCGTTTTATCCTGTATGACGCTCCGGCGACCACCCGCACGGACGGGGATCAGAGCGTTGGGAACTTTTTTCCATTCAACCATGGGGAGGAGGTCTTCAACGGTATGGATTCCCAGGGAAACCTGAAAAGCAGCGTATACTGCGCCCGCAATGCCATGAATCATCATCTGGGCATGACCGTGAACGTGGACTTCCGACAGCCGGCCAACGGTGTGATTCACACCGGAACCCAAAGCCAGAATATGACCTTCCAGTTCGCCGGGGACGACGATGTGTGGGTCTTCATCGACGATGTGCTGGTGCTGGATCTGGGCGGCATTCACAGTGAGCTTTACGGCACCATCGATTTTGCCACCGGCAGGGTCTGCATTGGCCGGGCGTTTGCCACAAAGGGGATTCCGAAGGACCCGGAGGATCCTGCCAATCTGGTGACGTCCACCACTCTGCGGGACGCCTACGCGGCGGCAGGCAGAGAGACGGATGTATCCTGGACGGGAGATACCTTTGCAAGTAACACCTCCCATACTCTGAAAATGTTCTATCTGGAGCGGGGCAACTATGACTCCAGTATCGCCCTGCGCTTTAACCTCCAGCCGCTGCTCTATCAGAGGATCGCAAAGGTGGATCAGAACGGTCAGCCTCTTGCGGGGGTGAAGTTTGAGCTCTATCCCGCAGAGCGGGAGGACAGCGACAGGGAAGGGAATATCCGGTGCCTTTACACAGACAGCGCAGATGGGGGAAAGACCTTTTATGTGAGGCCGGATTACACGAAGAGCCTGGTAACCCTTCAGACGGATGAAAACGGTTCCGCAGTGTTCCTTACATCCGACGGAAGCTATTTTAACTTCGCCGACCGGGGAGACCGGTACTATGTTCTGAGAGAGGCCGAAGCGCCCAACGGCTATCGTGCCCAGCCGGTTGATATCGTGCTGCATTATGACACCAAAACATCCATCCTCTCGGTGGCCAACCGCTGGACCACCGGGGCCTATGCCTGCTCCGTATCCAATGTCACAGGCCCGGGGAAGATCAATTACGGGGAACTGAACAATGGGACTGTTCAACCGGGCAGCGAGGTGGTCTGCGACAGGGAAAAGGCGCAGGGACTGGTGGTAGCGGTGCCTCTCCTGCAGCGAAAGGCCAGCGGGAGCTGGCTTGCGCTTCACGGCAGTAATCTGAGCGGTTTTTACTCTGTCCCGATCAGCGGAAGCGGGGAGGATGAATGGCGCAGCGCGGCATTGCGGGCCGCTCTTGAGCAGGCCCGCGCGGGCAATACTGCCGACTGGCATCTGGACTGGGATGAGGAAAACCGACGTCTGTACGGGACTCTGCATGATCTGCCCGGCCTGGCCAGCCGTTATCAGCTCAATGATTCCAGCGGCGATATGCATATGGTGTATGGCATTATTTCCGCCGACGCCCTGAAAAATACGGGAATTGTGGGCGATACGGCGCCCGCTCGTTATGCGGCCCTGCGGCAATATCTGAAAACCCACACGGTGGAGGAAGCATTTGCGTCCCTTTTCGGGAGCTTTCGGCTTCTTTCCATCAACCAGTTTAACCGGGACTTCCGCTCGCTGATTTACATACCCAATGAGCAGAGGGAGCTGCGGGTGCTGAAGACAGACCCGGACGATGCGCCTCTGGCAGGGACTAGGTTTGGGCTGTTCAGCGACGAGGGCTGTACCAGGGAAGCGGCGTCCGGCGTTACCGACGCGAATGGCATGCTGGTATTCTCCCCCGGCGGAAATAACACGCCGGGACAGGCCAGGATGGTCTGGGCGGGCAGTACCAACACGCGCTATTATCTGAAAGAGACGAAGGCCCCCTCCGGGTATGCTCTGAACAATACGGTGATTCCCATAATCGTGGGAACCTATTCCATCTATGCCGACGCGGGGGACGCAGATGACGGCGTCAGCGTTATGGCCGGGGTGGGGCGGCTGACGCAGACCATGCGCCAGTACGCAATGGCCAGCGATGTGGATATCACCCTTCAGGATATCACAGCCTTTATGCAGGCCCAGCCCGGCGGAGCCTTTGAGCTTACGGGCTGGCAGGATGTGGAGGATGAAGACACGGGGCTTGTGCGCAGCATGAATCTTCACTTCGGCAGAAATGCGGAGGTGGATTACGGGCTTCACGATGAGGATGAAGGAAAGACCAGAAAGCCATTCTTTGTCACGGACACAGGATTTATACGCGCCCGCGTACAGCAGAATTACGATGCCCTCACAGGGGGGCAGTACGGGTGCGCTGCGGCCGACGTCAATAAGGACGATCTGGGAGAGGCGGATCTGACCAATCTGTTCAGTCTGCTGAATATCGTGGTGGTGACAGACCAGACCGGAACAGAACCTCCGGATGAGGACGAGGAGGATGAAGAGAAGGATAACGACGGGGAAGACGGCGGGGAGGAAGATGAGGAAGAAGAACCCGACGCTTCGATCCCCCCCGGACAGCCCTCCGATGGTTCGGGGCGATCCCCCGCCGCTTCCCCGGTCCCTTCTGCGACGCCGGATGATCTCCCTGCCAGAGTTGCCGCGCAGACGCCGTCTACCGGAGACGAGAGCCTGGCAGGCTTATGGATGCTGCTTGGCGGGATCTCCCTGGCCGCCCTTGCGGTGATCTGCTTTACAAAGCTTCGCAGGAAAAAGGATTCAGGAAAAGGGGAGAGCTGATCCATGAAGAATGTGGGGAAAAACAGGCGCGGCCTCTGGCGGTGGGCCGCTCTGGCATGCGCCGGGATATTTCTCTTTTCCTGTGTAATGCTGGTTCGGGAAGGGGTCCTGTATGCCAGGGAGCGGGAGGCAAACCGGCTTCTGGCCCGCCGGGTGCAGAAAGAAGGGGGAGCCTCTGGCATAACGGACGCAGGTACGGAAGGTGACTTCGTTCCCCGTTATGCGCCATCCGGAAATCTTCTGATTTATGATGGACTCTGGCAGGAAAATCATGATCTGGCGGGCTGGCTGTCCATAGAGGATCTGGGAATCGATCTGCCGGTGATGTACACGCCCTCTGACCCGGATTATTATCTGCATCGGGCTTTTGACGGGGACGATGCCCGCAGTGGAAGCCTTTTTCTGGGGGAGGGATGGGAGCCGGAGTCCGGCTACGGGATTATTTACGGACATCATATGAAGGACGGGAGTATGTTCGGAAGGCTGGAGAGGTATCGCAGCCTGGAATATGCCCTGGAGCATCCGACCATCCGGTTTGACACCCTGACGCAGGAGAGGGAATATACCGTTCTGGCCGCTTTTTACAGTCAGGCGAATGATACCCCGCAGACCGATACCCTGCGCTACTATCAGTATACCGGTCTGCCGGATCAGGATACCTTTGAGGAATACCTGCGGCAGGTGCGGGCCGCCGCTCTGTACGATACGGGAGGGGAGACAGAGTATGGAGACAGACTGCTTGTGCTGAGCACATGCAGTTATCATCGAAAAAAGGGAAGATTTGTGGTGGTGGCGTATCAGAAATGCGGGGCGTGAGACAGGACTGCCCTTCAGCACACCTCTTTGATCTTTGCCACGATCAACGCCCTGGTCTTCTCGGCGATTTCCCGGGAGTTTAAATCTTTGTATTCCTCATAAGGGATGGGCGGCAGAAAATGCACCTGCGTGCGGACCTTCTTCAGGGAATTCAGCTCAAAGGGGCGGTAGGAGTCGATCAAAACCACAGGAACAATGGGGGTGCGGGATTTGATGGAGCACTTGAAGGCGCCGGGGAGGAATTCGTTGACCTCGTTCCGGTTGCGGTAATAGCCGCCCTCCGGAAAGACAATATAGCGTCTTCCGGCTTTCACCTGCTCGATGATGTCGAGAACGGTTTTAAGCTGGTTTTTCATATTGGTCCTGTCCAGCCTGCTCCCCTTAAGGAGCGTGATGAACTGGGTGGTGATGGGCTTATGGGAGCGTTTGTCGTCGATCATCACCGTGCATGGCTTCTCATGCCCGGAGATGATGCCCAGCGCGTCGTATTTTCCCTGATGGTTGGGATACATCACGTAGCCTCCTTCCTCCGGAAGGTTTTCGGCTCCATAAATGTCCGTACGAATCCGCCCGTTTCGCTGGAGAATGGAAACGGCCCGTCGGGCAAGCTCATAGCGCTGCGCCTCCGTGTAAAGCGCGTCATGCCTTTCGATATAGGCGGCCCTGCCCAGATAGAACAGTGCGATGGGAAGGGAAATCAGAATTACAAAACAAAATCTTAACACAATCTTAACCTCACATTTTTCAAAGAGAAATATATCACATATAAAGGATAATTTCAAT